>NZ_CP031933.2:2036229-2714973 GCF_003606365.2 Companilactobacillus zhachilii
GAAATATATGACCGATTAGAGCGGGTCGTATCTGGTTTAGAAAAGTAACCGTTGATTTCGTAATCAGGGTCAGAATTTTCAAAATCCAACATATGACTGGCAATCGTTCGACCATAAATTCCCGCAATTGTTTGTTGTAAATTATCATTACCAGATGTCCAAACTAAATCTTTACCCTCGTGAATCAAACGAAACGAAATGTCAGGATAGCCCATGGCTAACCGATCAACGATATCAACAATTTTATTCAATTCCGTGTGCAAAGATTTCACATATTTCAAACGGGCTGGTGTGTTGAAAAATAAATCTTCAACAGTCATAGTTGTTCCCTTAGAACGAGCAAAAGTTTCCTTCTTTATTAATTCATTACCCGAAAATTTAGCTCTGACTGCTGACTTGCCATCTTGGCTAGTTACGACTGTCAGTTTGGATACAGAGGCAATACTGGCCAAGGCTTCACCACGAAATCCGAGTGTTCTGACATTGAATAAATCGTGGTCATTTGAAATCTTACTTGTTGTATGCGGTAAAAAGGCGACTTCAACATCGTCTGCTGAAATCCCCTTTCCGTTATCATTTACTTCAATTGATTTTAAGCCAGCTTGTTTGATAGTAATCAAAATTTGTGTGGCCTGGGCGTCGATGGAATTTTCAACCAGCTCTTTAACAACTGATGCGGGACGTTCAATAACTTCCCCAGCTGCGATCTGGTTACTTAGTTCTACTGGTAGTTCATGAATTATGCCCACATTTCCACCTTCTTCTATATATTTATCTGCCGCTTCCGGTTGCGAGAAAGAAAGCCTGCTGTGGGACCGCCTTGAGCCAAGGTCTCAAGGCTGATTTTGAGCTTCGCATAGTACCGCGAATCTCAAAATACATCCGTGGTGTAAGGGCTAAAGCCCTAACGCAACCTTCACTGCTGGCTTTCTTTCTCGCAACCTCCAGCTAATTTATTTCATTCGTTTCTTTCTTAATTTTTGGATTGTATCGGTTATTTAAAACCAAATCAAAAAATTATTTCAACTTCTTCTGCCATTTATAAAGCAAGTTAATGGCTTCTATTGGGGTTATCCCCATTAAGTCTTGATTATCAAGTTCCTTGATAACTTGTGACTCTTTGCTAGACAACCTCTTTGTCTGCTTGGGCGTTTCTGGGAATAGTGATAATTGTTGCTCTTCATCACTTTCAACTGATTCTGGTTTCACAGTTGCCTTCTCGGGTACGGTTTCTTTTGCTGGTTCGATTGGTTCTGCTTTAGGTTCTTGAATACTTTCTGAAGTCGTTGTATGGACTGATGTTTCTTCCAAACTACTTAATATCTTACCTGCTCGGTTCAAGACGTCTTCTGGTAGTCCGGCTAACTTGGCAACGTGGATTCCGTATGATTTATCAGCTGGTCCTGGTAAAACTTTATGTAGAAAGACTAAGTCACCATTCTCTTCTGAAGCATCGACGTGGACGTTTCTTAATCCCGGCAACTGGCTTTCTAGTTCGGTCAATTCATGGTAATGCGTTGAAAACAAGGTCATTGCTTTGACGTGTTTATCGATGTATTCAATAATTGCTTGAGCTAAAGCCATTCCGTCATAGGTGGCAGTTCCTCGGCCAATCTCATCAAAAATAATTAAACTGTTGGGAGTTGCATTTTTTAAGGCATCATTTGCTTCTCGCATTTCGACCATGAATGTTGAATCCCCAGAAATCAAATCATCTGCCGCTCCAATTCTTGTAAAAATATGGTCAAAAATTGGCAAACTTGCGCTGTCAGCGGGTACGAAACAACCAATTTGTGCCATGATTACAATCAACGCCATTTGACGCATATAGGTACTCTTACCTGACATATTTGGTCCCGTAATCAACAAAATATCAGTCTTGTCATCAAAGTTAACATCATTAGGGATGTAACTATTATTGCTCAAAACTTTTTCCACAACTGGATGGCGACCATTAGTTATTTGTAACTCGTGTTCCTCAATAAACTTAGGCGCAACATAATGATAATCTTCACTAACAACTGAAAAACTTTGTAACACATCTAAACGTGACAAAATATTAGCTAGACTTTGGATTCGTCTGATTTGATCTTTAATTTTACTTCTAATCTGATCAAAAAGGTGATATTCCAAACTCTTTGATTTTTCCTCAGCTTCAAGAATCAAACTTTCTTTATCTTTTAATTCTGGCGTAATGTAACGTTCAGCATTAACCAATGTCTGTTTTCGTTGATAACGATCTTCAGGAACTTTATCGATATTAGCACGACTGACTTCAATATAGTAACCAAAGACCTTGTTGTAGCCAATCTTTAAGTTACTAATGCCTGTTAATTCTTGTTCCTTAGCTTTCAAACTAGCTAGCCACTGCTTACCATTTTTAGAAGCATCAAGATATTTATCGAGTTGATCGTTATAGCCTTCTTTGATCAAGCCACCACCAGTGACTGAAATCGGAGCTTCCTCAACAATTGCCTTATCAATCAAATCACGAATATCGGCAACCTCATCAATCTTTTCCACATAGGCTGTTAATTCATCATCACCGATATCTAGTAAAATCGATTTAATTTCTGGAACTTGTTCCAACGAGGTCTTCAACTGAATCAAATCACGACCATTGACTGTTCCGTAGGCAACTCGACCTGCTAAACGTTCCAAATCATAAACCTTCGTCAAATAATCTTGGAATGAAGATCTTTGAAAATAATTATCCAAAAAGACTTGCACGAAATGTTGACGCTCTTTCAGTTTTTCGACATTAATCAACGGACGAGCTAACCATTGCTTCAATAAACGACTACCCATGGCTGTTTTAGTTTCATCTAAAAGCCATAAAAGTGTTCCCGACTTTTTGTTTGTCCGGATATTTTTGAACAGTTCCAAATTACGTTGGGCGGAATGGTCCATCAATAAATAGGAAGAAGTCTCATATGATTCAGCGGCCTTCAAGTGATCTAGTGAACGCATTTGAGTCTTTACTAAATAACTTATCAACAGCTTGACGGTATTAACTTCGGTATCAGATTCAATTTGTGAAAAATCAAAACTATAATTTTCGTCTAAATCATCTAATTTTGAAATTAAAATACCATATTTACGTAATTGATCAAGATACTTCTGTGGAAAACTTCCTGAAACAACTGTTTCTTTCGTATCCAAATTTTGTAATTCATTAGTTAAATCTAATTGACTTTCGACTGATGTAACTTTAACTTCCCCAGTTGAAAGGTCAGCATATGCTAAACCGAAGACATTTTGGTGTGCTGTAATAGCAGTAATATAGTTGTTTTCCTTGGCTTGATCAGATTTATCCATAATCGTACCAGGTGTAACTACTCGAGTCACACCTCGTTTGACCATCTTGCCCTGTGCATCAGCGGGATTCTCTAGTTGGTCACAAACCGCAACTTTGTAACCTTTATCCACAAGTGTATCAATGTAACCTTCGATAGCGTGATGTGGTACTCCACACATAGGAATACCTTCATCAGCCTTTTTATTACGGGATGTCAATGTAAGTTCCAGAATTTGTGAACCTTTAACGGCATCGTCATAAAACATCTCATAAAAATCACCGACACGATATAACAAAAAAGCATCTGGATATTGTTTCTTATACTCCAGATATTGCTCCATCATTGGTGTTTCTTTTGTTTTTTGAGGCATGAATTCCCTCCATTAATTTAAAAATGATTGATTATTTGGTGTTATAACATAGTTCTTAATACTACGAGCATTATTAGTTTGGTCGTTGATCTCAATCACAGCAAAGCCAATTTGCATGCGACCATCTTCATCAACATCAAATTTATTAGGTCTTTGCGTTAAGAATCGGTTGATAATCGGTTCTTTTTTATCGCCTAAAATACCATCATATGACCCAGTCATCCCGACATCGGTCAAATAAGCAGTTTGCTTGTTAATAACCTGTGCATCATTGGTTTGAACGTGAGTATGTGTTCCACAAACAGCAGAAACACGGCCAACCATATAATTAGCAAAAGCAATTTTCTCACTGGTTGTTTCAGCGTGGAAGTCGACAAACTTAATGGCATCTTTATCTAATTTACTAATTAACTTATCCGCCGCAATGAATGGATTATCAAGTGGCTGCATCAAAGCAGTTCCTTGCATATTGATAACATAAACTTCTTTAGTATTTACTTTAATCTTTAGAAAACCACGTCCGGGAACATTTTCCCCAGAAAAGTTATAGGGACGTAAAATATTTTTCTTTGGATCATCGATGAAATCTAAAATTTCTCGTTTATCCCAAGTATGATTTCCTCCCGTAACAACATCAGCACCAGCACGAGTAATTTTTTGATAATCAGGTTCTTTAGTACCCTTACCACCAGCAGCGTTTTCACCATTAACAATTGTTAACTGTGGTTTAACCTTCTTTTTGATCTCAGGTAGATATGTTTCTATAGCCTTAATGCCGATACTACCAACGACATCGCCAACGAAGAGTATTTTCATTATATTTTATCCCCAATCTTTACCTTTGATATTGTATCAATTTTGACAAAATTAAAAAAGAGAGCGGCACAAAACATGCTCAGCTTTCGAATATGTTTTGTAACACGTTTAGGCTGCATGTTTAAAGACAATAATAGTTTTGTCCCAACCTCACGATTGTAAATTTCACAATGTACGCAAATTCCAAAAATAAATAACATGAATATATAGACTATTAATATAATTATTATGATTTATAATAGTAATAGATAGAACTTTAACTAAATATTAAAAATACCAAACATACTTTAAGCCTTGATGCTCTAGTTATCACTGATACAAAAGTATTCAAGAATACAGTTTACTTACGGCTTATTCAAAACAAAGAATAAACCAGCCGGAAGGAACCAGAAAATTAGATTGCCGTGAAAGTGGAGTTAAGACTTTAGCCTTTACTCCACGGGACGAATTTTGAAACTCGCTTGCGTGGTTCAAAATCGAGGCTGGAGACCTTGGCTCCAGTCGGTCCCCACAGCAACCTAATTTTCTGGTTCTTGGAGGCGGCCGACTACATATTTATCTCTTATATAGAATTGCATGATTATACCGAAATTGTTGTTTATGAGCCAATTTTTTCCCAGGGAGGATAAAGATGAAAGTGATTAAGTCAATTCCAAAAGTACTACTTGCTTTTCTCACTAGCTTATTTGTGTTCTTTATTTTTAATCACTCTGAAATACCTATTCACGCCGCTTCGTCAGATGCTATCAACACGTCGGCCAATGTTATGGCACAATACGATGGCATCACTAATTGGAAATTGCAGCGGTACACGCCTTCTAATCAAATCGGAGAAATTCCTATTGGAGGAAATGTTTCTCTTGGTTACACTTTTGGTGCTGCTCGTAATGCCAGTGGTAAAGTCACAGGCGGTGACAATACAATCACGCTATCAAGTACAATTGGTTCAGCAAAATTAGGACCAAATAGTAGCGCTCCGACAATTAATAATTCCAAAATAAATATTTTTCTAAACAATAATGGTAAATACTATGGCATCCTCCACCAAGGTGATAGCTCATATATCGGTAGCGGTGGTCATCCCGAAAGAGCGTCTGACACTTCAATCGACTTTGCTTTAATTACTGGTAAACAGGATTCATATTTTTATAACGATATGAATGTGTTAGCCAATTTGGAGACCATCAGTTCTGAACCAGGCAGCAGTAAGTTATTTTACACTGGAACAGATGCAAACGGTCGACCTGCATATAAATTGGCTGGTTACTATGCTAAGAAATCTGTTTTTGTGCAAATTGTTTTAAAAGCCGACCCTAGCGGTGCACCTATCGTCTGGCGAGAATTGTATGTCTATAATCCTAATGGTCCAGCACAATATCAAACTTTCTATGGTGAGGATACTGGACTTAACCCTAACAACAATTTAACCGATACCGTAGACAGCGTCCCCATGTTCGCTATTGGTGATAAGAAGGGGTTATATCTACGCAGTGGTGCCGACTCTAATGGTGTAAACTATGATCCAGCATCAAAATTATTCATTACCAATGATGTAGCTGGTGGCTTTAAAGATTTTATGGGACGGACACTAACAAATCCCGGTAACTGGAGTATCAAGGGACGTTCAGGAAGTGGAAATGCTTCTTCAATCACTAACCCAACCTTGCCTTGGACTTCATCCCCCAATGAAACTCAAAATGGTGATACTAACTTACCTGCAAATAGTAACCTTCTAGTTTTAAATGAAAATACTCCACAGGAATATAAAGTTGTTGATTCTGACGGCAGACAGGATTCTGCATATACTTTAAGATGGCCTCAAACAAATTCAGCCTCCGCATCAGTCGAACGCTTTGTCTCTAAAATTGGAGCAACTATTTCCGGCTATGCTATTCCAACAATGAAACTAACGTACAAAAACATGAACCGTAACGACGGCACCAACCAAGTCAATGATAGGTTGCATTTTAATATATCCGTTCGAAATGACGGACTTAATTCTAACTGGACGATAAGTCGAATTTTAAATGCTATGCCAAAGGGATTAACTATCGATCCCAAAACCAGTGTCTCTCTCACCAATGGCAACTCAATTGATTACAATCCTAACAGTTCCATTGAAGTAGGAGAGTCAGCCGATTTTAGTTTTGATGCAATAATTGACAATACTGCTCCTTATAACTTAGATTCAAAAGGTAATCTGACTAATAAAGCTAGCGTATTTGGAAATAATAGTGGTCAAAACGATACTCGGGAATTGACTGATAGTGTAACGATTCCAGTTCAAATCCCCAAATTTAAATATCGTTTTACAGAACTATTAAGAAACGAAACTACCGATCCTAATGGAACCTTTACTAACAAGGTCACTGCTCAAAAAGACGACATTATCGATTACAAAGTGGATTTTGTCAGCAACGGCTCCAGTATTGTAAGCAATGCATACTTTTACAACAAATTCGAAGCTGATGACGGACTGGAATTAGTCCCTAACAGTGTCGCTTGGAATGGCAATAATTATAATACTATGGATGTTCCAATGGGAGCACTCCGGAACAATCAAACCTATACTGTTACTTTCAAAGCCAAGGTTACTGGCATTTCACAAAAGACCACTTCAAATTCCGCCTCACTCATCTATGGTTTGGATGGAGATACTGGGTATAGTAATCGTATGGATGTCGAAGAACCAGCAATAGTTGATATTCAAGATGCACCACAAACAACAGCGATTACCGAAGTCCCATCAGGAATTGATTTTGGAAGTGTTAACAGTGCTGGTTTTGAACGTCTCCTGAAGAATATCAGTACAACCGGCAATCTTCGTATTACCCATGCGGCTGATTCACCTTTCCAAGTGAGCGTTAGTTATGATAATGATGGTGACACACCTATTTCAAGTAATGGCAATAAGTTAGTTCAAGACGACGGTAATACTTTACTACTTAATCAAGCCAAAAAAGATACTACTGACCTTTGGAAACCACTAAATGCCTTTCCGACTGCAATCAACTTTGACGGCTTTAATGGTTCTTATAAAGACCTAGATTTAACTAAGTACGTTGGAAAAAATAAATGGCAACTGCGAGTTCCAGCTAACAGTCAAGCTGGCCAATACAATGGTCAAGTAACTTGGTCCATTGAAGATACACTTGCTGAATAGAAAGACATCTTATAAAAAAGTAGGGTAGATAAATTGAAATGAAATTTATCTACCCTACTTTTTTGGAATTATATTTTTTTAAACTTAGCTACGTCACATTAAAATCACTAATACCCTAGCCTCTGGTTGCAAGAAATTTTGGCAGCAGTGAAGGTGGCGTTAGGACTTTACTATTACACCACGGGACGAGTTTTGAAATTCACGTACTTTACGAAGTTCAAAATCGAGACGAAAGACCTTGGCTTTCGTCGGTCCCCACAGCGCCAACATTTCTTGCACCCAGAGGTGGCATCTATCAACTAAAACAATTGCATAATTGCAATAACTACAATCGGAACTATCAAAGCTGGTAATAAATTCAACACTTTTATTTTTTTGATATTTAACAAACCAAGCCCTGACGCCATAATCAAAATACCACCAACGATTGTCAATTCAGTAATCATATCGTTATTGATTGAATTTTGTAGCAACATGGCAATCAAATAAATACTTCCTTGCCAAGTAAAAACAGCGATAGCCGCCAAAGCCATCCCGATACCAAATGTTGATGCCAAAACAATTGAAGTAATTCCATCAAGCATCCCATTAGTAAATAAGAACGTGTAGTCCTTATTCAAGGCCGCTTGAATTGGACCTAGAATCGACAATGAACCAATACAATACAACAATACGGCCGTTGCCAATCCTTCAGCTAAATTACTGCTACCGTCAGGATTAGGTTTTGAAAACTTTCCTACTAGATTATCAAAACGTTTTTCTAAATTCAGCCATTGTCCTATCAAACCGCCGACTGCCAAACTGACAATGAACAGCACTGGATAATGACTTTTGGGCATATGTTGCACAACTGCATTCAAGCCGATAGCAATCGCTGCTAAGCCCAAAGCTTGTGTCAGGATCTCATTATACGCCGGCTTGATTCCTTTTTTAAAATAACTACCAGTAAAACTCCCCACTAAAATCATGCAGACGTTAAAGATTGTTCCTATCATAAGATTCCCCCCTATTTAATTAACATAACGTATTGTTTTTTCGTAATTTAAAATAGCCTTGCGACACAGTTTCAATTAATCGTTAATCTCCAGATTGCTCTTATAGGCGGCATATTTAACTAGCACAATACGTTAAGGATATTAACTTAGAATTATAAACTCTCTAGCTACTTGAGGGTCAATCATTTTCAATAGGAATACGAATCTCAGTAATATATTTTTCAACATCATCAGAAATACCATAATCAATCAAGGCAGTTTCAATTTGCCGGACCAGTAATTTTGAAATTATGCTTCTGACAATAATTAATCATTAATGGATACTGACGGGCTGCTGTATCGTGTGTGCCACGAAATCTCAGTCGAATATATTTTCCTGCCTTCAATGTAGTTGTTGCATCTCCCTCATCTCCTGGTTCCATAATCAGTAGCAACCCATTGTAACTGTCAAATCTTCTTGCCAAAAGATTAGCTTGATTAATTGTTAAAGCAATTTTGCCTAGAAAAATATTTTTATCGACGCCAAACTTTTGTCGCAATGTTGCTATAGGAAATTCAATATCATCATTGGGACGATAATCCTCGTTCAAGTAAATTACCGCCATTTCTGGTACATCAACAATTTCAATTTTATCAATAACGCTATTAACCGCATTGTCAACTTGACTGATTCGCGTATCGATTCGACGTTCAATATTTTTCAAAGTCAAAATTTGTTGCTGAACTTGTACTTTTTGTTCTTTGAGCATTTCTTCCAATTTATCAATATCACGTGCCTCAAAAAAATGCTTGATTGATTCAACCGGCAAATCTAATGCACGTAAATAATTAATGACATTCAGACGTTCAAATTGTTCGGTCGAATAATAGCGGTAGTTCGTCTGATGGTTTATTTTAGCGGGCTTTAATAGTCCAATTTCATCGTAATAACGCAACGCTGAAATCTTAACGTTAAAAAGGTTTGATAGTTGCCCAATCGTGAAAAATTGTTTCATGCCATACTCCTTCTTGGAAAACAATTCTCTATATCAATATTTAAAAAAAATAACATGAATATATGGAATAGTAATATAAATATTATGATTTATACTAAATTAAAATCAATTATTAACAAAACAGTCTAATTTGTATAAAAAAGTTTATTTTGTAGTTAATTTTGTTTTTATAGGGGGATAAAAATGAAGACTAGAAAAATAATTTTCAAAATCTTATTAGCGCTTTTTTCCAGTTTAATAATGTTTCTCTTTCTTAGCCATGTTACTACCATCACTAAGGCAGCGGGAGGACAAGGCGACATTGAACAAGCTGAAAAAATCATGCGAAAATACGATGGCATAACTAATTGGCAAGAACAATCAACTTCTCCACCAAACCAGGTTGGAAAAATACCTATTGGCAACGGTGTTTCTCTCGGTTATACTTTTGGATCTGCACGTAACGCTACCGGTAAAGTCGTTACAGGTGGAGATAATACCATAACTAAATATTCTCAAGGCAATAATACCGGTGCGCCCACAACACCAAATGGAAAAATTAATATTTTTATAGACCAAAATGGCACTTATTACGGAATATTACATCAAGGTGCCAATTCATTTATCGGCACTGGTGGAACTCCCGGAAATGCTTCGGATACCTCAATTGATTTTGCTCTAGTTAATGGATCTACTAGTTCTAATGAATTTTATGATTCATATAATCTACTTAGACAGATGCCTGTGTTTGAATCCAGTTCAAGCACCAACAAAATATTCTACACAGGAACTGATTCAAACAATAAACCTGTTTATAAATTAGTCGGGTACTTTTATAAAAAGTCAGTTTATGCAGAAATCGTTTTACGTCCTGACCCAACTGGAGCACCAATTGTTCGGCGTGAGTTATATGTTTACAATCCCAACACGTCAACAGCCCAGTTCCAAGTTTTTTTCGGGGAAGATACAGGACTCGACCCAAGTAATAATAATACTCAAACGGTTGATAACGTCCCGATGTTTGCACTTGGAGACAATAAAGGATTATTTATGTACAGCGGTCTCTCAACCTCTCCTTCTAAACTATTTGTAACTAATAATGTTCCCGATGGATTTCAGAATTTCATGGGGAGAGTTTTAACTAATCCAACTAGTTGGGCTGTCAAAGGTACCATTCCTGGGAAAGGACAAATATCTGACCCCTCGATGCCATTTTCCACGGCACCCACAGCCTCACAAATGGGTGATATCAATGCTAAAGCTGGTGACAATCTGCTACAAGTAATGGGAAATACTGGTCAAATGATAGATGTTGTAGATTCTAATGGCTTTCAAGATTCTGCTTACAGTTTAAGATGGCCCGCAGTTTCCTTAAGTACTGGTGAAGTAGCTCACTTCTCTTCAGCTATTGGTGCAACTGTCTCAGGTTTAGCTATTCCCTCACTTAGAATGACATATACGAATGCTAACCAAACAACCACTGGCTCAAATCACGTTGGAGACACCTTAAAGTTTAATGTCAAAATTAGAAATGACGGTTACAATTCTAACTGGATAATAAGCAGAATTTTAGATAGTCTTCCAAATGGTTTGGCCATTGACACTAACACGATCAATTCATCACTTGTAAATGGAAATACCATAGATTACAACCCCAACACTGGACTTATAGATAACAGGGAATCTAATCTCACTTTCTCCGCTCAAGTCACAAACAGCGCCCCTTATTATTTAGATAGCTCTGGAAATTTGACCAATACTGTAGCAGTCACTGGTCACAATGCCGGTCAAAATGACTCTACCACAATGAAAGATAGCGTTAAAATACCAGTTATAACACCATCTTTTAAATATCGTTTTACAAAACTAGTAAGAAATGAAACGACAAATCCTAATGGTGATTACACTCAACAAGTAACTGCTCAAAAGGGTGACGTAATTGATTATAAAATCGATTTTACTAGTAATGGTCAAGCCACCGTTAAATCTACTAGTATTTACGATAAATTAGATAGTAATCTGGAAGCCGTTTCGGGTAGTGCATACTGGAATGGAACTTCTGTCAGTGACCCCGACCCTACTTATCATGAATATTACTTTGCCGTTCCCGGTTCAATCAATAATAATCAAACCTATAGCTTTACCTTTAAAGCTAAAGTAACTGCTCCGAGTTCACAAGTTATATCTAACACTGCCACTTTACTAAATACCACACTTAGCAGCGGCACTACAGATTCACGTATCAACACAGAGGAACCAGCCCTCGTTAATGTTCAAGATGCTCCCCAAACAACTGCCTTTATTGAAGTTCCTTCAAAAATTGATTTTGGTAGCGTTAATAGTTTAAATCTCGAACGGATACTTAAAAATGTCAACACAACAGGAAAATTACGGATTTCCCATGGAGATAATACTTCCTTCCAAGTAAGCGTCAGTTATGACAACAATGGTGATAACCCTATTGCTAGTGGTGACAATAAATTAGTCCAAGATAATGGTGATACATTGTTATTCAATCAGACTAAAACAAATTCTAACGAAAATTGGCAACCATTGAGTACCTCGCCGATACCAATCAATTCCGATGGTTTCAGTGGTTCTTACACAGATCTTGACCTGACCAAATACGTTGGTTCTCAAAAATGGAAATTACGAATTCCAGCTGACACTAAAGCTGGCCAATACAGCGGTAAGATTACTTGGACTATCGCCGATGTACCAGCATTATAGATTTTAAATACCAATAAAAAGTGACATACAGAAAATTTATCTAATAAAGATATTTCTTGTATGTCACTTTTTTAATTATAAATATATAAGATTCATCAAAAATTAATTATGCGATAAACAATCATTATAATTATTATGTCTTATAATAATCCCAGAAGGTTTTCTTATTGTCGAGGGGGATAAAATGAGAAAATTCAAATTAATAATAAAGATATCATTAATGTTACTAACAATTTTCACAATATTTCTAAAAATTCAAACGACAGAGGTAAAAGCAGTATCAACTAGTGATCTTTATGATGCAGCTTCAGTTCTTTCCAGATACGACGGCATTAGGTGGACCCAACAAACCAACATGCCTCCTAATCAAGTCGGTGAGATTCCATTGAATGATAATGTCTCACTTGGATATACCTTTGGAGCTGCTCGTGACAAAAACGGTAATGTAGTAACTGGCGGTGACACTACAATTACTAAAGCCAGTACAACGGGTACTGAGAATGGTGCTCCAATTATCAAGAATTCAAAAGTTAATGTTTTCATTGATAATAATGGTACTTACTACGGTGTTATTCACCAAGGTGCTAATTCTTATATTGGCAGTGATCCAGGAAATGCTTCTAATACATCCATTGATTTTGCTCTTTTAACGGGATCCGCCAATCCCGGTACCACCTTTACCAGTTCCATGAACCTATTAGTACAATCGGCTTCGCTTGATTCATCAAGTAACGCCACTAAACTATTTTATACTGGTACAAGTAATGGCCACTTAGCACTTCGACTAGTCGGTTATAATGCAAAAATTCATAGTTTCTACGAAATTCTTCTGCGTGCTGCTCCTCATGGAGACCCCATCGTTCAACGTGAATTATATGTTTATAATCCTGAATCAAGTAGTGTTCAGTTCCAGACTTTCTTTGGCGAAGACACTGGCTTAACTTCATTGAATAGTGGTACTGACGTTGATAATGTTCCAATGAAAGCCATAGGTGGTGGAAAGGGACTATACATTGAAAGTGGTAGTAAAGACTTTGCAAGTCCAGCTTCAAAACTATACATTACTAATGAAATTGCTGACGGCTTCAAAGACTTTATGGGACGTGTCCTCACCCCTTCTGATTGGTCAGTTAAAGGGAAACAAGGATACGGAAGCAGTTCCGATATTGTCAGTCCAAAGTTAACTTGGGGAGACTCTGATAAAATTGGTAATCAGGGTGATACAGCCGATGCAGCTGGAACTGACCTTCTACAAATGCCAAATTACAAAGTTGTTGACAAAAATGATAAGCAAGATACAGCTTATATACTTAGATGGCCTGAATCTACCGTCCCAGCTGGGGGCGTGGCTCACTTTGGTTCTAATATTGGAGCCATGCTATCTGGCTTAGCTGTCCCTCTTCTTTCACAAAGCTATAAGAATATCACTAACACAAACGGAACAAACAATGTTGGTGATAACTTACAATTTACCTTCACTCTAAAGAATACCGGGTATAATTCAAGCTGGATTATTGATAAAATCCTAGATAGTTTTCCTAAAGGATTAAAAATCACATCTTCCGTAATCAATAACAGTAATAATACAATTGACGGAGCACCAAGTAGTTCTGCTGTCAAAGACGGAACTTCAGATGTACTTACGGTCGATGCCACAATTACTAATGAAGCACCTTTAAACAATGATGGTAACTTAGTCAATACCGTTACTTATACTGGACATACCTCAGGAAAAAGCGACACGCAATCCATTTCATCAAGCATTAAAATTCCTGTCAAAATACCAAACTTTAATTATAGTTTCCAAAATTACGTCAAAAATGAAACAACCAATGCAGATGGCGATTATGCAAGTAAAGTAACTGCTCATAAAGATGACGTTATTGATTACAAAGTCGATTTCAACAGTACTGGTTCAGACTCTCTAAAGGATTCTTATTTTTATGATGTCATTCCCGACGGTTTGGAAATAGTTCCTAATAGCTTTGCCTTGAATGGTACATCTATAACAAATAGTGAATCTGGCAATAAACTAGGCTTTATGACTGGATCACTTAACAACAATACGGACAATATCATCACATTCAAAGCTAAGGTCACTAGTCCAACAGCACTCACCGCTTCTAATACAGCCCAACTGACACATATAACTACTAGTCAGAAAGAAAATGTATCAACCATAAATGCCGAAGAACCGGCTATCGTCGATATTCAAGCTGTGGCTGCTGCTACCGCTTTTAAAGAAGTCCCATCTAACATTGATTTCGGTTCTATCAATAGTGTTAATTTAGAAAAGCTATTGCTTAACAAGAGTACAACTGGTAAATTACTCGTTTCACATGGTAGCGCAACACCGTTTGATGTAGATGTTAGTTATGATAATAATGGTAGCAATTCGATTGAAAGTAATGGCAAGAAATTGATTCAGGATGATGGCGATTCCTTGTTATTCAATCAAGCTGATACCAATACTTGGGCATCTCTTTCATCTGCAGAAACACCGATTAAAACTGACGGTTTTAACGGCTCCTATGATAATCTTGATTTAACTAAGTACGTTGGTTCTGAAAAGTGGAAGTTACGTGTTCCCGCTGCAACTGAAGCTGGAGAATATAACGGTCAAATAACCTGGGCCATTGCGGATACACCTCAGTAAATAAATATTAAAAAAAATGGAACCGATAATCTGATTATTGGTTCCATTTTTAATGTCATTAATTTCAAATAAAAAAGTGTTAGAAAATGAAACATTATTTTATTGGTAGTATTAATCTTTTCTCCAAAGGCGTGACTATAATAAACCATCAATGCCAGTACAGTTGAACAACAATAAATAAATATTCGATAAAGTATTTGTGAATTGTTGAGCAAATATTTTATCGATGGTAGACTGTAACTGGGTATTCTTTTACACATACACGATTCTAATTAAAACAGTTATCACAAAACTCTGGAGGTTAGCTATGAAGACTTACAATAAGAATAAAATGAATCCTATTTTTTCTTTCTCATTTGCTATTCCCTTAATAAGCTTGAACACTATGGCAATACATATGAACCGTGAACCATTAAATATTAATGAACAGATGAAAAATGACATTAAAATTATTAACTCAGAATTCTATCAAGCACAAGTGGTTCTAGACATATGAAAAAAGGAACTATATATTTATTAACTTTTTTTATTACATTTTTAAGTACATTCATTTGGTTTACAATAAAGAACAATCCAGTAACGTCAAGACTCTTAAATAGCTTGGGGATTTCATTATTAGCAGTTTTTTTATTCGGAATAATTAATTTCTATAACAAAAGAAAATAACCGTTACAAGAAATCGGAAAGGATTTCTCTATGACGGTTATTTTTGTTCATAATGTTTACCTTGACATTTTTTATATAACAAATCTTACCCAAATAAATGAAGTCAGATATCATGAAAATATAAAAATTAACTAATAACTAACTTTAAAACCGTTTGCATCACAAGAGCTACTATTCAAAATTACCAGTTATAAAACCTAATTTTCTTGTTTAACAATCTCTGCTGGAATATCAGCTTCCGAACAAATCACAGCAATCACATACTCAATTGTTTCTGAATCATCCCAATCGGCTGATAAGTCCAACTCAACTTCCCGACCATCGTTTAATTTCAATTCCAAATAATATGGTGTTGGCAAGTGAAACATAATCTTCTTAGGGGCACTAAACGAGCCTCCTAAGATGTTTGCGGGTGCGTTCATGTCTTTACCCACCACAACTGTTAAACTCTTAATATCGGCAAATTTGAAGGCAAATTGGCTTTCACTGAAAGGCAGCATAACTGACTGAAGTCTGGTACTTAAATTTTGATAATTATAACTTCTAATTCCTTCATCGTTAACTTCCCAATAGCCATAAAAGTCGGTCATTGAACGTGCATAAAGCAATGCCACAATAACCAGACCTGTAATCCCTAAAATAATCGCTAACAAAATAACTTTGGTAAATATATATACTAATATGCCAACAACCAATCCGGCCACTAGACTCACTGTCATGGGCACATAATTGATCTTACGACCGAATTCAATCTTATCCATATTGACTCTCTCTTCTATTTTCTTATTCGACAATAATTCATTTTATACTTTTCAAGGACTGATAGGAAATTTTAGTTCTGATTTCAGATGACAAATTACAACGACTACGCGTGGTGCTAGTTAAATATGTCACCTCCAAGAGCAAGAAATTAGGTCGCTATGGGGATCGATAAAAGCCAAGGACTTTTGTCTCGATTTTGAACCTCGCACAAATCGCGAGTTTCAAAAGCCGTCCCGTGGTGTAAGCACTAAAGAGCTAACGCCACCTGCACAGCGACCTAATTTCTTGCTCTTTCCGGCTAGTTCATTGTTTATTTTTGAATTAATATTAAATAACTTTAAGTATCATTTTGACATCAATAATTAGAATTATCGGATTAAGTACAGTTAGAATAACTAAGACAAAAAAAAGCGTTGATAGAAATTAATCTACCAACGCTTTGAATTTATCGTAATTTAGATTGATGCAAAAATTACATCATACCGCCCATACCACCGGCAGCTGGGTTAGCAGCTGGTGCAGCAGGAGCATTCTTATCAGGTTTGTCAGCAACAACAGCTTCGGTTGTCAACAATAGTGAAGCAACACTGGCTGCGTTTTGCAATGCTGAACGTGTAACCTTAGTTGGGTCGATGATTCCGGCGTCAACCATGTTTTCCCACTTGTCAGTTGCAGCATTGTAACCAACTTCGTTCTTTTCGTTCTTGATATGTTCAACGATAACTGAACCTTCCATACCAGCATTTTCAGCAATTTGACGGAGTGGTTCTTCAAGAGCACGAGCGACGATGTTGATACCTGTTTGGATATCACCTTCAGCTTTAAGTGCAGTAACTTTGCCTAAAACATTCATCAAGGCTGTACCACCACCAGCAACGTAACCTTCTTCAACAGCGGCACGTGTGGCATTTAGAGCATCTTCAATTCTATACTTGCGTTCCTTCAATTCAGTTTCAGTAGCAGCACCAACTTTAACAACAGCAACACCACCAGCTAATTTAGCTAGACGTTCTTGTAACTTGTCTTTGTCAAAGTCTGAAGTTGTTTCACTGATTTGTTTCTTGATCAAATCAACACGTTCTTGGATGGCAGCTTTGTCACCAGAACCTTCAACAATTGTTGTGTTGTCCTTTGTAACGGTAACTTTACCAGCTTGACCTAATTGATCCATAGTTGTGTCTTTTAGTTCAAGACCAAGGTCTGAAGTAATAACTGTACCACCAGTCAATGTAGCAATATCTTCAAGTTGAGCCTTACGACGGTCACCAAAGCCTGGAGCCTTAACAGCAACAACGTTGAATGTACCACGAATTTTGTTCAAAACAAGTGTTGGTAGTGCTTCACCTTCGATATCATCAGCAATAATCAATAGTGACTTACCTTGTTGAACAATCTTTTGTAGTAATGGCAAGATATCTTGAATGTTTGAAATCTTCTTGTCAGTAATCAAGATGTAAGGATTGTCGAGGTCAGCTTCCATCTTATCGTTATCTGTAACCATGTATTGTGAAATGTATCCACGATCAAATTGCATACCTTCAACAACATCTAGTGTTGTATCGATACCCTTTGATTCTTCAATTGTGATAACACCATCGTTACCAACTTTTTCCATGGCATCAGCAATTAATTTACCAGTTTCTTCACTAGCTGATGAAACTGAAGCTACTTGAGCAATATCATTCTTACCTGAAACCTTGTGTGAAATCTTGTGAAGTTCATCAACAGCAGCATCTGTAGCCTTTTCGATACCAGTTCTGATACCAACAGGGTTAGCACCGGCTGTAACGTTCTTCATACCCTCTTTAACGATTGCTTGTGTCAAAACGGTAGCTGTAGTAGTACCATCACCAGCAATGTCATTTGTCTTTGAAGCTACTTCAGAAACAAGCTTTGCACCCATGTTTTCGAAGTGGTCTTCTAATTCGATACTTTTAGCGATTGTAACACCATCATTTGTGATCTCTGGTGAACCATAACTCTTTTCAAGAACAACGTTTCTACCCTTAGGTCCGATTGTTGTCTTAACTGTATCAGCTAGTTTATTAACACCATCTAACATCTTTGAACGTGCATCTTCTGAAAATTTAATTTCTTTAGCCATTAATTTTCACACTCCATAATTTAAAATAAATTTTTCTTGTTTAAGTTTTAATTTTAATTAGTCAACGATTGCCATGACATCTTTTTCATGAAGGATTAAATATTCATTGTCTTCGTACTTAACTGTTGAGCCTGCATATTTATCAAAAAGAATCTTGTCACCCTTTTTAATACTCATAGGTAATTTAGTACCATTATCAGCAACTAGACCGTCACCTACGGCAACAACTTCGGCTGTTTGGGGCTTTTCCTTAGCGTTGTTTGCTAAAACAATGCCACCAACTGTCTTTTCTTCTTCTTTATCGACTGTTACAATGACTCTATCTCCAAGTGGTTTTAACAATTTAAATACCTCCAGTAATATTAATTCAATGTTTTTGTAAGTCTTTTAGCACTCAACTATCTCTTGTGCTAATCACAAGTTTTATATTAACATTATATTGTGAAGTTGCAAGTATTTACCTTTAAAAAATATGGGGGAAATTATGTCTTATCGAACAAATCAGTTTTTCACATTATTGGCCTATATCCTGTTATTATCATTAGGTTCCATCCTAACGATGTTCTCTATCACAGGCTCAGCCTACTTTATAACCGTTACGATTGCTGCATTGATTGTAACCGGTCTAATGATTTATTTAGTCAAACAGAGTGGTCCATTGGAATTTGAAAAAAGCTCAGACTTAAATCATGATTTGCAATGGATTATTTTAGGAACAGTTGGGGCACTAGTCGTTCAATTTGGAATCGGCTTTGCAGATAAATTACTTTTCCACGCTAGTACCGATTCTCAAAACACACTCAGTTTGTTACTAATGGTCAAAGAATATCCATACTATTTCATCTACGTGATGATTGCGGCTCCAATCATGGAAGAAATTATTTTTAGACGTGTCTTTTTTGCCAATTTGATTAAGCCAACTAACATTTATATTGCTGCAATTATTTCAGCACTCTTGTTTGCTTTTATGCATCAAGATACCAGATTTTTAGTTTACGTATTTATGGGCCTTTGGTTCTCATTCGTTTACTACAAGTCAGAAAATATTTACGTCAGCGCCGGCAGTCACATTCTGATGAATGCCATTGTATTGACGTTAGGAATCATATAGTAATTTCCATATGCATAAAAAATAGCCTACCATTTTTCGGTAGGCTATTTCTGTGTGTTTAAATCGTTTTTGACTACATGGAGTGTCTTTACTAATCCCCACGTGTATATGACGCAACATACTTTTCCCGTTTATCTTCATCAAATTCCTTTTCACTCTTAGCTATAATAACTGTAGCAAGTGAATTTCCGACAACGTTAACAGCAGTACGTCCCATATCTACGAGACGGTCGATACCAGCAATGAAGGTCAAACCTTGCATTGGAACACCGATTGTCGATACTGTGGCTAGGAGTACAACAAACGATGCTCCGGGCACTCCGGCCATCCCCTTAGATGTTAACATCAATACCACTACAAGGGTAATTTGTTGCCCAATGGTTAAGTGAATATTGTAAGCTTGAGCGAGGAATAATGCAGCCAATGATTGATAAATGGCTGAACCATCAAGATTAAATGTATAGCCAGTTGGAATTACGAAAGAAACGATTCCTTTTGATGATCCATAATCTTGCATTTTTTCCATCATTTTTGGCAAAGCAGCTTCTGAACTAGCTGTTGTAAAAGCTAATGTCACTTCATTTTCAATAATTCTAAACAACTCATAAAATCTAACATGAAATAAATGTCCCACGGCTGCCATAACGACAAATACGAAAAATGCCATTGTCGCATAAGCAATCAAAATAAATAGTCCTAACGGTTTCAATGAATTGAAGCCCATTTCACCGACAGTGACACCAATCAAAGCACAGACACCAATTGGAGCTAAACGCATAACCCAATTAGTAACCTTAAACATCACATTAGCTACGGCATTTAAAACTTCAGTAATAATTTTGCCTTGCTTGCCGATTGAAGCCGTTCCTAGTCCAAAGAGAACTGAGAAGAAGATAATTGGCAACATATCACCCTTACCTAGTGATTCAAAGATGTTAGTTGGGATGATACTCATCAAGATTGACCAAATACCCGAATGTTTTGCAGTTTTAGCAGTTGCAGTATATTGACTAATATCCGAACCTTTTAGGCTATGGATATCAATATAGGTACCGGGGTGGGTAACATTAGCCACCACAATCCCAATAATAATCGCTAAAGTAGTCATAATTTCAAAATAAATTAAAGTTTTTAACCCGATTCGACCAAGTTTCTTAATATCTCCCATATTGGCGATACCAACAGTCAAACAAGAGATAACGATTGGTAGAACAATCATTTGAATCATTGAAATAAACATGGTTCCAATGTTCTGCATTACTTGTATAGCAACCTTATTTTGGTAAAATACTTGTCCCAAAATAATTCCTAGGATCAGGCCAATAATAATTTGCCAACCTAGACTAACTCGAAAAAAACGTTGTCTTTGCAATTTTAAGTCCCCTTTTGAATTAACATGTCTTTAATTATAGAAGATTTTTTAAGAAATAGGGGAATGATAGCGATTTCAAATTAAAATATTTTTCATTTTCTTAATTAGTCCGAACAAAATCAGAATGTAACGTCATTATTGTTCTATTTTTACTTAATTTTGAGATAAAAAAAGTCGGAATATACGGATTTATTTTTCCGGTATTTCGACTTTTCTTAATGTTTTTTGGGTTTTTGATTAGAAATTACTATTTTTTGATTGTAATTGTATATGTTTATCTGCAACTGTAATCAAAAAAGAGGTTAAATATGCAGCGGCTCTGAAACGGGCTACAACAGGGCAACTCCTTCCGCTTTTCATAACTATGCAAATCACACGCAAAACCAGCGTGTAATTCACATAGTTACGAAAATGCTCGGGAGCTGACCGCCCTGTTTCCGCCCTCTTTTATTCTTCTCCAGACTCTGAAGCTATAATATCCAAGTCACCTGACAACTTCCAAGCATCAACTGTTGCTGGAACTATCAAATGGATACCTTTCTTCAAATCATAATCTTTACCATCAACGGTAATCTTACCTTCTCCACTTAACACAGAGATTAATGTATACTTACCAATTTGGTGGTGTAATTCAACTGGTTCTTTGATTTCCCAGTGATAAACTGAGAAAAATGGTGATACTGGTGGTTGAACGAAGGTTGTAAATTTATTTTGTCCAACTTGTTTTGATTCGATATTTAATTTTGGATCTTTATGAGGAACGGTAATTGTGTCTTCTGATTGTTTAATGTGAAGATCACGTTTCTTGCCTGTTGTCTTGTCGACACGATCATAGTCATACAAGCGATATGTTGTATCTGAACTTTGTTGGGTTTCCAAGGCCATGATACCCTTATTCAAAGCATGCACAGTTCCACTTGGTACGTAATAGAAATCGCCTGTCTTAACAGGAACTTTTCTCAATAAGTGGTCCCAATCGCCTGATTCGATCATTTGATCAAGTTCAGCTTTATTCTTAGCATTGTGACCGTAAATCAAGTATGAACCTGGTTCAGCATCAATGATATACCAGCATTCAGTCTTACCTAATTCATGCTCATGTTCAGCAGCATAGGCATTATCTGGGTGCACTTGAACAGAAAGACTTGCTTCAGCATCCAAAATTTTTGTCAACAATGGGAAGACTTTGCCTTTAGGATTGCCAAATAGTTCACTATGATTTTTCCAAAGGTCATCAACGTATTGACCAGCAAATTCGCCGTTTTCAACTTCTGATCTGCCATGTGGGTGTCCAGAAATAGCCCAGCATTCACCGATAGTGCCATCAGGAATGTTATAACCAAATTTAGTTTCTAATTTTCTGCCGCCCCAGATTTTTTCATGGAAGACAGGTTTCAAAAATAATGGTTCACTCATAAAAAAATTCCCCCAAAAGTTTAGTTTGTCTCTTCGTTCATTGACTTATCACGATCCAAGAAGAAAATCAGTGTCTGCAATTCATTAGCTAAGTCAACATAATGAACACGGATACTGTTTGGAACATTGATGATAACTGGTGTAAAGTTCAAGATTCCTCGAACCCCTGCATCAGCTAACAAGTCAGCCGTCGTTTGTGCAGCGTTTGATGAAACTGTCAAAATACAGACATCGATCTGTTGCAAGTTAAGTTGTTCCTTCAATTCACTAATATCGTAAACTGGAACTCCACTCTTAACTGTACCGACAATTTCCTTATTTATATCAAAAGCTGCCGCAATTCGAACATTATTCGTCCGAGAAAAGTTATAATTTAGTAAGGCGTTACCTAAATTACCAACTCCAACTAAGGCTACATTGGTTCGTTTATCTTGATTCAACAGCTTCTTAAAGAAGACCACTAAATCGTTTACATCGTAGCCATAACCACGTTTCCCAAGTGCACCTAGATATGAGAAGTCACGTCTAATTGTAGCACTATCAATCTTGACCCCTTCTGATAATTCACCAGAGGAGATTTTTTTTGTACCTTCATCCTTGAGAAATTGGAAGTAACGATAATAAATTGGTAAACGCTTTATTGTTGCGTTTGGAACTGTTGTTTTTGTCATAATTTACCACCATATGTGTGTCATTTCACTAACATTCATAGTAAATAAAAATCACTAAAAACGCAATACGTTAAACCTATAAAGGCATAAATTATTAATTAATGATAAAATTGTGAATACATAAAGGAGTTATATTTTGATTTTATTACAAGCACAAAACATTACGAAAAATTTCGGAACAAAGAAACTTTTTTCCAATGTCAGTTTTGAGATTCAAGACAACAGCCGCATCGGTTTAGTCGGTCGAAACGGTGTCGGAAAATCAACTTTGTTGAAGATTATCTCTGATCAAGAGAGTTACAACAGTGGCAATATTGCCCTAAAAAAAGATACTAATATTGGTTATTTAGCCCAGGATTCTGGACTCGATAGTGACAATCAAATCTTTTTGGAAATGGAAAAAGTTTTTGATTATCTTAAAGAACAAGAAAAGAAAATGCACGCTCTAGAAGAGAAACTTGCCAATCCAAATGTCGACGATTACGATGCCATTCTGAAACAATATGACCAACTACAAAATACTTTCCGTCAAGAAAATGGTTACGGTTATCAATCAGAAATCCGCAGCGTTCTAAAGGGATTCGGCTTTGATGAAGATGTTTGGAAAAACCAAATTTCTACTCTTTCTGGTGGTGAAAGATCTCGTTTAGCTATGGCAAAGATGCTTTTGGAACATCACGATATCTTACTTTTGGATGAACCGACTAACCATTTGGACATCAATACCGTCGAATGGTTAGAAAGTTATCTGAAAGGTTATCGTGGTGCATTAGTTATCGTTTCCCATGACCAATACTTCCTTGATAAAGTTACGACCGAGATTGTTGAAATCAATCAACATTCATCAACTCACTACTCTGGTAATTATTCTTTCTACTTGCAAGAAAAGAAAAAGAACCAAGAAGTTGCTTGGAAACATTACGAAGAACAACAAGCTGAAATCAAGAAAACTGAAGAGTACATTCAAAAAAATATTGTTCGTGCTTCAACAACTAAGATGGCCCAGAGTCGTCGTAAAAAGTTGGAACACATGGATGTTTTGGAACGTCCTGGCAGTGATCAAGGTTCAGTTCACTTCTCATTTGATATCGACAAAGAAAGTGGTAACGATGTTTTACTAGTCAAAGATGCTGCAATCGGATACGATAACGAAATCATGTCTGAGCCTATCAACTTAGATGTCAAAAAAGGTGAACGCGTTGGTATCATTGGACCAAATGGTATTGGTAAATCAACTTTTCTTAAATCAATTTTAGGTAAAATTCCTCTAATCAAAGGAACTAGTCAATTTGGTGCCAATGTTCAAGTCGGTTACTACGACCAGAATTTAAAGGGCCTTGATCCTAAAAAAGACGTTCTTCACGAAATCTGGGACCGTTATCCACGACTAGATGAACAAATTATCCGCAAAAAGTTAGGTGCTTTCCTATTCAGCGGTGATGATGTTCTCAAGCCAGTTGCAGGACTATCTGGTGGTGAAAAAGCTCGATTAACATTAACAAAATTATCAATGGAAAATAATAATTTTCTTGTAATGGACGAACCGACAAACCACTTGGACATTGACAGTAAGGAAGTCCTAGAAGATGCCCTCAAGAGTTTTGCCGGAACCGTCCTCTTCGTATCCCATGATCGTTACCTTTTGAATACACTAGCTAGCCGTATTGTCGATATCGGTAGTCACGGAAGCACAATTTATCTTGGTGACTACGATTACTACTTGGAGAAGACAACCGACAAGCCTACTGAAGAAGAAACTGAAAAGGCTTCAACTGTTAGTGAAAAGAAGGTTGAGTATCAACAATCTAAGGAACAACAAAAACAAGAACGAAAATTACGTCGTCAAGTTGAAGACCTTGAAAGTCAGCTTGCTGAACTAGAAGCTAAGAATACTGCTATTCAAAAAGAAATGACTAAGGAAGAAAATCTCACTTCATACAGCAAATTGGCCGATCTTCAAAAAGAACTCGACGAAAATAAAGCGCAACAAGATAAAATCGAAGAACAATGGACTGAAAAATCTATCGAATTGGAAGACTTTAATAGTTAATATTGTTCCCTTTTTTATTTTGAGATGGGCAATTATGGACATTAGAGTGTATGTTTTGGTTACTTTTATATAAAATTAATAGCTCCAGTAATCCAATTTAGGATTGCTGGAGCTATTTGCCTTAATCAGCTAAAGATTGAAAGTTTTAAAATAAACTTTAAGTTGTGATGTTCTAGTTCTTCAGAGTATAAAGATAGTAACTCATTCTGTATAAAAAATAACGAATAAATTTGCCGGAAAGAACAAGAAATTTCGGTCGCTGTGAAAGTGGCGTTAACACTTTAATGTTTACACCGCGGGATGACTTTTGAAACTCGCGGTTTTTGCGAGCTTCGAGACCGTTCTTCGGCTCAAATCGGCCCCATAGCGACCAAAATTTCTTGCTCTTGGAGGCGGAACATTTAACTATCACCACGCGTATTCCATATTTTAATTGCCATAACATATATTTTTTGATAATGTGAATAAAATAACTTTTTCTAAAGAGGATATATGAAAACAAAACGAGATAATATTTTTATTCGCTTTTTCAAGGGTGTAATCATCGCTTTAGGGTTCATTCTCCCCGGAGTTTCCGGCGGTGTCTTAGCGGCCATTATGGGTATTTATGCACGTCTATTGAGTTTCATGGCTCACGTTCGTAAAAACTTCAAACGTGATTTTCTATATTTTTACCAATAGGTATAGGTGGAATTGTCGGTATCGGTGTCCTATCCAAACCACTAGAATATCTCTTAGCCAACTATCAAATGATTGTCCTATGGGGCTTTGCTGGTACCATTTTTGGAACTTTGCCCACATTGGTTAGGGAATCCACTTCTCAAACAAAACGTGACAAAATTGATATCATTTGGTTTTTCAGTATGCTCATCGGCGGAGGATTATTCCTCTACTTCATGAGTGAAATTTTAGGAACCATCCCTGCTAATTTCTTTGGTTTCATTATTGCGGGTATTCTGATTGCTTTGGGTGTATTGGTTCCCGGATTAAGCCCATCAAATTTATTAATTATCCTAGGCTTGTACACTCCAATGTTAAAAGGATTCAAAACTTTTGATCCGCTCGTATTCATTCCCATTGCAATTGGAGGAATTATTTCACTATTGACCTTCTCCAAGGCTATGGAAAGTTTAATTAAACATCATCATTCCCGAGTGTATCATTTCATCTTAGGAATCGTTTTAGCCAGTACCATTTTGATTCTGATACCCAACCCCTATTTGGCCGAAAGTATTTCCTACCAAAATGTCACCGGCATGGACTGGTTGTTGAGCATTGCTTTCTTCATCGTTGGCTGTCTGTTAGCACTTTGGATGAGTCGATTAGAGGATAAATATAAATAGAAAATGGCTTCAGTAATACGATGTAACTAATTTGATAAAAAAGTGCTGTATTGTTTGAAGTTGAATATAATCAAAAAAGCTAGATATTTCTTCTTGGTATAAATCCCAAAAGAATATCTAGCTTTTTTGCTCTATTTCAAATTGACACTACAAATTTAAGGTCAAAATATTTTTTGTTACAAACTTATTTTTTTCAGATAATTGCTTTTAATTTTATAAGACGTAGTTAAACGGTCATCAACTATCGGTTGAATCGAATCTGAATATTGATTCTCAAATGTTGCATTATTGCCGGCTTTCAACGTTTCAATCCCCAACAAATCTTGATAATGGAAAACTTGTTTCATGGTAAATTTATTACCCGACATCAAGCCTAAGATTGGGAAATCATTCGTCTGCTCTGTTACGAAATGCATCACATTGTTGAATGTCAATTCATCTCTATCACGTGGATTAGCAGTGTAATCGGTAATCGCATCATTGGCAAATTTGAAATCAACTGGATCAGTTAATCCATTACCCCAAGTTAAATTCCAATATTGCTTGTGATGGTCATATTTAACTCGATGCCATGACTCGTAGTTTAACGATGAGAACATATCTTGATTAGACTCAAAAATTACTGCAACATATGTAAATACTTTAATATCATTTTCAAAAGTTACGTCAATAAAAGGAATAAACACGTGATTTTCATCAATAAATGTATTAAAGTCGACGAACTTTTCTATAATATAATTTTTAGCGTCTACCAATGTCGATTCTCGTTTTTGAACGTAATCAAAGGCAGGTACTTCATAAGCGTGGTTTTCATTATTGGAAGTTTTGGTATAAATATTATCTGTTTGGTCATCATACTTTAAAATGATGTATGAAATTTTAGTTCTGGTTTTCATTAATACACCTCCCATACTTTGTACCACAAATGACGTCATAATATAAGTAATTTTTCCAAAAAAATAGACTATGACAAAATAAATGAATTTAAACCTTCTGTCACAGTCTAGTATAAAACTTTAATTTTTGAATGAGTGGATTGGTGCTGGAATTCGACCACCACGATGGATAAAATCAGCCGGGCTATTTGTATTGACTGCCATTACAGGAGCTTTCCCAAACAAGCCACCAAATTCAACGACGTCTCCAACTTTTTTACCAGTGGCGGGGATAATTCTCACAGCCGTTGTCTTATTATTGATCACACCAATGGCAGCTTCATCAGCAATCATGCCACTAATTGTTTCCGCGGTTGTATCACCAGGAATCGCAATCATATCTAACCCAACTGAACAAACTGCTGTCATTGCCTCAAGTTTCTCAATATTTAATCTACCAGCAGTGACAGCTCGAATCATTTCAGCATCCTCTGAGACAGGAATAAAGGCTCCGGATAAACCACCGACATGTTCACAGGCCATGACACCACCCTTTTTAACGGCATCATTCAGTAAGGCCAATGCAGCCGTAGTTCCAGGTGCACCGACACTTTCCAAACCAATTTCTTCTAAGATTTCTGCTACAGAATCACCTTCATTTGGCGTTGGCGCTAAGGATAAATCAACAATCCCAAATGGAACATTTAATGCCTTAGAAGCCAGATCTCCGACAAATTGGCCCATTCTAGTTACCTTGAAAGTTGTCTTCTTAATCGTTTCAGAAACAACATCAATTGGTTGACCTTTGACATGTTCCAAAGCACTCTTGACGACCCCGGGTCCACTAATACCGACATTAATAACACAGTCAGCCTCACCAACTCCATGAAATGCTCCAGCCATAAAGGGATTGTCTTCAACTGCATTAGCAAAAATAACTAAGCTCATACAATTAACTGGATCAACTTTAGCCAAATCTTTCACAACTTGTCCCATTTGACCAACTGCATCTAAGTTAATTCCTGAACGAGTAGAACCAACATTAACTGAACCACAGACACGACTAGTTTCCGTCAAAGCTTGAGGTAGCGATTGAATCAATTTAACATCACCAGACTGATACCCTTTTTGTACTAAAGCTGAAAAGCCACCAATTAAATCAACACCTAATTCAGTGGCAGCCTTATCCATTATCTTGGCATAAGCCACATAATCCTTATCACCAGATGCAGCAGCTATCATTGAAATTGGAGTTACCGAGATTCTTTTGTTGACGATAGGAATACCATATTCTGACTCAATTTTGTCAGCAACCTTTACTAAGTCCTTAGCTTTAGTCATCAATTTATTATAAATTTTTTGACGAGCTTTCTCACCATCACTATCAATACAATCAAAAAGTGAGATTCCCATCGTAATAGTTCGAATATCAAGTTTCTCTTCAGAAATCATCTGAATCGTTTCTAAAATTGAATTAGTTTCCATAGGAACCCCCTAGAGTTTTTGAATAGCATCAAAAATTTCTTCACGCTGAATCCGAATGTCTAAACCTGAAGCCTTACCCAGTTCACTGAGACTGTTCTTAACCGTATCAAAATTAGTGGCATCATCCCATGTCACCATCATCATCATCGTAAAGTTGTCATGCATTAAAGTTTGCGAAATATCAATAATATTGACATCAAGTTCCGCTAACTTAGTTGAAACCTTAGCCACAATACCCACTTGATCATGACCCAAAACTGTCAAAATAGCTTTCATAGTGATTCCTCATCTTTCGATTGTTTTGAGGTTATCTTATATTATTTGGTTTGTGGGGGCAATAGGGAAAATTATTTGTGGGTATAAAAATAATCCTAGATTGTTTTTGTCTAGGATTATGATGGAGATTTTTCATTGTTTCTAAATTTTTGAAGGTACAAAAACACGAGCGATACAAGCGAACTCAAACCGTCGGGTACAAAAACATCAGAAATCAAATGATTATCATTAATTTTGTTTTACTGTTTCTAAATCTTTGAAGGTACAAAAGCCAATGTTTGCAAAGGGCACTGGTAGCGATGGTTTTACTGTTTCTAAATCTTTGAAAGTACAAAAGCCCAACTTCGATATACAGTTTGATGATAAGGGTTTTACTGTTTCTAAATCTTTGAAGGTACAAAAGCCCAGGCGGTTAGTTCAAATCCATTTGGATAGTTTTACTGTTTCTAAATCTTTGAAGGTACAAAAGCTGATGCCACCTTCCGCCGACACTCCACCAAGTTTTACTGTTTCTAAATCTTTGAAGGTACAAAAGCATACTAAGACGACTGACGGTACTCCTGATCGTTTTACTGTTTCTAAATCTTTGAAGGTACAAAAGCTGTCTCTGTTAGCTGCGACACTCATATGAAGTTTTACTGTTTCTAAATCTTTGAAGGTACAAAAGCAGATTGGATTGATATTTTCAACCATGCTTGGTTTTACTGTTTCTAAATCTTTGAAGGTACAAAAGCCTTTTTGGTTACATCAATAAGCCGCTCATCGTTTTACTGTTTCTAAATCTTTGAAGGTACAAAAGCCTCAAATTCAAAATTTCATCCGTCAATTAGTCTTTCAAAAATTCGGTTTCTGCTTTAGTTAGCAATTGATTCTTTAGATCAAACGACGTCTCGTAACCCAAAATATCATTTACCACCTTTAATAATACCAAATCTTTACTCGAGATAAAGGACTTTTCACTACTTCCTATAAATGGAGCAATTCTTCCAACTGCCTTTGAAAATTCAGTTTCCGTCAAATTAAATTCATTCGGATAGTGAAGTTTAACTGAATGCAAAAATTCTTCACATGGTAATAATTGATGAAAATTATCGGCTGACACAACAATCTTATCAATATCACTAATTTCTATGGGGACTGAATTAAGAGTATTGCCTAAATATAGTAATTTCAAATCATAATTAGTCATTAATCTTTTTACTTTAATTAAAAACGAATGCTTATCCTCTAAGGATATGAAATTATCCAAATTATAAAGCACCAGCCAGACAGGGTTACCATTGTCTTTTAGTTTAAATTCCAAAAAATTCAAATACTCATCTAACAACGTTTCAGTGTCCATAAACTCTAACGGATAACTGTCGTCATCACTTTCATAACCCATTAACAAATTATTCTTCAAAAAATCAAAATAACTTAAATCTTGGAATTCGACCCTTAAGTTATTAGAATAAACATCTAATAGTTTTTGTACAGTAATTTCTAATTGTAGATGTTCATCATTAATTTTCTCTATTGACCGATCAATTCCAAGATCATCACTTAAACTATTCAGCAAATCAAACAACAAAGAGTCCTTCTTATAAACCATTTGACCATAAATACTGTCACGATTGTTAATAAAATAAAAATCATTATTCTTCACAGATAATGGGTGCCCGTCTAAAATCAATTCTATTTTGTTATCACCATAAATGTTCTCAGTTAATTTAGGATTTTTATTAAAGTAATAATATAAACTACGAAAAATTTTCCATAATTGTTTTTGATTTGGTCCACTAATATAGGCAGCATCATCGAATTCAATATCTAAGAACTTCTGATTTTCCAATTCTATTTTTAAAATCATATACAAACCAATTCCTTACTACCAACAAGCTCTTCTTGCTTGCTTCGACTTCCAACCAAAATCTGCATATCATTAAACTGCTTCTCGCTTACAGAAATTAGTCGAACTTCCCCATGAATTGGCAAATATTGTTTAAGAGCTTTTTCATATTTCTTGCCACCTGCCCGATTTTGGATAGCACGATAGTAAACTGAGTATTGCAACATAGTAAAACCATTACGTAACAATTCTTTTCGAAAAATACGGTACTGTCGTTTTTCATTCGGCGTATCAACGGGCAAATCAAACATACATAACATTCTCATATTTTGATATTTCAACTTTCCTCACCTATAAGATTTTCCAATTTAATATCAACCAATAATGCAGGATCTTGTTCATCAATAGCAGATATAAAACTAGCAACATATTCTTGCATGGCATTATCAATTGTCATTTTTTTATTCTGAATTTTGATTTTCTGACTCATAAATTCAATGATTTTCAATCGTGCTTCATAGCTCAGATAATCTTGTTTATCGTTAATAACATATTCATTTACCCAGTAATCCATTAACGGACGAAATGGTTCCATCAAATCGTCAACCAAATTAAAACTATTGAACTCATTATGATGAAAAATACCTAACATAGTAACTAAACCATTACCAACAACAATTCGCGCCATACACGACCTTAAAATTGCATAACCAAAGTTCATAGCACCGTTAATTAAATTTTCATCATCCCTGGTAAATGACTTACCATATAGCGAATCAAAATATACTTTAGCAACTGGACCTTCCCGATTCGTTGTATCACCAATGAGCAAATTTGAGATTAAGTCTTGCATTAAATTCAAACGGTCCTCATCTACACCAGCAAATCTAGCATAATCAACCTGGTTCGTCATTTTTTGCTTAATCACACTCTGCCAAATAAGTCCCTTTTGTTCTTTAGTCCACTCAGCTTGTCGAATAACACGTTTAGAATAATGATGATACTGACCATATGGTAGGTAAATTCCAACTGGTAAATACTTATCATCGCAAATAACTAAACCAACATTATTTTGACTTAAGCTCGATAACAATTTTGTTGTAATAGTGGTTCGATTACCTTCTAAAACAATCATCGTTATATCCGATAAGGGTATATAAACCTTATTCTCTTTCTTTAAAACTTCAAGACTGTCTAGTCGTAACCGTAAAACATCTCCTTCTTTGACATGGACAATTCGCCATCCCAATAACATCACCTCCAAATTTGGATAAAAAAAACCACCTATTTTTTAAAATAGGTGGTAAATTCGGAATAAATCCTTATTTTTGTAGATCTTCAAAGATTTAGAAACAGTAAAACTAAATCTAAGTCGAATGAACGTTCAAACATATAAGGCGTCCCTTACAAACAAAATAATAGCAATTTGTAACGGATTAATCAAGGATATCTTGAGGATAATCTGACTCTTTTTCAATGTAATATGGATCACCTAATATATTTGTATTTACTTTCCAAATTTTACAATTTTTTGGTACTAAACGTTTTATGGTTTGCGTTTTCGTATTACCAAAGATTGGAATGGTTCCTTCAGAAAATACATATCTATCGATAGGTTTCAACTCTGCATTCCATTTGTGATCTAACTTGGATCTTGACCAAAATAGTAATTCTACGCTCTTTTCTAAACTATCTTTACTTTTAATTTTAATTCTATCCTTACGATACAAAGTAAACATAAATTCAGAATCATCAGCAACTTTTTCGCGTTTCTTGATTTCCAAATATTTATCCATCTTTATACCGTATACTCCCCCCTTTTGAAACTTCAAGTCAGCATACTTAATACCCATGATTTCATATTCACCAGTCTCATGGTTTAAATAAACATCTGTCCGCCAAGGATTCAAAGACTGCAAAACAACGTGTTTTCCATTAGCATTATTAGGTGTGATATCAATATGTGAACCTAACTTCTTATCCAAATACTTCAACTGTTTAATAACTGGACCGTTATTTTTCTTAGAATACTTCTTTATCATCCCATGATCTCGGCGATAAAGTTCAAATGGACTAATATCCACTGACTTAACTTTACCGTTATTTTGTGTCTGATCAATCTTGTCTGGATACATATCCAAGACTTTTTCTAATTCAGAAAAACTTCTTGCATCAAATTTAGCCAATAGAAATTTAGTCTTATCTTTATCGAAAACTTTCTTGAATTTCTTATATCCATCAACTGAATAAATATCTTTAACTTTAGCAACTACATATTCAGCCGCTTTTTTATCTTTGGCTAATTGACCCATTCTAGTTGAGTAAATCGTTGCATCACTAACCTTACGATTCATCTTCTTATCAACTTGATGCGAGAATTTAATTCGACCATCGGCATTTCTAACGTCATCTAAAAACCCTTCATATGGTTCTTTATACATGACTTTATCAAATCGCTTATCATCTAAAATTTCGCCTGTTTGAATATCAATTGATTCCTCACCAACTTTGTTAGGAAAAATACTGCTACCTTTTTTCCACATATTCAAAAATGGTGTTGCTGCAATAATCGATGCATCAATCGCATGGTGATGGAAAGTCTCTCTGGTCTTATTGATATCCCAGTGTTTACGCATATTAGAAGTGAACTTTCCTCTAATAACAGTTACCTTAGTACCGTCATTTTTTTCTGAGAAGAATTCTTGTAGGCTATTTAACACAACCCGTGACGAATAACGAGTATCGACTAGATTTCTGGAAATAAATCTCTTCCTAGTCTCAATATCACTGACATTTTCAGCAAAAAGATAATTTTGCCTTTTATTCTTATTAAAACGAGGGTTAGCGACAACTGTTGCTTTAAATTTAGCCCAACCTTGACCATGACCTTCATTAAGAAATTCATATGGTGTTTTCTTATCTTTAACTTGATTCATTGAAGCAAAGCAGAGCGTTTTATTATTGATACCATCATCAAAAGAAATTGATTGTGGAATAATATGATCTATTTGAAACTTATCAGGATTTTTTAATAGGTCAGTTGCTTCTATTGTTTTCCCATTGTAAGGATCAATTTCATTTTGTTGATACCACAAACGGATAGCCATCTGTAATTTTCGACTCTTACTCAAAGCTATCTTAACTGCTTTTTCATCACCAACTGACGAAACAAATGCTTGATAGGCGGAATCCTTAGCTGCCTTATTTTGCTTTTGAAAATCTTCAATCTGTTTCTTCTCTTCGTCAAGATTCTTATCACGAGGCATCTCTACGACTAGATAATCAATATGACCATACTTCTTCAAAACGGCATTGACTATTTTTAAAGCTTCGCGGACTGCTTTAGCTGCAACTGGATTATAAATATCCTGAGCTATTTCACGATATGGCAAATATTTATTATCAGCAAAACGTTTTGAATCTTTTCTGACTAATCCCAATTCATTCAGCAAAGTCATTTGTTCAATTGGCCGTTCCATCATAATTGGGACCAATTTATTCATTGTCTTAATTGAAAAGCGATGCCACTTATTATTGGTAGTTATATCAAAACTAGCCTTATGATCAATGATTATTTGAATCAACTCATCATCTACAAAATCAAAGTCAGGCTTTAATCGATTAACAATTTGTTTTCTAATCTCACCATTTTCAGTATTCAACGTCAAAATAAAGCTCAATTTATTAATAAATTCAATCGGCCACTTAGTAATATCGACGTCAGCTTTCAAGAATTCCTTATGAACTTTTCGATAAATTGCCATTGAACTAATTTCTGGTTTATCTTTATCATTAGTTCGATAACCTTTAATATCATCTTTTTCACAACCAGTAACTTTCTTAATTAAATTCATCATATTAACAGTTGTGACATTATTCTTTAATTCGTTAATAATTGTTTCTTTATCAGTTTGAGTTAACTTTTCATCTTCATAACTCAAGATTCTTAAATTATTTAAATCATTCAAGACATTAAACAACTGTGCAGTATACGATGCCGCAGATGCTCTTAATTCATCAGGATAAACTTTATCATGGCCGATTAACTCTTCAAACAAATTGTCTAGTGTCCGACCATCAGTCTTATAAATACCATAATCAGTCCGTGATTTTTCATTACCCGGTCCAACAAAATAATCGCGTTTACGCGTCAAGATTGAATAATATTGTTTCTCGAACTCATCTGTTAAAATATCCGGATAAAATTTCTTTTGCATGGCAATAATTCTTTGAGCTTCTTTTTCATAAGCTTTAGTCGGAAAAACATTTAACAAAACTTTTTGACTATCTAAATCATCCCCGACAACAACTTTTCCACGCACAGCTCCAAACTCATTCAAACGCTGTAATTGAATTTCAGCCGGTGTTTTATTTTCCAAAGCTTGATTATTCAGACGTAAACTACTTGAGTAATCAGTTCCACCATCTTCAAAATCGGCATCTTTTAAATCATAGCTAATTCCCCGTCGTTTAACGATTTGATATAAACTCTCAGCCAATTCATTTTTAGTTAACTGCTCAGTTAAACCTTTCACCCTTAATTCATAAGGATTTTCATTGTTATCAAATAATTCTGAAAAGTTCTCTTTATCATAATTGGCAATCAAGCCAAATTTTTCAAATAACTTAGCAGTATCTTGACGACGTTGTTTTTTTCTATTTAATAATCGTCTAGAACCACGCATGCTACGACGATCTTGATTACCTTCAGCCACCTTGGCATTAAACAATCTAGCGCCCAACTCAACAACTTTACCTTGGTCAATATTCAACACACTAAATCCAACCGATGCAACACCAATATCCAAGCCTAAACTAATTCTGTCTACCATGACTACAACCTCTAACAATTAAAATTTGAAATAATGCGAAAAAAATCACTAACTAAAATATATCATATAAAATTACTCAGTTTTCCGCTTATCAAAAAAAGATGCTATCGATAAAAAATTCGATAGCATCTTTATTAATTCCTATTATTTTTTGAAATATAGTCCCAATCTACCAATAAACTAGTCTCTAGGTGCGAGTACGGATACCAGCAGTGATAGTGGTGTTAGGACGTTTCGTCCTTACAGCACAGGACGTGTTTTGAAATTCGCGCACTTTGCGAAGTTCAAAACCGAGCTCCGAGACCTTGGCTCGGGGCGGTCCCACAGGTATCCATACTCGCACCTAGAGACGGCACCCTACTCCATATCAAAATCCAAGCTAGGATCAGCATTCAAATCCAAATCGGCAAAGTCACCTTTATCATATTGTATTTGGGCCATAGCACCAATCATAGCAGCATTGTCACCGCATAAACGCAATGGTGGGAAAACTAATTCCATGTCCATATGACGTTTTTCAATTTCAGCAGCTAGGCGTTTACGTAGTCCCTGGTTAGCTGAAACTCCACCCCCAACAATCAATTGCTTAACTGGATGAAGTTTTAAAGCTCTAAACGTCTTGTTTGTTAAAATATCCAACACGGCACCTTGGAAACTAGCAGCCAAATCATCCTTATTTAACTCCTCATGAACTTGATCTGCATGATGAACTGTATTGATGAAGGCACTCTTCAATCCACTGAAACTAAAGTCCAAATTATCTTCTTGAACCATCGCTCTAGGAAAATCAAATGTATCATTCCCCACAGCTGCCATTTCATCAACTTTCTTACCAGCCGGATAGTTGATTCCTAAGACACGACCAATTTTGTCATAAGCTTCACCAACCGCATCATCACGTGTATCTCCCAAAGTATGGAACACTCCGGGTGCTGTTACCAACACGAGTTCAGTATGACCACCGGAAACCAAGAGAGACATGAATGGATATTGCAAATCAGTCACAAAATTAGCTGAATAAATATGTCCTGCCAAATGGTTGACCTTAATCAAAGGTAAATCGTGTGCAAAAGCAACTGTCTTAGCTGCCATAATTCCGATTAACAATGATCCAACTAAGCCTGGTCCATAAGTTACTGCTACGGCATCTAAATCTTCATAACCAACTTGAGCTTTTGCCAAAGCTAAATTGATACATTTAGTCACTTCTTCAACATGGTGACGACTGGCAACTTCTGGAACAACTCCGCCGAAACGTTGGTGACTCTTTATTTGTGTTGCAATAATATTAGCTAAGATTTCCTTACCGTTCTTAATAACAGCAACTGAAGTCTCATCACAGCTACTTTCAAACGACAATATTAACGTATCTTTTTCCAAAATAATCTCCTCACAGATCAACCATCATTTCCCAAGCATCGTGATGATTTCTAAAATAATACTTTTTATGCACTGTTCGAACTTTAAACCCAAACGCATCATACAGTGCCAGTGCCGCCTCATTAGTCACATCAACTTCTAATGATATTTTGGCATAATCCCGATCTCGACAATAATCAAACACTTGATTCAGCAACAAATGGCCAATCCCCAAATTTTGATAATCAGCATCGACTGCCAAATTCGTAATATGTGCCTCGGCTTTATCCCCCAAAGACAAACCAGTAAACGCAACTACTCGATTTTTTTCCACAAGTGATAAATAGAGTGCTTTTTTATTGTCAATTTCCATTTGGACAATATCAATTGGCCACGGAACTGGAATTGGATAAATTGTTTCTTGAACTTTCATATATTGAATTGCATCTTTTGGTAATGCTTTTCTTAAAATAAATTTTCGATCTTCAATTGAAACATTTTGTTCTTCAAAATCAAATTTCACTGTTTTGTTAGAAAATAATTGCTTAAACTTCTTCAACATAGGAAACATTGCCGTCGTCCTTATGTCCCTTAGCATACCAATCGTGTTCCGCTTGTGTTAAACGCAAGTACGTAGGTACAAAATCATCGATATCAGTAACTGGTTTCTTTGATTCTGCTAATTTGGCAAGTTTGGCTGCATCCGGCAATGAATTTTCAGCAGTAATAATTTTGGCACTAGGAAATTGATTTTGAATTAATTCTTGTAACCTTGGTGTTGCATTAATAAATTCAAGTTGATCAGCATCATATTCTTTCAAAGCATCAAATAGCTTTGCCATTGACGTATGGTGATCACCCATGATGCTGACAAACTTATCACGTGAATTTTGATAAACACCAGCGAAAGCATTGTCATTACGAGCGTCCATTAATGGCACTAAAATATGCGCTTTGTCACCGTTAGCAGCTAACAATTCCAAGCTTGAAACTCCAACTAACTTCTTGTTCAATGTATCGGCCAAAGTTTTAGCGACCGTCACAGCAATTCTTACACCTGTGTATGAACCAGGTCCCTTGGCAACTGCAATCAAATCAATGTCATTTACGGTTAAATTTGCTTCCTGTAAAGCCTCTTTAATATCCGGCAAAATAGTTATGCTATGAGTCTTCTTTTCAGTCGACTCCAAATGAGCTAAAACCTTGCCATCAACTACAACGGCAACGGATAGCGGCTTATTAGATGTATCAAATGCTAATATTTTCATATTTATCCCTCATTCTTCATAACAACTATTCTAACACAGATTTTTTAGTTCTTTCCTATGTTTGGTTATCGAACTTTTGACATTTAAATATGCCGCCTCCAGGAGCAAGAAAAATTTAGGTCGCTGTGGGGACCTAATTTTTCTTGCTCCTTCCGGCTAGGGTTTATCCTCAAATTAATTTTTATTTCTGAGTCTAGTTTTATTAAACAAAGTAGGATTGTATAAATACAATAGTCAAAAGAACAGTGCTTGTTTTTCCCTACTCCGGATACAGCATCATTTGAATGTACAAAAAAAATCGGCCTTATTAGCCGATTTTATTAAATTTCGAATTATCAATCCATTTCAGGACGATATATAAAAGACCTGTTTGGTAAACCAAACTGAAAGCCTCTTTTGCAAGTCTTGGAACCAACAAAGTTACATATGGCAAATTAGTCATCATGTGAATCCACAAGGTATTTAAACCTGTATTCACAATAACTGTAATTAATAACACCGTTAGAAAAGTTCTCCAAACTGTCACCTTGTGGTTGTAAAGCATGTAACCATAAATTACTCCCGCAACTAAGGCTGAGAATGTAAATCCAATGAAGAATCCACCGGATGATGGCATAACTAAATTACTAATTACATCAGCTAATACGTTAGCTATCGCAGCTTTGAAGGGTCCGAAATAATAACCTAATAACCCTATTGCTATAAAACTAAATCCGACTTTCAAGGTATTGCTACCGACTGACAATTTTGCTAACACCATTTGCAATGCTATTAACAATGCCATCCATGTAACTTCTTGAACGCTTATTACTGTACTTCTACTGTTCATAATCGACATCTCCCCAAAGGAGCTGCCACCAGATATAGGCAAAAGAGACGTATATAAAGTGGCGAATGCGGAAACAAGATCGCGAGAAAACTCTTTGTCCGATGTTCACATTCCGTTCCATCAGCACTTGACGCCTTGAATCCTACCCCAAATTTTTTTTAAGTACTCGTCAATAATAGCACTATTTTTTCTGTAAGCAAGTAATTTGTTTGCAATTTACTTATTTTTCCACTTGAATTGTGCAATAACGTTCAGCACGTCACCATTCTTAATCCAATGAATAGATTTATTATTCGTATTATCAAGCTTAGCATATGAAATTGGTTGACTATCCATATTTAATTCTTTGTCATATTTAATATCCATACTTGTCAATGTGTGGTCAGCGATAAAGTCCATATCTAATGTATCGACCATCCAATCAAAATAATATGAATTATTAACATGTTTATTAACATCGATATTGTAATAACCGATATGTTGAGGTTGCTCAAAATCATAATCTTCCGGAACTTTTAAACGATTGAAGCGTTTTAGTTTCTTCGTCTCTTCAGCCCCAAACACATCATCCAAACGATCGCTTGCACTAACGATTTTACGTTCTTCAATATCAATCAATACAAAAGCACTCTCAGCTTTTACAATGGTTTCTCCAGATTCATCTTCAATCCAAAAATCACGATAAAAGAAATACTTGTTGTAACTAGTTGCTTGCGTCATAATCTTCAGCTTTTGGCCTAACTTGGGCATCTGCTTAATATCCATATGATACTGAACAACGACCCAGCCTAAGCCTTTATTCTTAACCATTTCTGCACTATCTACATCTGCTTGGTGAAGTTGTTTTTCTGAAGTTAATAACATCACGTCAATTAAAGCTGACAACCGCATGTCACCTGAAAAATTGACGAAATAATATGGTACTTCCATTTCAATTGCAAAAGTTTGTTTCTCTGCCACTATTATTCTTCTCCGATTCCATGATAAAGGTTATAGACATCTTGTTTCTTTAAGCCATTTTGAGCTGCGACTTCCTTGATTGCTTTGTTAGGCTTTTGACCTTGAGCAATCAAATCATCAACCGATTTAACTAAATCATCATCTGATTCAGCTTGTGTAGCTTCGACAGGCTTACCAGCAATGATCAAAACATACTCACCTTTGGGATCATTATCTTGATAATACTCGGCTACTTGTTGCAAACTACCGCGCAAAAAGGCTTCATGAATCTTAGTCAATTCTCGGGCTAACGTAATTTGTCTGTCAGCACCAAAATTATCCATCAAATCTTGAATGGTCTTTTTCACTCGATAAGGTGATTCATAGACGATTGTCGTTTCTGCACGTTTGGATAAATCGCTCAATGCCTCTGTTCTTTCTTTACCTTTACGTGGTAAAAAGCCGTAGAAATAAAACGGTTGTGGTGCAATTCCTGAAGCAATCAATGCCGTTACTGAAGCAGTTGCTCCAGGTAGCGGTACAACCGGAATATCTTCCTTGATAGCAGCTTTAACTAATTCTTTACCGGGATCACTAATTGATGGTGCTCCAGCATCACTAACTTGGGCAATTTTTAGACCGGCATTCATTTTTTCTATTAATTCCGGAATACGTTGAGCAGTATTATGCTCATGAAAACTTATTAATTCTGTTGGTATTTCGAAATGATTTAATAAATTTTTAGTATTACGTGTATCTTCAGCTGCAACTAAATCAGCCTCTTTTAAAGTGTTAACAGCTCGAAAAGTCATATCTTCCAAATTACCAATTGGTGTTGGCACTAAAAAAAGGCAGCCCTTCGAATTATCAACAAAACTCCTTTGTTCTTTCATTCAAATAGCTCCCCTTATCTAATCTTAATTTTCTTTTTCTTACCTTTGTCATTACTCCCGTAAAGTACGTTGGTACAGAAAATACATTCTTCCTTATCTTTACGGTGAGTTCCATAGAATTGTTGGCAAACATGAAATCCTTTACGATATAAACTCTCAAGATTTAATCGTGAGTAAGATAATTCATTGCCTTTAATATCTTTATCTTCATATCCCATTTTTTCCAAATGTTTACGAAGATTTTGATTTTCTATCTTCAACTCCTCTTTTTCTTCCAGAGTCTTGGATAGTTCTTCTTTCAGCAAAGAAACCTTTTTACTTATATCATTCAATTGATTTGTGATTGTCTCAAATTCATCATATAAATCCTTCTCTGCCATGATTTCACCTACTAATCCACAAATTTTAATGATAAATCTTCTAAAATAGCTTGAAACGATACATTACTTTTCCACATTTGTTCGGCTGTGAATAACTCATCGGACATAGCAACGATTTTTTTTATACTCTTTTTGTCCAAGATATCCACCGACGTCAATGTTGATTTTTCTAAATTGTACCTAATTGATAATATATCACTAAAAATTTGATTCAACATGTCGAAAACCAAATGTTGTTGATCTTTATTCTCAATTAAAGGCATGATATCAGTCTGTATGTCGACAAAACTATTTATTTTTTGTTTGTTAATTTCTTTGAGCCAACTGACGAGTGCGACACTCAATGATTGGTATTTATCACCAGTAATACTTTCCAAATACTTAACGTCAGTCACTTTTAAAGCTCGCTGTGCTTGTTCAGATTTAAAACCGACTGCTACCAAACTAGCAATTTCATCATCGTTACTTTGGTTTGATAAATGAAAAATTTGCACTCGTGATTGAATCGTCGGTAATAATTGTTTAGCTGAATCAGCCAAAAGAATAATCATCAAGTTACCTTCTGGCTCTTCTATTGTTTTCAACAAGTTATTCGCAGCTTGCACTGTCATCTTTTCAGCTTCATCAATGATTAGGATTCTTCGTTTACCTTGAGTCGCTGCCATATTGGCTTCTTTTTTAAAAAATTTAATATCATCGACACCGATGCTTTGCTTATCAGTCGTTACTTCTAAGACATCAGGATTATCTCCCAAAGCAATCGTTCGGCATTTTTGACACGTTTGGTCAGGTGCTCCATCTTGTAAATGATCACAAAACTGGCTTTGAGCTAACCAAATTGCCATTTGTTGTCTAACTTTTGAAGATGCACTGTCAATCAAATAAGCATGTGACAACATATTAGTGGAAATAATTTTTTGAAATTCATGTACAACTCTCGGTTGTTCTTCTAATAAACTTTCCATTATTAGAATCTCACAAATTTATCAACTGGCAAAATGAAGCAGGTTGCACCACCAACTTGGACTTCAACTGGTTCAGCCATACTTGAAGCTGCTTCCGGCATAAGAAAAGTTGGCGTTACATATTGGGCTCTAGTATGACAAGTCTTTTTGATTATCGCTAAAGCATCGTCAATCTTATCTTCCTCCACACCAATTAGGAATGTGCAGTTACCAGCTTTCAAAAAACCACCAGTTGATGATAATTGAGTGGCTCTAAAACCTTTTTTAACTAAACTTGTTTGTAATTGTTGACTATCTTTAGATTGAATAATGGCTACAATGAGTTTCATTGGTTATTCTCCCTTGTTAAAAATATTTGGAAATTGCTTAGTAATAACATTCAACGCATCAGAAACGACCTTCTCAGGAGCTTGTTCAGCATCGATTGTTTTAATTCTATCAGGATTATCTTTGACAATTTGCATGTATGAATCGTAGACCCGATTGTGGAAACTGATAGCTTCCTTTTCCAAACGATCCATTGCACCTTCATGGTCTTTTCTGATACGAGACAGACCAACCTCTGGTGAAACATCAAAGTAAATTGTCAAATCTGGTAAATGTCCATCAATGGCAAAATCATTGATTTCAGCCACTTCAGACATTCCAATCTCACGACCGCCACCTTGATAAGCAATGGAACTATCAACGAAACGATCACTCAACATAATTTTATCTTCCTTCAAAGTAGGTAAAATAACATCAATCAAATGTTGACGACGAGCAGCCGCATACAAAAGTGCTTCAGTCCGAGAATCCATTTCTTCATCATGGATATCCAAAATGATTTTTCTGATTTTCTCAGAAATAGGACTACCACCTGGCTCACGTGAAAGCACGATCTCTTGATCTGTTTTTGCCTGCAATAATGGCATTAGTGTTTTTAGAGCAGTTGTTTTACCTGCCCCATCTGGACCTTCAAACGATATAAATATTCCTGACATAAATTAATCTCTCCTAGATGATTACTACTATTTTACTTGAAATCAGGGAGAAATGAAACTTAAGGTCTTGGTTAATAACTAATTATTCCGTCTCCAGAACCGAGAAAAGATTAACTGGCAGTGCGGACCGGGCCGAGCCAAGGTCTCGTCCCTCGGTTTTAAGCCTTGCAAGCAAGTCTCAAAACACGCCCGGTGCTGTAAGGCCGAGAAAAACACTCGACCCAACACCACTTTCACTGCCAGTTAATCTTTTCTCGGTTCTTCCGACTAGTTATTGAAAGTTAACCTATTTAATATTATTACCTCATTAAATACACGATTTAATAACAAAACTTTAAATAGATTTCATACAAAATAAAAAAACAAGCATCCCTAAATAAAAAGGAATCCTTGTTTTAATTTGATGATTCAATTTCTTAAAAAAATAATTATATATACAGTTAACTTAGCCGGAGGGAACGATAAATTTATGTCGCTGTGAAAGTGGAGTTAGGGCTTTAGCCCTTACTCCACAGGACGACTTTTGAGACTTGCGGTTTGGGCAAGGCTCAAAATCGAGGGTCGAGACCGCTTTTTGGCTCGAGCCGGTCCCCATAGCGACATAAATTTATCGTTCCCGGAGGCGGCTCTACCAGTGCTTCTCGGCCCGACTAGGTTGTTTCAAAAATGTATCTTCATCACCAAAAATAATATTGGTCGTAGCTTTAGCTTTGGCTTTTCTTCTTCTGGCTTCTAAATACAAAAATTGATACTTCAACTGATCCAGCTTCAAATGAATTCTGGTTGTGTCGTCAACGTCCACTGAATTATTGATCATTCTTTGAGTATTCCCAATTCTTTGTTGAATTTGGTGAATATTGTCTAAAAGGCGATCATCTTCCATTTTTTGGACGGTAACTTTTTTTCTACCAAACATGTTAAATCTCCCTGCGTCCTTGCACGGCACTCTTCAAGGTCATTTCATCGGCATATTCGATATCAGAACCGACGGCTAATCCGTGTGCTAGTCTAGTTACTTTTATTCCTGCTGGCTTAACTAATTTGGCTAAATATTGGGCTGTTGCTTCTCCTTCTGGAGTTGCATTTGTAGCGATAATCAATTCTCTTACATTTTGATTTTCCTTTAAACGATTCAACAACAGCTTAATATTCAAATCTTCTGGTCCTACTCCATCAATTGGTGATAGGACTCCTCCTAGTACATGATACAAACCGTTATAACCGTTCATATCATCTAGCGACATAATATCTTTTGCCTGTTCAACTACTAAAATTGTTGATTGGTCACGACTTTTATCGCTACAAATCGAACAAATTTCATCTGTCGTAATATTTCCACAAATGCGACATGATTTTAAATCAGTCTTTGCAGAAACTAAATTATCAGCAAATTCTTGCACTTGATCTTTGTCCATCCCAAGCGTAAAGAATGCCATTCTCGTAGCAGTCTTACGACCGATACCTGGTAACATCATATAACTATCAATTAATTTAGATATTGGTTCTGGATATTTCATTACATCAACCCGTTTGTGTATTTACCTAGTTTAGATTGCTTATCTTTGTCGACTGCTTCAAAAGCATTGTTCAAGGCATCAATTAACATGTCTTGCAATGTATCTGGATCATCTGGATCAATGATTTTTTCACTGATTGTCATATCAGCAATTTTCTTTTCACCAGTAACTTTTACAGTCACAAAGTCATCAACTGAACTACCAGTATATTCTGTTTTGTTTAATTCTTCTGTTGCTGCTTGAACTTCTTTTTGCATCTTTTGGGCTTGGCGCATAATGTTGGCCATGTTGCCACCCATTCCGCCCATATTTGGCATACCTTTACTCATTACAATTCCTCCTAGTCATCTTTAACATCAACTATATCATCACCGAACAATTTTAACGCTTCATCGACGGTTGGATCAGTCTTTTTAGTTTCTTCTTTAGATTTTACATTTGTTGGCTTGTTAGAATCAATATTATTATCAATATATTCTTTACGGATTACCGGCCAATCTTTCTTCGGTACCAACACAATCTGACAATCTTTTTTCAACAAGCGACCAGCATTATCAGTTAATTCTTGTAAAAATTCACTGTCATCTTGAACTTGTTCGAACCACAGTGCATAATCAAATGCCACAACAATCCCATCAGGTGAAGCAGCCACTGGTTCGGAGACTTTCATCATAGCACGTTGTGAGATTGAAAGCATACTCATTAAATCGGGCCAAATATCTTTAGCTGAATTCAAATCACCCTTCGTCGCACTACCCAAAACTTTATAAATAGCAGTCTTGTTCAAACGCGTATTATTGGTACCCCGACGACGTGGCTTTGTTTTAACTGGTTCTGGTTTTTGCACTCCATTAGACAAACCTTTGACTTCGTTTTGCAAATGAGAAATTTCATCACGTAACTTATCGATTTCCACATTCTCGACTTGTTCATCGTGAGTATTTTGCTCTGATGGAGCTGTTGTTTGATCAACTTTAGGCTCACTGATTTTAACGGTCAAAATTTCCATATAAATGTCAGTTTGATTAGAGTTCTTAATATTTTTTTGTGTGGCACTGACTTGGTCAACAATATAGAATAAACGACTGTTGTCAAACTTATTAGCAATGGCTAGTAATTCATCTGTCATAACTGACTTGTCCATTTGATCAGACAGGTCGGAGTTAGAATTATATAAAATTAAATTTCGACAAACTCGAATAATCATTTCCGTAAAACGCAATGCCGAACGACCACTAGCCAAAATTTGGTACAAACTAGTTAGTGCCTCCGCCGGCTTATTATCAGCAATGGCCGTCATATATGAAACAATTTGTTCATTACTCAAGGCACCAGTTACTTCTTGAGCGTTCTTGAGCGTTAACTCATCGTCGCCATATGATAAAGCTTGATCCAAAATACTTAAAGCATCACGCATTCCACCTTCTGCTGAAGCTGCAATAATGTTTAATCCTTCTTCATCATATTTAATATTCTTATCATCTAAAATATACGTCATCCGTTGTAAAATATCTTGCTTAGAAATACGACGGAAATTAAAACTTTGCGTTCTAGAAATAATTGTTGCGGGAATTTTTTGTGGTTCCGTTGTAGCTAAAATAAACATTACGTTAGCTGGCGGTTCTTCCAATGTTTTCAACAAAGCATTGAAAGCTCCCTGTGAAAGCATATGAACTTCATCAATGATATAGACTTTGAACTTTGCTTCAGTGGGTGCATATTTAACTTTATCACGGATATCACGAATTTCTTCGACACCATTATTTGAAGCGGCATCAATTTCGATTACGTCGTTCAATCGATTTTCGTTTGCAGCCTTACAAATCTCACATTCATTACAAGGTTCACCATCATGTGGATTCAGACAGTTGACTGCCTTGGCTAAAATTTTGGCACAAGATGTCTTACCAGTACCCCGCGGACCACTGAACAAATAGGCATGACTGGTCATATGACTAGCCACGGCATTACGCAGGGTTTGGGTGATGACATCTTGTCCGATTACATCAGAAAAAGTTTGGGGACGCCAAACTCGATAAAGTGCTTGATATGCCATTTTTACTCCTTTTAAAAAACTGATATGTAAATTTTAACACAAAAAAACTCCTAATCCTGAACAGATTAGGAGGCTAATATACATAACAAAAGGCACATGGCACACCTTACTTAGTGCTGCTTTCTTCCGAACCTGACACGATTCGCAAGAGCACCATTGCCCTAAGGCCTTGCGGCAATAACTATAATACTATAAATTAACGAATTATGCTACTTTTTGCGTCTAATTTCTCGAAAGAAATTCCGTAATAATTGTGCTGATTCGTCGGCTTTGACCTCACTTAACACCTCTGGTTGGTGATTATACCGCGTCTCAGCTAAGAGATTATTAATTGAACCAACTGACCCAGCTTTTGGATCCTTGGCACCATAAATAACTTCTTCGATTCGACTATTTATTATCGCCCCAGCACACATTGGACAAGGTTCTAGAGTTACGAATAAACTCGTATGTTCCAAGCGCCAACTACCAACTTTGGCACATGCTGCTTCAATTGCAATAATTTCCGCATGCTTGATAGCATTCTGCGTTTCTTCACGCTCATTTGAGCCCTCGGCAATAACTTCACCGGTAATATTATCGACAATTATGCAGCCGATAGGAACCTCGCGTCTTGTCTCAGCTTTTTTGGCCTCTTCAAGCGCCAGATTCATGTATTCATTGATTTGATTTTCTGAAAATATCATTTTAGCTAATTAAATTCGTTACTTTCTTCTCTAAGTATTTTGGAAAAACTGGTTCCTTAAGTTTTAGTTGTTTTTGTTCACGTTGGATTTTTTCAAGTATCTCGAGTAATTCTTTGACTTGATCATCTGATAAAGTTCCAATAAATTGCATTATTTTTTCGTTGCCATGTAAATATTTCCCAACGTAATCTTCTAATTTCTTGCGATCTTGGTTGATAACTTTATTCTTCAAGAACTTAACTAGCGAATAAACGACGAAAAACATTCCTGCGGAAATAAACGATAAAAGAGCTACAATTAAAATTTTCTTCTTCATATGCAAACGCCTCCAACATGAATATACCACATTGGGAAATATTTTAAATCAATTTACTTCTTAAAATATAATATCCCTTATCACGTGTCACAACTTCAACATTGCCAAAAGTTTGGTCCATCAACTTTTTAGCAGAAGGTGCACCTTGTTTCTTTTGAAGCACGATCCAGAGTTCACCATTTGGCTCTAAATAATCCTTTGAATCGGCCAAAATTGATGTCACAACACTCTTACCTGCTCTTACAGGTGGATTAGAAACAATCAAAGCATATTTACCTTCAACGGTCTTATAAGTATCAGACTCAAAGATATCGACGTTACTTACTTGATTATTTTCAGCATTTTGTTTTGCTAACCCCAGTGCTCGCAAGTTAACATCAACCATTGTCACTTGACGTTTAGGTTGATCTTTGGCTAGTGCTAAACCAATTGGGCCATATCCACAACCAACGTCCAAAATATTTCCATTAGGCACATTTTGGAAATCAATTGCATCAATTAAAACACGTGAACCATAATCGATTGTTTGTCGAGAAAAGACTCCACTATCAGATGTAAAATCTAAACTGTGATTTCTCAAGATAAAGTTAAAGTTTTTAACTTCATGTTCCAAATTTGGATCATTTTCAAAATATTGATTAACCATTTGCTTTACCTGTCCTTTTAAGGGTAAAAAAAAATCCTCTTACGAGGATTAATTTTATCATTAAAGTGTATTACTTCAATGTAACTGTTGCACCAACAGCTTCTAGTTTTGACTTCATTTCGTCAGCGTCAGCCTTAGCAACGCCTTCCTTGATAACCTTAGGAGCACCATCAACAAGGTCCTTTGAGTCCTTCAAGCCAAGTCCTGTGATACCACGAACTTCCTTGATAACCTTAACCTTTTCTTGACCTGCTTCTGTAAGTTCAACGTCAAATGAGTCCTTTTCTGCAGCAGCGTCGCCACCAGCAGCACCGGCAGCAGCAACTGGAGCAGCAGCCTTAACGTCAAATTCTTCTTCAATAGCCTTAACAAGGTCGTTAAGTTCTAGAATTGAAGCATCTTTTAAATCATCAATAATCTTTTGTGTATCTAAAGCCATTATTGTATCCTCCAAATATTATGAGTTATTTTTTAAATTAATTAAGCGGCAGGTTCGTCGTTTTTGTCTGCAACGGCCTTAACAACCATAGCAAAGTCGCGAACTGGAGCTTGTAATACAGATACCAACATTGATAGCAAGCCATCTCTGTCTGGTAATGTTGCAAGTTCTTGAATTTGTTCAAGAGTTGCTGCTTTACCTTCGATGATACCACCCTTGATTTCAACGGCTTCAACATCTTTGGCAAATTTAGCTGCTACTTTAGCAGGTCCAACAGGATCTGTTTCTGAGTAAGCAATAGCTGTTGGTCCAACGAAGTATTCTTCTAGACCTTCAACACCGGCTTTTTCAGCTGCACGTCTCAAGATTGTATTCTTGATAACTTGCATTGTAGCACCTTGTTCACGTAATTCAGCACGCATTTCTGTTGCTTGTTCAACTGTTAGACCTAAGTAATCAACAACGATTACTGACTTTGCGCCTGTAAGTTGCTTAGCAATTTCATCAACTTGTGCTTGTTTTGCTGCTAATACATCTTGCTTCATTATTACGTTTCACCTCCACAATTTATTAGTTAATTATCTACAAATTTCGGCTTAAAAATAATAAAATCTCTGTGCCCTAAGGACACAGAGATTAAGTGAAATAATCTTCTGGCCTCGGCAGGATATTAAGACTTTCATCACCTGAGTCTTCGGTAGAAATCAACTATATTAATCTATCATTATTTTGGTAGTTAGTCAACACTAATTAAGCGTTGATCTTTAGACCAGGTCCAAATGTAGATGTCATGTTAACACTTGTTACATAGTTACCCTTAAGTGAAGCTGGGCGTGCTTTCAAGATTGCGTTGTAGAAAGTATCGAAGTTTTCTGTAATCTTGTTTGTATCAAATGAAATCTTACCGATTGGTGCGTGGATAAGACCGTTTGAGTCAACACGGTATGTAACTTGTCCGGCTTTAATATCATTAACAGCCTTTGTAACATCCATTGTAACAGTACCTGTCTTAGGGTTAGGCATCAAACCTTTAGGTCCAAGAACACGACCTAAACGACCTACTTTAGCCATCATTGGTGGTGTTGCAACAGCAACGTCAAAGTCTAGCCAGCCGTCTTGAATCTTTTCAACAAGGTCGTCAGAACCAACAACATCAGCGCCAGCTGCTTCTGCATCCTTAGCTTGTTGTCCTTCAGCGAAGACGATAACCTTTTGTGTCTTACCAGTACCGTTAGGTAGTACGATAGCACCACGAATTTGTTGATCAGCTTGCTTTGGATCTACATCCAAGTTAACAGCAACTTCAACAGTTGCGTCGAATTTAGCGAAGTCAACCTTCTTTAATAATTCAACAGCTTCTTCAGCAGTGTAAGTTTTGTTTTTATCTACTTGTTTTAATGCTTCTGTATATTTCTTTCCATGCTTAGCCATGCTAAGTTCCTCCTTGCTTTGTGGTCTTTCGGAGAATTATATTTTCTCCTCCCACTTGTTAAGAATGCTTTCACATTCCTGTAAACTGCTTAAATCTAGTCTTTTACTTTACTTCAAAGCCCATACTTCTTGCAGTACCAGCAACCATACGCATTGCAGCTTCAACACTAGCAGCGTTTAGGTCTTTCATCTTGGTTTCAGCAATTTCGCGAACTTGGTCTTCAGTAACTGTGGCAACCTTGTTAGTGTTAGGTTCGCCAGAGCCCTTTTCAACGCCAGCAGCCTTCTTCAATAGAACAGCAGCTGGTGGTGTCTTAGTAACGAAATCGAATGAACGGTCTTCATATACTGAGATAACAACAGGGATAATCATACCCTTTTGATCTTGTGTACGTGCATTGAAGTCCTTTGTAAAGGCAACAATGTTAATACCAGCTTGTCCTAAAGCAGGACCAACTGGAGGAGCTGGAGTAGCCTGTCCAGCAGGGATTTGTAATTTTACTACGTTAGCAACTTTTTTAGCCACGGTGCATACCTCCTTGTTCCGTGATGTGGTCATGATGAGAATCAGAATTTTCTCTCCCACATGTATGTGTCAAAAACATACCGTTATATAGTAGCACGGTCTACTAGGGTTTACAATAATTTTTTTAATTTCCGTCCCCGGGAGCAAGACGATTTTCCTGCTGTGGGACCGATTCGAGCCAAGGTCTCGAATCTCGCTTTTAAGCCTTGCAAGTTCGGCAAGTCTTAAAAGACGTCCGTGGAGTAAGGGCTAAAGCCCTAACTCCACCTTTACTGCTGGAAAATCATCTTGCTCCCTCCGACTAGTTCTATGGCTGCTTGTTACCCATTTCCAATCCAAAAGCTACTAACTAAGTAAGAATTTTTATAAACTATGTTAAATATCATTATCTTAATCAGTAAAGCAACAAATCTACAACCACTACACTAGTCGGAGGACATGAGCACTATTTTTATCTGCTGTGAAAGTGGCGTTATGGCTTTAGCCATTACACCACCGGGCGAGTTTGGAGACTTGCCGAACTTGCAAGGCTTCAAACCGAGGGACGAGACCTTGGCTCGGCCCGGTCCGCACAGCAGATAAAAATAGTGCTCATTTCCGGAGACGGCAAAATTTAATTAAGCTTGTTTTTCAACCGCTGTAAAGTCAACTTCAGCTGATGTCATACGTCCAAACATATCAACATCAACTTTAAGTTTTCTGTGTTCGTCATCGATATCAGTGATTTTACCTGTCATATCTGAGAAAGCACCATCAGTGATCTTAACTGTTTCGCCAATTTCAAAGTCAGATGGTTTTTGTGAATCCATGCCAAATTGACTAAGGATATTATCAATCTCTTCTGGTAATAGTGGTGCTGGTTTACTACCAGAACCGTGACTGCCGACAAATCCGGTAACACCTGGTGTATTACGAACGATGAACCATGATTCATCAGACATAACCATTTCTACTAGAACATAGCCAGGGAAAGTCTTTTCCATTTCTTTCTTTTCTTTACCGTTTTTAACTTTTGTTTCTTCTTCTTCAGGTACTACTGCACGGAAAATGTAATCTTCCATACCCATTGATTGAGCACGTGATTCTAGATTTTCCTTAACTTTGTTTTCATATCCTGAATAAGTATGTAATACATACCATTGTTTTTCGCCAGCTTCAGCCATAATTTCCTCCAAAAATTCAAAATAAAAAAACTCCGAACTAGGTCGAAGTTTTTCTCGTTACAAACATAATAACAAATTTTACGATGTCTTACAATCTATTTACCCATTACAAAGTGTTGTAATAATGTAATTAGACCCCAATCAACTAGAGCAAAGAAGACTGCATACATCAATGATGTAGCAATAACGATCCATGTGTCACGTCTGTTTTCTTTAAATGTAGGCCAAACAACTAATTTCATTTCTTTGTTGACACTACCAAAAAATTTAAATAGTTTCATTTGTTCCTCCAGAATTATCTTGTTTCTTTATGTAATGTATGTTTACCACAGTGCTTACAAAACTTCTTTACTTCAAGACGTTCTGTTCTGCTTGGGTTTTCAGTAATTGTATAATTTCTTGAACCACAGACAGTACAAGCAAGGGCGACTTTTCTTAATCCCATGTTTATCTCCAAAATCTAATCTTAATCTTATTAATTGTAAACTCTGGAGTCTTGTTTGTCCATTGCAATCTCATGACAAATCACTCATAAACAAGATTGTCTGATTTTTTCTTAATCATCTTTTTACATCGATACGTTATTATCAATAAGCTTCTACGATCAACTTTTGCCAAATCACAAGCTTCTTCAATCGAAAATTTTCCCAAAGTATATTGTAAAGCAGTCAATTCTTTAAGCGTCATACCTAGCGTAACTTGTTGAATATGATCACAATACTCAATTGAATCTTTCGGACTTTGCATAATCATGTGGGACTCATCAATATCATCTAATGATTCAGTCATCCCATTTATTTTTCTCTTTGCTGAATTAGAATAACGAACTAAATCTATTACACGATGCTTAAATTTCATTTTAAAAAAACTACCAAATTTCGAACCTTGAGAACCATCAAACTTGATGCAAGAATCATGGCAAACTATCCGTGCTTCTTGATACCAATCATCACGATCATAACTCGAAACAAAATACTGCCTGATTGTATTATCAATCATAGGACGATACTTCATGATAAGTTTTGCTAGGGCTTCCGAATCTCCGAAATCCCGAAGCTGTTCGATCCATAATGTCTCTGAGTTTTCCATTCAGTACGTATATTACGGACAACAATTTACTCTTATACGATAACACGGAATATTTCCTACATTCTAGCGAACGTTTGTTTACAAAAAAAGCGAATAATATTTAATCATTCGTTTTATAAGTTATTGATAAATTCCACTTTCGGAAGCAAATTTATTAGTAATACCGCGTAGTGCTAATTGGGTTCTTTCTCAACTTTAGTTGCCGTCTCTGGGTGCAAGAAATGTTGGCGCTGTGGGGACCGATTGGAGCCGGAGTGCGGCCTCCAATCTCGATTTTGAACTTCGCAAAGTGTGCGAAGTTCAAAACTCGTCCCGTGGTATAGGCGCTAAAGCGCCAACGCCACCTTCACTACTGCCAACATTTCTTGCACCCAGAGACTAATACATTTATTATTTGAAATTTAACATAAGCAAAAGGCTAGATATTTTTCCGGATTTATACCCGGAAGAGATATCTAACCTTTTTTATTTTCTATTCTATAACCAAAATTAAGAAAGAACCGCTAATTGATTTTTTAACCACGAATTTAAAATTACTTTTAAAATCAAAATATACTCCGTATCCTACAATTCTAGTCATCAACGACATAATAATACTTAAAATGATTCACTATGGATTCAAAAATAAAGAATGAACTAGTCGGAAAGAGAAAGACATGGTTAGCTAACACCACACGTTAATAGTATTAAGCATGTCTAGAAGCAAAAGCTTGATACAACAAAATACCTGTTGCTACACTAGCATTCAAACTTTGAACATGTCCAACCATAGGAATATTCAAGGTTTGGTCAGCTTGTTTTAAGACTAATGGAGAAATTCCTTTACCTTCGTTACCGATAATCAGAGCAACAGCTCCCTTGGCATTCCAGTTACGGTAATTGTCACCTTCCATAGCTGTTCCAAAGACCCAAATATTACGTTTCTTCAAGTCCTTGATAGTATTAACTAAATTAGTCACACGCACAACGGGCACATGTTCAATCGCACCAGTTGAAGTTTTCGCAACTACGGAAGTCAATCCAGTTGAACGATGCTTAGGAACAATAATTCCGTGTACACCAACAGCGTCAGCCGTTCTCATAATTGAACCCAAATTATGGGGATCTTCAATTTTATCCAAAATCAAGATGAATGGATCTTCACCCTTTTCTTCAGCATTTTTGAAGATATCATCCATTTCAGCATATTGATATGAAGCAATATAGGCTGCCATACCTTGGTGATTACCGCCATCACTAATATCATCTAATTTATTCTTTGGTACTTCTTGAACAATCAAACGATCTCTTTTAGCGAGCTTGATTGCTTCAGCAATATGTTCACTGGAAAGTCCCTTTTGCACTAAAACCTTATTAACACGTTGATTAGCTGTGGCCGATTTCAATAATTCGATTACTGAATGGACGCCATAAACTAACTCAATGTCATTACTATTTGAATTGTCTGTCATCTGCTTCACCTGTCTCTACTTCATTTATGCACCATTGTGCTAGTTCTTTCACACGTTCTTTGTTGCCAGTAATATCTAAATAGCCAAAAACTGCTTCAAAACCAGTGGACATATGATATGTGACGACACTTGTATTCTTTGCTTTTGTTTGTTTCTTCGCATTACGACCATTCTTGTAAATACGAATTTCTTCTTCAGATAAAACATCTTTATCAAGCATCAAAGTAGTTAAGGATGCTTGTGCTTTTGCAGAAACGTAATGTTTTGCTTGGTGCTGTAATTCATTAACTTTGACGATATTTTTTCGAGTAAGTGTTCACGAATAAAAACTTCATAAACAGCATCCCCTAAATATGCCAAAGTTACGCCATTAAATTTTTTAACATCAGTCATTAATATGCCACCGTGTTCCTTGTGGTGTATCTTCTAAGATCACACCCATATCCTTTAGTTGGTCTCGCAATTTATCACTTGTCGCAAAATCTTTATTTGCGCGAGCTTCATCACGTTGATCGACCATTTGTTGGATTTCTTCAGATAGATCTTGTTGATCATCTAATTTAACACCCAAAATACTAGTCAATTTAACCATAGCTTCTAGGATAACATTTGCTGCATTTTTAGCAACTGTCTCTGATGCAGCATAATTATTTGCTAAGCTAACCAAATTAAAGATTTCTGTCAAGCCATTTTGGACGTTAAAATCATCGTTCATAGCAGTCTTAAAATCAGTTACGATTTTAGCAACTTGTGTCTGAATGTCATTGATATCACTGGCATCTTCAGCACCATCGAGTCTGAATTTCAAGTTATTATAAGCTGTTTTGATTTTATCCAAATTATCGGCAGCTTTTTGTAAATTAGCTTTGGAATATTCAAGCGGACGACGGTAATGTGTTGACGACAAGAAGAAACGTAAAACTTGTGGATTAGTTGTTTTAACTAAATCATGGACCGTGACAAAGTTACCTAATGATTTACTCATTTTTTCATTGTTTTCAACCGTTACAAAACCATTGTGCATCCAATAATTAACAAATTTCTTACTGGTCTTGGCTTCACTTTGAGCAATTTCATTTTCATGGTGTGGAAATTCCAAATCTTGACCACCACCATGGATATCAAAGGTATCACCTAAATATTTTGTGGACATAACTGAACATTCAATATGCCAACCTGGACGACCTTCACCCCAAGGAGAATCCCATTTGATCTCACCTGGTTTAGCTTTCTTCCATAGAGCAAAATCAATTGGATCTTGCTTCTTAGAAAACTCAGTATCACCAACGTGTTCACTAGCACCTTCAACCAATTGGTCAATATTTTGATCAGACAATTCACCATAATGTTTAAACTTACGAGCACGGTAGAAAACATCCCCTTGTGATTCATAAGCATAGTCTTTGGCAACTAGATCCTTGATGAAATCAATAATTTCTTGAATATTATCAGTTGCTCGTGGATTAATTGTCGCTTTTTGAACATTGATTGCAGCAATATCTTCATAAAATGCTTTGATGAATCGATCAGCTACTTCCGGTACGGTAATACCTTCTTTATTAGCTTCTTTGATCATCTTATCGTCAACATCAGTAAAGTTTGAGACAAATTTCACGTCATAACCTAAGAATTCTAAATAACGACGGACAGTATCAAAAGCTACGATTGAACGGGCATTTCCAATGTGAATATAGTTATACACAGTTGGTCCACAGACATACATATTAACTTGGTTAGGTGTTATTGGTTTAAATTCTTCTTTTTCTCTTGTTAAGGTATTAAAAATTTTCAACATAATCTTCACCTATATAAAAAAGGGGTTGAGGCAAACTAAGTTTTCCTTCAACCTCTTTTCTGTTTTATTTTTATTTGAAACGAACTAGTTCATTTCCTTCAAAGTCTTGTCGATATTAGCAAGGGCTTTTTCTTTACCAAACAATTCGATTGTTTCAGCAATAGCTGGACCATGCATTGTTCTTGTAGCAGCAATTCTAGCTGGCATGTAAAGTTTTCTACCCTTAACACCAGTATCAGCTCTAACTGATTGAATAGCAGCCATAATTTGTGTAGCTGTGAAGCGAGTAATCTTTTCTAACTTACCCTTCAAATCAGTAATAGCAGCCTTGGCATCATCGTCAGCAAGTTCTTTTTGTTCGTCATCAGTTAGATGTTCTGGTTGATTAAAGAAGACATCTGACAAGTCAACGATTTGTTGTGTATAACTCATTTGTGGCATGTAAAGTTCTGTTAAATGTCTGACCCATTGAATTTCATCAGTACTTGGTTCAGCATCAATCCGTTTAGCTTCAATCAAATTACCCAAAACTAAGTCAGTAATTTCACTAACATCAGCTGTCTTAACGTATTGGTTGTTGACCCATTCAAGTTTCTTTTGGTCAAACTTAGCAGGTGATTTGCTCAAACGATGTTCATCAAAAATCTTGATAAATTGCTTACGTGTGAATAATTCATCTTCACCCACTGGAGACCAGCCAAGTAAAGTAATGAAGTTAAACATAGCTTCTGGTAAGTAACCTAATTCACGATATTGTTCGATGAATTGGAGAATTGATTCATCACGTTTACTTAATTTCTTACCAGTTTCAGTATTGATGATAAGTGTCATATGGCCGAACTTAGGTGCTTCCCAGCCAAGGGCATCATAAATCATCAATTGTTTTGGTGTATTAGCAACGTGGTCATCACCACGAAGCACGTGAGAGATTTCCATCAAATGGTCATCAATAACAACCGCAAAGTTGTATGTAGGCATACCGTCACGCTTTTGGATAACCCAATCGCCACCGATAGTGTCTGAACCGATTGAAACTTTACCCTTTACGATATCGTCCCATTCGTAATTTTTAGCATGTGGTACGTGGAATCTGACAACTGGTTGTAAACCAGCATCTTCAGCTTCTTTGATCTTGGCAGCTTTTTCTTCTTCTGTCATACCTGCAAATTCATATTCGTAGTGTGGCATTTGACCATGAGCTTCTTGATCTTCACGCATCTTTGTTAGTTGTTCTTCAGTCAGATATGATTTGTAAGCTAAGCCCTTTTCAAGTAATTCATCAATATATTTTTGATAAATTTCTTTTCTTTCTGATTGACGGTAAGGACCATAATCTCCACCGACATCTGGACCTTCATCCCAATCAACGCCAAGCCATTTAAGGTTTTCTAGTTGACTCTTTGTACCACCTTCAACGTTACGCTTTGTATCTGTATCCTCGATACGGATTACGAAAGTTCCCTTGTGACTACGTGCGAACAAGTAGTTAAAGATAGCTGTTCTAGCATTCCCAATGTGCAAGTGACCTGTTGGACTTGGTGCATATCTTACACGAATTTTGTTATCTGACTTTTTTGCCATTTCTGTGTTCTCCCCTTTTATTTCTCGAGTTGTTCCGATTTGAATTCCGTTTGCCATTACTGTTATGGTTTTTGTTTGAACCGCCATTATTATGGTTATTGGAATTCTCTTTGGCACTACTCTTTTCTTGGATACCATGCATTGAATGCTTAGGCTTTGCGAATATCATTTTACCAGCATCAGTTTGCAATGCACTAGTTACGACGACATCGACATCCTTGTTAATGAAGTATTTACCTTCTTCAACAACGACCATCGTACCATCCTCTAGGTATGCGACACCTTGCTCTCTTTCAGTACCCTCTTTTATAACTTTAACAGTCATCGTTTCTCCTGGCAAAACCATTGGTTTCAAAACTTTGGCTAGTTCGTTAATGTTAAGCACTTGAACATTTTGAAATTCACTTACCTTACTTAAATTATAATCATTTGTGATGACAGCACCACCGATTTCTTTAGCTAATTTAAGCAATTTCATATCCACTTCTGGAATATTATCATAATCACGCGTTGTTGTTTCGTAATTAATCGTTTGATCCATCTTAATTTCATTTAAGATATCTAAACCACGACGTCCACGTTCACGCTTTTGATTATCACTAGAATCGGAAATTAGTTGTAACTCATGAACAACGAAGTCCGGAATCATCAACTTACCTTCCAAAAATCCCGTTTGTGCTAATTGATGAATACGACCATCAATCACCACTGATGTATCCAAAATTTTATATGGATAAAAATCTTTTTTGGCTGAACGACGAGTTACTTCACCCTCAGAAGCAATCTCATTATTCTTATCTGCTGCTGTTTTATTATTATTTCGTTTTGAAATCGAAAAGTTGTTCCAATCATTCCGACGACTCGTTCCCATTCGAAAACCGATCCAGCCAAAAACAATCATTAAAATAACTGGAATAACATTTGAGAACATATTGTGCATCATATAAAACGGAATTGAAATAATATTAGCTAAAACTAAACCACCAATTAAAAATCCTGAGCCATAAATGATCCAGCCGGGTGATCTTGAATTAAGATATTTTTCAATTTGTTGATTCAAATTCAAGATTGGTTTAACAAACAAGAACGACACAAAATAAAATATAATACATCCAATAAGTCCATCAAAATAGCCGTTATTGATAAAAGCAATTCCTGCTAAACCTGATACTTCCCACAAGCTAGGTAAAACGGTAATTCCGACAGCGATACCTAACAGTGCAAAAATTATATTTATTACAATTTTTCGCATAAAAACCTCCTCATTAGAAAATTTTGTTCATTGCATCTGATACTGTACTAACACCGATTATTTGAATTTTATTGTCTTTCGACCAATCACCGAGATTATTCTTGGGAATGAAAATACGCTTAAAGCCTAGTTTTTCGGCTTCATTGACACGCTGATCAATGCGGTTAACGCGACGAACTTCACCTGTCAAACCAACTTCACCAACGAAACAATCTGTTCCAGGAATCCCAGTATTTTTATAACTTGATGCGATTGACATGGCCAAAGCTAAATCAATAGCTGGCTCATCCAACTTTACACCACCAGTCGACTTTAAGTAGGCATCTTGATTTTGAAGCATCAAGTTGCCACGTTTTTCCAACACTGCCATGATCACAGAAACGCGGTTGTGATCTAAACCTGTGGCAGTTCTTTTGGCATTCCCAAAAACTGTTGGTGTGATTAATGATTGGATTTCTACCAAAATTGGTCTCGTACCTTCCATGGAAACAACCACGGCGGAACCATTGGCATCAGCTAAACGTTCTTCCAAAAAGATCTCCGATGGATTAGCAACTTCAACTAAGCCCTTTGTCCGCATTTCAAAAATACCAATCTCATTAGTTGAACCAAAACGATTTTTCACTGAACGCAAAATTCGATAGCTGTGGTGAGTATCCCCTTCAAAGTATAGAACAGTATCAACCATATGTTCCAAAATTTTTGGACCGGCAATGGCCCCACCTTTGGTCACATGACCAACGACAAAAACAGTAATATTTTGTTGTTTAGCAATATTCATTAACTCGGCTGTTACTTCACGAATTTGTGAAACACTACCGACAGCTGAGGTAATTTCTGGCTCATCCATTGTTTGGACAGAATCAATAATCAAATAATCTGGGTGCATTTCATCAATCGTTTCACGGATATAACTCATATCGGTTTGGGGATAAAGGTACAAATTGTCACCCTTGACCCCAATCCGATCGGCACGCATTTTAATTTGTGAAGCACTCTCTTCACCAGAAACATACAAAACTTTACTACCATCTTTGGCCAATTGTCCTGATACTTGTGTTAACAACGTCGATTTACCAATACCAGGATCACCACCAATCAAAATCAATGATCCTGGGACGATACCGCCACCAAGTACTCGGTTTAATTCACCCAAATCAGTTTCAACTCGAGGCTCCTTCTCAAAAGATACCTCATTTAACTTCATAGGCTTTGCTTCAACGTCACTAACTCGACGACTGGGAGTTGCACTAGCTTTGGCAGCTTCTGGATGTTCAACTTCTTCAACCATTTGATTCCAGACACCACAGTTAGGACAACGTCCTAAATACTTTGGTGAAACATAGCCACAATTTTGACATACGAATTTCGTTTTAACTTTTGCCAATAAAATAGTTCCTTTCTTATTATATTCCTGAAGAACCAAATCCTCCATTACGTTTCGTTAATCCGCCTTCATCATTATCAGTTGTTAGATATTTGATGAAAATACCTTGTGCCAAACGTTCACCCTTTTTAACAGTATAATCAACTGGGAAAAAGTTGATCAATTGAACAAACAGTTCTCCCTCGTTGCTTTCATTATTATAATAATCAGCATCAACAACACCAATACCATTAGGAATTGATAAGCCACGCTTCAATGGGTTGCTAGAACGACTGGCAATAATTAACACTTCATCGTCTTGCATATATGCTTTAACACCGGTTGGAACTAAAACTGGTTTAATTGACTTTTGAACTTCAGCAATTTTATCATCATCCATTTTGCCTTTATTGAGCAAAAATTTCAAAACATTGAGCACACCGAACTTCCAAATTGAAGGCACTACAAAATCTTCAGCGCTCTCAATGTCATATCCTGCGGCATTTTTAGTTTGACGAACTGGTAAATTAATATCTTTACCTTCGTATTTTTTTACAATTTCAAATCCACGTTTTTTAGTCAAATCGAAAACTCCTTAAGCATTAGATATCTAAAATAATAGCATTTTAGAAGCTATAAAACTATTCATTACACTGACTTTCTTCTTATAATAGAGTAGTATTATATTAAATTTAACTTAAGGTGGTTTTTTTTGATGCCGCCTCCAGTCGTGATTGAGTCAGTCTGCTGTGGTGACCGCTTGGAGCCAAGGCCTCTAGGCTCGATTTTGAGCTTTGACAATTTGCAAATCTCAAAACTCGTCCCGTGCTGTAAGAACGGAAAATCACCGTCCTAACACCACCACTGCTAACTAACTCAATCACGACTTCCAGCTAACTTAATTGAATGATTACTAGATAATGATTATAAATTGATAATTAAACAATTAAATTCCATAGTAATTTAGCTGGAGGGAGGGAGAATTGTTATCCAGCAGTGATAGCGGAGTTAGAGCTTTAGCTCTTACTCCACGGACGTATTTTGAGACTTGCGGTTTGTGCAAGGCTCAAAATCGAGGTCTGAGACCTTGGCTCAGACCGGTCCCACAGCAGGATAACAATTCTCCCTTCCGGAAGCGGCATCCCTTAGTTAATTAAAAAGCAGGAGGTAATTTTATGGAAATGAAACATGAGGACGGTCGTTTCTTTCTTGAAGATAATGACGAAATGATTGGTGAAATCACTTATTCCGCTGTTAAAGATGGAGTTATTTCACTTGATCACACTTATGTCAGCGATTCATATCGTGGACAAGGATTGGCTGGTAAACTTTTGAACGCTGCTTTAGATTTTGCTGATTTGAAGGGGCTCAAAATCGTCCCAGTTTGTGAGTACGCTAAAGCTACTTTTGAAAGAAAACCAGAAATCAGATTTTTGTTAGCTGAAAATTACCAAGAGCTATTAAAAAAGGGGGAAAATTAGTTGGATCAAAATGAATTAAAGAAAGCCGTTGGCATCAAGTCTGTTGACTACATCAAGAGTGATTCTGTTGTCGGACTAGGTACTGGTTCTACTGTTTATTATATGATTGAGGAACTTGGCAAACGTTATCAAGCCGGTGAAATTAAAAATATCGTTGCGGTGACAACTTCATCCCGTTCAGAAAAACAAGCTAAATCTTTAGGTATTCCAACCAAAGATTTAAATGATGTTGATCATATTGACTTAACAATTGATGGTGCCGACCAAATCGATAAAAACTACCAAGGTATTAAAGGTGGCGGTGCTGCCCACTTACTTGAAAAAATGGTTGCAACTAATTCCACCAAAAACATTTGGATCGTCGACCAATCAAAATTGGCTGACACTTTGGGAAGTTTTCCATTACCACTTGAAGTTATTCCTTTCGGTTGTGAAAAGACTTTTGTCGATCTTCAAAAAGAAGACTTGCATCCTGAATTCCGTTTAGATGATAAAGGCGACCGTGTTTTAACACATAATAAAAATTACGTTATTGATTTAAAGATGGGCGAAATTAAGCACCCTCATCTACTAGCCGATTGGTTAGATCATCAAGTTGGAATAGTTGCACATGGACTATTTCTTGATATAGTTAATACTATTATCGTTGGTTATGACGATGGACCTAAAGTAATTGAAAATATCAGATAGAGGAGATTATTGTATGACTAAAGAAATCACATCATCAGAATTAGATAAATTTAAAACTGCATTTGAAAACACACCTGGTTCTTCTGCAATTAAAAATGCAGTAGCTAACAACGGTTTGTTCAAATCAAGTGAAACAATGGCTTCAAAAGTTGCCATGGACCCTACTTTCTCAGTTGAAATTGATACTGGTAAAGTTGCCGATCAAAAGCAATCTGGATTATGCTGGGTTTTCGCAGCATTGAACACAATGAGACACCCTCTTCAAGATAATTTCAAAATTAAGGGATTCGAATTATCACAAGGCTACATGCTTTTCTGGGATAAACTAGAAAAATCAAATTACTTCTTTGAAAATGTTATCAACACAGCTGCCCTACCTACTGGCGACCGTAAAGTTGACTTTTTAATGGCAACACCTCAACAAGACGGTGGTCAATGGGATATGGTTATGGCACTAGTTCAAAAATATGGTGTTGTTCCTAAGGCTGTTATGCCAGATACATTCAGTCGTACAAACTCTTCCGAACTAAATAATGTTCTTAATAAAAAATTACGTAAAGATGCTATTATCTTGCGTGACCTTGTTAATGATAATAAATCTGCTGAAGATATCGAACGTAAGAAGAATGAACTTCTAAGCGAAATCTACAAGATTTTGGTTTACACAGTTGGCGTTCCACCTACCAAATTCGACTGGGCTTACCGTGACGATGATAAAAATTATCACAAAGAAACAGGTATCACACCTCAAGAATTCTTCAAGAAATATGTTGGCTGGGACTTAGACAGTTATATCTCAACAATCAACGCCCCAACAGCTGACAAACCATACAATCACGTTTATACCGTTGAAATGTTAGGTAATGTCGTTGGTGGTCGCCAAGTACGCCACTTGAACCTTGAAATCAATGACTTCAAGAAGTTAGCTGTTAAACAACTCCAAGCCGGCGAAACTGTTTGGTTCGGTAGTGATGTTGGTCAAAGTTCAGACCGTAAGATTGGTATCATGGATACAAACATTTATGATCTTGAAGGCCTACTAAATACCGACTTGAAGATGACCAAAGCAGAACGCCTTGATTACATCGAAAGTATGATGACACACGCCATGGTTATTACAGGTGTTGACTTAGACGAAAATGGTAACCCATTGAAGTGGAAAGTTGAAAACTCATGGGGTGAAAAAGTTGGAACTAAAGGTTACTTCGTAATGAGCGACTCATGGTTCGATGAATTCGTTTATCAACTAGTTATCAACAAGAAATACTTACCAGAAGATCTTAAGAATACCTTTGAAACAGAATCAAAAGATCCAAAAGTATTGGCACCATGGGATCCAATGGGCGCATTAGCTTAATATCTAAATATCAAAAATAAATCAAAAGAAGTCCTCGAAAGCTCAGAACAAAAGGTTCTAGTTTCTGGGACTTCTTTTTTATAAATAACGATAGTTTCATACATTTCATAGTTCAATGAATTTAAATTAAATAACTAAAAGTTAGAAATTTAAAAATATACTTTAAGTATGGTGCTCTAATCTTTAAGGCAATAAAAATAGTAATCTGCAAATTCAACATGCTGTATAAAAAACAACGAATAAACTAGCCAGAGGGAGCAATGAAATCAGGACGCTGTGAAAGTGGCGTTAGCTTTAGCTCTTACACCACGGGACGAACTTTGAAACTCGCGGTCTTTGCGAGGTTCAAAGTCGAGATTCGAGACCTTGGCTCGAATCGGTCCCCACAGCGACCTGATTTCATTGTTCCTGGAGGCGGCATGCCTAACTTAATATCTTTCAGTAAACAGGTAAAAACTTCCCCACTGCTCTATAATAAAATTAATATCTAATAAAGGAGTTGTTTCTATGAAAAATAACCAATTTGCAATTCGTCCAACAGACTTTACAGATCAATTAAAAGAGCTGACTGAAATTGGATTCCTTGATAAAGATAATGAATCTGAAACCAATCCGATTCAATTGTGGATCAGTTTTTTAAGTAAAAGTTTTTTAGAAGCTAAAACTTCCTCAACTTTTGAAGAAGAATTAAAAACTTATATGGCAACACCAGAACAAAATTTAAATGATTACTTAGATTCAGCGACACATGTTTCAGTTACCGCTTTTTATAATGTAGCGTTACAACTTTTAAAATTTAACCCAGACGTTGATTTTTCATTCTCTGATCCTTTGGCCGCAATGAAGAAAATCCAATTGATGATTGCTGATCATAACGGCGATACATTTACGATTGAAGAATTAAAATCTGCTTGGTATTGGTTATTGGCAACTCATAATAAAGTTGGTCAAACTTATCTTGACTCACTTGCTACTAAAGGATATTTCACTAAATTTTATGGCAAAGTAACTAAGCCGCTATTATTCAATGGTAAAACCTTACCCGTCTTTGATCCACATGAATTAATTCGTGAAGTTGTCTATGTTGAATCTCCACAAGACAGTGACCATGACGGCAAACGTGACCTTTTAAAAGCTGAGATTTTGCGTCCCAGTGAAACTGAAAATGGCTTGAAAGTCCCAGTTCTTTACACAGCCAGCCCATACAACCAAGGAACTAATGATGAAACTGGTGAAAAACTCACCCATAACGTCAACGTACCTTTAACACGTAAAACACCAAACAATCTTCAATACTCTGACATTGAGTATCATAACGATGACCCAATAATTCCCGAGCCAAGAACGGTTAACGGTGAAACAAAACGTGCTGAACAAACTTTTGCTCGTGAAAGTTCTTATACATTAAATGATTACTTCTTAGCCCGTGGCTTTGCCGTTGTCTACATGGCCGGTATCGGAACCAAAGATTCAGATGGCTTTAGAACAACTGGTGATCCTGAAGAGACTACTTCAACTGTTTCAATCATTAAATGGCTAACTGGTCAATTACCTGCCTTTACTAATCGAACTGACAATATTGAAATCAAAGCATGGTGGTCTAATAAAAAAGTCGCCATGACTGGTCGCTCATACTTAGGAACCTTAGCCACAGCCGCTGCTACTACTGGTGTTACTGGACTCAAAACAGTTATCAGTGAAGCCGCTATCTCTAGTTGGTATGACTACTATCGTGACGGTGGTTTAGTCATTGCCCTGGTGGTTTTCCGGGCGAAGATGCCGATGTTTTAGCTGAAGAAACTTTCAGTCGACGCCTCCAACCTGGTGATTTCCACAACATTAAAGACAAGTGGTCAAACCAAGTTAAAGCTATTGAAAAAGGTCAAGATCGTACCACAGGTGATTACAATACTTTCTGGGACGCTCGTAACTATCATAAGAACTTCAAAAATATTACGGCAGATGTTTTCATGGTCCATGGTCTGAATGATTGGAACGTTAAGCCTCGTAATGTTGAACGTCTTTGGAACGGAATCAAACATAACGGCGTTACGCAAAAGCTCATCTTGCATCAAGGCCAACATATTTATATCAATGCTTTTCGTTCGATTGACTATAACGATATCATCAATCTCTGGTTGACTTATGAACTACTCGGTATCGATAACCAAGCAAAGGAAATCATTCCTAATGTTATTATCCAAGATAATACGAAGCCAGAAAATTGGATAACTTGCAAAGACTGGTCTAACGCCGAAAATTCACAAATTAAATATAATTTATCAATTGATAAATTAACAACTGAACCTGTTACAGAAAATCTTCAAACATTCCAAGATCATTTAGATCAAACCATCTTTGACAATTATGCCAAGCATAACGATACTTGGGAGCAAAATCTAGTTGCGGCTGACGATAAACTATCCGATAACCAACTAATTTATAAGACCAACCGCCTATCCGACGATTTAACAATTGATGGTAAAGTCAGCTTGAATCTGAAAGTCAGTTCAAGTAACGATATTGGATTACTTAGTTTCCAATTAATTGACTACGGTGATGCCAAACGCTTAACCGTTTCTCCAACTTTATTAGCTAAAAATAGTCTAGCTGAAACTTACGACTGGCGTGAGGATGACTTACGAGAATTTACAACTGCTGCCTCAACCCCATTCAAAATGATCACTAAAGGTCATATAAACTTACAGAATCGTGAAAATAACTATAAAGTAGATGAACTAAAGCCAAATATTTTCTATAATGTTGGTGTTGAACTACAACCAACATTTTATAAGTTGCTCAAGGGACATCAATTAGGTTTGATTGTTTATGCCACTGACTTTGGTATGACCGTTCGTGGCAATCAAAATATCAAATACACAGTTCAAGCAAATGATTCTTCATTAGTGGTTCCAATTCAAACAGATTAATACCATTATCAAGTGATTGCTTTGATATATAGCGAAACCCACTAGACCAAAATTAAGTGGTTTCATACTAGCAATTCTAATGTTATAATCGCGGTTGAACTGTTTATTTTTGGAGATTATTTATATGGAAAAGACACAACTAAATTCATTGAAGAATAACCCCCATTCAAAGAAAAGTGTTGCAGGATTCCTAATTGCTTTGGGAATCGTATATGGGGACATTGGTACTTCTCCTCTATACGTTATGCACTCTTTGATGGTTGGGAATGGTGGACTGGAAAAAATGTCCACCAACTTTATTCTAGGCAGTGTTTCATTAATTTTTTGGACACTGACTTTAGTCACGACAATTAAGTATGTTTTAATTGCTCTTCGTGCTGATAACCGAGGTGAAGGTGGAATTTTTGCCCTCTATACCTTAGTCAGGAAACGCGCTAAGTGGCTGATCATTCCGGCTATGGTCGGTGGGGCAACCTTCTTAGCCGATGGTATGATGACACCAGCTGTTACTGTTACAGCCGCCATTGAAGGTTTAAAGGGCATTGCGATACACAACACTGTCCTAATCAGTACGCAAAACCAGGTAATCATAGTCACGCTGATTATTTTGTCGACCCTCTTCTTTATCCAAAGATTTGGTACACAATTAATTGGTCGTGCCTTTGGTCCCATCATGTTGATATGGTTCGCATTCCTTGGATTAATGGGAATTCTTAACCTTTCATCTGACTGGTCAATGATCAGAGCTTTGAATCCGTACTATGCTTTTGAATTACTCAGAAGTCCAATCAATATTCGTGGCGTCTTCATCCTAGGTAGTATTTTCCTTGCTACTACTGGTGCTGAAGCCCTTTATTCTGATATGGGACACGTTGGTCGACCAAATATTTATACTAGTTGGCCTTTCGTTAAAATCTGTCTGTTACTAAGTTATTTAGGACAAGCTACATGGATTTTGAGTGTAAAGGATAATCACGCACTTCAAAACATGGGTTCAGCGATGAATCCGTTCTACCAATCCATTCCTGCTGACTTCAGACTCTTTGGAATCTTCCTCTCAGCTATGGCAGCTATCATTGCTTCTCAAGCATTGATCTCTGGTTCTTACACATTGGTATCTGAAGCTACTAAGTTGAAGATTTTCCCAAGATTGAAAACTTACTATCCAACTAACTTCAAGGGTCAACTTTATATCCCAACAGTTAACTCAATTATCTGGGTCGTTTGTTTGTTCATTGTTTTCTATTTCAAAACTTCAGAAAACATGTCAAATGCCTATGGTCTAGAAATTACTATCACAATGCTTATGACAACAATTTTGCTCCATCAATGGTTGTTGATGAAACGTGCCAACCGGATTTTTACAACGGTTATTATCAGTTTCTTCTTTATCATTGAAAGTATCTTCTTCGTAACTAACAGTAGTAAATTTATTCACGGTGCTTACATTACAATGTTTATTGCCGCTTTACTTATTGCTGTTATGTTCATTTGGAGATACGGCGAACGTCTCAAAGACGATAACACTTACCGGAGCCACTTTGTTTCATTACTAGCTTTTAAACATCAATTAAACGATTTAAGAAAAGATCCAAGTTACCCACTTTACACTACTAACTTGGTTTACCTAACAAAGATTCACGACGGTTATCGTATTAAAAAGAATATTCTTTATTCAATTCTTGATAAACGTCCAAAACGAGCTCAAGTTTATTGGTTTGTAACAGTTAATGTTACTGACGAACCTTATACTGCAGCTTATAGTGTTGAAACTTTTGATACTGACTACATGGTCAGCGTTCAACTTTACTTAGGCTTCAGAGTTGACCAAAAGGTTAACGTTTACTTACGTCAAGTTGTTAACGATATGATGTCAAATGGTGAAATCAAGCCACAACCACAGAAATATACAACTATTCCTGATCGTGATGTTGGTGACTTCTCATTTGCTATTATTAAAGAAGTTCTCTCACCAGATACGAAAATCAGTAGTTTGAAGAAGAGTGTTATTCATATGCGCTTCTTCCTACAAAAGTTTATTTCACCAGCTAACTGGTTTGGACTATCATACAGTGATGTAGTTGAAGAACGTGTTCCATTAGTTCTTGGTAAAGTTTCACTCAATCGATTACGCCTCGTCCGTAAAGATCGCTCAGCCTTGAAAGATATTAAAGTTGACGAAGAAATCGACGATGACGACGAAGATTAAAGAGTGGGACAAAACAGTTTCAGCTTTCGAACATTAAAACAAAAGGCACCAGTAATCCGATTTTGGATTGCTGGTGCCTTTTGACTTAAGGGGAAAAACTGTGTTTTGTTCCACGTTTATGCTGCACGTTTAAGACAAAAATAGTTATGTCACAGCCCTTACTTTTTTATATTCTAACGGACAAAAATTCTATACTTGTAAAACTTGAACTGTTTTTTGATGGAGCTTATTCGTAATAAAATCAACAACCCATTCAACATCCTTACCTGGTTCTCCTGATTTCAACAAGTTCCAAGATAAATCCAAGGCGACATTATGACCGTTATCCAATTTCAATAAAATATAATGTGGCGTCCACTTATCGGCTTTTTTGGAAACTACTAGCGAATACGACATAATATTATCAAATGAGACGGATTTTTGCTTTTTCACAACTGGTAAGAATATAGCTTGAATCCGTTTCGTCCAAGTACTGTAATCGTAATATGAGACAGCTCCTTCAGAAATCTTCCAGCACCCATAAAGACTAGGTAGATAACGTGGATAAATGATGACGCTCTGAATCAAGAAAGCAATCACTCCTACGACAATGCCCAGCAACAAATCATGTTTTAATAAAATATAAATAAAAGTCCCAATTGCAGTACCAAAAATTAGACTATTAAACAGAGGTTTCCAATTTAACTTACGTGCAAAAACCTTCACCATTTTTATCGCCTACCTTTATTAAGAAACCAGTAAATTCTGTTAATTATTAGTTGATTAATAATTTTAAATTAAAAATAGACTGTCTCAATACTTTTAGCAAAGATAAAGCCCACTGATAGACAATTTGTCATGTCATGAAGCCCCTTATAGCAAGAAAATATATCGCCCATTCCCCTTAAACCAAACAAGACTAGCAACCCAAAATTGGATTACTAGTCTTGTTTGGTTTAACACTCATTTTATCTAAATCATCTTAAAGCTTATTTTTCGTCTCTGAGTACATTTTAAATATGTGTATTTCTCTCATATGGCAACAACATCAAAACTCTCTTAGAACTAATTTTTAAGCTATCTATCATTACAACTAGATATTTAACTAAAGACTGGAGAATTGCGAACATACTTTAAGCACTGTTACTCTTATCCTTATTGACACAGAAGTAGCCGAGTTTAAGACATAACTCAAACCAACGAATACACTAGCCGGAAGGAGCAAGGAAATTAGGTCACTGTGAAAGTGGCGTTAGCACTTTAGTGCTTACACTACGGGACGAATTTTGAGACTTGCGGTTTATGCAAGGCTCAAAATCGATCCTGGAGACCTTGGCTCCAGGCAGTCCCCACAGCGACCAAATTTCCTTGCTCCTGGAGGCGGCAAACCCAACGTCACTTATCTGTTAAATAATTCAAAATCCCGTATGCCACTCCGTCGTTATCATTATCTTTCGTTACATATTTAGCGTATTCTTTAACACCTGGCAGAGCGTTATCCATCACAATTGGTGTACCAACTTGCTTTAGCATGACTAAATCGTTATAACCATCACCAAAAGCTGCTAAATCATCTTTGGCCAATTCTTCCAACTCTTGAATATACTGAACCCCACGGGATTTTTTGGCTAAATTATCTGTAATTTCCAAATAATTTCTTGCTGATTGCGTGACTGCGAGTCCAGCCTTATTTAGATGTTGTAGTTTTTCATTTAATGCTTTCATTTCTGCATCATCAAACGAAATCAGCATAATTTTAAAAATTTTTAAGTCAGTCTGTTTTAGTAAAGAAACAAAATCAACAATAACTGGGTCGAAATCACAAACCTGTGCTTCATATTCAATACCCTTATCGACTTTTTCAATGTACCAATTCTCCAAATCATACAAAGAACAGCTAATGTCCGGAAAATCTTGTCTCAGAATCGTCAGGACTTGTTTAATGCCCTCTGGATTAATTGGAGTTTCCTGTAAAACTTTCTTACCATTTGGTGTTTGTTGAAAAATCAGGCCACCATTGAAAGCTATTTGAGGTTCATGTAATTCAAGGTCAGCAATGGATTCAACCATTTCTTGTGGTGAGCGAGCCGAAACCAATGTAAACGGAATTTGGCTTTCCTTAATTGTCTTGATAGTATTTTCACTAATTTTACAGTTGCTTTGTAACAAGGTCCCATCCATGTCAGAAAAGATATGTTTGATCAATTTGTTCTCCTCCTAAATCGCATTAATTCTCGAACTAGTTCGATACAAATCTGATTTTTTTACGCTCTATCCTTGCCTTAAAACGCGTTCTACATCTTATGATAAAGGTGAATCAAGAAAGGGACGTGAAAATTATGTTTGCATACATTCAAATCATTAATCAAAAATCAGGTATCAACTACGGCTATGTTAGCTTTAAGTTCTCAAATAATAATCTCTATATCTCAGCACTAAAAGGTATCGTTAATACCGATAAAATCACTATCCCTATTTCTGAAATTACCGATATTGATGAAGATACTTATTATGGCTGGAATAGAATTAAGTTTAATTATAACGGAAAGCGCTTTATTTTCCTATATAGTGGCTATGGTGAATTTGACTACTTAAGGAAAAACATGATGGGAGCTATCAGTATTAATTAAACATGCCACCTCCAGAAGCAAAAAAATTTAGGTCGCTATGGGGACCGACTTGAGCCAAAGAACGGTCTCAAGTCTCGCTTTTGAACTTCGCAAAGTACGCGAATTTCAAAAGTCGTCCCGTGGTGTAATGGTCGCGACCATTACACCACTTGCACAGCGACCTAAATTTTTTGCTTCCTCCGGTTAATTTATTCTCTGTTTGGAATATTCTTACCTTTACAGCATCGATGACTGTTCAAAATATTTTTATCAATCAATTGTCTGCTAAAGATACAAAAAAAGGATAAACTTTGAGATTTTATCCTTCTCAAAATCTATCCATCTTTTTTTAATATCTTTAACTATGCAAATGACGTAGCAACACTACCAACGACGATAAGGACAATTCCCAAAATCGTAAAGGTTAGTTCGTGGCGGCTCTTACGTTCATGAAGTACGAAAATACCACCAAATGTTCCGATCACTACGTTTAGTTGTGTCCAAATGAAAGCTGATGTATTACCGTTTGCCTTAGCTGAGAAAATGTAAGCAAAAGCAGCGATTCCCCAAGCAACACCGGCAATAATATTTTGATATTGTTCTTTTTGTTTAAATGAATTCTTATCGGTAAATAAAGCGTAAATAATTGATCCTAATAAGATTCCTAACATTTCAGGTAGAAAAATTCCAGTTGAACTTTCTGCCTTAACAATTGGCATATTTGGAAATGATGAGTAGATCCAAAAACCTACGGTTGTACATAATAGGAAGAGGGCATCTTTTAATTGCATCTTTTGACCATCAGTACTATCAGATACTGAGGTCAACAATGCACCTACTACAACAATAGCTAAAGCAATGATTCCGATAACCTTGGCTTGTGCACCTGCCCAATCACCGAAAATCAACATCCCGATAATCGAATTACCAACTAATTGAAAGACAGTTGATAATGGAACTGTTCCTGAAACGCCAATACGCTTGAAAGAAATAAATTGTCCAATTTGTCCGATTGTCCACAAAGCGCCACAAAGAACTGAGAACCAAAAGGCTTGAGCGCTTACACTCGGTTGTGTAACGAGGAATGAAATTAACCCAACAATGGTGGCACCGGCACCGATACCGAACATTTGGTTAACTGGGGATCCCCCAACTTTTCCAGTAATGATTGGCATAAAGCCCCAACCAAGCGCTGGAATTAAAGCAATTAAAATATTCATTATGAAACTCCTTCTTGTTTTAACTGAATATTAGTAATAATCATTTTTTAACGTGGTATATTTTGATTGGCATAAAGAATTTTGTGTTTCTTATTAATACAATCTCTATTACTCGTGCTGAATATTATTACAATTAATTTGTCTAAATCAGTCGAGTTGGCACAAAAAAATGTCATGACTTATCTAGACCATTTTAATAGTTTAACGCATTTCAAAAAAATTGAAAGCATTTTCTTCAAAAAATCAAAAAAAATGAAAGTGCATCCAAAGTCTTTCTCGACTTCAATACTACTTTCATAATTTTCAAATTAATTTATTTTTCAACACGATTACTGCTGACAATATTTAGTTTTTCATCAAATTCATAAATCAAAGGTTTTCCATTTTCGACTTCAACACCATCAATATCTTGATCACTAATACCTTCAATATACTTGATCAAAGCTCTGATAGTACTTCCATGAGCAACAATCAATTGATTCTTGTTATCCAGTAGTTCTGGTGCCACATGATCAACATAATATGGAATGATTCGTTGATAAGCTTCATATAAGCTTTCTGCAACTGGCATAATACTAGACTCGTAGTATTTATATGGGCCAACGTTTGGATCAGGCTTTTTCAATTCTGGTGGAACAGAATAAAAACTTCGCCGCCATTGATGCACTTGTGCTACACCAAATTCTCTTCTAGTAGCATCTTTATTTTGACCACGTAAAGCTCCGTAATGACGTTCATTTAAGCGCCAAGTTTTAGTAATCGGCACGTAATTAAGGTTCAAATCATCTTGAATGATATAAGCTGTGATAATAGCTCTTTGTAACACAGATGTATGTACATGATCAAAATAAAAACCCTGTAATTTTTTTGCAGCCACGTGAGCTTGGACAACACCCTCTTGCGTCAAACCAACGTTATTCCACCCTGTATATTGATTTAAAGCATTAGCAATACTCTCTCCATGCCTGACCATGACAAGTTTTACCATATTACGACATTCCCAACTTTCATATAGAATTACCTACTAATATTAGCACAATTCGGCTTTCTTATTAATCGATCAAAGAATTATCTAACCCTCTTGAGCATTCAGCCTGTAAGGTTACATGCGTAATATTGAACTTATCTTTTAATAATTTATCGACTGTATCATATAAACCATCAAGTTCACTCATATTGCAATTTCTTTTTACATTGATATGGGCATCTAGCATGATATGATTTTCATCAATCATCCATACATGGACATGGTGAACCTTGACAATTTCCGGAATAGTCAAAATTACGTCCTGAACGGCATCTAAATCAATTTTTGGACTAGCCTCCATCAGGATATTAATCGTTTCTGAAACGACCGTGTATGCCTCTTTTAAGAGCCAAATAGCAATAACGATTGTTATAAGTGGGTCGACCCAATTCCAATTAAACAAAATAACAAAAATTGAAGCTACGAAAACACCAATTGAAGACAGTGTATCTGTCAACATATGTAGAAATGTTGCCTTAATATTTAGGTTATGTTTCGATCCCGACAATAACATAAGCATTGAAATAAAATTAGCCGCTAAGCCAATCAATGAAACAATCATCATCAATTTACCATTAATATGTTGTGGTGTTGATAAACGTCTAAATGACTCAACTACCATCATTAACGTTATTACTACTAAGACAATCGAATTGACAAAAGCAGCCAATATTTCGGCACGCTTGTACCCAAAAGTCTTCTTAGTATTATTTTTGCGCTGACCAATTACATTAGCCACATATGAAATTACGATAGAAAGCGAATCTTCTAAGTTATGGAAGGCATCTGAAATCAAACCAAGACTTCCTGAGAAAAAGCCTCCGATAAATTCAGTAATTGTAATAACTACATTCAGTACGGTTACATAAAAGAAACGCTTCCCCGTTACTTTCTCATGATCCATAGCCGTCACCTCCTCGTGTCTATCATACCAATGTTTTCGACAAACAGTTAGCGACAAGTAACGGTTCAAAACAAATGACTCCAGCAATCCTAAATCGGACCACTGGAGCCATTCGTTTTAATACTCGAAAGTAGAACATGTTCTGCTCCACTCTCTTAAACGGTTATATTTTATCCTTCTATTTAGTTGTTAACTTTGCAACAACTTTAATGGGATGAGCTACATCAATGATATCAGAGAATCTGTTTGTAACATAATCTCTCATACCGTCACGGGCTTCTTTCTTAGAAACGTTGTGACAAATGCGCTTCTTAGCAATTGTTTGGCCTTCCTTGCTAAAGAAATTACAAGTAACTTCATAATCGCCATGATTACCAAAAAACAACATCATTGTGACCCCCTTCTACACAAAATAACTATCTCATTAACTTCGACCAGATATTTATACCACTTTTTCAAAGTCAGTTCAACACCGTATTTTTAAATTTCTTTTTTAAAGAAAAACTAAGCATTTTTTAGTTAATTAATTCAAATTAACTAATTATGATATTATGGTCTTAACGAATTATTCACAGGGGAGTAACGTTATGAAAAGGCAAAACGGCAATAACAGGACGCACATGACTCGTGAAGCGCTTCGTCGTAAAAGATTACCATTTTATAAAAAAAATTCTTTCATCATTTCCATCTTTTTGATTTTGATTGTACTGATTGGTCTATTCGTTTTTTGGAAAGCAAATACTTCCCACAACACTGATTCTACACAACCTTCACATAAGGTAGAAAAAGTTAAAGCTAAGAAACCAGCTAAAAAGAAAACTACTAAAAAAGCCAAACAGAGTAACAAAGCACAAAAAGTCACCAAAGAACAACCAGCTAAACAAGTGGAGAAACAACCTGAGAAAAAACCGGCTGCACCACAAATAAAGAATGCCGGAACTTACAGTGATTTAACTTATGATACTGATTGGTATACATTTAAAATTTCCAATGAAGTTAAGCTGATCAAAGATGCTAACGGGGATGCGGCATTATTAGTAAAATACAATTACACTAACAAAACTAATAACAACGAAGTTCCTCAACAAGTTCAAAACAATGCTATTATGTTGAAACAAGATGGCAAACAATTATCAGCCACTTCAGCAACTGGAGATAATGCAGCTATCGTCAATAGTAGTAATAATGGTCAAGTTCAGCCAGGCAAGAGCTTTGACGGCGCCCTTTTAGTTAAGGTAAACAATACGACCTCAGAAGTAACCATGTACTTCAAGAATATCCAAACTAATGATTGGCTCGATAGTACCCAACCACTTAAATTAGATTAACAAGTGCCACATTATTTGAAATTGAATATCATCAAAAAGGCTAGATATTTTTCTGGATTTAATACCAAAAAAATATCTAGCCTTTTTATATTTGATTACAAAAACTTGAGAAAGAATCCCCAAATGACGATTTCCATAATCTGCACTGGAAACTGGTCACACAGAGCAAAAATTAGTTATTCCGACCAATCTTTTACAACGTAATCTTGCAACTGAATATGGGCAATAAATAGCGCAATTAACAAGAAAATGACTGTAACATATAGCGAGGCTGCTGAAAATTCCATTTTACCAGCTTCTGCCATCATTTTATTTGAAAACATAGGAAACATGTCACGCAAAGCATGTAAAGCAATTACAATACTCAAATTACGTGTTTTAAGATATATTGTTCCAAAAAGAATCCCGATTGCTGCCGCAAAAATTACTTGTGCTGAAACATATCCGAACGACAAAGCTTTCAAATTCATCATGTGGATCAAGCCAAACATAATACTAGAACCAACTACTGCTAACAAAGCATTATTGTGCGTTAATTTTAAAAATAAGCCGATCAAAATGCCACGGAAAACATACTCCTCGGCTAAACCAACTAACAGACAAATTACAATCACTTTCAATTTAATTTGAAAATCGGCAACCGCCAACATCGGTGAATCTAGAAAAGCGACAATGATAATCGCTGGCAAAGCAGTCATAAACTGTGCTTGGAAATTTTTGCGACTGAACCAATAAACTTTTTGTTGAAAATACTTAGCATTTAAAGCATATGCCAACGCAAAGACTAACAAGTCCCCCATGGCTTGCCAAACACTACTAGAAGACTGTCTTGTTACAAATAAAGCTATCAAACTCAACCCAATTGGAAAGATTAAACTGGCAATAATAATTTTCGTAATGTTACTTTTTAATAGTTTCATATCTACCCCTTTTCATTTTGTCCTTATCACAATTATATTAAATTATTGCTTGACATGAAACGCGTTCGATACAGTATTCTTTAATCGTTGAAATACGAGTTAGGCAAAAGGCACTGGATAATTCTCCTCCACCAAACTCACCCTTCCAATATCATTTTAAGTATTTCACGTAATTATTTATTTGTTAGTTCAAGTCCACGATGTGGGCTTTTTTGCTAACTTCAAATGAAAATTATTGTCTTTAAACATGCGGCTTTTCCACTTAACCCAAACGAGACTAGCAATCCAAAATCGGATTACTAGTCTCGTTTACCTTAATGCCCAAAAGCTGAACAGGTTTTGTTCCACTCTTTTAAATATTAATTACAGCTTCGAATTAAGTAGCGCAACTACTCTTTGAATATCGGCAGTCGTTGTTGGAATCCCTGAAGCCTTCCAAGCACAGTTCAATTTAACATCATAATGACCCGTTTTAATCACCAGATAATAAATTTTGCGTGCTAATGGAACGTTCAAAGCTCCGCCTAACGGATATTGTGTGTTCATGATAGATTTACCATCTACGACTGAAAAAGCTTTGATAGCGGAATATGGTACTACAATCGGCTTTTCATATGATGGTAGAAAAATAGCTCTAATTTTCTTTCTCCAAGTACTGTAATCATAGTAGTAAATGCCTTGGTCATCGATTTTCCAGTAACCATAGGAATTTGACAGATATCTTGGATAAATCAGCATACTTTCGACAATAAAAGCCAGTACACCGCAAAGAGTCCAAATCAGTGGAGAGTTAGGAAACATCGAGTAGGTGATGGTTCCCACAACGAGTCCGAAGAAAATACTGATCAACAATGGTTCAAAATTGATTTTTCTAGCAAAACTCAATTCTTTTTCCATTTTAATCACCTTATTTTTACTCTATGATCACTATAAAAATAATACTGAATGACTATTTTTGCCAAAAATTAACACTCAAATTATCCCGATTGTCTTTTTTATAATAAATTACAAGGGGTGTTTGGTTAGTTGCCGTCTCTGGGTGCAAGAAATGTTGGCGCTGTGGGGACCGACTTGAGCCAAAGTACGGTCTCAAGTCTCGATTTTGAACTTCGCAAAGTACGCGAATTTCAAAACTCGTCCCGTGGTGTAATGGCTAAAGCCATAACGCCACCGTCACTGCTGCCAACATTTCTTGCACCCAGAGACTAATATATTTGTTACCTTTTATATGATATAACTAACTAATTCGATTAAAAAGTTCTATGTGATTTTAGATTTAACATAATCAAAAAGCTAGATATTTTTTTTTGATGTATACCAAGAAAAATACCTAGCCTTTTTTATATTCACTTCTATAACCAAAGTTGAGAAAGAACAGATTTTGAATTACTGGAGATATTTATCTTCATACTCAAAAATCAAAAGTTTCCTATTACATTTTCTTAAAAACCTTGTTCAATTACTTTTTATTCTTCTTAGACTTCTTTGCCTTTTTAGACGGATTCCTTGTAAAGGCTCGCTTAATAACTTGGAAAAAGCTCAACGAACGAACAATATGATCTGCTTTAATATAAACCCGAACAGCACGTAAAACTTTCTTAGGGTCTCTTGCAGAAAATGAGAAAGTCCCATTCTTCTTGGTCTCAATTGCAAATCGTGGAATCCATTTACCACCAAACATAACTGAAACGATAACTAATCGTACTTCAGTCCAAGGAATTTGAATATAGTTTTTAGCATCACGATCATCGTAAAATTCGAAGCCCTTATCTCCGACCATGATTTTTCCGTAATCTGCCATTCCTAAGTGAGAAGTTGCATTCATGACCAAATCCGACTTCGTATTTAATGATTGAACCATTTAAACTAACCCCTTTATTCTTTATATAAAAAGTATTATACGTCTTTATCTATTATCAAAAAAGAGGCGGAACTCGTTTGAGTCCACCCCATATGTGAAAGTTTCGAATAATTACATAACGTGAAGTACGTGTAGGACAACACCGACAACGAACAATCCAAGAATGATAACAATTGGAGAAACTTTCTTCTTTAGTAACCACATACAGAACAATGTTAGTAGCAAAGCTGCTAAACCAGGAATCAATTGATCCAAGTTATCTTGCAATGTTGTTACCTTATGTGCAGTCAATGATAGACCTGCTTTTTGTTGAATCAAGGCTTCCTTGATTCCTTGTGCACCGGCTGGTAGATGTGCCCAGTCAATATAAGCACCTTTATCTTGTTTAATTGATGAAACCACTGGTGTGAACTTAACAACAACCCAACGGTTAATCAATGAACCTAGAATGAACATACCCAAAATTGAAGCACCCTTTGTGATATCTTGTAAAATACCACCAGAAAGGTCATCTGTAATCTTTGAACCGGCTTTGTAGCCAAGTTCTTGTGTGTACCACATGAAGGCCATACGAATAGCGTTCCATGCTACGAAATAAATGATAGGTCCCATAATGTTACCTGTCATAGCAAGTGAAGCAGCTAAAGCACCAATAATTGGCTTAACAGTGAACCAGAACACAGGATCACCAATACCAGCTAGAGGACCCATCATACCAACTTTAACACCTTGAATAGTAACATCATCAATAGGTGCACCATTAGCACGTTCTTCTTCCAAAGCCATTGTAACACCTAGGATAGGTGAGGCTAAGTATGGGTGACAATTGAAGAATTCCATGTGACGCTTCAAAGCAGCGGCACGGTCTTCTTTTGTTTTATATAATCTTTTTAGTACTGGAATTAATGAATAAGTCCAGCCACCATTTTGCATACGTTCGTAATTCCATGAACCTTGAAGGAATGTTGAACGCCACCAAACGGAAATTCTATCTCTTTTAGAAATCTTTACTTGATCTGCCATGTTTGTGTGTTCTCCCCTCTTAGTAGTTATCTATAATGTCGCCGACTGGATCACCGGTGTTAGAGTTTCCTCCGTCACCGTTGCCACCGTTACCACCTGATTTAGATAATTTCAAGTAGATAAGCGCCATAGAAATACCGATAGCACCAAGACCGATAAGTGTTAATTGTGTAACTGTAGCAAGTACGAAACCAATTGCGAAGAATGGCCATACTTCTCTAGTAGCCATCATGTTGATAACCATTGCGTAACCAACGGCAACAACCATACCACCACCAAGTGATAATCCATCTGATAGCCATGCAGGCATAGCATTTAGTAATTCCTTAACGGGACCAGCACCAATTGCTAAGATCAATGCAGCAGGGATAGCGATACGAATACCTTGCATTGCAATAGCAATATATTGCCACATTTCAACTTTTCTAAAACTACCTTCTTCGGCAGCTCTATCCATAATGTGGACAATAGCAGTTGCTATTGTACGTGCCAAAATAGTTAATAGTAATCCGGCAACAGCCAATGGAACAGCAATAGCAATAGCTGAACCAACGCCAGCTTTACCTTTACCACCTAAAACAAGAATAATAGCTGAAGCAACAGCTGCCAAAGCAGCATCAGGTGCTACGGCAGCACCGATATTAGACCAACCTAAGGCGATCATTTGTAATGAACCACCTAGGATAAGACAAGGTAATAATTGACCTGTAACTAAGCCGATTAATGTACAAGCAATAACTGGTTGGTGAAAATGGAATTCATCCAAGATACCTTCCATACCAGCTAAGAAAGATACAATAACGACTAGAATCATTTGAATAGCATTCAATTGCATGATTATAATCCTCCGTGTTATTTCTTACTTATATAATGAATTAAAAATTAATTTTTGTTCAATTCGTCTTGAGCTTTCTTCATAATGCTATCAAGATTATCCTCAGAATCTGTTGGAACTTTACGAACATCAAACTTGATGCCTTCTTTTTCCATTTCCTTGTAAGTATCGATATCATTTTGATCAAAAGCCAAAACCTTGTTTGGTTGAACTTTACCAACTGAGTGAGCCATTGAACCAACGTTAACTGTCTTCAATGGAACTCCTCCGTCAATTGCCTTCTTAACATCTTGTGGTGTTTCGAAGAGCAATAGTGCACGTTCGCCACCAAAATGTTTGTCATCCTTAGCAATCTTGATCATTTGATCGATTGGGATAACGTGAGCGTGAACACCAACTGGTGCAGCTTGCATGATCAATTGCTTACGCAAATCATCTTTAGCAACATTATCAGAAACAACAATGATACGTGTAGGGTTTGTTGTCTTTGTCCATGCAGTAGCAACTTGACCATGCAATAGACGTGAATCAACACGTGCCAAAACATACTTCATTGATCCTGGTTGACCACCCTTTGGTCCTTGTTTTGGTGCAGCAGCCTTAGGAGCTTCCTTTGGTTGTAGAGATTCTGGACGAACCTTAACACCATCTTTTGCTGTTTCAATAATATGTGCAGCAATTTCTTGTGCTGAGTTCATTGATAGACGTGAAGCATATGCTTCAATCAACATAGGCAAGTTAAGACCAGCAACGATAGCCCACTTGTCTTTATGTGCCTCGAACAAACCATTTACTTGGTTAAATGGTGTTCCACCCCATAAATCAACTAAGAACAATACTTGTTCTTGGTCTTCTAGAGAAGAAACAGCTTTTTCCAATTTTGCCTTAAGATCATCAGGACCCATGCTAGGTTGCAATGTAACGGATTGAACATCTTTTTGTTCACCGAAAATCATTGAACCTGACATCTTGATGCCATCGGCAAAGTCACCATGGCTTGCAATAACAATTCCAACCATGTTTAATCCTCCTTTATTTTTATGTCATTAAAGCGCTTACTTTGACCTCCCATTTCAGGTCAATACTGACAATAAAAATAGAATAATTTCTAAATAAACCGCTTTAATAGAGCTCACCCTTCATGTGAACCCTTACATAATATCATTTTTTCAGAAAAAAAACAGCTTTTTTAACAAAAAGTATCAAATTAAAACAAAAGTAAACTTTAAAAATAAAAATATTAATTCATTTTTCATGTATCTGGTTCATCAATCATAGTTATCAGAACGGGAAGTTCAAAAAATAGGTATTATTTAGTCAAAGTAAATTAAGTCGCTATTTCCCTAATTAATGACACTTTGTGATAATTGAAAGTTTGGCGAATTTTTCACCATTTTCAATTATCACAGAGCTCAATCCCATTTATATCAGCATTTTCAATTTAGTTAAAAAAGATGATAAATTACGATAAAGATTTTTTCACATGTTACTTCTATGTAACAGCTTGTCACATATGTTTCTACGGATTTAAGTTTGAGAAAAATATTGTCGAACAGATTGTAATTTACTGAAACTGGTAGTTACCAATTTGTATAGCCCATTTTTAGTAAAAATAAATTCTTAAGATTTTTTAAAGATGGGCTAAACCAAAAAATATGCCGCCTCCAAGAGCAAGAGATTAGGTCGCTATGGGGACCGACAAAAGCCAAGGTCTTTTGTCTCGATTTTGAACCTCGCACAAACCGCGAGTTTCAAAAGTCGTCCCGTGGTGTAAGAGCTGAAGCTCTAACGCCACCTGCACAGCGGCCTAATTTCTTGCTCTTTCCGGCTAGTTCATTGTTTATTTTTGAATCAATATTAAATTATTTTGTCATCAACGACTAGAATTTCAGGATATAGAGTATGTTCTGAATTTTTTGACTTTAAAACAAATCCATAGAAAAAAATCAATCAGCACTACAAGTAATAGCATTATATTTTTAGACATATATAAGATACCAATTTACTTTTCTAAAAAATACCTTTAACGACAAATAATCTAACACCACTTAAATATGAAGTTAAAAATAAGTTAGATATTAAAAACCTCATTGTTCAAATGATAATCTTTGAAATTAAATTTATCTTGAAAGCGCAATTTCAAATTCTCTTTGAAGATAAATATGCCGTTCGCCTTCAGAAACAAAAAATTAAAGTATATTTTTATATTCTTCAATATTTAGTCCCTATTAATAGTAGGAATCAATTCGTAAATTTACTCCGTCACAAATAATCTTTTAGATTTAATAAATATCTAATATCACTTTATCTTTTTAATCTTATTCAAAATTCATCATATGAAAACATAATATTTTAATATAAAAGTAGAAGTCACGATATAACCGCTTTTTCCGTATAAGATAAATAGCCCCAGCAATCCAAACTCGGATTACTGGAGCTATTCTCTTAACGATTGAAAGCTGAACATCCTCCGCCCAACTTCCAATAGCAAAACACTATTATTTTTATTTAGCTAATGGTTTCATTTCAATCATCTTGCCTGTTAAACCAACTTCGACTCCAATAGCAATCTTATCTTTACGACTTGGATCAACTAATTGGAACTTGTTTTGTTTAACGATTCGTTTGTTAGTGCTCTTGAAATCTGCAGGTAACTCTTCATTAGTACCTTTAATCAACATAACAATGATTGAGAATCCAGAATCATGAACCTTGATAGGTGCATAATGCAAGGTTGAACTATAAAATTCAACTACTGTACCAGCTGGAACAAAGAATGTTTGACCATCGTCGGCTGGACTGTATGAACCTTTAGTATCAAGGATTGAACGTTGTCCTAAAACCATGATGACATCAGTCAACATAATATTAGTTTCGCTACCTTGGTGATATTCGATGGCTGAAAAGTTAGTTGATTGACCTGTACATTCCCCAGCTTCAATTGGCATGTTGGCATAAATATCCTTGCCCATTTCTTGAATAACTGGAATTGCTTCTAGTCCTTTATTTGACGGAGTATAGAAATTAGCTGGACTTGAAATTTTAACATTCTTATCCATATAGTCAGTTACTTCACTAATATCATAGTTAGTATAAACTTTTCCGTACTTCTTAAAGTCTGGATCATCAATTGAGAGGATCTTATATTCTGGATTTAATTTTTGAAATTCTTCTAATGAACTCATGCTGTTCCCCCATGTTTACTAATGTTTATTTCAAACATAATCTAACAGTTGAAAACGTTTTAGTCAATAGTTATGTAAATACTTGTAGCTTTTTTCACAATAAATCCCGTATAATGGTGAAGTAGAAAACTTAAGGAGAGAACACTATGAAAGTTATTATTGCAGGTGCGGGTGCTATGGGTAGCCGCTTCGGAATTATGCTTCATCAAGGTGGCAACGACGTTACTCTAGTCGACGGTTGGCCTGATCATGTCAACGCCATTAGAAACAACGGTTTAAAGGCTAACTTCAATGGTGAAGATATCACAGTCAATATCCCCGTTATGCTTCAATCAGAAATTAAGGCTGATGCGAAAGCCGACTTAATTATTTTATTCACTAAATCTATGCAGCTTGATAAAATGTTGCAAGATGTTAAACCTTTAATTTCTGACAAAACAAAGATCCTCTGTCTGTTGAATGGTATCGGTCACGAAGATACTATCGAAAAATACATCCCTATGGAAAATATCTTCATTGGTAATACAATGTGGACTGCCGGTTTAGTTGGACCTGGACAAGTTAAACTATTCGGTAATGGTTCGGTTGAACTACAAAACCTTGGTCAAAATCAAGAATCAGCTGCTCAGGACTTGGCTAAAGTTCTTTCGGATTCTGGTTTAAACGCCAAATATTCAAACAACATTCACTACTCAATCTATCGCAAGGCTTGTGTCAACGGAACAATGAACTGCCTTTGCTCAATTCTGGATGTTAACATGGCAGAATTTGGTGCCACTAAACCAGCCCATGACATCGTAGTCACAGTTGTTAATGAATTCGCCGCAGTTGCTCATGCTGAAAGTGTTGATTTAGACGTCAAAGAAGTAGTTGAACACGTCGAATCATGCTTTGACCCTGAAACAATTGGTAAACATTACCCATCAATGTATCAGGATCTAATCAATAACCATCGTTTAACAGAAATTGACTATATCAATGGTGCTGTTTCACGCAAAGGTAAAAAATATAATATTGCAACACCATACTGTGATTTATTAACGCAATTAATTCACTGTAAAGAAGATATTCTTGGCGCTAAATAATTAAATTACAGGAGACCCCATTTATGAAAGACAAACTAACAGCCAAAATTTTCCTTAATAAGGTTTTATCAGGAACTGCAACTGGTATCATTATCGGTTTGATTCCCAACGCTGTTCTAGCCGCTATCTTAAAAATTTTTGGAGACAACCCCTTTGCCGTGGCTATTGGCCAAATGGCGATTATTTTTCAACTAGGAACACCGCTCTTAATTGGCGCCTTGATTGCTCTACAATTCGGTTTAAAACCAATGCCAATGATGGTCGTTGGTGGAGCTGCCTTTGTTGGTTCTGGTGTTATTAAATTCAATGAAAAAGCTCAAGCATATATTGGTGCTGGTACTGGTGACATTATTAATACCATGTTGACTGCCGCCATTGCTGTAGGAATGATTTTACTAATCGGCGAAAAATTTGGTTCAGTTGCCATCGTTTTAACACCTATCGTTGTCGGTGTCGGAGCAGGATTAATTGGTTTTTACCTTTACCCATACGTTACCGATATTACCAAAGCTATCGGTGATGGAATCAATTCCTTCACTGACCTTCAACCAATCTTGATGTGTATTCTAATCAGTTGTGCTTTTGCAACCCTAATTATTTCCCCAATTTCGACTGTTGCAATCGGTATGGCAATCCAATTAAATGGAATTTCAGCCGGTGCCGCTGCTATGGGAGTTGCTGCTACAACAATCGTGCTTGTCGTTAACTCATGGAAAATCAACAAGCCTGGTGTTACCATCGCCATTGCCTTAGGTGCAATGAAAATGATGATGCCTAATCTCTTTAGAAAACCAATCATTTTACTACCATGTCTAATTACAGCAACTATTTCAGCCATTCCGGTTGCTCTCTTCAGTATTTCCGGAACACCTGCTTCAGCCGGATTTGGATTGGTAGGATTAGTTGGACCTTTAGCCTCATTAGAAGCTGGGTTAAACGTCGTCTTACTGTTAATCAGTTGGTTAATCGTTCCAATCGTTGTAGCAATCGCACTTCAATTCTTATTTGAAAAAGTTTTACATTTATACAAACGTAAAGATGTTTTTGAATTCTTAGGTTAATATCAAAACATAATCAACTTTAGAGCATTAAAATAATGACGCCAGTAATCCGATTTTGGATTGCTGGCGTTATTTGTTTTAAGTGAAAAAAGCAATACAAATATTTTGGCTTCCATCCGCTCCTTATATAACGCGTGGTGCTAGTTGATTTTTTGATGATGAATTTGAAATTATTTTTTTAAGCAATTTTTTTAATCAAAAGATTCAAATATGCCTTACATCCTATTGCTTTAGTCATTAATAGCATAATAATACTTATAACTATTCATTATTAATTAAAAGAACAAAGAATAAACTAGCCGGAAAGAGCAAGAAATTTTGGTCGCTGTGAAGGTGGCGTTAGGGATTTATCCCTTACACCACGGGACGACTTTTGAAATTCGCGGTTTTTGCGAGGTTCAAAATCGAGATTCGAGACCGCTTTTTGGCTCGAATCGGTCCCCATAGCGACCAAAATTTCTTGCTCTTGGAGGTGAAACCTTTAACTAGCACTACGCGTTATATGGAAAATAAAAGAGCATTGGAATCTTTCCAATGCTCTTACGTGACTATGAAGGGTGTAATACTCTATTTGGTTGTTACTTTAACAACTTCGGTATCTAACTTAACATCCTTGTCTAAGACGTTATATTTCATATAGCTAACACTAGGCATATTAGTTACGATGACCATCATGTCAGTCTTCTTACCTGCTTGTTTAATTTTATCTAAATCTACTTGAGCTAATTGATCACCATGTTTAACAACTTGGCCTTCTTTAACTTTAAGATCAAATGGCTCTCCCTTTAGTTGAACCGTATCAATACCCATATGTACCAATACTTCTAAGCCATTAGTAGTTTTAATCCCCATTGCATGCTTAGTTGGGAAAATCGTGGCAATTGTTCCATCAACTGGAGCAGTAATCTTGCCATCAGTTGGAACGACTGCATAACCATCGCCAAGCATTTTTTGTGCAAAAGTTGGATCAGAAACTTGTTCGATATCTTCCAAATGTCCATTAGCAACACTATAAAAGACATCTGTCTCACCTGATCTAATATCGCTAACTGGTTCAACCTTTTCTACCGGCTTATCGTTAGCTTCGTTAGTAGTTGTAACAGTAGCATTATCAGCATAAAGCTGCTTCAAAGCATCGGCTACGAATTGAACTTCAGTTCCGACAACAATATGAATATTGGTTTTATCTAAAACATTTACACCGGCGACACCAGCACTCATAATTTGTGACTTATTAATTTTTCCAGTATCTTTCAATTGCAAACGTAAACGTGTCGTACAATTATCGATCACACTAATATTATCGTGCCCTCCGATACCAGCATAAACTTTTTTCGCCATAATCATATATTTGTCATCAGTCTTAGAAGTCGAAACCTCTTCAACCGGTGCATCGTCAGCTTCAATTGGTTCACGACCTGGAGTTAACAAATTAAACTTCTTAATTGCAAAGTCAAAACCAAAGTAATAAATAACCGCCATAACTAAACCTTGAACGATTAACATGTAAGGCTTATTAGCAATTGGCATGTGGAAACTCAAAATATAATCGACCAATCCAGCACTGAAAGTAAAACCGGCTGTCCAATGCATGAACGCTGCAAAGGCCATTGATAAACCAGTGAAGATAGCGTGAATCACATAAAGTGGCCATGCTACAAACATAAACGAGAACTCTAGTGGTTCAGTAACACCTGTAAAGAACGAAGCAAAAGCACCAGCTAACATTAAACTGGCAGTAGTCTTTTTACGTTCTGGCAAAGCATTTTTATAAATTGCCAAAGCTCCGGCTGGTAAACCAAACATCATCACTGGGAAATATCCAGCTAGATACATCCCTGTGATACCCTTGGTACCCTTATTGGCCCAGAAATTTCCAATATCATTAATACCAGCAATATTGAATTCGAAGACTTGATTCAAAGCTTGATGTAAACCAGTAGGAATCAACAAACGGTTGAAGAAACCGAAGAGACCAGCTCCGACCCAACCCAAATTAACAATAAATTTACCAAATGTGATTAAGGCTCCATATAAAACGGGCCAAATAAATAACAAAACAACTGACAAAACTAACATTACTAACGTTGCCAAAATTGGCACTAAACGTTTACCACTAAAAAATGATAACGCCATTGGCAATTTAGTTTCATGGAAACGGTCAAACAAAGCTGCAGCAATTAATCCTGCTACAATCCCGATGAAGACATTTCCAGCAATCGCGTTAAAAGCAGGATCAACTTGTCCCACCTTGATACCCTTTAATAGAGCAACTTGTTTTGGTGCTAATACATAAGTTGGAACGATATAAGCAACAACACCAGCCATAGCAGCAGCACCATCTTTGACCTTTGCCATCCCAACTGACAAACCAATCGCAAATAATAATGCTAATTGACTAAGAATTGCTGTACCACCAACTTGCAAGAATTGTGATAATCCCCAATTTTGTGGCAACCAGTGACCAATACCCTCAAGTAGAGCGGCGGCTGGTAAAACAGCTACCGGTAATTGAAGAGAACGGCCCATTCTTTGAAGATAGGTTTTCATTTTCCTATTTTCCTCCCTCAAATCAAAATAAATCTTTACCGATTCCAATCATACTGGTATACATGCCACATGGCAATAACTTTATTAATATTTATCTACCATGTAAGGTAGTTAAACGTTTTCAGACAGCAATTGGACTAGATGGATTTGATATTGGTATATTCCGAAATAGTCTATATCTTCAAATGTGTTTTCCCATTTCCAGTATTAGTCATTATTTTTAATCACTTTTATATTTCTAATTTAAAAATTAAAAAACTTTAAGTCCTGACACTCTGGTTGCGAATGATACAAAACAGCAAGACTTATACAGCAATCTAAAAAAATATCTAAAGCAAAGATTACACTAGCCGGAAGGAGCAAGAAAATTTTGGTCGCTGTGACAGTGGAGTTATGGCTTTAGCCATTACACCACGGGACGAGTTTTGAGACTTGCGGTTCGTGCAAGGCTCAAAATCGAGACTGGAGACCTCGGCTCCAGTCGGTCCCCATAGCGACCAAAATTTTCTTGCTCCTGGAGGCGGCCACACATAACACATTATTAATTTCTAATAATAACTTTAATATTGACTTAATATATACATCCTGATATATTTATATCTACACATAACTGAGGGAGTGAACTTTTAACTGAAAACGAATCTTATATATTTCTTGCATCGAATTCGGAGCTGAGTGACTGCACATTACTTTTTATAGCAATGCGCTTTTTTTAACCCTAAAAAACGAATGAGGAGATGCTAATGAAACCTAAACCCTATCAAATAGGATTTAAAGCTTTAAAAGAAACATATAACACAAATGAATTTAAAGAAGGACTATCTACAAAAGAAGCTCAAAAACGTTTGAGTGAAAATGGTCCTAACAAATTAGAAGCGCACAAGACACCTAAATGGAAAATCTTTTTCCGTCAATTTAATAATATGGTTATCTACGTCTTGATTGCCGCAACAATTATTACTCTATTAATGCAGCATTATTCAGATGCCATAATTATCTTTTTGGTTGTAATCATTAACGCTATCATTGGTTACTACCAAGAATCTAATGCATCCGATGCCTTGGATAAAATTAAACAAATGTTATCAATCGAGGCGACTGTCTACCGTGATGGTCAGCGAAAAGATATCCCCGCTGAAGATCTAGTTGTTGGTGACACCGTATTCTTAGAAGCTGGTGACAATGTGCCAGCCGACTTAAGAATCATTGACTCTGATAACTTGCGAATTCAGGAATCAGCTTTAACTGGTGAATCAAACTCGGTCGCGAAAATTGCTGAAGCTTTACCAAATGATGCTCCACTTGCTGAACAGATCAATATGGCTTTTGCTTCAACTGCTGTTACCAATGGTAATGGTAGTGGTGTCGTAATCGCAACGGCCAAAGATACCGAAATTGGTAAGATTTCTGACGAAGTAAGTTCCGTTAAACAACGTAAAACACCTCTGATGCAAATCATCGATAGTTTAGGGACAAACGTCTCATACTTCATCGTTGCCGCCTCAATTGTAATTTTCATTATTGGTTTAATCTTTGGAACTTACTCACTACCTGTACTTTCCTTAGCTGTTGTTGCCATGATGGTTGGGGCTATTCCTGAAGGTATGCCTGCCACAACGTCCGTTATTTTGGCTAAAGGTGTTAGCGACATGGCTAAACGTCAAAATACTATTGTTAAAACTTTACCAGCTGTTGAAACTTTGGGATCTGTTGACGTGGTAGCAACTGATAAAACTGGTACCTTAACTAAAAACGAAATGACTGTTACCGATATTTTAATTGATGACCAAGAATATCAAGTAACTGGAACTGGCTATGAACCGACTGGTGAAATCATGCAAAATGGTCAACCAATCGAAGCTTCTAAACGTTTGAAATTATTCTTAGAAGCTGGTTACCAAGCCAACGATACAACGCTAGTTCATGAAGACAATCAATGGCTTGTGAATGGTGAACCAACTGATGGGGCCTTCTTAACGCTTTATCACAAGGTTTTCCCTTATGGACAAACTAACCCTTATCAAGAAATCGACATTTTACCATTCGATTCCGATTATCGTTATATCGGTAAAATCGTTCAAGATACTGATGACAATCGTTTATTATTCGTTAAGGGTTCACCTGACAAACTATTAGAAATGGCCCAAAAACAAGATGCTAACTTTAATTACGATTATTGGTTGCAAAAAGTAAAACAATTCTCTGCTGAAGGCAAACGAGTTATCGCTGTTGGGTATGAAGAAGCACCAAAGAACGCTGATGAAGTAACTCACGAAATGATTGTCGATGGTCTAAACTTCCTAGGTTTAGCCGCCATTATTGACCCACCTCGTGAAGAAGTTATTGAATCTTTAAAAATCATGCGTGGAGCTGGTGTTGAAGTTAAAATGATCACCGGTGACAATGCTATTACTACTAAAGCTATTGGTGAAAAACTTGGCCTAGCCGATGAAATCCATGCCATTACCGGACCTGAATGGGACAAACTTTCTGATGAAGAAAAAGTTATTGCTGCGGATGAAAACCAGGTTTTTGCTCGGACAACCCCTAGTAACAAACTAGAAATCATCAAAGCCTTACAAAAAAATAATAAGGTTACAGCAATGACTGGTGATGGAGTTAACGATGCCCCTGCCTTGAAACGAGCCGATATTGGTGTCGCTATGGGTATCAAGGGTACTGACGTTGCTAAAGACTCTGCTGATATGATTTTAACTGATGACAACTTTGCTACGATGTCATCCGCCATTAAAGAAGGTCGAAGAATCTTTGATAACATCAAGAAAAGTATTCTCTACTTGTTACCAATTTCATTCTCCGAAGGTTTGATTGTTGCTTATGCCATTTTGACTAAACAAGAAATTCCATTACAACCTACACAGTTGCTTTGGATCAACATGGTCTCAGCTATTACAATTCAATTTGCTTTAATCTTTGAGCCAGCTGAAGACGGCATTATGAAACGATCTCCACGAAAAACTGGTAGTAAATTAATGAATCGCCATGATGTTTTCCAAATGACTTACGTTGCAATCTTGATTGCTGCAGTCAGTTTGATTATTGATATTTACCTGAACAACCAAGGCGTTGGTGAAGTAATATCAAGTACAACCATGGTTAACACCTTGATTATTGGTAAGATTTTCTACCTATTTAACATAAGAACACCTAAACTAGCACTTTCCAAAGAACTCCTCTCTAATCCTAAAGCCTTCGTTTTCGTTGGCTTGATGATCTTGCTACAAATTTTCTTAACATACGTTCCATTTATGCAAGGAATTTTCTACACAGGTTCAATCGGATTAGTTGAATGGGGTATGGCAATCGCTGCTGGGGCAATTGTTCTAGTTGTAACTGAATTTGATAAATTAATTCGGTTAAGCATTAAACGATAATAAAAAACACGTTCGAAAAATTTGGTTATAGAATCGAATGTAAAAAAAGGCTAGATATTTTCCTGGTGGTATAAATCCAGAAAAAATATCTAGCCTTTTACTTATATTTAATTTCAAATAAAGTGTAACCTTCTTATCAAATTAACTAATCATACCATATAAAAAATAACAAATATATTAGTCTCTGGGTGCAAAAAATGTTGGCTGCAGTGAAGGTGGCGTTAGAACTTTACTATTACACCACGGGACGAGTTTTGAAATTCGCGCACTTGGCGAAGTTCAAAATCGAGACCTTAGACAGCCCTTTGGCTCAAGTCGTTCCCCACAGCGCCAACATTTTTTGCACCCAGAGACGGCAACTAACCAAAATTGCGGACGTGTTTTTTTACTTACCCGAAACTAACGGATAATCATTATCTAAAACATAACCAAAGCCACGAACTGTTTTTATACAATCCGGTGACTGCGATCTCTCTGCTAACTTATCACGCAAATGACTGATGTGGATATCTATTGTTCGACTGGATCCGGCTGAATCATATCCCCAGACCCCCTCTAATAACTGATCACGACTCATGACTTTGCCGCGATGCTGTACTAAATACCAAAACAAACTAAACTCCTTAGGTGTCAGGCCAAGATCATAACCGTTATGAGTTACACGATAATGTTTAAAATCAATCACGATATCATTGAATTTAACTGTTTCATTTTTTAATTCTTTGCGCGTATTTTTAGGAACATCCTTTGTTATTGAAAAACGGTCATAAACCCAAAAAAGCTGTTTAACTTTTGCAACCAACTCTGGATATTCAAAGGGTTTAGTAATGAAACTATCAATGTTGATATTGTAAAACAGCGACCGACGCTTCTTTTCTTTAGCGGGAGCCAGTACAATGATAGGTCCAGAGATTTTGCTACGTAATTCTTTTAATATTTTTAAAGATTGATGCAGATCAGTAATCGAAAAATCCCATAATAAACCAGCAATTTCTTCTTTTTCAACTAACTTCACTACTTCATTTGGATCAGTTATATTTCGAATAAACCAGCCTTGATTATTGAAATACCCGTTAATTTCAATAAAAAGTGGTAACTTATTGCTTAGCAATACTAGAGGTTGCATGTAAACTACTTCCTTCCTGTCATTTAATATTGCAAGGGCAAAAACTATTACAATATTAAAATTCAAGGCATCTTTGCTAACAGATTTCTTGAAATAAACTCAACTATAGCCAAATTATATTTTGATTATAACAATGCAGTTGCGGCCGGTCATTTATATCGACCGAATCGTCCATTGTCTTTCAATATATACAAATACAAATCTTATAATAATTAGCTGTCTCTTAATTCCCCTGCGTTTTTCAGTCTACAAAGTAAATGTATATTTTTTTCACAACTTTACAAAAACTTTACATTAAATAAACATTATTTATACACCCCACCGTTATCTTTATAGGTGTTCACTAAAAGATTTCATCAATTTGAATTTGAATAGGGGTTTTAGAAATGAAAAAGAAAACTATTATTTCACTAGTTTTAGGTTTCGCCGCATTGATGTTGGTTCTAACTGGTTGTGGAAATAACAGCAGTAAGAGCTCTTCATCAAAGGATTCTAGCAGTGAAGCTTCGGGCAAGATTACAGCAGTTGGTTCAACAGCACTACAACCACTTGTAGAAAAAGCTGCAACTAACTTCCAAAAGAAGAACAGTAAAGTTACTATCACCGTTCAAGGTGGTGGTTCTGGTACTGGTTTAAGTCAAGTTCAAGACAAATCTGTTACTATTGGTAACTCAGATATCTTTGCTGAAGAAAAACAAGGTATCGATTCAAAGAAGCTAGTTGACCACAAGGTTGCCGTAGTTGGTATGGCACCAGTTGTTAACAAAGATGCTAATGTTAAGAGCCTTACAATGGAACAAGTAAAACAAATCTTCACAGGTAAGATTACAAACTGGAAAGAAGTTGGCGGCAAGGACGAAAAGATCACTGTTGTTAACCGTGCTAAAGGTAGTGGTACACGTGCCACTTTCGAATCAGCCGTTCTTAAAGGTGAAGAAGCCGTTAAGTCACAAGAACAAGACTCAAACGGTACTGTTCAAAAGATCGTTGAAAGTACACCAGGTGCCGTAAGTTACCTAGCATTCTCATACATTAATGACAAAATTCAACCAATCTCAATTGACAATGTAAAACCAACTGACGAAAACGTTGAATCAGACAAGTGGAAGATCTGGTCATATGAACATATGTACACTAACGGTAAAGCCGACAGTGCAACTACTAAGTTCCTTGACTACATGAACTCAAAAGATGTCCAAGACTCACTAGTTAAAGACATGGGTTACATCAGCATCCACAATATGAAAGTTCAAAAAGATTCAAAAGGAACAGTTAGTTCAAAATAAATAATTGAGAAGAGAACTTCAACCTTGTCCAATCTTGGTCGAGGTTCTTTTTTTAATCTACAGGAGTGATTCCCGATGGATGATATTCAAAAAAAATTACAAGCGAAATCCAAAGCCACATTTCAAGATTACTTTGGCAAGGGAATTTGTTACCTATGCATAGGTCTAATTATTTTATTAGTTACTTGCATTCTCTACTTCATTGCTTCCAAAGGTCTAGCAACATTTACTCAAAATCATGTACGCGTGTTGGACTTTATAACAAAAACAAACTGGAACCCTGGTGCTACTGATGCTAAAGGACATCCCGACATTGGTGCCTTGCCAATGATCGTAACATCATTTAGTGTGACTCTACTAGCAGCGTTGATTGCTACTCCTTTCGCATTAGGCGTCGCCATTTTTATGGCTGAATTCTCAAGTAAACGTGGTAGTAAAATCTTACAACCAGTTATTGAATTACTAGTTGGTATCCCATCAGTTGTTTATGGATTCATTGGTTTATCAGTTATTGTTCCTTTTATCCGCGGAATCTTTGGTGGAACTGGTTTTGGTATTTTATCTGGTACCCTCGTCCTCTTCGTTATGATTTTACCAACGATTACTTCACTATCCGTTGATAGTTTAAAGTCAGTCCCACTCTATTACCGTCAAGCATCATTAGCACTTGGAGCAACCAGATGGCAAACCATTTACAAAGTTATCTTACGTGCTGCCGTACCCGGAATTTTAACTGCAATTATTTTTGGTATGGCTCGTGCTTTCGGTGAAGCTTTAGCTGTACAAATGGTTATCGGTAATGCGGCATTAATGCCAAAGAACTTAATTTCTCCAGCTTCCACTTTAACAAGTAAATTGACCACCGACATTGGTAATACTGTCATGGGTACTTTACCTAACAATGCTCTTTGGTCATTAGCACTAATCTTGTTATTGATGTCCTTAATTTTAAATATGCTTGTTAAATTCATTGTAAAGCGAGGTCGTTTCTAGATGAATGCAAAAAAATGGGATCATATTGCTACCGGTGTCATTTATGCTCTAGTAGCAACGGTCGTACTTATCTTAATTGCAATTTTGGGTTACATCCTTTTTAATGGTGTCCCTAATATTTCTTGGCACTTCTTAACATCACCTGCACAATCATTCAGCGCTGGCGGTGGTATTCGTGACCAACTTTTCAATTCACTTTACCTACTAGTTTTAACAATCATTGTTTCACTACCAATCGGTCTGGGTTCAGGAATCTATTTGTCTGAATACGCTTCTGACAATTGGTTTACCGACCTAATCAGAACTAGTGTCGAAGTTCTGAGTTCTCTACCTTCAGTCGTAGTTGGTCTGTTTGGTTACTTACTGTTTGTTATCAAATTGAACCTTGGTTTCTCCATTTTATCTGGGGCCATTGCGTTAACATTTTTCAATTTGCCACTATTAACTAGAAATATTGAAGAATCACTACGAAGTGTTCCTAACTTACAACGTGAAGCTGGTATGTCACTAGGATTATCTAATTGGAAAACAACTACTAAAATCGTATTGCCAGCTGCTTTACCCGGTATTTTAACTGGTCTGATCCTTAGTGCTGGTAGAATTTTCGGTGAAGCCGCTGCTTTAATTTACACTGCTGGTCAAAGTGCTCCAACTGTTGACTACACAAACTGGAATATATTCTCAGCAACTAGTTTTCTTAATCCAATGCGTCCTGCCGAAACTTTAGCAGTTCATATTTGGAAAGTTAATACGGAAAGTGTCACTCCCGATGCTAATTTAATTTCCAGTGCATCATCTGCTGTCTTGATCATCGTTATTTTGATTTTCAACCTAGGAGCACGTTTCTTGGGTAATAAATTGTACAAAAAAATTACTGCCACGAAATGAGGTCCTAGCTCTTGAAAGAATATAACTTGAACGATTCATACATTACAGATATCTCCGAAAAAAAAGCACTCTCGACTAAGGACTTACAAGTCTACTACGGTGACAACCATGCTATCTTTGATGCCAATTTAGATTTCCCACGTTATAAAATCACTGCGTTAATTGGAGCATCTGGTTGTGGTAAATCAACTTTCCTACGTTGTTTAAATCGGATGAATGATAAAGTTGCTCGCGTTGACGGTGAAATAATGTATCGTAATGTCGATATTAATAGTCCTAAAATCAACGTTTACGAAGTTCGCCAACATATTGGAATGGTATTTCAAAGACCTAATCCCTTTGCAAAATCCATTCAAGAAAACATTACTTTTGCTTTGAAAAATACCGGCATAAAAGACAAACATGAATTAGAAGAACGTCTAGAACAAAGTCTTCGTGGCGCTGCTTTATGGGACGAAGTTAAGGATGACTTAAATAAAAGTGCTTTAGCTCTTTCTGGTGGCCAACAACAACGACTTTGTATTGCGAGATCAATCGCTATGCATCCGGATATCTTATTACTAGATGAACCCGCTAGTGCCCTTGATCCAATCTCTACTTCTAAAATTGAAGAAACCTTGCAAGAACTCAAGAAAGATTATTCAATCATCATCGTGACGCATAATTTACAACAAGCCTCGCGTATTAGTGATTACACTGCTTTCTTACACTTGGGACACATCATCGAATACAATTCGACGGTCAATGTTTTTACTAATCCTAAAATTCAAACTACTGAAGATTATGTTTCCGGAAACTTTGGTTAATAATCTAAAAATATCAAACATTATGTCAAAAGACTCCAGCAATCCGATTTTGGATTACTGGAGTCTTTTGTTTTAAGCAAATGTCACACCCTTTAAGAACGAAAGAACATGGTTCAAGACAAACTTTAAATCAAATATAAAGCCGATGTTAAAATTATTGTGTAAAAGAAAAGAGGCTTAATCTTATGGAGGAACAACGTCAAAAACTTATCGACCTAATTGACACCGCTTATAATAATGTTCAAAATCCTAAATTCAAAGACTTTCAAAATAATCTATTGAAACTCGCCAAGGAATTAAATAACAATGGTGATTATATTAAAGTAATGCTTGCTTTAAGAACCGATTTACTACAGGCGGATTTATCTCTAAATATCAAAAAACGCATTTCGGGATTACCTGATGAATATAGTGCAATCTATTATTTTATTGAACCTCAATTAAAAACAATCGATGCTAAAGTTTTGGATCAGTACACACATTGCGGATTCATTCCCCTTAAATTTGGTAGTACCGTTAAATATCCCTAAGCAGGTCCGCCTTTAAGTACAAAACAGCTCCAGTAATCCGATTTTGGATTGCTGGAGCTGTTTTGTTTTTACCAAAAAAAATTTTGTACATGTTTAAAATAATGTCACGTTACTTTTATCTAGATTAAACCATCAACATTTTGATAATCATTAATCACCCTATCAACTCTCAACTTAGCGGGTATTTTAACTGGAGCTAAATTTTTATCTTCAACTAAAACAACTTTACCTGCTTGAGCATTATTAGCTGCCTTAATGCCTGACAAGGAATCCTCAAAGACAACACTCTGCTTCGGCGTAACTCCGAGATTTTCAATGGCTTTCAAAAAAATATCTGGGGCTGGTTTCCCCGCTAACCTTCCATCATTTAAAGCCACCTTTTCTCGATCAAACCACTTTTCTAAATGTAGATGCTCAAAGAAGAAATCAACATTACTTGGTTCGGAAGCTGTGGCAATATTTAACCGTATTCCTTTTTCTCTACAATAATCCAAAAACTCAGGTAACCCATCAACTAGCTGAAAAAGTTCAGAACGCTTTAAACATTCAGAACGATACAATTGTTCCTTTTTTTCAGACGTCTCAGCCAACTCTTGTTCACTTAACTTTCGACCCAAATAGTATTCAAAAGTATGTTGATTATTTCGGCCAGCAATATGTTGCGCAAATTCATTTTCTGTCATGCTGCGATTAAATTCCTGCTTAATAAATTTTTTCCAAGAACTTTTTTGAATCTTCCCATCAAAAATCATCGTACCATTGAAATCAAAAATCATTACTTTTTCCATGATGAATGCCCTTTCAATTTAGTTATCTTAATTCTTGCATCAAACTAAATTTTCTTCAAGACAAATAGATTACTTAGAAACGTATTTCACATTATGAAATCAAACTAAGCTTATTTACGTAAGATCAACTTATATTTAGTCTTGTCATCTAACTTCCTTATAATATATTGGCGTGAAATAATATGCTTTAAATCTTGTAAATCACGTTTTTCTTGACTCATAAAAGCCCGATGAATTTTATGATTAAGGGCTGTTATCAAAGCCATCCAACCGTGAGTTACCGCAATTGACCAATCAGCACCACTACCAACGATTTGTTCCATACGAATTTGGTCACAAAAATCAAACGCTGCTTCGGAAACTTCAAAATCTGTTTGTTTACTAGCGATTACCTGTTTTAAATCTTCAGTATTCTTAATTAACATAGATAAACTCCTCATTTACTCAACAAAAAAAGACGAGTTATTACGACTCGTCTTTTATTTTACTTGTTTATTTGTTAATTATATAGTCCAACTAATCATTGTCTCCTTGTGCTCTTAATAATTCACCTAGAGCTGGTTGATCTTTAGGATTGATTTCATATTTTTTAGCATAAGCATCAACAGTTTCTTGACCATACAATTTTGCATCTAATGGCATAAAGGCTGTCGCAATTGGATCAACTTGTCTAATTACCGCATTAACAACAATCGGTTTCTTATTGCCTGAAGCTTGTAATTCCTTAATTTTGGCAAAAACTTCATTAGCCTCTTTAATTGACGTGATCGTGAAGCCAATAGCTCCAAGTCCTTCAGATACCTTAGCCCAGTCAGCTCCAGTTAAATCAACTCCATACAAGTGCTGCTTTGAAGCAACTTGTTCATAGTAGATAAAACCAAGGCGTTCATTAGACAATACAATATTGATAACTGGTAAATTATATCTGGCTTCCGTAATGATATCCGGTGCAACCATTGAAAAACCACCATCACCCGATAACGTCCAAGCTTGCGCATCAGGGACACTCAAGGCACCAGCTAAACCAGCTGGCAAACCAAAGCCCATTGTGGCAAACAAACCCGATAATGCAAAACGCTGATTGTGATTCATTGGTAATCCACGCACGCCGAATTCAGTGACATTACCAGTATCAACACCATAAGTATCATTCGGACCAGCGAGTTCAGCCATCTTCTTAGTAACAGTTTCAGGATTCAAACCTTTGCTATCGTCATTTGCACGCTCATCCAGCCACTTATCCCAGTTAGCTTTATTTTCTTGGTTTGCTTTCAACCAAACGCCTGCTGGCAAGGTTTCTTTAGTATCAATTAAACCTTGAAGATAACTCTTGGCGTCAGCGATAACTGCATAGTCAACATCAACCGTTTTACCAATATCATAAGGATTATTATTAACATCAATAATTTTGACACCCTCAGGCCAAAATCTAGCAAATGGAAATTCCGAACCAATAAACAAAATCAAATCAGTATGTTGTAAAGCTTCAAAACCTGATTTGCTACCTAAACGACCAAACGTACCAATAAAATTAGGATGGTCCGAGCTTATGACCCCAATCGCAGGTACCGTAGTCATAACTGGAATATTAAATTGTTCTGAGAACTTGGTCAAAGTATCCTTAGCTCCCAACAGTCCACGTCCAGCATAAACTAATGGGTGTTTAGCTGCTTTTAACATTTTTAAAGTATTTTGAATATCTTCAGAGTCGATTGTTTGAGTGTAGTTTTGCTTAACAACTTTTGGTGTCTTGGTAGGCACATAATCAATTTCTGTACTTGTTAAGTCCTCTGGCAAGATTACGACAGCAACACCATTTTGACGATATGCTTCACGAATAGCCTGGTTAATTACATATGGAATTTGTTCAGCAGTTGTTACAGTACGATTATAGACTGCAACGTCCGCAAACATTGGACCCTCATCCATTTCTTGGAAATAATTGGTATTCATATTTTCAGTAGGAACTTGACCGACAAGAGCCAACACCGGAACATGGTCCATTTTGGCATCATATAAACCATTGAATAAATGCGTTGCCCCAGGTCCAGCAGAACCAAAGGCTACCCCAATTTTTCCTGTAAATTTAGCATCAGCAGAAGCAGCAATCGCTCCAACCTCTTCATGACGAACTTGAATATATTTAACTTGGTCTTTTTCCAAATATAGACCTTCAACAGTATGATTAATTGAACCGCCGGGTACACCATAAACGTGATCAACACCCCAGTCCTCAAGAACCTTTACTAAAGCTTGTCCAGCAATCATTTTTGTCATAATTTTCACTTTCCCTCTTAAAAAGTTTCAATCAAGGTACAAATAACATATGCCTCTTGTAAACGTTATCATCAAACAAATTCAAACAAAAATCAAATAATTAATCTTGTTAATAATTTAATTAGTAATAAAAAAAAAGCTAGATATTTTTCTGGATGTATACCAAGAAAAATATCTAGCCTTTCTTACATTCAACTTTGTACCCAAAATCGGATTACTGGAGCCATTTTTAATACCCGAAAGCTGACTATATTTCGTCAAACTTTCTCTGATTTGATACTTTAAGGAAAAAATATCTATCAATTAATTATTAAAGAACTGTGATATGACTAAGAAAACTATTCCACCTACAATTACCCCAATACCAATAATCAGATAATTCCACAATCCTAATACCCCTAGCAAAATTAAGATAATCCCGATAATTGGATGATGTAACAAAGCAATCCCCGTTTTAATAAATAACCAAATAATCACGAGAATAGCCACGCCAATAGCAATCAACAAAGGAGCTGCTGAACTACTGGAACTGGCTGCCATTAATGTGAGCATGTTAAGCCTCCTTTTAGTAAAACAAATTATATCATTAATACAATCAAAAAGTATATTTACATACGTTTGGTACTAGTTGGCCTTTGACTTTGGATTAAAAATTACTTTTAAAATCAAAATATACTCCATATCCTATAACTCTAGTTACAGTCATCAACGGCACAATAATACCTAAAATTACTCAATGCTAATTCAAAAATATGGAATGAACTAGCCGGAAAGAGCAAGAATTTTTGGCCGCTGTGCAGGTGGCGTTGGCGCTTCAGCGCTTACACCACGGGACGACTTTTGAAACTCGCGCTCTTTGCGAGGTTCAAAATCGAGATTGGAGACCGCTCTTTGGCTCCAATCGGTCCCCATAGCGACCAAAGTTTCTTGCTCTTGGCGGCGGCATATTTAACTAACCCGCACGTATAATTGTTGAAACATTATAATTTTGGATATTCATTTAAATCAAATATATTCTAAATTTTTATATAATTTCCTGTATTTATTACTAAAATAATATTACAATCAAGGCTTAAGGAAATGATAGGGGCGTTTTCTTATCATTCTGACTTCAAAGGAGCTTATCTTGCAATTAGAGGAAAATACTCATCGAAAATGGCTTGCATTAACTTATGCGGTCATCTTCTTTCTTTTAGAAATAATGGTGATAACTAACAGTCCCATTGTTACTAGTTTCGACAAAACAGCACAAAATATCTTAGGTATGATTGTTTCACCTTTCAGCACTAGGATTTTCACAGTTATTACCTTTATTGGCAGTCCGGTCATGGACGTTATCTATTTAGTTATCATGGCCTTATTGCTCTACCGAATTGGTAAAAAAGACGCAAGTTTCTGGATTGGGTTTATTTTAATAGGTGGAAATATTATTTCTTACTTAATTAAAATAACGGTCAAAAGATCCAGACCGACTGATAAAATTATTCCTGCATCAGGATTTAGTTTTCCCAGTGGACATGTATTTGGTACCATGCTTGTGATTTTAACCTTAATTTTTTTAATATTGCCACTGATTAAAAATCTATCAACGCGACATACCATTACTGCTATTTTGATTATTTGGTTGTTACTTGTGGCCATATCACGAGTATATTTACGGGGACATTTTCTCAGCGACGTAACGGCCAGTACTTTACTAGCTGGTGCTTGGTGGGAATGCTCAGAATTATTGTATTTAAAGTATTACAATGTATTAGGTAATTTTTTAAATTTAAATAATCAAGACAAATAAAAATCACGGAATGAATTTAAAAATTCACTCCGTGATTTTTTTTGTTACCTATTTGGCCATAATGTTTTTGATAGCTACTAATAATTCAGTAATATCTTCATCATAAACTTCACCAATATTACCAATTCTAAATGTTGGCACTTGGGAAATTTTACCTGGGTAAATAACAAACCCATCTTGTTTTAATTCTTGATAAAACTCGTGGAAATTAAAATCTGCAGTTGGATAAATGAATGAAGTGATAATTGGTGACTGGTACTTCTCGTCGATCAATACCTTGAAACCAAGTTCTTCCATTCCAGTAGCCAAATGTTTTTGATTACTTGCATAACGTTTATGGCGTGCACCCACACCACCTTCAGCATTTAATTCAGCCAATGCTTCATAAAATGCATGAACAACGTGTGTTGGCGAAGTAAATCTCCACTTACCATTATTGCGTTCCATCTCAGCATATTGATCATATAGATCCAATGACAATGTACGTGACATACCTTTAGTAGCTTCAAGTATTTGCTTGTTAGCAATTACAAATGAAAAGCCAGGTACACCTTGAATACATTTGTTAGAACTACTAATTAAATAATCAATTTTTTCTTCTTTGACATCAATCGGAACACCACCAAAACTGCTCATAGCATCAACAATTGTAGTGATTCCTTGTGCTTTAACATAAGGAATAATATCTTCGATTGGATTAAGGATACCGGTTGTTGTTTCACAGTGAATCATTGCAAAGTGTGAAATATCAGGATATTTGTCCAAATATTCAGTTACTTTTTCAAGTGTTATTGGTTCTCTTTCATCAACAACTAAGTCAACGTGATCAATACCATAGATATCGGCCATTTCACTGATTCTCTTACCGTAAGCTCCATTAATGGCAATCATCAATTTATCATCATTAGATATCGTTGAACTAATAACTGATTCCACACCATACGTTCCGCTACCTTGAATAGGAACAGCCGTATATTCATCTTCAGTTACTTGTGCAATATCTAATAGTGAGTGACGAAATGATTGGGTGATTTTCTTATAATCATCATCCCAAGTACAATAATCAAAATCCATTGCTTCCTTAACTTCTTCACTAGTTGTTAAGGGTCCAGGTGTTAAAAGTAAGTATTTTTCTACCATTTTTTATCCATCGATTCATTTAAGTATTCAATAATTTGAACTAAGTCATAAATATTCTCAATCACAAAGTCAGTATTTACTGCCTCAAACTTGCGTTTGACTTCATTACGTTTAGCAATTTGTCCTTCAGTATTCAGTTCATCAAATTCAATCTGTGATAATCCCATCAAACTGCTTCCTTCAACTATCCCAACGGTTTTGACACCAGCATTTTGACCTTCTTCAATATCAACCAAAGTATCCCCTACTTTGATAACTTTTTTAGGATCATCAATATTAAATTTCTTCATAATGAATTGAATCATCGCTGGGGATGGACGTCCCAATCCGTCAACATCTTCAGATGTGACAACAATTTCTGGTGTATAACCTGCTTCAGCAGCCTTGTCCTCAACAATTTTCATCATCTCTGCAGTATAACCAGTAGTTGTCGCAACTTTAATTCCGTATTCTTTTAAATAGTTAAAAGTCTTCAGTACCCCAGATTTTAACTCCGTTGATTCCTTCAAATAATGAAGTAATGCTTCTTGAAAATCAGCATAAAGTTTTTTACGATCATCATCATCTGGTGTCTTCGAATACTTTTGTTCCCATTGTTGTTTAACGTCATCGAGTTCTAAGATTTTACCGATATGGTCCCACTTGGCCATACCCATATCTTGACGGATCTCACCGTCGCTCAAATCAATACCGGCATCTTTGAACGCCTTTTTAAATGCGATAACTGGTGCCAAACTACCATAATCAACGGTGGTGCCGGCCCAATCAAAAATTACTGCTTCAATCATAAAATTTTCTCCCTAACTTAACGGTTTAAATAGATTTGTCTAATCTTAACCGCAATAAACTCAAGTGCAAATGTTACTAAAATAACTAAGTAAACAATCAAACCTGTCTCATGAAAGTCGAAACTCATTCCACTAGCGACAAATAATTGATATCCAATTCCACCAGCACCAGCAGCTGCACCCACGGCAATTGCATTTGCAAAATTAATTTCTAGACGGATGAATGTCCAAGAAACAATTGAAGCAACGATTGTTGGCCAAATGGCTTGAAATACGATCACCCAAAATTTGGCTCCCGTAACTTTTAATGACTCAATTGTAGATTTATCAATTCCTTCGATACTTTCAGAATATGCTTTAGTCAAGTAAGCAATACTATGAAAGCTCAAACCTAAAATAGCAGCGGTTGAACCCAATCCACAAACAATCGAAAAAATCAAAGCCCAGATAATTGTAGGAATTGCTCTAACAACAGCCATGATCACACGAATACCTGCTCCCAGATACGCGTTAGTTAGGTTCTTTGAAGCCAAAACGGCAAATATAAAACCGAAAAAGGCACCAATAATAGTAGTTAATATTGAAAGTACGACTGTACTTGCCAATGCTTGAAGTAATAATGGTAAGCCATCAGTACCTGCATTGGGTTGCAAGAACATTTGATTCAAGGTTGTTGCCAATTGTTTAAATGCTTCATCTACTTTGACACCAGCGGTATCTAGATGCGTTAAAGTAAACCCAGTAATCAAAACTAAACTGACAAAAACAATGAGGATCATTGTTCTTGAAAGAGACTGTTCGTGCAATTTAATTTGAGGAGATCGTGGTGTCTTAGGTTTTTGAATAATATTCTCTTCACTATTTATCACAAGATCACCCTCCTAATTTGATTTGAAATCGTCTCTAATGCAATTACAACTACGATAATCGCTAATACGGTCATACCAGCAGCATCAAAGCGGAAACTCTTATAATAAATATCGAAAAGAAAACCAATTCCGGTACCCGTCAAAATACCAACTAAGGTAGCGTCACGAACATTATTTTCAATCATATAAAGAATCCAACTTAAAATACTTGGTAAAATTTGTGGCAATACTGCCTGAAAAATAACTTGGAAATAACTAGCACCAGTCGCTTTTAAAGCTAACATGGTTTCACTAGCTTCATCTTCAATAATTTCCATGAATGCACGGATCAAGTAACCAATAGACATTAACAATAAAGCCAGGAACCCAGTGAAATCACTTTGTTTGAAAGAAAAAAGTAAAATCATTGACCATGCAACTAATGGAATGTTTCTAAAGAAAGAAGCAACCCCTCTAACAATCATTTGAACAAAGCTATTAATTCCCGTAACTTTTGACCCCAAGAGTGCCACAAAGATTGAAACAACTGCAGCAACAACCGTAGATGAAATTGCTAGTAATACGGTTTGAATTAATTTTTGCCAAATTTTTGGAAGATATTGCACCGAATGTGCTGTTGGCTTGAAATAGATTCCTAGCCATGCAAACGCCTTTGGTACCCCAATAAATCCGTTGACACTATCAAAATTTAACACCCAGCTACCGAAAACATACATGCCTCCGATTAGAGCGATAATTGCTGTCTGATGCCATCCTTTGTGTGCTAAATACTTTTTAGGTGATTGCATCATTCAAGCTCCTTCGTAATGTCTTGATCATACAAGGTTCTTAAAATATCCTCTGACAATAAATCAGCATTCTCATCGAAAACTAACTTTCCCTTACGAATACCAATAATTTGATCAGCATATTTTTTAGCCATATTGATTTGATGAAGATTAGCAATACAGATTAGGTTATATTCTTCGGTTAAGTCTTTTAGCAATTCCATGACGTTTTGTGCAGAAGCTGGATCCAATGAAGCGATTGGTTCATCACACAAAATTACTTTAGGGTGTTGAATCAAGGAACGAGCAATCCCCACACGTTGCTTTTGACCACCACTAAGTTCAGAACATCGCTTTAAAGCAAAGTTTTCCAAACCAACTTTCTTTAATAGTGACATCGCTTCTTCTTTTTCTTCTTGCGTATAGCGTCCGAAAACACCCGCTAGTGTAGATTTATAGCCGAGACGTCCGTGCAGAACATTTTCAATTACTGTTAATCGTTCAACCAAATTATAATTTTGAAAAACCATTCCAATTTGACGACGATATTTACGTAACTGTGTTTTGTTAGCTGTACGAATATCATTTCCGTCTAATAAAATCTGACCATCATCATCCTTGATCAACTGATTCAAACTTCTTAAAATAGTTGTTTTACCAGCACCAGAAGGTCCAATAATGGCAACGAATGTTCCTGGTTTGATGTCGAAGGAAATATCTGTTAATGCAGGTCGATCCTTCTCGTAGCTTTTTTGTAAATTCTTAACCTCTAACATAGCCTTACCTCGTTATTTACCAATTAGTTCATGAGTTGGTTTGTACCAGTCATCATCAACTTTTAGAAGCTTCATCTTGTCACTCTTCTTTTGCCATAGTGTTGGTGTCTTACCTTTACCATCTGAGAATAGATCTTTGTTGTTTGTAAATTCTTTTGCAGTAAAGTGTTTTGCGATTGCGTCTGTATCTTTCTTGCTTAGAGCTTTTGTATTAACTACGAAAGGTCCATTTTGAACAGGTAGAACTGAAATATTAACTAATTCCTTACCCTTAAATTGTGCAAATGGTGCATCAGCATCATCTTTAACCTTGAATGTTGAACCAACCTTGTCATAACTACCTTCTGAAACTTTTAGGAATGGTGTTAGATCAATATCATCAAATGCAGCAACGTCAACGTCACCCTTCAATAAGTTAATAGCTGAACCTGGATGAGTACTTCCATAAAGAACCTTTTCAAAGAACTTGCCACCTTCTGAAAGGTCATCTTTGTTCTTCAACTTAAAGTGCTTTTGAATTTCATCTGTTGGAACTGCGAAACCTGATGTTGAACTTGTTGAAACGAATGAAGCTTTTTCACCTTTGATCTTGTCGATGTTGAACTTGCCGTCTTTCTTGTATTGATCGGCTTTATCTTTGTTTACCATTAGGTATGAACGGTAACTAGCACCCTTTGTTGTACCATCTGGACCTGATTGTAAAAGAAGTGGTTCAATCTTGCTGTTTTGTGCATGTGCTTGAATATAACCATCGGCACCCATGAATGCCAATTGTGCTTTACCTGATGCAATAGCTTCAATAGCTACGTTGTAATCAGTTGTTGTTTGAATGTTAATCTTCTTACCTGTAGCCTTGTGTAATTCTTCTTGCAAAGCTTTACGTGAAGCAGTAAAGTTCTTTGCTGATTCATTTGGATAGAAAACCATAGTAATTTCTTTATTATCTGCACTACCTGCTTTTTCTGAAGCTGAACTCTTTGATGAGCAACCAGCTAGAACACCTGTAAGTAGCAAAAATACCCCTAGAAAAGCGGTCAAAATTCGCCCTTTTTTCATAAATAACTCCCAACTTTCTTTGTCTTTTTTTCGAACAAGATAAGGTTAACAAAGCTATGTAAAGTAATAATAAATTTTCTGTAAAATAATAATTTGTAACATTTACATTATTTATACATTTTATATACATTTAACTAAGCTATAATGGAATTGAAAAAACACAGGAGGTAAATTTATGGCTACAAATATTCCTTATATCGAATTAGCAAATGGCGTAATGATTCCCCAAGTTGGTTTGGGAGTCTTCAGAATGGATGATGACCAGGTTTTAGATAGTGTCAAGTGGGCTATCGAAAGTGGTTACAGACATATTGATACCGCCAGTTTCTACGATAACGAAGAAGCTGTCGGCAAAGCTATTAAAGCATCCGGTATTGATCGTAAATATCTTTTCATCACAACTAAGGTTTGGAACAATATCCGTGGATATGATGAAACAATTGCACAGTTCAACAATTCATTACAAAAATTAGGTTTAGACTACTTGGACCTTTACTTGATTCACTGGCCTGCAGCAGGATTTGAAGAGAATTGGCGTGCCATGGAAGACCTCTACAAAGCAGGTAAAATCCGTGCCATTGGTGTATCTAACTTCAAAGCTCATCACATTGAGCAACTAATGAAGACGGCGACAATTGCTCCAATGGTTGACCAAATTGAGACTCATCCATACTTACAAGAAACCGATCTACACGAATATCTTCAAGAAAAACACATCGTTCACGAATCATGGAGTCCACTTGGTGCTGGTTTGAACAAGGTTGTGGACAACCCAGTTATTAAAGAACTCGCTGAAAAATATGGTAAGTCACCTGCTCAAATAATCTTACGTTGGCACATTCAACGTGGCGAAGTTATTATCCCTAAATCAACTCATGAAAATCGTATCAAGGAAAACATCGACTTATTCGACTATCATTTTGATTTAACTGCTGATGATATGGCTAAAATCGCTACATTAGACAGTGACCAACGTGTCGGTGCCGATCCTGATGACAAAGAATTCTTGGAAAAATCAACAACTTACACAAATCAAAATAATGCTAAATAGGAAAGTGTGACCAATACTCAAATTTCGAGCATTAAAACAAAGAAGACTCGTAATCCGATTTTGGATTACGAGTCTTCTTTGTTTTACACCATATTTTTGGGGAGGATTAACTAGGAACTGTCTTAAAATTAGTCTGATAAGAATCGGTTCTGATACGGATGAATATTTTAAAGACATGGTCATTCCAGAATCCTATCAAGACAGTAATAAAAACCATAAAAAATATTCGAGATATCAAGCTATTCTTGAGTTAATAAAGAACCAGTCGGAAGATTCGGACAGTGGTTACTGGCAGTGAAAGTGGTGTTAGGACGACCGCTTTTGTCGTTCTTACAGCACCGGACGCGTTTAAGACTTGCCGAACTTGCAAGGCTTAAACCGAGGTCCGAGACCGTGGCTCGGACCGTTCCGCACCGCCAGTGACCACTGTCCGAATCTGTAGACGGCAGGCATATAATTTGAAGACACATCCTAGGCTGAAATCTTTTTAAAATGATGTTCCATTGATTCTCGATAAATTCGTTTGATAGTTTTTTCGTAATCATCATTATTAACACCGAAGACAATTTTCAAGTCACTGCCTTCTTGGAAGACGAATCGTACATGTATCAAGCTACTATCTAGATAATTTAAAATCTTGCCAGCAATCGCCGGTCTTTTGCTCAACTGCAATGACACCGCTGCGACAAGGGCAATGTTTTGATTAACTTCGACGGAATCGACACCACATGTTTTTTTCAATTTAGAAATAATAGCTGATAAATGAGTAGCAATCTCGGCATGCTGACACAAGAAACTAAATCCATCATTACCCGATGGCACTGAATTAATTGCTAAATCAAACTTCTGGAATACTGCCAAAACTTTTTGCAAAACTTCCAGATGTTTATTCAACTGATACTTTCTAATTGTTATTACGGTACAGTCTTTCCGTCCAGCAATCCCTGTCACGATTTGATCTTTTTTCTCATCTTCATGGGCACTGACAACTAATGTTCCGCCAGCTTCAGGTTGATTTGTATTCAAAATGGCTGTCGGAATGTGTTTTTCTCGCACGGGTCGAACGGCTTCTTCTTGGAAAACACCAATTCCCATATAAGAAAGTTCTTGCAATTCATCATAAGTCAAACTATCAATCTTTTGAGAATTAGAGACAATGCGGGGATCGGCCATTAAGATACCTGAGACATCTGTCCAATTTTCATACAATTCAGCATCTACTAAATTGGCCAAAAGAGAACCTGAAATATCGCTACCTCCACGAGGCATCAAATGAACGGAACCATTCTCATTAGCACCATAAAAACCCGGTACTACTATTTGCGAATGTGTTGCTAGAACATTTAACAACCTTTTTTGCGACTGAACATAATTTATGCCTTGATTATCAAATATCAAAATATCTTTTGCATCGACAAAATAATAGCCCAGGTATTTTGCCATTAATTTAGCAGTTAAATATTCACCACGAGAAATTAAATAATCATGTGAACATGTACCTAACTGTTGATGAATAATTTGTAAATCCTTTTCAATCTTAATAGATAAGGCTAAATCATTTCTTATTTTAATAATACGGTCACTTACAGCTTGAAAAAGTGGTTCAGAATCAGCAGCCTGTTCTAAATTTAACAACATATCAGTCATCTTGACTGGCTCGCTGGAACTTTTTCCGGCTGCACTGACAACAACTATTTGTCGCTTTCTATCGCTGTTTATAATTTGTTTTACCTTCTTAAATTGTCCAGCATCTGCTACCGAACTACCTCCAAATTTGACGACTTTCATATTAAGCGACCCCCTGACTAGGAAGACTAACCATGAAAGCAGCGGCATCCATTTGTAAAACTTTTCTCATTAACCGGTGCATTTCGCCTACTGGAATTTGATGAACTGCTAGATAAGCCCCATCATTAGTTGGCTGATAATCGACAAAAATATCACTAATGTCGACTTTGCTCCGGACTAAATAATCGCCTTTAGTTAATTCCGGACAATATTCCATCTTTTTGTTAAAATCACGACGTAAATGCGATTTCCGTTCTTTAATATCCAAGACATCTTGAACGACCGCATTAGCTGTTGGAAACATCCCTGCACCTTGACCAAAGAAATCAAGTTTGCCAATGGTGTCACCGTTCAAAGAAATTAAGTTGTAGTTATCAGGTGTATTAGCTTCCAATGTCCGGTCTAAAAACAATGCTGGCTCCACAACATAATCAAATTTGTTGCCCTTTTGATGTGTTCGGCCAATTAATTTAACTGCTAGACCTTTATCTTGAAAATACTTCACATCTGCGCAAGTAATATTTCGGATACCGAAAATAGGTAGATTTTGATGATTATGAATATCAATATCATAGGCAATATCAGCACTGATACACAACTTATTGGCAACATCGATTCCGTCAATGTCAGCACTAGGATCAGCTTCTGCATACCCCAGTGCTTGGGCCTTCTTTAAGACTTCCACAAATGATTCACCATTACGACTCATTTGGTCCAAAATAAAATTACTTGTACCATTAAAAATACCTGAAATTGCATTAACATTATCAATTCTTAAGGCTTTCTCTAAACCTTGAATCCAAGGGATCCCTCCACCAACGGAAGCTTCGAAATAAAATTTAACATCGTTTTGTTCAGCAGCTTCAGTAAATTCTTTCAAGTAACGAGCAATAACGGCTTTATTAGCAGTAATCACATGTTTACCATGCTTCAAAGCTTCCAAAATATATTCATGTGCGGGTTCGATTCCACCAATTGCTTCAACTACAATGTCAGTTTGCTCATCATTCAAAATCTCATTTATGTCATCTGTCATTTCTGGTAACGAACGTACTTTGTTCTTTCTAATTAAGATATGGCTAACAGCGAGGTCTTGCGTTTGAACATTAGCCTTCTTAATAATTTTATAAACACCTTTTCCGACTGTTCCAAATCCTAAGATTGCAATTTTCATAGGTTTAACCTCCTGTTTCCATTCTTGGATGTGTTTACATACAGTAAACACTTGTTTTTAATTTATGGACAGTTTACTATATAGATAATTTAAAAGCAAGGAGTTAATATGATGAATAAAAACTACACAAGCACTCGTAATGAAAAAATTAATATTTCAGCTAAGGAAGCCATAAAAAAAGGCTTTGCTGATGATGGTGGTCTTTTCGTCTATCCTGAATTATCAAAACTAAAAGTTGACCTTGCATCCATGCAAAACTTCACTTATCAACAAACTGCTCAAATTATATTAGAAAAATTATTACCAGATTTTTCTACTGCAGAAATTAAAGACGGCATTACTAATGCATATAATGATAGTTTTGACACCAAGGAAATAACTCCGCTTGTTAAGGTTGATGATTTTCATGTTCTTGAACTTTTCCATGGCCCAACTAGTGCCTTTAAAGATATTGGCCTACAAATGCTCCCTCAATTGATGAAACGGGTGCTAAAAAAAGATAATCGGGTCATGATTTTAACAGCCACAAGCGGTGACACTGGCAAAGCCGCTCTGGAAGGTTTCAAGAATCTCGACCAAACTGCTATCACTGTTTTCTACCCTCACAATGGTGTCAGCAAAGTTCAACAACTACAGATGGAAACAACTAGTGGTAACAATACTGAAATAACAGCTATTAAAGGTAATTTCGATGATGCTCAAAGCAACGTTAAAAAGATCTTTAACAATCAAGCTTTAAGACAAAAACTAGGCACAAACATTAGTCTTTCAAGTGCCAATTCAATTAATATTGGTCGCTTGATTCCCCAAGTCGTTTATTACTTCGATGCTTATTTCCAATTAATAAAACAAAACCAAATTAAGCTCGGTCAAAAAGTTAACTTCACTGTCCCAACTGGTAACTTTGGTGACGTCTTAGCTGGTTTTTATGCTAAACAAATGGGTCTACCCGTGAATAAGTTCGTTGTTGCTAGCAATGCCAATAATGTGTTAACTAAATTTTTCAAGACTGGGATTTACAATCGAAACATTCCGTTCTTACAAACCGACGCTCCTAGTATGGATATCCAGATTTCCAGTAACTTTGAACGCTTACTCTACTATAAAAGCCATGAGGACACTAATTACGTTCAAAAATTGATGGCTGAGCTCGAACAAACTGGTTCTTATCAAGTTTCTGAACCAGTCTTACGAAACATTCGTGCTGACTTCTACTGTGGTTTTGCCACTGATCAAGAAATCGAATCAACTATCAACAATGTTTATCAACAAGCTGGTTACTTAATGGATCCCCACACAGCCGTTGGGTACAAAGTTATGCGAGACTATCAAGCTAATGATCCTGACACACCAATGATTCTCTTGAGCACTGCTAGTCCATACAAATTCGTCCACGTTGTTACAAAAGCTGTTCTAGGTGAAAACTTTGAGAATGATCAAGTAGCAATGCAACAATTACAAAAATTTACTCGTCTACCGATTCCACAAAATTTGGCCCAAGTCTGGGATTTACCAATTTTGCACCAAGATGTTATTGACCAAACAAAAATGACTGAATACGTTTTGCAGAAAGTCGAGGCTAATTTCAATGATAAAAATTAAAGTCCCTGCTACTAGTGCTAATTTAGGTGTTGGCTTTGACTGCTTAGGTCTAGCTGTTTCGCTTTATTCCTATGCTTCTTTCACTGAAAACTCTGAGAAGTTAACAATTACTGGTTGTGACCCTAAATATCAAAATACTGATAATTTAATTTACCAAGCTTTTGTTAAGGGATGCCAAGCACTTGAACAAGATGTTCCTAATGTAAAAATAACGATTGAAAATCAAATCCCTATTTCTCGAGGTTTAGGTAGTTCAGCCTTTTGCGTCGTTGCCGGCCTAATGGGAGCTAACGCCTGGTTTGGCAATACACTTAACAAGGAACAACTGCTCGATTTAGCTACACAAATTGAAGGTCATCCAGACAATGTTTCTCCAGCTATCTACGGTCAATTGGGAGCATCCTTTATTGATCATCAAGACGTCCAGACGGTCCATTTTCAAGTCCATCCTAGTTTGCATTTTGTCGCCTTAATTCCCGATTACCAAGTTAGCACTGAACAAGCTCGAAGTATCTTACCAAAAGAAATGTCTTATCAAACAGCTATCTATCAAATCGGTCATGCAGTCGCCTTAACTAAGGCATTTGAATTAGGTGATCTGGAACTGATCAAGACAGCTATTATCGACAAAATGCACGAACCATTCCGTTCAAAACTTATTCCCGATTATCCACTTGCTAAAAAAATTGTTGAGGAAAACTCAGGTATTTTATACATCAGTGGTAGTGGTTCAACTTTAATGGCAATTACAAATGATAATCACACCGCTGATAATATTATCGCTGACATCAAAAAAGACTTCCCAGCTTGGGAAGCCCATCATTTAACTGTTGATAATCAAGGAGCAACAGTTGTTTGAGTTAGATTTTGAATATGTTTGCGATATTCTAATGGTGTTTGATGATAACGATCTTTAAAAGCAGAATAAAAGCTCTTTTCATCTGGAAAGCCTGTCTCTGCGACAATCATAGTAAATTTATCATCCGTCTTTTCAATTAACTCAGCAGCTTTTTGAATTCGGAGGAAAGTTAAATATTTCTTAGGTGACAAACCGAGATACTTTTTAAAAAACTTAGAAAAATAAGCATAGCTGTAATTATATTCTTTCGCCATATCCGACAATTGAATATCGTTTTGATAATCGGCGTGAAATTCAGCAATGATTTGCGAAATAACTTCCGGAATATCACTAGTTACCTGCTTATCCACAGCAAAATTCTTAACCAGCACACTAATCAATTCCACTGACATCGCTAATTGATGCAGATGATTATCCTCCGACGTATCATGGCATTGAAAATCATTAATATTATTTATTAAAGCCGTCAATTCATGAAAGGCAGTCATTTGACTGTCTTTTTTTGGTGCCTTGATAAGTTCAAAATTTTTCTTCCGAACCGTTTTAGGCAAACTGTGGCGCAACCAATCATAGTTGATCAAAATCGTAATAATGCGTGAACCATCATTGATAACCGTGTCAAAACTATGAATCAAACGAGAATTGATTACATAAATGTCCCCTTGATTTAATTGATATTCTTTATCCTCAATATACATGGTTCCGGGGTGTCCCTTAGCCACATAACAAATCTCAATAGCTTCATGCCAGTGAGGTACGACATACTTTTTTCCAATTGGGCGGTGATAAATACACTTAATGGGATTCGTGTAGTCGAACTCTAATAATTCCATTGGTGTGGTCATTATCTCTCCTCCTTTTCTTGACAAAAAATGGTAGTTGTGTAAACAAATAATAACTTATTGGTTTTATTGTAAACGTATACAATAAGCTTGTCAATGAGATTTTACCAGACTGCCACCACATCGCGCCACTCTGGAGGAACAAAAAATGGCACATATTAAATTAAATTACTTTTCTAATGCTCTTTTAAAGGATTGTCAAATGGATGTCTTGCTTCCTCAAATGACGGCTGATCATCCTGATTAATAAGCTTTCAAAAAACATAATTAGAAAATAATGACGCCAGTAACCCGATTTTGGATTGCTGACGTCATTTATTTTAAGTAGATAAAGCAATATTCTATCCCACGTTTACGCCGCATGCTAAAGATTGAAAGTTTCCAAATAAACTTTAAGTTGTGTCGCGCGCTCGTTTCACATTTGCTTTTTAAGTCATGATAAGTTACTATCACGTTAGAACTTAAAATAACTTAATTGGTGATTATTATCATGCAAAAAGAACGATTAGATCTTATCTTAAAAACACTTCAAGAAAAACAAACCTTGTCCTTAAAAGAAATTATCGAACTGACCCACTCTTCCCGTGATACCGCTCGAAGAGATATCGTTAAACTAGCTGAAAATGATTTAGTTGAACGTAATTATGGTGGTATCAGTCTCCCCAACACTTTTAAAAAATTAGACAATTATCTGCAACGAAGTGACGATTACGTTAATGCCAAAAGAGAATTGGCTAAACGAGCCGCTGTCTTTACCAATCAAGCCACTCAAGTCTATTTAGATGTTTCCACAACCGTAGAATTTATGCCTAAATACATAACTAATCCTAATTTATTCACGGTTACCAATTCTCTCGACATTGCTGATCAACTCCTAAGAAATTCACCATGTAAGACCCGTATCCTAGGTGGAAATCTTGATGCTGAAAAACGCTGTGTCACTGGTACTAGACCCTGTCTGGACCTTGAGAATTACACATTCGACTATGCCTTTTTGAGCAGTGTAGGTATTGACGAAAACGGTATTTATTATGCCTATGATGACGACATTGACTACAAAGCTAAAATCCGTAAACAATCCAAGAATTTAGTTCTATTGCTCGACAGTAGCAAGGTGAATGTTAAACACAACTTTAAGGTACTTAATTTGAATCAAATCGACTACATCATTACTAACGACAATCTGCCAAGGAAACTCGAGAATCGGCTTTTAAAATCAAAAACACAAATGATTTACATTTAAGGAGAATTTATTATGTCTAAAACAATTTTATTTGATGTTGATGGAACACTTGTTGATACAGAAAAAACAATTATCAAATCATGGCAAAAGACCTTGAAAGATACTTTGAATATTGAACCAAAGGCTGAAGAACTATTTTATGTTCTAGGCATTCCAGGTACTAAAGCCGTTCAAAAATATTCAAATAATCCCCAACAAAGTAAAGAACTACTCGAATTGTGGGAACACAACGACCATCAGATGTTTCACTATGCTAAGCTCTTCTCTGGTATTGAAAATATGTTGCAGCAACTAACAGCTAAAGGTGTGCAACTAGGCATCGTTACATCACGGACTAACCAGGAAATGAAAATTGTTTTAGATAAGTTCAATTTGGAAAAATACTTCGATACCTTTATTACTGCTTCAAAAACTAAACTTCACAAACCCAATCCTGAACCGATTCTTAAAGCCATCGAAACTTTAAAAGTTGACCCTGCTGAAACACTTTACATTGGTGATTCTATTTATGATTTCCAATGTGCCAAAAATGCTAAAGTTGAATTTGCTCTCGCAAGCTGGGGTGCTAAAGACAATCCTGAATTTTCTAAGGTAGATTATCTACTCCAAAAGCCCACTGATTTAGTTAAATTGGTCTAACTTCATGAAAATTTAATTAGCATTATTGCCCATAAACGTGCAGCTTAAAACAAAAAAATTAGCAAACCAAACTCAGGCTCTTTCTCAAGTTTAATTATAAAATCCAACATAAAAAAAGCTAGATATTTTTCTGGATTTATTATACCAAGGGAAAATATCTAGCTTTTTGTTTATATTCAATTTCAAATAACACGACACTCTTTTAATCTTGCAAATACTTAAACACTTGTTGTCCAGCCTGACGACCGAAGATAACCGTTTCAGCGATGGAATTACCACCGATACGATTATTTCCATGCAAACCACCAGCTACTTCACCTGCAGCAAACAACCCTTTGATTACCTGACCCGATTCATCAAGCACTTGCGTTTGATGATTAATCGCTATGCCACCCATCGTATAATGAACGGCTGGAGCAATATGGATCGCATAAAACGGCGCATCAGAGATATTACGTTCCATTCCGGTTGTACGCCCAAATGAAGAATCATTTTGACTCTCAACCGTTTTATCCCAATCAGCAACTGTTTGTTCAAGATTCTCAGCATCAATATTAATTTCAGTGGCTAATTCAGTTAAGGTTTGCCCTGTTTTCACTAAACCAACATGATTATAAAATTCGATTGCTTTAACACGATTACGAATATCGCGATCAAAAATTAAATAGGCTCCCGTTCCACCTAAATCATCAATTGCTTTAGTGACATTTTTTCTCGTATCCAACTCATTAACGAATCTTTGACCATTATTATTAACTAAAATAGCCCCTTCGCCACGAACAGCTTCACCAATCAAAAAGGCATGCGGTGTATCTTGTTGAACTGTTGGGTGAACTTGTATCTGATCCATATCAACTAATTTGGCACCCACTTTTTGAGCTAACTTCAAGCCATCTCCAGTGGCCCCAGGCTGATTGGTCGTCCGTAAATTCAATAAGTCTGAACGATATTCAGCTAACAAATCTTTACCAGCGCCAAACCCTCCAGTGGCCAAAATAACTGCTTTCGCATGAATATCAACTTCTCGATCAGTTTCAGCTTTTACACCAGAAATTCGACCATTATCTTTCAATAAGCCAGTTACCTTAATACTAGTAAATAATGGGATTTCGTCCTTAGCAACCCACTTCAATAGTTCCGTTACCAAATAACCACCAATTGGCGCTAATGAACTTGGGCGATGTGTCCGCATTGTTTTCATCCCACCAGTAATGGTTAAATCATCTAATTTAATACCATGTTGGGCTAACCAATCAATTGCTAAAGCCCCATGTTCAGTGAAAAATTTAAGCAACTCAGTATTATTTTGCTTGCCACCACCGAGATAAGTTTCATTGTAAAAATCTTCAAAACTATCAACAATTTTGTGGTCCAATTGAACTGAAGTTTCGGCCGCATTCATTCCTGAAGATGCCCGTGTCGTATTTCCACCGATTTTATCCATCTTTTCTAAGATGACTGGCTTCAAACCTAATTCATAAGCTTGAATAGCACTCGTTAAACCAGTTCCACCGGAACCAATAATAATAACGTCATAGTTATCCTTTAATTCACTCAAATCGCTCGATTCAAAGACAAATTTTTCTGCCATTTTACTTCTCCTCAATATTAGTCATATCAATCGGTACAACCCATTTGTCAAATTGTTTCTCAGTTACCTTACCTGATTTCAAAGCAGCGACTTTCAAAGTTGTTCCTTCACGTAAAGCTTGTTGCGCAATTTCTGCACTTTCATGATAACCAATGTGAGGTGATAATGCTGTGACAGTCATTAATGATTGGTCTACTAATTCAGCCATTCGTTTCTCATTAACAGTCAAACCGGCAATCATCTTATCGGCAAAACCATTCATTGTTCCTGTCAATAAATCAGTTGATTCTAGGAAGGTATAAATCAAAACTGGCTTATAAACGTTCATTTCAAAGTTACCTTGACTGGCAGCCATATTTACCGTTACATCGTTACCCATTACTCGCACGGCCGCCATTGTAATTGCTTCTGCCTGAGTCGGGTTAACTTTTCCAGGCATAATCGATGAACCCGGTTCATTTGCGGGAATATTCAATTCACCGTAACCCGATCTAGGACCACTAGCTAAGAAACGGACGTCGTTAGCAATCTTTAATAAATCGCTAGCCAAAGTTTTGATAGCACCGTGAACCACATTTAAGCCTGAGTGAGCTGCCAATCCATAAAACTTATTGGTTTCCGCAGTGAATTCATGATTATAAACTTGGCTCATCTGCTCAGCAATTTTATCAGCAAAACCAGGAGCAGCATTCAAGCCTGTTCCGACAGCTGTTCCACCCATTGCTAACTCACCGAGTGTCTTGTTCAAAGTTTGCAAATAGTCTAAATCATGTTCCAACATACTGACCCAACCACTGACTTCTTGTCCAAAAGTTAATGGTGTAGCATCTTGTAAATGTGTTCGACCAATTTTGACAACTCGCCAATATTTAGCTTGTTTTTGCCTCAATTCATTAATCAAATGTTTGGTTGCTTCTTCAAGTTTATCAACCGCCATAGCGGCCGTAATGTTCATTGCAGTAGGGAAAATGTCATTGGAACTCTGACCATGATTGACATCATCATTAGGCAAAATTTCAATTTTAGCATTGATTCTTTGAGCCACATGAGCCACAACTTCGTTAACATTCATGTTCGTTTGTGTTCCAGAACCTGTTTGATAAACGACTAAAGGAAAATCTTTACGCAAATCAGTGTCTTCAAGACTTAGCAGTTGGTCGATGGACTCAACAATTAAATCTGCCTTAGCAGCATCAATTGCTGAAACTTCTTTGTTGGCAATCGCAGCAGCCTTCTTAATTTGTAATAAGGCCTTGATAATTTCAAGTGGCATTTTTGCACCAGTTGAGAAATTGTTACGACTACGCTCAGTTTGAGCACCCCAGAGTGCATTAGCGGGGATTTTTACGGCACCAAGTGTATCTTCTTCAATTCTATAATCAGACATTTTTTCCCTCCAAAACAAAGTAATTAACTCAATTATAGCGGAGATGAAAGATGGGGCAAAATGAAAAGGAATCGTTTTTCAAATTCAGTTACTTAAATATGCCGCCTCCAAGAACAAGAAATTTTGGTCGCTATGGGGACCGATTCGAGCCAAAGTGCGGTCTCGAATCTCGATTTTGAACTTCGAGAAGACCATTCGAATTTCAAAAGTCGTCCCGTGGTGTAGGCGCTGAAGCGCCAATGCCACCTGCACAGCGACCAAAATTTCTTGTTCTTTCCGGCTAGTTTATCCTTTATTTCTAAATCAATAGTGAATAACTTTCAATATTATAATGTCACTGATAACTAAAGTCATATGATAAGGGGTATATTGAATTTCAAATCTATAGTAAAAAATCAACTAGCACCACGCGTATTGAAGATACTAAAAAAGGCTAAATATTTTATCTCGATATATTGCCTGAGATAAAAAGTATCTAGTCTTTTTTTCACAAATAGTACTAATTTTAGGCCTTAAATTATTTCTAAATCAACACTCCGACACTCAAGAAGACCAGTATCAAAACAACTATCATAATTAGTAGTTTCATGACAAATTTCAACCACTTGTCAAAACCGACATTAACCATTGCTAATGATACTAAAATCAATCCAGTTGGTGCAATTAGTCCAATCAAACCTTGACCCCAATTATAGGCGTTGATAATCATGGATCTATCAATTCCAACCACATCGGCTAATGGCGCCATGATAGGCATGGATAGTACGGCCAAGCCTGATGATGATTGAATAAAGAAACCTAAAATAATGTATACGAAGAATAATACGCAGATGAACAAAACGCTATTCATCCCTTTGATCTGGTTGGTAAAGTAATTCATGATCGTATCACTGACAAAACTCTTTTCCATTACGATACCAACTGATCTAGCTAAACCAACTGTTAGAGCAACGCCCAGCAAATCTCCAGCCCCGGACACGAAACTATCGACAAACTTGCTCTCTTTTAAGCCAGCTGTAAAAATCAAAATATACGTTACAGCCAAGAAAACAACCGCAATTTCAGTAAAGTACCAGCCTAATTGTTGTACACCATAAATCATGACCACGAATCCTAGTGCAAAAACAATCAAGGATAACTTCTGGCGCATTGTGAAATCACCTTTAGTCGTTAAATCTAAGTCACCTAAAAATTTCTCCTTATCAGTCTCTGCCTGGTCAGCAACAAATGATTTGGAAGGGTCTTTTCTAACTTTTTCAGCATAATGAATTGTATAAATAATCGAAATACCGATTGAGGCAACCCACATTAAAACTCTCATTGGCATACCGTCAGTAAAATTAATTCCAGCAGCGTTGGAAGCAATAACCGTTGAAAATGGATTGATTGTCGAACTCATGGAACCAATCGCGGTACCCAAATATACCGCTGCGACCACGGTCAACGTGTCATACCCTGCCAATAAAAAAATTGGAATAAGGATTGGATAAAAGGCAATGGTTTCTTCAGCCATACCAAAAGTTGTTCCACCTAATCCAATCAAGGCTGTGACAATAAAAATCAGCCACTTCTGTTTACCTTTCAATACTTCAGACAGTCGCATCATTCCGGAGTTCATCGCCCCAGTTTGATTAACGACCCCAATAACACCACCTAGAATCAAAACAAACACGATGATATCAACACTATCAACAATCCCTTGAACTTGTGACGTTAAGAATTGATTGATTGTGCCAAAAACACCTCGTTTTGGTTTCTTAATTTGATGATAAGTATTTGGAATAGCCGCTGGACGGTAAATTGTCCCATCCTTAAATTTTGAAACATTTATTTTAATCTTATAATCATCGAGTGTCTTTTGAGTGGCACTCTTCTTAATTGTCTTACCAGAAGCTTCGGTAATAACAAATTTGTCCAAGCCCGAATTATATTCCAAGGTACTGTACTTCCCTGATGGAATAAAGAACGTTAAAGCTTGAACCAAAATCAAAACGATAATAATAACAGTATACGCGGAAGGAAAGCTGTGCTTTTTCTTTTTTGCATTAGCCATAATTGTCCCCTCTTTTCCCATTAATTAAATCCTTCACAAGTTAATTATATCAGGAAAAGAAAGCGTTTCCATTATATTATTATAATCTTAATTTATTTACGTTTATTATCCTTAATGGCACGTAACGCACGCTTACGAGTCTTGATATTAGGACTCCTGAGCTGACGGTAAGCTGTTGCTGTAGACATTTTTTTCATAATTTTTCCCCTTATTACCAACTAGCTTTTTTCACACCAGGAATTTGACCGGCATGTGCTAACTGTCTAAAATTCAAACGAGACATCCCAAATTTACGCATGTAGGCGTGGGGGCGTCCATCGATTGAGTCACGATTCTTTAAACGAACTGGACTAGAATCTCTTGGTAGCTTTGAAAGAGCAATATAATCACCCTTAGCTTTTAATTCTTTTCGGATTTGAGCATATCTTTCAATTAATTCCATTTGTTTCTTATTTCTAACAATCTTTGATTTCTTTGCCATAATTACTTAACCTCTTTAAAAATTTCTCTTTGTTTTGTTTTTGGTGAATATTTCATTAATTCTAAACGATCTGGATGGTTCTGTTTATTTTTACTGGTTAGATATAGACGTTCATTCGTCTTACTACATTCCAAAATAATATTTTGACGCATTTTAAATCCCCACTTCTAAATAGTAATTTTTACCATTCGTACATACTATTATTTTTTTAATTTAATGTCAATCAATTAGTTTTGGTTAGTTGCCGTCTCTGGGGGCAAGAAATGTTGGCGCTGTGGGGACCGCATGAAGCCAAGGTCTCCATGCTCGATTTTGAACTTCGCATAAAGCGCGAATTTCAAAACTCGTCCCGTGGTGTAATGGCTAAAGCCATTACACCACCTGCACTGCTGCCAACATTTCTTTCACCCAGAGACTAATATATTCGTTGTTTTTTATACGGTCTAATTGATTCGATAAAAGGGTTACACATTATTTGAAATTGAATATGAGTAAAAGGCTAGATGCTTTTTCTGAATTTATACCAGGAAAACATATCTAGTTTTTTTATATTCGATTCTATAACCAAAATTGAGAAAGAACCCAAAATAACTTCTAATAATGCAGTTCAATATGAACCAAGCAACCTACTTCTCCCACAATTACTATCTTCTCAAAAAAATAATAAAATTTCGTTGACATTAATTCGGTACCGAACTATAATTCTTCTTGCAATAAAGTTCGGTACCGAATTAATTTAATAAAAACGAAAAGAGGATTTTAAATATGAGTCAACTTACAGATGATTTAATGAAACAACTACGTTTTATCAGTGAAGCTGGTAATTACTTTATGAGTCAAAAAAAACAAAAATTAACTGGTCAACAACGGGTCCTAGCTATTCTTAAACTGGAAGACGGCTTAACGCAAAACTACCTTGCCGAAGTTCTAGACCTTCGTCCTAGTTCTATTGCGGAGCTATTAAAGAAAATGGAAAACAATGGTGACATCACTCGTACTGAAGATGAACGAGACAAACGTACCAAACATGTGCACTTAACCGAAGCTGGTCAAAAAAAAGCTGAAGAAAATGCATCCCTAAAAAATGAGGACTACAGTGAGACTTTCTTTGCCGGTTTAAATTCAGATGAGCAAACCCAGTTCAGCGATTACCTTCAAAAAATTTCTGACGGTTGGGATGAAGATTTCAAAAAAAATTCAGCTAAATTCGTTGATCCAACGGACAAATTCAAAGCTATGTTGAATATGCGTAATCAAATGATGCATATGCGTGAAAATATGACCGATGAGGAAATCGATCAAATGCGACATGAAATGCGTCAAAATATGCACAATATGCCTTTTAATGGCCATTGCCGTCCTAATTTTGGTGGAGCAAGGGGCCATGAGAATTTTGGTCACGGACATGGGCCTGATTTTCGTAACAATTTCTGGCGTGGTCCAGAATATTAATTTCAATTTTGTGAGGATAGTACAATGCACAATGGAGCAATGATAGGACACGAATTACCTAAGCGTAATGGTACATTCAAGTTCCGAGATTTTATGCGTTTGATTAACAGTGTTAATCCTAAAAAGAGCTTATTCATGCTCGGTATGTTGTTAAGTTTAGTAACTAGTGGTGCCAGTTTGGTCGTGCCACAATTAACCAAAGGCTTAGTTGATACAAGTGGACTTTCCAAAATTGACAGTAAGATGTTAGTTGTTTTAGTCTTAGCATTCTTAGTTCAACTTGTTTTTGGGACCGTTGGTAGCTTTATCCTGCGTTATGTCGGTGAAAGTTCGGTTAAGACATTACGTGAAAAATTATGGGCTCACTTATTACAATTACCCGTTGATTACTTTGACGATCATAAGTCAGGTGAAACAAGCTCTAGATTAGTCAATGATACGAGTGTGATCAAAGATTTAATTACTTCTCAGTTCCCTAATTTTATTACCGGAGCTATTCAATTAATTGGTTCCATGATTATCTTATTCTTCATGGATTGGAAAATGGCATCACTTATGTTTGGCATCATCCCTATCTTCGTCTTGATTCTCTTACCGATTGGTCGAATCATGTCAAAACTAGGTCGGAAACTGCAGGCCGCCACTGCTGATTTTAATGCCGATGCTAGCGAAAAATTAGCCGAAGTTCGTTTAATCAAATCAAGCAATGGTGAAAACTTTGAACGTGCAACTGGCGGCAACTTTATCGACAAGATTTTCAAAGTCGGAATTAAAGATGCCCGTGTAGAAGCCGTTTTACAACCAATTATGACAACAGCTATGTTAGGTGTTTTTGTCGGTATCTTAGGTTATGGTGCTGTTAGAATTCAACAAGGTACCCTCTCAAGCGGTTCCTTGGTCGCCTTTCTACTCTACCTATTTAATATCATTACTCCAGTAGCCAGCTTTGCGACCTTCTTCTCCCAAGTTCAAAAAGCAATGGGTTCAACTGAACGCATTCAAGAAATTTTACAAACAAAACCAGAAGTTACTACCGCGGGAAAAGCAATTGATGTCGAGGGACAAACTATTACAGCTACTCAGCTTGATTTTAGTTACGACTCTGATAAACCTATTTTGAAAAATGTTTCTTTTGAGGCTAAACCTAATACAGTTATTGCCTTTGCTGGACCTTCTGGTGGTGGTAAATCAACTATTTTCTCTCTACTAGAAAGATTTTATCAACCAGATAGTGGTTCCATTTTAATTGGCGACCACAATATTAAAAATATTGATTTAGCTAATTGGCGTTCCCAAATCGGCTACGTTTCCCAAGATAGTGCCGTTTTTGCTGGTAGCATTCGAGACAACTTACAATACGGATTGGATAAACAATTGACCGATGAACAACTTTGGCACGGTTTATCATTAGCTTATGCCGACGAGTTCGTTCGTAACTTTCCTGATCAATTGGAAACTCAAATCGGTGAACGCGGTGTCAAACTCTCCGGTGGACAAAAACAACGAATTGCTATTGCTCGGGCCTTTCTCCGTAATCCAAAGATTTTGATGTTAGACGAAGCCACCGCCAGCCTTGATTCGGAATCAGAAGAAAAAGTTCAACGAGCCTTAGATCAATTGATGGTTGGCAGAACTACTCTTGTTATCGCACATAGACTTTCAACAATCGTTGATGCAGATCAAATTTACTTCATCGAACATGGCTCAGTCACAGGTCATGGAACTCACCAAGAATTAATGAAAGACCATAGTTTATATGCCCAATACGTGAAAGAACAAGTTGTTAACTAGAGAGTGGAACAAGCCCGGGAATTTTCGAGCATTTACATGACTTCACGAATTGTCCGCGTTTTTTGCGGATGATTTGGGAAGTTAGGTAAAGCGGAAAAAATTGGCTTGCGTAACTCGTTTCAAATAGAGAGTGAAACAAGCCTGGGAATTTTCGAGCATTTACATGACTTCACGAATTTCTTATTAAAACTTAAAAAGCAGGTATCTGGAACCCCCTCCAGTTACCTGCTTTTTTAGCTATAAATTAAAAGATCGTTGGCACTAATCCACCATCAACACGTAAGGCTTCTCCAGAAAATGATGAGGAATCTGGACTAGCAACAAATGCCGCAAATCGACCTATCTCTTCTGGTCTAATTAAACGTTGGATTTGGGAACGAGAACGATGATGTTTCATGAAGTCCTTTTCCCACTTATCCTTAGGCAAATCACTATCTTTATACATATCATCGAGCATCTTTTGAACGCCTTCAGTCAAGGTAGACCCTGGCATAATTGTATTAACGGTCACATGAGTATCAACTGTTAACTTCGATAGACTCTTAGCCAAAGATAGATTCATTGATTTGGTCATACTGTATTGTGGCATTTCACCAGAAGGCATTACGGCTTCTTCACTTGCAATAAAGATGATACGACCAAAATCTTGGTTTAACATTTTAGGTAGATAGAATTTAGCCAAAGAATTTCCTGCTAAAACATTAATATTGAAAAAATTTTCCCAAATTTCATCCGTAATATCTTGGTACTCCATTGGTTGAAAAATACCCATATTATTAATTAAAATATCTACTTCTGGAACTTGGGTGAACAATTTCTGACGTTCTGCTTCATTAGCTAAATCAGCAGCTACTCCAATAGGACTAGTTTTAGGAAAATCATGTTTAATTTCAGCCACAATCTGATCAACTTCTGACTGTTTTCTTCCATTAATAATGACATTCGTACCTTCACGGGCCATTTCAATAGCAATTGCTTTACCGATACCTTTGGTTGAGCCAGTTATTAAAGCCACTTTATTTATTAAGTGAAGATCCATAACATTACCTCCTAATTAGAAATCAAATTCATCTGGGTTTGGACCCACGCGCAAATCTTCGTTCAAAGCATTTATTTTATCCATATCTGCTTGATCCAAAGTAAAGTCAAAAACGTCGGCATTGCTTGCCATACGGTCAGGGTGAACTGATTTAACAACTAATAAGATATCCCTTTGAATATCCCAACGTAAAATAATTTGAGCGGTCGATTTACCATACTTGGTAGCAATCGACTCCAAAGTAGCGTCCTTTAGAATTTTACCTTGCATCAATGGTGACCAGGCTTGAATTTTAATATTATGCTTGGCAGCAAATTCGCGAAGTTCAGTTTGAATCAGCTTGGGATGTGATTCCACTTGATTTAAAACCGGTGTAACTGTCGCAAATTTAGCCAATTCTTCCAAATGATGAATTTGAAAATTGCTGACACCAATGGCTTTGATTTTGCCTTCTTTATAAAGTTGTTCCAAAGCTAAGTATGAATCTTTGAAAGAATCATCACCAGGCCAATGAATCAAATAAAGATCCAAATAATCTAAGCCCAATTTTTGCAGACTGTCATTTGCTGCAGCAAGTGTCTCATCATAAGTTAAATGATTGTTCCAAACCTTTGAAGTAATAAATAAATCTTCACGTTTCAAGTTATTTTCTTTGAGTCCGCGCTTGATACCAACACCTGTGCCCTCTTCATTGCCATAAACTTGTGCAGTATCAATCAAGCGATAGCCTTGCTTAATTCCATTGGCAACAACATCCGCTGTGTCTTCGTTAGGAATCTGGAAAACACCTAAGCCCAAACCAGGAATAGCTGTGCCGTTATTTAATTTAATGCGATCATTTAATGAAGTAATCATATTATGCTCCTCGTTATTGAATTCGTATTATTAATATAAACCGAATTGTAATAATTGGATAGTATGTACTTTTTAGTGGTATAGGTACTTTTTAGTGCCTATATTGTTACTCTTTAATAAGATTCCTCTTCACCATGTTGAAATATTCACGATTAAATTTTACTGGGAATGGAACAACAGTCGCTTGATTTATACGTACAAAATCAACATCGAACATTTCTGATAACAATTTATTGTACTCTTCTGAAAATCTGAAGCCTTTATTTATAATTCTCCTGATTGGATATCCCTTCTCATATGTTTGCTTGATGTTTGAAGTACCTTCCGCAACAGAATAGAATTCATGATTAACAGGTACTTGTTTACCTCTTGCATAAACAGTTTTATCAATTCCTGGAATATTTCTAAAGAAATGAGTCCAATATAAAGGCGAATAATCTTCTTTAAAATCTCTCCCCCTATGATTACTGAAAGCTATGTAAGGGCTATTCAATTTAATTAGGTAATCTGTATAAGCCTTTCCAATCTTTTTTCTTCCCGTAATATTACATTTACTCAATAACTGACGATATTCGTTTAGACTTATTTTTTCCTCATCAAATTCAAGTAAAAGTTGCTTTACATTCTTCAGATCGACATCATTTTTATACTCTGTATATTGATTTTCAAAAAGCTCTAAATCATTAATAAGTCGTTTTACATAAGGCTTCTTTCTTCCATCGGCGAGCCTTAGTCTTTCACTAATGGTTTCCATTTTAGGTATTTCATAAATTCCAATATTTAAAATTACATTTGGATTTTTTACCTCATCATAAAATATGCACTCCACTGTACCTTTATTTTTTTCTTTAATTCCCAAATCAGCTAAATTCTTAGCGAGTACTGATTCTTCATTAAAGAAATCCTCTGATTTTTCTAAATCAAAAATAATATTGCCATCATTATCAAATTGGGAAGTCACTGCATAATCCTTATAAAATTTTCCATAATAATACCTATGAAAAGTCACAAACTTATATTTAGTATTTATTTTTTCTTTGGGAATAAAAGTAAATTCAATTTTATTCTTACCGATACTATCCTTTACCATCAATTCCTGTAAGATTTTTAAACATATTGGATTTTTAATCAAACTACTTTCCTTTTTTATTTCAAGATTATCCTCAGTTATGTTTTGTACTATTATTTCTTTTGAAAAAGATTTGTAAGGATCATCTTTATCATTTCCCGAATAATACTTAGGATCCTTCGTTATCGAAATATTTATACCTTTTTTTAATTTATTACTTCGTGTAACATCTAAATTTTCAATTTCTTGATTTAACATTAAAATGATTTTTTCTACAAACTGCACTGATTTGTCTTCATTTATATAATCTACAACATTAATTTTCTTACCAGAAAAATATTTAATTGCACTTTCTAAGAACAACTGTTTATTTGAAGACAATTGATAAACAACCTCTTCATCCTTGGACATTTCATATAAATGAAATTCAATATATTTTCCCAAACTTTCATTAAAATCATCGATTATTGTATATAAAACACCAATTTTAGAATTCTTATATTCTTTAAAACTATTAAGGGATAGAAAAGTTATTAAATTTTTCTCACTACTTCGTCCACCCTGAATCCAATAGTCATTCGCTTTATCCTTAGAGTTATAAATTCTTGATGGTACCAAGGAGTCGTTATCCCAAAAATACTTAACTTTATGATTATCGATTTTTTTCTTAAAAGACTGAACACTAATATTCAAGCCTTTATAATACTTAAGACTTAGTACATGTCTATTGTATGGATCGTCATTCTTACCCACGGGATAAAAAAGTTCACCATATATAGATGACGTACTTTTACTAATTTTTGTTTGAGGAAGAATTTTAGAACCATACAAATTCAAAAATAAATTAACTAAACTTGCACGATGTTTCTTCAAATCATTAATATCTATTGAACTAACTTGATAATCATCAATCTCCAAACCTTGCAAATAATCTAAGTTAGTTACACCTTTGACAACAATTAGAAATACTGAAAAATATTGATTCGTCACAGCACATTTCTTGATTTCAGAGAGCTTTTCGAATGGAAAGTTTATATATTCTTTTGACTTGTCCTTAGATTTATTTTTTTTGAATTCAAAAATATCAAAATCAGATCTTATCTTCTGATCGTGTGTAACAAAGTCAATTGTATTAACTTGTTTGAGCGATTCTTTTTGCGATGTATCTAATATTTCCATCATTCAAAATACCATCCTTATTCATTAAACTTTGTACAATTACAATCCGTTCATCGTTAGTCTCATATGGCAGATAACTTCCATCACCAATTAAATTAATAATAAATGCTTTTTTACCATTAACTTCATCTAATTTTTTTGATACTCGATCAATTTCTTGTTCGAACTCCTTATCAAAGTTTTTCCAATTTTTAAAATCAAATACGATTTGCCCATTCATAAACTCATAATCGAATTTTTCAAAAAAACCTTCCTTAGAAAAACGTTTCAATTTGATATTCAATTGATTCTCTAATATAGCAATCCCAGCTTTTTCAGCAACTATCGCCTTATAGATAAATTGAAAAAGATATGAACACATTATTCTGCCATCTGTTCGAAATTTTGTAGGCCAGCCATTATCTACAAAATATTTACGAACTATTGGATTCTTCATAAAATCAGGTAATGTGGAGCTGCGTTCAGAAATTTCTATTAATGATTCATTTGTCATATCTTTTTTAAAATAATAATTCGGATTTTTATCACTACTAATCCAATATTCAGGGCCATCCATTTCAATATAAAACTCACTATAATCAGTCTGCTCCCCTTCAGTAAGAACTGGGTGTTTCAAAACAGATTCTCTCAGATCATCATAATCTTGACCAGATTCATAATTTTCAGCCTGACGAAAGCTACTCAAAATACGATAAACAAATAACTCGCAATCCTCATTTCTGTTCTTAGCATTATTCCGGCGATTTTTATCAGATACTGATTGAGAGATTTCTGATTTATCTGGTAATAGTTCAAAAACACTAATCATTTCCATTGTTAATAACCCAGCATCCTTCATCTCTTTTAAATCATCGTATGGAAGATTTTTTAAAAGATTGTCAGAAATAAGAATGCTTATTTCATTCTTATTAAATGTTCGACTTAGACGCCCCACTGCTTGAATAACAGTAGTCAAAAGTTTTCTACGACTTGATTCTTTGGTTATCAGTTTAAGATTGCTATAAACTTTTTCATTCGAAATCTTTTGTAATCCTCTATTTATAAGATAATTCTTTTCGTTAATACTTATTTCATATGATTTAGCTAAATACTCAATTTGAAAAAAATAATTCAACAATTCTTTTACGTCAAAATCAGAATCTGACAAACTCTCGATAACATACGTTATCTCCCCAAGATATAAACCATCAAAGTCCTTTTTTGTATAACGTTGGTCTGTTTCGGAAAAATTGCTTATATTAATCTGCTTTAATTTTTCTGAACTAAAAGGAGTATATTGTAAGTTTTGGCCATCTCCTATAGTCTGGTACGTACTTAAAACAAAAACTCTACCGCCTTTATGTAACTTACTTTTTATTTTTGCCTTTGTCTCTGCAAAATTTTCACCTTGTAAATTAAACAGATATGCATCATCAGAATTTTCTTCGTTAAAATAATCAAAAACATTTTTCAATAAATTTAAATCCAATTTATTATCATTTTCTTTAGCAGATTTATTATTCAAACATAAGAATGACTCCAAATTTTTATTTTTAAAAAATATTGCCATAGAATAAATAATTTCTAGATACCTTTTCATGAGATAATTTTCGGTCGTTCGACTTTGTATCCCATTTCCTATAGCCGTTATTTTATCTATTGAGAATTTTTCTCCCATTATTTTTTTCAAAATATTATTTAAATCCCCAGGGTTTGAACGATCTCCGTAATCCAAATACTCACCTATTTGTTCAGTTGAAGACGAATTAATTGGTATGCTTTGATTCGTATATTCTTTGTCCTGGTTATTTAATTCAATTAATGTTTCTTCTGAAATCAATTTATCATCAATGGCATTAACGTAACTATCTTTTAGACATCCTTCTAAATAATCCAAATCATAATTAGAAAGTTTGCTTTTTATACCAGCTGTTGCGGATAAACCGACTACATGGTTTTTCTTTGCTAAATAGAGCATTATCTTTTCTGGTGTATCCCAGATAGTATATGTATTAAAAACAGTACTAAGGTTATGACTAATTCCATTTTCCAAAGAAATTAGACGTAACCCATAATCGTAGAAAGAATTCGTCTTATATTTAAATACTTTCTTAGGTAAAATTTTACCTGTATAACGCATCTCATCCAGGATAATGCCGGATTGCTTATCATCCAATTTAAATATATGAATAATGGTTGATAGAGCATTGTTGTAGTCGATTTTAATATCTTGATTACTATGGACATTCGCTTGATTTTCCAGATACTTATGAGCAAAATTATTAAAATAATAACCTAATTTTTTATAAAAACTATTTATTTCAAAAATTGCTCCCAAAATACTGATATTATCTTCACTCACATCTTTTTCATCAACAATCCTCATAGATACTTCTGGGTTATTTGTATTATAAGAACTGTACAATCTTTTTTTGAGTCATTATTTAAAAATGTATTCACCTTTCCATCAAAAAACATGAATTCATGGACGGTATTACGTTCATTAAGATACCAATTAGCATTTGTATGATATTTATTTTTAATTTCAACATATTTCTTTTTTATATCCTCAAAGCTTTCAATCATCTTAGGACTTTGAAGCTTCTTCAAATCTTCAGAAATTTTACAATCAAATACCTGTTGAAACCCTTGAAAATCTTTAAAAAGATCCCCAATATTTCTTATGGCTTGATCCTCTATTTTTCTCAAAATGACCTTTTTAGTTTGATCAAATTCGTCAATAATAATCAGAGCATTATTGATTATTACTTTATTAGTTAAAAATTGTTGAGGACCCCCCACTATAGTGCTGTAGGAGGTAAGAAACTTAGATGTATTCATCATTAATATCTGATAATCTTCTATAAAAATCGTTGGAAAAACCGAAGAAATCCACCTGAAACTCTTGTCTTCCCTAACGGTCTTCAACATATATTCCTTTATAGATAAATTTGAATCAGAATTTTCTAACTGCTTAATCGCAAAATGTCGTAATTTTGTATATATTTCATGTCTAAATTCTTTCTCAAGTCCTCTGCCTGAGTCGATACCATTTTCAATATAACTTCTCGCAAACTTTTGTAAATCATCATCCTTATCATTACCTGAATGATTTATGTATATATCGATTTGTTTGATTAATTTGTGATACGTATTTGATTGAAACATCGAAGGAACATTAGCTTTAGGCAAATTTTCTACAATCGAGTCAAAATTTGATTTAACAATTAAAACCTTATTTTTAAAACTTGATTTTTCTGATTGATTTCTTTTAAAAGCTGCCCGTAATTCTTCTATCGGAAGGTTATTATTCTTATTAGTAATATAAATTATCCGATCATATTTTGAATTATTAGACTGGCTAACAAAATCCATTGCTGTATATGTTTTTGAAGATCCAGTTCTCAAAGGTACGATGGTCAAACCTTTAATCTGATTATCGGTAATATTTTTAAAATCTTTAATATTCAATCTATCTTTCACTCCTATTCTATAACCTAGTATTTTTAGAATATTCAAAAAATCTTATTTAGACTACTAATAAGGGGCTAATACAACAAAAACGAATATAATTACAAACCAATTTTTTATTATTTTATTTTAAGTAAATTCAAATCAATCTAAAATATAAAAAAAAGCATCCATCTATGTTGATATAGGTGGGTGTTTCTTATTTTTAAACTTATATTCGAATATTTAATATTACTTTTCGTATCATTCTTAACATTGCAAGCATACTTATTTTTTAGCACTTAGATATTTCTTCGCCAATTCTTCCGTCGTATCGTCAAATGCCACAAAATAAATCTTTGCATCTAAATCAAATTTTTTAACTGTATCAATTGCCACTGCAATGGCTTCTTCCAAAGGATAACTGTAAATACCCGTACTGAGAAACGGTATTGCTAACGAGTTGACCTGTAGTTTCTTTGCCATTTCCATGGAAGCTTTATAAGCATCACTCAATAACTGTTTTTCCCCATGTTCACCATCGTTATAACGGGGACCAACGGCATGAATTACATAGTCAGCGTTTAAATCATAGGCCTTAGTGTAGACGGCAGTTCCGGTAGGAGTACCACCGAAAGATATCATATCACGTCCCAGATTGGGACCGGCTTTTCGATTCAAAGCCCCATCAACACCCCCACCTGGAACTAAGGCACTATTAGCTGCATTAACAATTGCATCAACGTGAAATGGTAAATATGAAATATCTCCTCTAATAATGGAAATCTTATCCATAATAATTACTTCTTTCATTTTAAAACATATTTCTCAATGGCTTTAGAAACACCATTTTGATTATTGCTCTTCGTGATTACCTTAGCACAATTTCTGACCTCGGTTGGGGCATTTTGCATTGCAACACCTAGTCCAGCCAATTTCAACATTGGAACATCATTGAAGTTATCACCTAGAGCCATTGTTTTATCAAGTGATAAATTGTATACCTTTGCTAGCTCTCTTAGTGCTTTTTCCTTAGACACCTGACTACTAGTTATTTCCAAGTAATTAGGTTTTGATAAATAAAACAAACTATTGGGCATTATAGCGTTACGAAGGTAGTCTAAAACTTGCTCTATTTCTTTAGGCTCACTGATCAATAGAAGCTTATGAATTGGACTTTGATGCTCACTAACGAATTGATTTATGTCCGTTATGATTGGTTGTAATTGGGTAATTTCAGATTCAATTTCTGTCCACTTATCTCTTCTTTCAACATACCAATCTGAACCTGAATATAAATTAATTGAAACGTTAGGAAAACGTCGACGAACTATCTGAACTACCTGACGAACTTCTTCAATTTCCAGTTCATGACTCAATATTGTTGTATAGTCTTTTTTATTGAGATCTTTAACAACTAAAGCACCGTTATAACACGCAATCGGGTTATCCATAACATCCAATTCTTTGGCAATGGGTAACATCCCTTCAGGTGAGCGCGCTGATGCTAAAACAAAAGGAATACCTTGTTGACGTAATTCAGAAATGACTGATTTTAAATCACTATCAACCATGTTTTCGTCATTTAAAATTGTTCCATCAATATCACTTAAAATTAATCTAATATCCATAATTGCCCCTCCCTAATATTTAACCGAAGTAGCAGTCAAATATTTTTCCTCTGGTTTCACATCTGTCAGTAAATAATCAAACTCACTCAAATCACCAATTGAATATGTGGCTTCTTTAGTAAATTTAGCATTCTCAGCTAGTAAAATTTTAACCTTGGCATTTTGTAAAATTAATCGCTTAAGATATGCATCTGTCTGATCTTCAAAACTAACTTGGCCATCTTTTAATCCAGCAGCCCCAATGAATACCACGTCAAAATGTATATGTTTCAAGATTTCGGCCTCTTGTAATGAATAAAAGAAACGGTTTTTAGGATAAAATTGGCCTCCCAAAGCATGTAAATTAATTTTGGGATTAGCGCTTAACATAATGGTATTATCAAGCGAATGCGTATAAATTGTTGCTTCTGTATCGACAATCTGAGCTAACTTTAAAATCGTCGTCGAAACATCAAAGAAATATGTACCTTGAGATTGTACAAATGGTAGAGCTAACGTTGCTATGTGTTTCTTTGCCTCACTAAATTCATTCAATCGTTCATTAAACGAAACAATTTCATTACTAGTTGGTAATTGCATGATACCGCCGTGAACTCGTTTAACCTTACCTGCTTGTGACAATTTGGCGAAATCCCGTCGAACTGTATCACGAGAAACATGAAAGTATTCAATCATTTGTTCACTAGTCAAGCTATCTGAATCTCGTAATAGCTTTAAAATTTCTTCTAAACGTTGTTCTTGATACATATTTCCACCTCCTTTAAATAGTTTAACATTTTATAAGTATCTGTAAGTATTAATAAGTCTAAATAAGTATTTCGGTTTAATACGCTGTGACATATTTTATTATTCAAACAAAGGAGGAGCAAGATGCGACACATTAAAGTAGTTCCTGGTGAACTAAAAGCTAAGTTAGCCTCCCAATACCCAGACTACGACGATTCCAAAGAAGTTTTCGTTAAAAAATACGAGACATTGGCAAAACCAGTGACTCTTACTCGGCCTTGATACCGCATTATGATAGAATTAATATGATTGTTTTGGGGGAAACTACATTTTGTCATACTGAGGTGATTTTATGAATCAATTTTCTTCGTATTTGGACATCTTGCAAAAAACTTCAATCTATTTGGGGATTGCAACAATTGTTCTATTCGGAATTTTCTTATTCTTTTGGCTTAGAGAACCTCGACGACTAATCCATGGAATAACATTTACGATCTTCTTTATTACTTTTCTCACTGAATTAGCCGTTCTAATATTTACAACTGGTAATTCAGAATTCATTGTCGTTATGGGCGTCTTGTTCGTACTAATTGTGGGTGTCATCTTTCTGACAATGTTCTTCATGTGGGCGTTATTACTATGGAACGCCATTGTTGTTTGGAAGCGTGAGAGTCATACTTTATCGAATATGTTAACTTTATTTTTAGCGATTTTCTTGATTGCACTCTGGTTTGCCAACTCATTTATGGTTGGTCATTCTCGTTTTCTTCCAGACTGGTTTAACACTTTAATATCTGGCTTACCGCTCATCGGGGTATACTTACTTCTATGTTCTTACAACTACTTAGCAAGTGCGTTACTATACCAATTCGTCCCTCGACGTTACAAAGCTAACTACTTGATTGTTCTAGGAGCTGGCTTAATCAATGGTGACACAGTTTCTAGATTACTTGGTAATCGAATTGATGCCGCGATTAAATTTGGTAATAAGCAAATCAAAAAGGGACGTCCAGCACCTAAAATTGTCTTCTCAGGCGGACAAGGACCTGATGAAAAGTTATCCGAAGCAGCCGCCATGGCCAACTATGCGATTGAGCATGGGTGGAATAAAGACTTGGTTATCTTGGAAGATAAGTCCCGTAATACCTTACAAAATATGCAATTTTCTAATGCTATCATTCAAAAAGATTACGGAACTGATGATGCTTATATCAAATTTTTCAGTAATAATTATCATATCTTTCGTGCCGGTCTATACGCTAAAATGGCTGGTCTAGCAGCAAATGGTATTGGAGCACCAACAAAATTCTACTTCTTACCCAATGCTCTAATTCGAGAATTTGTGGCCGTCTTCTTAATGAATAAGAAACGCCATCTGATTGTTTTGAGTCTAATCGGAATTGGCATTCTACTCATGGTGGCAATTACAATTTATACCGATCTTGTAGCAAAATAGGATCAAGCTAGTGGAACAAAACACGTTTAGCTTTCCAGCATTAAAATAATGGCGCCAGTAATCCGATTTTGAATTCTTTCTCAACTTTGGTTATAGTAGCGAATATAAAAGGGTTAGATATTTTTTCTTGGTATATATCCAGAAAAAATATCTAACCCTTTTTTAACACATTCAATTTCAAATAATGTAGCACTTTTTATTTACTGTGGAAAACTTTTTCCATAATAACCATTGTGTATCCTGGAACCGGTACTTCACGATCCATAGAAATAAACTTATTCTTCAATAAAAACTGTTGGCTTTGAGCATTGCCTTTTGGATAGGCCACTTCGATACGCTTTAATTTAGTCCCTGACAATGCGTTAACTAAATCCGTCATAATTGTTGAACCAATACCTTGTTTTTGCACACTAGCATCAACCATGAAAAATCCAATCCAGGCATCCATTTCCGCTGGATAACCGACGATTAGATCAACAATTGCTATTAACTTATTAGCTTGATAAAACCCTAAATAATACTTATCAGCCAACGTTTTATCTGCCGGAACAACCTTCATATCCTCTAAAATACTGTGTCTTGTCGGTGCCGGTGGGCAGAAATTGAAAAAACTGGAATTACTCTGAACTAAGTTCAAGGCATGGTCAGCATCCGTTGTTGTTAACCTTTTGACTTGATACTTTGTGGATAACTTTTCAATATTTAACATTTTAGATCCTCTTTTCCCACATTTATAATAACAAAAAAAGTGAGATTAAACATGTTCAGCTTTCTAGCATTGATGCTTGAAATATGAATATCAGGCAGTAATTACCATTAATACCCACATCCCCAAACGTCACGACGCCTAAAAAATGGTCGTTGTGACGTTATTTCTATTAGACAAACATACATTTTACCGTCTTAAGTGGCACACAATGAGTTAATAGACAGCGAGCCAATCTTGATTACCTATACAGTAAACTGTATAATTTATACAGTCTGCTGTATAAAATTAAGGAGGCATTTTATGGATTTTAATCAAGAATATATCGTGGCACGGCGTATCCTTGAGCTTGCCAACCAACTGGTTGCGACTCGTAACCAGCACATTCGCATGTTAAATATCACCACATATCAAGCCGATACGCTAAATTTTTTTGCTGATTATCCAAACAGTACGATTTCAAATTTGAAAGATTTTCAACATATTAAACATCAAAGCGCCCAAGCAATCACACAGAAATTAAATGAAAAAGGTCTGGTTGAACTAACCGAAAATCCCAACGACCATCGTGCCAAGCTGGTGTCACTAACGGATGCCGGACGTACCATGCGCAATCACTTACAAGAAAATGGTTCGCATACGGGGGAACAGCTTCTTAATGGCTTTTCTGATGAAGAGAAAGCACAGTTTCTGGCACTAATAGAACGATCTGTAAATAATTTGAATCGAGGTAAAGAATGAAGAAACATGTTTATAATCGCAACATCATATTAATCTTGGCAGCCAGCTTCTTTTATCTGTCTAGTCCCATGCTGATAAATCCCCTAATTACAGGCTTCTCTGAGAGTTTGGGTAGTTCTACCCTCTTGGCTGGAATGATTGCCGGGCTCATGAACATCACATCACTAATACTACGTCCGATAGCTGGAAACCTTGTTGATAGGTATTCCAAATACCGACTATCTTCACTAGGAGGAATTTTCCTGATAATTGCATCTGTTGGTTATGTGATTGCCACTAACCCCGTTTGGTTACTAGTAATTCGAGTAATCAACGGTATCGGCTATGTGTTGTGCACCGTTTGCATGGCAACTTGGATGGCCAATCTATTGCCTAGAGAACGTGTCGGTTCTGGTATGGGAATTTATGGTTTGATGAATGCACTTGGTATGGCTTTGGCCCCTGCGCTAGGTATCTTTCTTTACCAGCACTTTGGTTATCGTTATGTGTTCATAGCTTCTGTAGTTTCCAGTGTCTTAATGGTTGCGCTCGTGCAACTAGTAACAGATCATGGGCACCCTGTGAAAAAGCCTGCTGGTACAGAACAACACAAAAAGTTCCGTCTTGTTCAACCACAAGTATTACCGATTGCTATGATTCTCATGCTATTTGCATTACCATATTTCTCCACACAGGCATATATCGTTAGTTACGTGGCATCAATTCATTCCAAAGTAGCGGTTGGCAGCTTCTTTCCAATCTACGCCATCCTCTTGTTAGTTTTGAGAATGTCACTAAAGGACCTTTTTGATTCGGTGGCATTTGGTAAGTTTTTGTACGTAAGTCTAGGGAGTACCCTAATTGGCTTATTAGCATTGGCTCATCTGTCCAATAATATCATGATGTTCATCGCTGCATTAGGTTTAGCTGGTGGTTATGGCCTTATGTTTTCAATTTGTCAGGCGACCGCGCTCTTAATTGCACCACATCACGAGCAAGGATTAGCGAATAGTACGTTCTATATCGGTATGGATCTCGGTATGTCATTGGGACCAATTCTTGGTGGTTTGATTAGAAGTACCGTTCCAATTACGTGGTTCTATCCGGTGATGCTGGTAACCATTCCTATCATCTGGCTAATCTACTTCATGAATCGAAAGAGTCTTAACCATGTATTCTAAAACGGAAAAATCAATGTTTACTTGCCACTTCATACTGACTTAACAATTGACGCTACAATAATTCAATTATTCAAAGTATTGGATAAACCGTGACACATTCAGCTTTTGAGTGGTATTCAAATCAAAAATCCCCCCAGTTAGATACTGGGGGGATTTTTCGTCCTACTAACTCTGGGGACAAAATAACTCTGTCTTTAAACATGCAACTTTAACGTTGACTAAACTACACTCGTTCCAGGTGTAGTTTATTGATATTCTGTGGATAACTTTTCAATATTTAACATTTTATATCCTCTTTTCCCACGACTATCATAACAAAAAAACATCCCTCACACTGAGAGATGTTTTTTGATCCAAAACTGGAAATATAAATATTAACGTTTTGAGAATTGTGAAGCCTTACGGGCTTTCTTAAGACCTGGTTTCTTACGTTCCTTCATACGAGGGTCACGTGTTAGGAAGCCAGCTGACTTGAGTGATGGTCTGAAATCAGGATCAACATCAAGTAGTGCTCTAGCGATACCATGTCTAATTGCTCCAGCTTGTCCTGAGAAGCCTCCACCGTTAACGTTAGCAATAACGTCATAGCTGTCTGCTGTTTCAGTGACATCTAAAGGTTGTTTCATATCAGCAATCAAATTGTCAAAAGGAATGTAATCTTTGACATCACGTTTGTTGATAGTAATTTTTCCGTTTCCGGGTACTAGGCGTACACGAGCAACTGAGTCCTTGCGACGGCCTGTTCCGGCATATGATACTTGTGCCAAATTCTTTTCCTCCTTAAATTAGTTTGTTGATATCCAACATCTCTGGATTTTGTGCTTGGTGGTTGTGATCTGAACCTGCATATACATGCAACTTCTTGATTTCTTGACGACCAAGTGTGTTCTTAGGCAACATACCACGAATTGAGTCTTCTACGAAGCGTTCTGGCTTTGTAGCTCTCTTTTCGCCGGCACTGATACTCTTCAACCCACCTGGGTGATCTGAGTGAGAATAATAAATCTTATTCTTAGCCTTTTTACCTGTTAATCTAACTTTATCTGCATTGATGATAATAACATTATCACCTGTATCAACGTTAGGTGTGTAAGTTGGTTTGTTCTTACCTCTAAGAATAGAAGCAACAACTGATGAAAGTCTACCTAAGACAACATCTTCACCGTCGATTACATACCATTTACGTTCAACTTCACTTGCTTTTGCTAATGGTGTTGTACGCACTTTAATTTCCTCCAGTTTCTACGTCTGTTTGACAACTCAATAAGTTTCCGGGGCTTATCGTGGGGCAAACAATACCAGTTACAATAATACTGTGATTTCGACTTCAAGTCAATATTTATCCACAGATTATTCGTAAAAAACTTCTTTTAAATATAGCCCACTAGCAGGTGCTGTTCCACGTGCTTCTTGTCGGTCCTTCACTTCAAACAACCTCAAGAAGTCGTGTACATCCCTGCGCCCATTACCGATCTCTAACAGAGTAGCAACTAAAATTCTAACCATATTATATAGGAAGCCATTGCCTGTAAATTCGAAAACTAATTCGTCATTGTTCTTATTATACACACATGACGCAGAATAGATAGTCCTAACTTTATTTTCTATTACCCCACCCGAAGCAGCGAAACTTGTAAAATCGTGTTCACCTTCGAGATCTTTAATAGCTGTTTGAATTTTATCCACAGACAACGCATATGGGTAATGACCTGTGTAAAACCTTTTAAATGGGTCCGTATAATGTCCACAATCGACCCGATATTGATAAGTTTTGCGTTTGACACCGAATCGTGCATGAAAGTTTTCGTCCACGATTTCGGCAGCTTTAACTAAAACATCTAGCGGCATTAAAGAATTAATTGCTCGTAGCATGTTCTCTGCCGGCATACTACCAGGATAATCAAAATGGATCACTTGTCCAAAAGCGTGTACCCCAGCATCGGTCCGACCAGAGCCAAACACATCAATATGTTGACCCTTAGTCATCTTACTTAATGCTTTCTCTAAAACACCTTGAACCGTTCGTAATTCATTTTGACGCTGAAAACCATGAAACTTTGTCCCATCGTATGCAATGGTCAGTTTGTATCTTGTCATAAATTAATAACTCCGTAAGAATAATAAAATAATTGTCACAGCAGCCATAGACAATACCATAATTGTGTCCCGTTTATCCCAACTGAGAACTCGGTACTTACTACGGCCTTCACCATCTTTATAGCCACGTGATTCCATAGCAATTGCTAAATCATAAGCAATTGAAAAACTACTGACAAAGAGTGGAATCAAAATTGGTACAAACGACTTAATCCGCTTGATTAATCCACCTTCACCGAAATCGACACCACGCGCACGTTGAGCATCCATGATTTTTGTAGTCTCATCCACTAATAACGGTACAAATCGCAAGGCAATCGACAACATTAAAGCAACTTGAGTCACTGGAAAATTGATTTTCTTCAATGGCTTGAGAATGCTCTCGATTGAATCGGAAATCTCGATTGGCGTCGTCGTTAATGTTAACAATGTGGAAATAAAAATAATTAACACGAACCTGATAAAAATATAACCAGCGATCACTAGCCCCTCTTTAGAAAAGGTAAAAATCCCCCAATGCCAAATCGGATGACTACTTGGTGTGAATAACAACTGCAGCGCAACTGTAAACAAAATCAGCCAAAAGATTGGCTTCAATCCTTTCAAGAAGAACCCAAAATTGATTTTTGATAAATACACTGCAAATAAGACGAATGCTAACAAAAACGCGTATGAGACGACATTATTTGCTAAAAAGACAATCCCCACAAAATAAAACGTTAATAAGAACTTACCACGTGGATCCAGACGATAAATTATCGAATCCCCGGGCAAGTATCTCCCCAATATTATTTTATCCATTACTTAATCACCATTTAACTGTTGTTTAATCTCAGTTCCTAACTCGTTAATTGTAATCGGTAGTCGGTCAAAATGAAAACCTTTTCTTGATAAATCTTTTGCAAATGCGGCGCTCTTAGGTAACGTCAACAAGTCATCTTGCAATAACTCTTGCTTGTTGAAAACTTCTTGTGGTATGCCCTCAGCAATTAGTTTTCCACGGTGGATAACTGCCATCTCATCAGCAAAATTAGCCACATCGTCCATATTATGCGTTATTAGGATAATCGTTTTCCCTTGCCGTTGTAAATTTTTAAAGAGTTCCATTATTTCCTTACGACCAACTGGATCTAGACCAGCGGTAGGTTCATCTAGAATAATCGTTTCCGGATCACTAGCTAAAACACCAGCAATCGCCACCCGCCGCATCTGTCCACCTGACAAGTCGAATGGTGACTGGCTCAAGTGTGATTCATCTAATCCTACCAATTTAATCATTTTGTGGGCAGCTTCTCTAGCTTCCGACTCACTTGCACCAAAGTTCATTGGCCCAAACATGATATCTTTTTCCACAGTTTCTTCAAATAATTGACTTTCTGGAAATTGAAAAACCATGCCAACTTGCTTACGTAGTGGTTTAAGATTCTTATTATTCGTCTCTGGTGTAATAACACGGTCCCCAACCGTAATCGTTCCCGAAGTAGGTTTCAAAAGTGCATTAATATGACGAACTAAAGTCGATTTACCACTACCAGTTTGCCCAACGATAGCAGTAAATTTCTTATCTTGAATCTTAAAAGAAACATCATCTAAACCAAGATTCACTGTTGGACTATTAGGGTCATATGCATGTGTTACATGTTCGAAAATAATTTCCATAATTGTTCCTTTAGCTCCTCTTCATTTAGATACCCTTTAGGGAGTTTAACTGTATCCCTTAGTGTTGAGACCAATTCACTAGTAAAAGGCTCCTCAAGGCCAAATTTTTCCAAATCAGACCCCAAATTGTATATATCTTCCGGTTTCCCATCTCTAACAATTTGACCATCATTCAAAACGACGATTCGTTGTGACAATTCGGTCTCCTCAATATCGTGAGTAATCGAAATAATAGTCAAGTCTTGTTGACTCCGTAATTGCTTAACCAAATTCAAAACAGTCCGACGTCCATCAGGGTCCAACATACTAGTCGATTCATCCATAATCACAATCTGTGGTTTAGTTGCTAAAACACCAGCAATCGCCACCCGTTGCTTTTGACCACCAGACAATGATTGCGGATCACGCTTTTTAAAATCAGACATCTTAACTAAAGCTAAAGCCTCATCGATTGCTTTAACCATCTCTTCACGTGGCATACCTTGATTCTCTAAACCAAAAGCCACATCATCTTCGACCGTAGCTCCAACAAATTGATGATCAGGATTTTGAAAGATAATACCAATTTTAGTCCGAGCGTCCCAAATACTCTTTTCATCAATAATTTGACCATCAATTTCAATAGTTCCCGAATCCGCCTCGATAAGACCATCAATCAATTTTGTCAGTGTCGATTTTCCACTACCATTTTTACCAACAATTGATAACCACTCATTCTTATAAATATCGAGTGAGAGATTCTTAATAGCCGAACGCTTAGCTTCTGGATATGTATAATTTAAGTCTTTAATAGAAATGATTTTTTCCAAAAGTTATCTCCCCTAATGTAACGTGTTTTATTTAAATATTCTGTTTCCAGAGTGGAGAAATATCAACTAGCTAGTTTTGATTCAAAAGATAAATCCAATTAAAGAAATTGAACCATTAACAGTAAGTATATATTCTCAATAAAACAATTCAAAGAAATTAATACACTAGCCTCCGGGTATGAGAAATTTAGGCCGCCGTGAAAGTGGCGTTAGCACTTTAGTGCTTACACCACGGACGACTTTTGAGACTTGCGGTTTATGCAAGGCTCAAAATCGAGACCTGAGACCTTGGCTCAGGTCGGTCCCATGGCGGCCTAAATTTCTCATACTCGGAGGCGGCATCCAAAACACGTTTTAAATATATAATAACAAAATTTGGGTAAAAAAAAATCATTCGATAAATTAGTGTCCCTTTTTACAGAGATCTCAGAGATAGACTTAGTCGTAAACGACCATCATCTTAACACTCACTAATTCATCAGAATGACTGATTTTTTAAATATTAATAAACAATTACTATTAAACTAATTCAATAATAACCATTGGAGCAGCATCTCCACGACGTGGAGTTGTCTTCAAAATACGTGTGTATCCACCATTACGTTCTTTGTAACGAGGTGCGATGTCACTGAAAAGTTTTTGAAGAGCTGATTGAACAACAACTGCGTCATCATCTTCTGTAATGTTAGCAACTTCGTTTCTAACATAAGCAGCAGCTTGGCGACGAGCATGCAAATCTCCGCGTTTACCTAAGGTTATCATTTTTTCTGTTGTACGACTGATTTCTTTAGCGCGAGTTTCAGTTGTAACAATGTGTTCATTAATGATTAAATCAGTAGTTAAATCGCGTAACATTGCTTTTCTTTGTGAACTGTTACGTCCTAATTTGCGGTAGCCCATGTCTATACCTCCTGTTTGAATTTGATATTATTAGTCTTCTTGCTTCAATGATAATCCAAGATCAGCAAGCTTTTCTTTAACCTCAACAAGTGACTTGCGTCCTAAGTTACGAACACGCATCATATCTGCTTCGGATTTTTCAGTAAGCTCTTGCACAGTATTAATACCGGCACGCTTCAAACAATTATATGAACGAACTGATAAATCAAGTTCTTCAATAGTCATTTCAAGTTTCTTTTCTTTTTGAGTTTCCTCTTTTTCGATCATCATATCAGCACTCTTAGCTTCTTCAGTAAGGTTTACAAAACTGTTTAGATGTTCTGTAAGAATCTTAGCTGACAAACTAATAGCTTCGCGTGGTCCAATTGAACCATTTGTCCAGATATCGATTGTTAATTTGTCGAAGTCGTTTCTCTTACCCACACGAGTGTTTTCAACTTGATAGTTAACTTTTTCTACAGGTGTAAAAATTGAGTCAACTGGAAGAACACCAATAGGTGTTTCGTCCGTCTTATTTTGTTCTGCAGGAGTATATCCACGACCATTTTTAATTGTCATTTGCATGTGGAAGTGTCCACCCTCGGCAACAGTACAAATAAATTGTTCTGGATCGAGGATTTCCAAGTCATCATCAGCTTTGATGTCATTTGCTGTAACAGTAGCAGGACCAACAATGTCGATTTCTGCCTTTAAGCTGTCTTCAGCATAAGACTTAAGCTTTAATTTCTTCACGTTAAGCACGATTTGTGTAACGTCTTCGATTACGCCATCAATAGCTGAGAATTCATGCAATACACCATCTATTTGAATATCAGATACCGCAGTACCAGGCAATGATGCTAACAAGACTCTACGTAATGAATTACCTAAAGTTGTACCATAGCCTCTTTCAAGCGGTTCGATAATATATTTACCATAGCTACTACTTTCTTCAACAGAAGTAATAGATGGCTTTTCAAATTCGATCATTCGGTTAGTTCCCCTTTCAAAACGAAATGTGTGTAGCGTAGTTCATATGGGTATACAACCATTCTATACACGACGACGCTTTGGAGGACGAGAACCATTATGAGGAACTGGTGTAACATCACGAATAGCAGTAATTTCCAAACCAGTAGCTTGTAATGAACGGATTGCAGCTTCACGACCTGAACCAGGACCCTTAACAGCTACTTCGACTGTTTTCATACCATGTTCCATTGATTCTTTAGCAGCTGCTTCTCCAGCCATTTGTGCGGCAAATGGTGTTGATTTACGACTACCCTTGAATCCTAGTGCACCAGCTGATGACCATGAAACGGCATTACCGTTAACATCAGTGATCATAACAAGTGTATTGTTGAATGTGGAGTGGATATGTGCAACACCAGATTCAATATGCTTCTTAGTACGGCGCTTACGACCTTTACTTTGTGCCATGATTAACCTCCTATCTTATAATTACTTCTTCTTACCGGCAATGGTAATCTTCTTACCCTTACGAGTTCTTGCGTTATTCTTTGTGTTTTGTCCACGAACTGGCAAACCACGACGATGTCTCATACCACGATATGAGCCAATTTCTTGTAGTCTCTTGATGTTCATGCTTACTTCACGACGTAAGTCACCTTCGACACGCACTTTATCAACTTCTGCACGAATTTTATCTTCTTGATCAGGAGTTAAGTCTCTTGTACGAACGTCTTCAGATACGCCTGCATCTTTAAGCACTTTTTGAGCTGTTGTTTCGCCAATACCAAAAATGTATGTTAGAGCGATAACAATTCTCTTATCACGAGGTAAATCTACACCTGCTATACGAGCCATTAATCACTGCACCTCCTATTTTATTATCCTTGTCTTTGTTTGTGCTTTGGATCTGCAGAGCAAATAACCATGACGCGACCGCGTCTCTTAATTACTTTACAGTGTTCGCACATAGGTTTAACGGATGGTCTTACTTTCATATTGTGGAACCTCCATTCCATTAAAAAACTTATTATCTATATCTATATGTAATTCTTCCCTTGGTTAAATCATAAGGGGATAATTCCACGGTAACCTTGTCACCGGGTAAAATTCTAATGTAGTGCATACGGATTTTACCTGATACATGGGCTAGTACTGTAGCTCCATTTTCAAGCTTTACCTTAAACATCGCATTAGGCAATGTTTCTGAAATTGTACCTTCTACTTCAATGACATCTTCTTTTGCCAAAGATATTAACCTCCATACGGGATGAAATTATTCTGCATATACTGGCGAATTATACAATAATTTTCCGTACATGTAAACATTCAAAGCAAAAAGTCTTACAAGTTTTGTAAAACTTTCTTAACTTCGTTATAAACTTCATCTATTTCTTGTTCACCATTGATCTTGTGTAACAAGTTCAACTTGTCATAAAAATCAATTAATGGTGTATTCATTTCAATATTAACTTTCAATCTATTCTTAACAGTTTCAGGCTTGTCATCCTCACGTTGATAGAAGTCATGGCCGCCACAGACGTCACATGTACCTTCAACCTTTGTAGGATTATAGATCTTATGATATGTTGCTCCACAATTAGAACAAATATATCTTCCAGATAAGCGATCAACTAGTGTTTCAGGCTTTACATCGATATAGATGACAGCATCTATCGGTTTGTTTACATTCTTTGCAATTGTCTGTAAAGCATTAGCCTGTTCAAGAGTTCTCGGAAATCCATCTAACATATATCCGTCTTTTTGAACATCATCTTCAGCTAAGCGTTCTTCGACGATAGCTTCGGTAACATCATCCGGAACAAGTTCACCTTTATCGATGAACCCTTTAGCCTTAAGACCAACTTCTGTCTTGTTAGCCATGGCTGCTCTAAACATGTCACCAGTTGAAATATGAACAACTTTAAAATCTTCAACAATCTTTTCTGCTTGAGTACCTTTACCTGCACCAGGCAATCCCATCAATACAATATTCATTGTCACATCTCCAATTATCTAATAAATCCAACGTATTCACGTTTCATCAAAAGACCACGTAATTGACGATCCATTTCCAAAGCAACACCAACGATGATCAATAAACTCGTACCACCTAATCCAATAGATTGAGGTAAATTGAACAAGTTAGCTGCCAACAATGGAAGCAATGAAACTAGACCTAGGAACGCAGCTCCGACGGTTGATAGTTTCATCAATACACCTGACATGAACTTGATTGTTTCATTACCAGGCCAAACGCCAGGGATATAAGCCCCTTGCTTTTGTAGGTTTTCTGCAAGCTTTTCAGGATTTACTTGAACAAATGCATAGAAGAATGTAAATAACACAATCAACAATGTATAAATAATAGAACCTGTTGTAGTTTGCATACTGAATATTTCTGTTAATACTTGATACCATTGATCTTCACTGTGATTTGCTTGGAATGCCATCAAAATTGTTTGAGGCGTTACAATAAATGAACTAGCGAAAATAACAGGAATAACACCAGCAACGTTAACCTTCAATGGTAGAAAACTTTCACTACCGCTACCAGCAGCACGTCTTGTGTATTGAATAGGAATTCTTCTATTTGCTTGTTGAACAAATGTAACAAATTGAACAACAATCAAAATGATGACCACAAGGCCAACAAGGAATCCAATATTCTTAGCAAGATCAGCGGAACTAGCATTTGTAATATAATCACGGTAAATTTGTTGAATTCCATTAGGGAATCTAGCAATAATACCAGCGAAGATAATTACGGAAACTCCATTACCCAAACCTTTATCAGTAATCTGCTCACCAATCCAAGTAAGAAGCATCGTACCACCTGTTAAGATGATACCGATAGTTATGAAAGCTCTCATATTAGGAGATTTAACTAATCCTAAACCACTTAATTGGTTAAAACCGGCAGTAATACCGATTGACTGAACAAAACCTAAAACAATCGTCAAATATCTCGTTACTTGATTTAACTTTCTACGACCAACTTCACCTTGTTTACTCCACTCAACAAATTTAGGAACAATGTCCATTTGCAAAAGTTGAACAACAATTTGGGCCGTGATGAATGGCGAAACACCCATTGAGAAAATAGAGTAGTTTGAAAGACCACCACCGGTTACAGTATCCAATAGGGGAACTAATCCGGTAGAACCAACTTTATCCATCGCCGCGGCATTAACACCGGGAACGGTAATTTGAGATCCCAAACGATATATAACAAGTAACATCAAGGTAAACAGAATCTTCTTACGAATTTCCTTTACCTTTAGAGCATCTCTGATAGTTCTAAGCATTAGATCACCTCTACAGTGCCACCAGCGGCTTCAATTGCTTTAGTAGCTGCGGCTGAACTCTTAGCAACTTTAACAGTTAACTTAGCACTAACCTCACCGTTAGCAAGCAACTTAACACCATTATATTGTTTCTTAATGATTCCGGCTTCTTTTAATGTTTCTGCATTAACTTCAGCACCATCATTAAACTTACTTAAATCACTTAGGTTTACAATAGCATATTCCTTGCGGTTGATGTTATTGAATCCACGTTTTGGCATACGACGGAACAAAGGCATTTGTCCACCTTCAAAACCGATACGTGTCTTACCACCTGATCTAGCCAATTGACCTTTTTGACCACGACCAGCAGTTTTACCTGTACCACTTGAAGTACCACGACCTAGACGCTTTCTTGAGTGTCTTGAGCCTGCACTTGGCTTAAGTTCGTTTAGTTCCATTATTGCACCTCCTAATCTCTTATAAATTTATTAATCTTTAACTTCTTCAACGCTTACTAAGTGAGCGATTTTACGTACAGCACCACGAATTGCAGCATCATCCGGCTTAACAACAGAACTTGAAACTCTTGCGAGTCCTAGTTCCTTAACTGTTTTACGTTGAGCAGGAAGGCGGTGAGCTGCACTTCTAATTAGAGTAATTTTAAGTTTAGCCATTATTACACACCTTTCTTCTAGTTAAGCAATTCTTGGGCTGAGATTCCGCGCATTTCAGAAACGCTTTCGGCAGTCTTAAGTTGTTTTAATCCTTCGATTGTTGCACGAATTACGTTAATTGGAGTGTTTCTTCCAAGTGACTTACTTGTAACATCACCAACACCTGATAATTCGATGACGGCACGAACGGCACCACCAGCAGCAATACCAGAACCTTCTTCAGCAGGCTTCAACATGATTCTACCAGCACCGTAAGTACCGATAACTTCATGAGGAATTGTTGAACCAACCATAGGAACACTAATAAGGTTCTTCTTAGCATCTTCAACAGCTTTACGAATAGCTTCAGGAACTTCTTGAGCTTTACCAGTACCGAAACCTACGTGACCATTCTTGTCACCAACGATTACGATAGCAGCAAAACGTAGACGGCGTCCACCTTTAACAACCTTAGTAACACGGTTGATTGAGACAACGCGATCTTCTAATTCTAATTGAGATGGATCGATATATGTCATAAATTTGGTTTCCTCCTTCTAGAATTTTAGCCCATTTTCACGAGCTGCTTCAGCAAGACTTTGAACACGTCCGTGGTATAAGTAACCACCACGATCAAAGATTACATTGCTAATTTTAGCTTCTTGTGCTCTTTGTGCAACCAATGCACCAACAGCTTCAGCTTGTTCAACTTTTGAACCGTCTTTAATTTCTTTATCAAGAGTTGAGGCACTTGCTAGCGTTACACCCTTTACGTCATCAATAATTTGAGCGTAAATGTTTTTATTCGAACGGAATACGTTTAAGCGTGGGCGCTCAGCAGTACCAGAGATTTTGGCACGGATACGTCTTTGACGCTTTTGACGTGCTTTGTTTTTGTCTGGTTTGTTAATCACAATTTTCACCTCATAGATTTATTTACTATTTACCAGTTTTACCTTCTTTACGACGTACATATTCGCCAACATAACGAATACCTTTACCTTTATAAGGTTCTGGAGAACGTACATCGCGGATTTCAGCAGCAAATTGACCAACCTTTTGCTTTGAAATACCTAGAATGTTGATTTCTGTGTTTGAAGGAGATTCGATCTTGATACCTTTTGGTGCATCCATAACAACTGGATGTGAGTAACCAACTGAAAGTGTTAGTGTGTCACCTTTAACTTGTGCACGGTAACCAACACCTCGTAGTTCAAGTTTCTTTTCGTAACCTTCTGTAACACCAATAATCATGTTGTTAAGGTTTGAACGCATTGTTCCGTGAAGAGCTTTATCATTTTCACTTTCACGTGTGAACTTAGCTTCGTTACCTTCGATAGTCAACTTGATTTTTGGACTGAATTCTCTTGTTAATTCACCCTTAGGGCCTTTAACAGTGATGTTTTCATCTTTTTGAGTAACTGTAACTCCTGCAGGAATTTCAATTACTTTATAACCGATACGACTCAAATTAGTGCACCTCCTTACTTTTTAAGTATATTACCAAATATAAGCGATTACTTCTCCACCAACGTGTTGAGCGCGGGCTTCTTTGTCAGTAATAACACCTTTTGAAGTTGAAAGAATAGCGATACCTAATCCATTAAGAACCTTTGGCACGTTATCTGAATCAACATAACTACGTAGACCTGGTCTTGAAATACGCTTCAAGCCTGAAATAACGCGTTGTTGATCTTTACCATATTTTAAGAAAATACGAAGTACGTTTTGTTTGTTATCTTCGATAACTTCGTAATCCTTGATAAATCCTTCATTCTTAAGAATCTCTGTCATACTCTTCTTGATGTTTGAAGCAGGAATTTCTAGAGATTCATGTTTAACCATGTTTGCATTACGAATACGTGTTAAGTAATCTGCAATAGGATCTGTCATGACCATTTGATTTGCCTCCTTTTTATATTAAAAATCTTACCAGCTAGCTTTTTTCATACCAGGGATTTGACCTTCATGAGCCAATTGACGAAGGCAAAGTCGGCAAAGCTTGAACTTACGATATACAGAATGTGGACGTCCACAGCGTTCGCAACGTGTATAAGCTTGTGAAGAGAACTTTGCGGGTCTATGATTACGTACGATTTGTGATTTCTTAGCCAATGAATTTACCTCCTATTATTTTGTGAATGGCATACCGATTTGAGTTAATAGTTCACGTGATTCTTCATCGGTGTTAGCAGTTGTAACAATAACGATGTCCAATCCACGAATTTTGTTAACCTTATCGTAGTCAATTTCTGGGAAAACCAATTGTTCTTTAACACCTAGTGTGTAGTTACCACGGCCATCGAATGAACGTGTTGATACACCACGGAAGTCACGAACACGTGGTAAAGCAATGTTGATTAGTTTGTCAAGGAAGTCATACATACGGTCGCCACGAAGTGTAACCTTAGCACCGATTGACATACCTTCACGAAGTCTGAAACCAGCGATTGATTTCTTAGCTTTTGTGATCAAAGGTTTTTGACCTGAAATCAAACCTAATTCTTCAACAGCTTCGTCAAGATTCTTTGAGTTAGCAATTGCGTCACCAACACCCATGTTCAAAACGATCTTTTCAACTTTAGGTGTTTCCATGATTGATGAATAGTTGAACTTCTTCATCATTGATGGTGTGATTTCGCTAACGTACTTTTCTTTTAATGCGTTAACCATTTAGTTTTCTCCTTTCTTATTTATCTTCTTTATCAGTCTTACTTACAACTTTAACGTTAGTTGCACTAATAGGTCTTTCAACGTCAACAATTCCACCTTGGGGTTGAGCGCTGGTTGCCTTTGAATGTTTCTTTACGACGTTAACGCCTTCGACGATAACTTTGTTGACAGCAGGCATAGCTTTTTTAACTACACCAGTTTTGCCTTTAGCGTCACCAGCAATAACTTTGACATTGTCTCCAGTTTTTACAAACACTGTTCAGCACCTCCTGAATTTAATTGTTCTTTTTATAGCACTTCTGGTGCTAGGGATACGATCTTCATAAAATCGTTATCACGTAGTTCACGAGCAACGGGTCCGAAGATACGTGTTCCTCTAGGTGTTTTATCAGCATTAATAATAACTGCGGCGTTTTCATCAAATCTGATGTAAGAACCATCTGTACGGTGAGCACCTGATACAGTTCTTACGATAACAGCTTTAACAACGTCACCCTTTTTAACAACGCCACCTGGTGTTGCTTGTTTGACAGTAGCAACGATAATATCACCGATATTAGCTGTCTTGCGGTTTGAACCACCAAGAACTTTAATTGTTAGAATTTCACGAGCTCCAGAATTATCTGCAACTTTTAGACGACTTTCTTGTTGAATCACGTTTTGGCCCTCCTCTCATCAGTTATAGTCTAGATTGTGACTGCTTTTTCGACGATTTCTAATAAACGGAAGCGCTTTGTCTTTGACAAAGGTCGAGTTTCCATGATACGTACAATATCGCCAACTTTTGCTTCGTTGTTATCGTCTTGAACGTAATATTTCTTAGAATATCTTACACGTTTTCCATAAACTGGATGTTGTTTTGTAGTTTCAACAACGACAACGATTGTCTTATCCATCTTATCTGAAACAACGCGTCCTTGATATACTTTACGACGGTTACGAGTTTCTTGTGTTTCGCTCAACTTGATGTCCCCTTCCTGTTTATTATTTTTCGTTATTCTTTTGGTTTTGAGCTGTTCTTAATCTTGCGATATTCTTTCTTACAGCCTTTAGACGAGCTGTGTTTTCCAATTGGCCAGTAGCTTGTTGGAAACGCAAGTTGAATAGTTCTTCTTTATATTCTTTAACCTTGTCTTGCAATTGAGCAGCAGTTAGCTCTTTGATTTCATTAGCCTTCATCAGCGCCACCTACTTCCTCACGTTTTACAAACTTAGTTCTAACAGGTAGTTTGTGTGATGCAAGTCTCAAAGCTTCACGAGCAACTTCTTCAGAAACGCCACCGATTTCAAACAAAATCTTTTCGCGTTTAACTGGAGCTACCCAACCAGCTGGAGCACCTTTACCATTACCCATACGAACACCTACACCCTTAGCAGTGTATGATTTATGAGGGAAGATTTTAATCCAAACCTTACCACCACGCTTCATGTAACGAGTCATAGCAACACGGGCTGCTTCAATTTGTCTGTTAGTGATCCAACTTGAATCAAGTGATCTCAAGCCGTATTCACCGAATGTAACAGTTTTTCCACCTTTAGCTTCTCCGCGCATCTTTCCACGGAATTCACGACGGTGTTTTACACGTTTTGGTACTAGCATAGATTATTCTCCTTTCCCTTCATTTTTTGTTTCGTTGTTGTGTTGTGGTTTAGCAGGAAGAACTTCACCACGGTAGATCCAAGTCTTAACACCTAAATTACCGTAAGTTGTCTTTGCTTCAACCCAAGCATAGTCGATATCAGCACGCAATGTGTGCAAAGGAACAGTTCCCTCTGTATGCCATTCACGACGAGCCATATCGGCACCGTTTAAACGACCAGAAATTTGTACCTTGATACCTTTAGCACCGGCACGTCTTGAACGTTGAACTGCTTGACGTTGTGCACGTCTGAAAGCAATACGAGCTTCAAGTTGACGAGCGATACTTTCACCAACAAGTTTTGCATCTAGATCAGGTTTCTTGATTTCGATGATGTTGATGTGAATGTTTCTGTTAGTTAGACTGTTTAGTTCATTACGTAATTTTTCAACTTCAGAACCACCCTTACCAATTACCATACCTGGCTTGGCAGTGTGAATTGAAACAGTAACGTTCTTAGCAGTACGTTCGATTTCGATTCTTGAGACAGAAGCATTTGAAAGTTTGTCTTCAATATACTTACGAATCTTAAGATCTTCATGTAAAAATGTTGAAAAGTCTTTGTTGTTTGCATACCATTTGGCATCCCAGTCACGGATTACACCGACACGGAATCCGACTGGATTAATCTTTTGACCCACTAAAAGTTACCTCCTATACTATTCTTTCTCACTTACAACTACTGTAATGTGACTTGTTCTCTTGTTAATTGGTGATGCTGAACCTTTTGCTCTAGGACGGAAACGTTTTAGAGTTGGTCCTTCGTCTACGAATGCTTCGCTAACGAATAAGTTTTGTGCATCTAAATCAAAGTTATGTTCTGCGTTTGCAATTGCTGACTTAAGAGCTTTAGCAATAATTGGAGAGCCTGCTCTAGGTGTGAATTGCAAAATTGCAAGTGCCTCAGCAGCTTGTTTGCCTCTGATTAAGTCAATAACAAGGCGAGCCTTACGAGGTGCAATACGCACGTTAGTAACTCTAGCTGTTGCAGATGTAATTTCTTGTTCTGCCATCATTTAAGTCTCCCTTCTTATTTCTTAGCTGTCTTCTTATCATCTGTTGCGTGACCATGGAATGTACGTGTAGGTACGAATTCACCTAACTTGTGTCCAACCATATCTTCTTGGATATAAACTGGAACATGCTTACGTCCATCATGAACTGCGATTGTGTATCCTACAAAACTAGGAAAAATTGTTGAACGTCTTGACCATGTTTTGATAACTGACTTTTTGTCAGAGTCTGCTTGTGCATCGATCTTCTTTAGAAGGTGTGCATCAGCGAATGGTCCTTTTTTTAAACTACGACTCATCTTATGTCCTCCTTATATTATTCTAATGAATAGTTTACTTACCTTTTCTATGACGAACGATAAGCTTTTCAGATTTGGCATGAGTTGAACGAGTTTTCTTACCAAGAGTCTTCTTACCCCATGGTGACATAGGAGATGGATGACCGATAGGAGCTTTACCTTCACCACCACCGTGTGGGTGATCGTTAGGGTTCATTACTGATCCACGAACTGTAGGTCTCATACCTAACCAGCGCTTACGACCAGCTTTACCAATCTTAATAAGTTCATGTTGTTCATTACCGATTGAACCAACAGTTGCACGGCAAGTTGAAAGAACCAAGCGAACTTCACCAGAAGGCAAACGTAAGATTGAATACTTTCCATCTCTACCAAGCAATTGGATTGAAGTACCGGCTGAACGGCCAAGTTGACCACCCTTACCAGGTTTCAATTCAACGTTGTGGATTGTTGTACCAACAGGAATATCAGCAAGTGCAAGTGCGTTACCTGGTTTGATATCTGCATCTTTACCAGATTCGATAACTTGTCCTACTTCAAGACCCTTAGGAGCTAAGATGTATGATTTAACACCATCTGAATAGTGAATAAGTGCAATATTAGCAGTACGGTTAGGATCGTATTCGATTGACTTAACTGTAGCCTTTACACCGTCTTTGATACGTTTGAAATCAATAACACGGTATTTTTGTTTGTGTCCACCACCACGGTGACGAACTGTAATATGACCGTATGAGTTACGACCAGCAGTATGGCTTTGTGATTCTAGAAGTGTCTTTTCAGGAGTTGTCTTAGTGATCTCAGAAAAGTCAGAACCTGTCATATTACGACGACCGTTTGTGGTTGGTTTATACTTGATAATCGCCATTATTGGACCTCCTTATTTATTCTTCGTCAAAAATCTTAATTTCATCTGAATCTGCTGTAAGTGTAACAATAGCCTTACGACGTTTTGCTGTAAAACCAACATAACGGCCTTGGCGCTTCTTCTTACCAGAAACATTCATGATATTTACTTGTTTAACTTTAACACCGAAAACTTCTTCAACAGCTTGTCTAACAAGAACCTTGTTAGCATCTAGGGCAACATCGAAAGTATATTTCTTGTCGCTCATAGCATCCATTGAGCTTTCAGTTACAACGGGGCGAATAATTACGTCTCTTGCGCTCATTATCCAAGCACCTCCTCAATCTTAGAAAGTGCTGCTTGTGTAACAACTAACTTGTTAGCGTTAATAACGTCAAGAACGTTAACACCTTCTGGTGCAACAACTTTAACTTTATCAATGTTTCTTGCTGATAAAGCAACGTTGTCGTTACCATCTTCAACAACTACAAGAGCTTTATTGTCAGCACCTACTGTATTTAGTAATTGTGCAAAAGCTTTTGTACTTGGTTTGTCGTATGAAATTGAGTCAATAACGATTAGGTTACTGTCAGCAGCCTTTTGTGAAAGTACAGACTTCAATGCCAAACGGCTAACCTTCTTAGGAAGGTGATATGCATAAGATCTTGGTGTAGGGCCGAATACGACACCACCACCTACCCATTGAGGTGATCTAATTGAACCTTGACGAGCACGTCCTGTACCCTTTTGACGCCATGGTTTTCTACCACCACCACGTACTTCGGAACGGTTCTTAACATCATGAGTACCTTGTCTCATTGATGCACGTTGCATGATGACTGCATCTGTAACAACACTATCATTTGGTTCGATACCAAAGATTGCATCTTTTACTTCAACAGCACCGTTCTCAGCACCGTTATCTTTGTAAGCTGTGATTTTTGTCATAACTCATTTCCTCCTTCCTATTTTTGATTAGCTTTAACAGCTGTTTGAATTTTAACTAATGATTTGTTAGCACCGGGAACATTTCCCTTGATCATAATTGCATTGTGTTCAGTATCAACTTTAACGATTTCAAGGTTTTGTGTAGTAACACGGTTGTTACCCATGACACCAGGAAGCATCTTACCCTTGAATACACGGTTAATGATGGCACCCATTGAACCAGCAACACGGTGATATCTAGAACCGTGAGTTTCTGGACCTCTGGCTTGACCAAAACGCTTGATGTTACCTTGCATTCCGTGTCCCTTTGTTGTACCTGTAACGTCGACAATATCACCAGAATTAAATGTATCAACTGTAACGTTGCCACCTAATTCGTAGTCTCCCATTTCAACATCGCGGAATTCGCGAATGTAATGTTTAGGAGTTGTATTTGCCTTTTCTGCATGACCTTTGGCAGGTTTGTTTGATAGAACTTCACGTCTATCTTCAAAACCTAGTTGAACGGCCTCATAACCATCATTTTCAACTGTCTTAAGTTGCATAACAACGTTTGGTGTTGCTTCAACAACTGTTACGGGAACAAGTTCACCGTTGTCAGTGAAAATTTGAGTCATTCCGACTTTTTTACCAAGAATTCCTTTTCTGGCCATGTTTGCACCTCCAATAATTTATTTTTTAATAATTATAATTTAATTTCAATGTCAACACCTGATGGTAGATCCAACTTCATAAGTGAATCAACCGTCTTCTTTGTTGGGTTAACAACGTCGATAAGTCTTTTATGTGTACGCATTTCGAATTGTTCTCTAGAATCCTTATGCTTATGTGGTGAAGCTAACACTGTATATAGTGAACGTTCTGTAGGCAATGGAATTGGACCTGAAATTTGAGCTCCAGTTCTCTTTGCTGTTTCCACAATTTTGTCAGCTGATTGATCTAGAATACGATGTTCATAAGCCTTCAAACGAATGCGAATTTTTTGACTTGCCATGGGGTTACCTCCTTTTTGTCTCTTTCAAGATGACCGGCTCCGTGAAAATATCCGCCAGCCCTGCCGTGGCAAAGCGGCCGGGTGTGTCGCAACCTCTCACTTCTAAGCCGTCGATATTATTTTAATATCACTTTGGTACATACTTCCATACGAAATAAGCACTCTTATAATACTACACGATGAACTCCACATTTTCAAGGTAAAATCAAGCATTTTTTTAAATGTCAGCCGCTTTCTTAAAAAACGATTTTCATCTATACTCTAAAAGAAACCATGGAGGTGTGAATTGAATAATAATCTCGAATTTAGTTATAATAACAGGTTTCCAACAAATAATAAAGACAAATTTTATTTTATTTTGTTCAAGGTTCAAGTAATCCTTAATGCACTCATTATTTTTAGCTATAGTGCGGTAACCAAAAACCTTTATTTGTTTGGGCCAATCATTCTTAATTTATTAGCTTTGTATCTTAAACCTAATCCAGATAAAATTTTGGATCGGATGAATTTTATTTTTCAGTTATTCTTCCAGGTTTTTATCATTGCTGAATCCTATTACTACCTAATCAATGTCACAATGCATCTATATAATTGGAACTTACCGACCTCAATCGGTTTGTGGTTAGTTTCAATGTTGGTCATGTATCTTCCTTATATGATTGTCTTCTATGGAAGAATTAGGAATAAGCTGCTACAACTACTTACAGTCTTTTTTACTTTTGAAGTTATTGCAATGGGTGCATCCAGTATCGTGACATATGGAACAATTTTATATTTTAATCCGTTTATTGGTTTATTAACTAACTCTTCTTTTCTAGGAGCTTTGATTTTCTTAATCCTAACTTTGACCATTATGCACCATTGGAACTACGAGTACCCTAAAATGCGTTTATCGCAAGCTGCAAGTTTTAAAGTTATGGTGCCATTACTAGTAATCAGTATTTGGTTTATTATGTGGAATGCATTTGGTGGCGGCAATACCTTATTAAAGTCCTTTTTTACATTCAACTTTTCAGGCATTTCATTTAAACCTCAATTTGTTCTTAGTGGTCTAGAAGCTGGTTTGGCGGAAGAATTACTATTCAGATATGCTTTCTTAACAATTCTATTGAAAGCTTTTCAAAACAATCGTTATCAAATCTTTTACGCCGCAGGTATTAGTAGCCTTTGTTTTGGTCTAATTCATTTAGGTAATATTTCTGCAGGTCAGAGTTTAGGTAACACAATCAATCAAGCCATTTTTGCTTTCGGTATGGGCTTATTAATGTGTGGTGTTTACTTATATACTGACCTCTTCTATGTACCGGTTATCTTCCATACCCTACTTGATACCCTAGTCTTTAGTGTCTCAGGTGAATTAATGTCTGGCAAAGTAACTATCATAGACAGCTTATTAACCGCGCTAGAGACTGGACTATTTGTAATCGTGGCCATTCTGTTACTAGTTGCTGTTTATAATAGAAGAAACACGTCATTTAATTTTAAATATAGCTATTAAATTCATAACCTAAAATTTAGTCAAAAAGGCTGTTACAAGAAAGTGACGTTCTATACTTTCTTATAACAGCTTTTTTGATGGATTACATTTCAAATCAAAATCGAGGTCAATAATATGATTATTTACAAAGAAAACAGTCATGTGACAAAAAAGAATTTACAGCAATTATATTCAAGCGTTAACTGGACCGCATATACAAACAATCTTGATGTACTTGAAAAAGCCTGCAATAATTCTTTATCAGTAATAACCGCCTGGCATAGTGAACACCTAATAGGTTTAATTAGAGTGATTGGCGATGGATACACAATCATGTACGTTCAAGATATTTTAGTCGAGCCAGCTTTTCAAAACCAAAAGATTGGAACTACTCTAATGAACAAAATTTTGAGTCAATATAAGGACGTCAGACAAAAGGTTCTACTAACAGAAGACGCCGCCGATATAAGACACTTTTATGAGAAATTTGGTTTTAAATCATGTGATGAAGGTTCAACAGTCGCTTTCTATAGAGAATTTTAATTAATAATCAATTTTCCACAAAAAAAGAGAAGATCGAATGATCTTCTCTTTTTGATTGGTTTCACTCTAAAGACTAAGCTTCAGGGTTACCACCGTTCTTCTTAATAATTTCAGCTTGAATTGACTTAGGAACCTTTTCGTAGTGATCCATTGTCATTGTAAATGTACCACGACCTTGAGTTGCTGAACGAAGTGTTGTAGCGTAACCAAACATTTCTGCAAGTGGAACGAAAGCATTGATAAGTTGTGCATTACCACGTGCTTCCATACCTTCAACACGTCCACGACGAGCAGTAACTTGTCCCATAACATCTCCAAGATATTCTTCTGGTGTAACAATTTCAACCTTCATAATAGGTTCAAGAATTACGGCACCAGCACTCTTAGATGCGTTACGTAGTGACATTGAAGCGGCAATCTTAAAGGCAGCTTCTGATGAATCGACTTCGTGGTATGAACCATCATACAACTTGGCCTTAACATCGATCAATGGATAACCGGCAAGAACACCGTTTTCCATAGCTTCCTTCAAACCTTGTTCAACTGATGGAATGTATTCACGAGGAACAACACCACCGACGATAGCGTCTTCGAATTCGAAGCCTTTACCTTCTTCATTAGGTGTAAATTCAACCCATACATCACCATATTGACCTTTACCACCAGATTGACGAACGAACTTACCTTGAGCACTTGTTTGTTGTGTAAATGTTTCACGGTAAGCAACTTGAGGTTCACCAACCTTACATGCAACGTTAAATTCACGTTTCATACGGTCAACCATGATATCCAAGTGCAATTCACCCATTCCGGCGATAAGAGTTTCACCAGTTTCAGGATTTGTTTCAGCTTGGAAAGTAGGATCTTCTTCAGATAGTTTTTGGATAGCAACATCCATCTTATCTCTATCTTCCTTTGAGTTAGGTTCGATAGAAACTTGGATAACTGGATCTGGAATATCCAATGATTCAAGAATCAATGGATCTGAAGGATCTGTTAGAGAATCACCAGTTGTAGTGTTCTTCAAACCGATAACAGCAGCGATATCACCTGAGAATACTTCTGGGATTTCCTTACGGTGGTTAGAATGCATTTGTAGCAAACGACCAACACGTTCACGTTTGTCTTTTGTTGAGTTCAAGACATAAGAACCTGATTCTAGTGAACCTCTATATACACGAATGTATGTTAGACGTCCAACGAATGGGTCAGTAGCGATCTTAAATGCTAGACCAGCAAATGGTTTGCTATCGTCAGCCATAAGTTCAACTTCTGAGTCATCTTTAGGATCTGTAGCTTTATAAGGACGTACATCAAGTGGTGATGGTAGGTAATCAACAACCGCATCCATCAACATTTGAACACCCTTGTTCTTGAAGGCAGAACCTGCAAGAACTGGGAAGAACTTCAAGTTGATTGTAGCCTTACGAATAGCTGCACGAATTTCGTCGTTACTGATTTCTTCACCTTCAAGGTACTTGTCCATGATATCATCATCAACATCAGCAACAGATTCGATCAATTCAGAACGTTTCTTTTCTGCTTCGGCACGGTATTCTTCAGGAACATCAACTGTATCCCACTTTGTACCTAATTCATCTTCATCATAAAGGTCGGCTTTCATTTCGATCAAGTCGATAACACCTTCGAATTTGTCTTCGGCACCAATAGGCATTTGAACAGCATGCGCATTAGCTTGAAGTCTTTCGTGAAGTGTTTCAACTGAGTAGTCGAAGTTAGCACCGATTTTATCCATCTTGTTAACAAAAACAATACGTGGAACACCGTATGTTGAAGCTTGACGCCAAACGTTTTCAGTTTGTGGTTCAACACCAGATTGAGCATCAAGAACTGTAATAGCACCATCTAGCACACGTAGTGAACGTTCAACTTCAATTGTGAAGTCAACGTGTCCGGGAGTATCGATGATGTTGATACGGTTACCTTTCCATTCAGCAGTTGTAGCAGCTGATGTAATAGTAATACCACGTTCTTGTTCTTGGGCCATCCAGTCCATTTGTGAAGCACCATCATGTGTTTCACCAATTTTATGGATTTTACCAGTATAGTACAAAATACGTTCAGTAGTTGTAGTTTTACCGGCATCGATATGGGCCATGATACCAATATTTCTGGTTTCTTCTAGTGGAAATTCACGTTTATTAGCCATGAAAAATTGTTTCTCCTCTCAAATTAACTAGTTTATAAACTAGATCCTACCAACGATAGTGAGCGAATGCACGGTTAGCATCGGCCATCTTATGTGTATCTTCACGTTTTTTAACAGCAGCACCAGTATTGTTAGCTGCATCCATAATTTCATTTGCAAGACGTTGGTCCATTGTATGTTCACCACGTAGACGAGCATAACTTGTGATCCAACGAAGTCCTAAAGTAGTACGACGGTCTGGACGAACTTCGATAGGAATTTGATAGTTAGAACCACCGATACGGCGAGCCTTAACTTCAAGAACAGGCATAACATTGTTCATTGCTTCTTCAAACACGTCCAATGGTTCGTTGCCTGTCTTATCCTTAATAATATCGAATGCACGATATAGAATTGATGAAGCTGTACCTCTTTTACCATCATACATTAAGTGGTTAATCAAACGAGTTACTAGCTTTGAGTTGTACATTGGATCTGGCAAAACATCACGTTTTGGAGCTCTACCTTTACGCATAAAAAATTCCTCCGTTATTACATTATTTCATTAAATAATTAATTTATTGTTATTTCTTAGGTCTCTTAGCACCATATTTTGAACGACTTTGCATACGTCCATCAACACCGGCTGTATCTAAGGCACCACGAACAACGTGATAACGAACACCAGGTAGATCCTTTACACGTCCACCACGGACAAGGACAACACTATGCTCTTGTAGGTTATGACCAATACCAGGGATATATGCTGTTACTTCAATAAGGTTTGATAATCTAACACGGGCGTACTTACGTAGGGCAGAGTTAGGTTTCTTAGGTGTCATTGTTCCGACACGAGTTGCAACACCACGTTTTTGTGGAGCTGGGTTCTTTGTGGCAACTTTCTTCATACTATTGTAGCCGTAGTTCAATGCAGGTGCATCGGACTTAGAAGTTTGTGACTTACGGCCTTTGCGAACTAATTGATTAATTGTAGGCATTCAAAGTTCCTCCTAAAAATTTAAGTACACACATCCAGGTGGTTCATAATTTTGTAAAATAATAAACCACGTGAGTGGCGTACGTTATGAGCTTTATATTTAATAAACAAACTAATATTGCTGCCAATAAAAGCACGTCTACTAGAATACCATCTAAAAAAAGCCATGTCAATGCAACATTTCTAAAAAGTTATCCACAGAACCTCGTAATTTTATCTGAGGTGATTAATTTGAAATACTTTCTATACTTTACTATTTTCATACTAGGAGCTTGCATTATCTCCTTTCTAAAAGTCATTGCACATGATTATCCACAGATCAACACAACACGTCGATCACACTGTGATTACTGCGGTAGGATCTTACGATGGTACGAAATCATCCCTATTGCAGGCTATTTCATAACTAATGGTAAATGCTCAAGCTGTAAAAATCAAATCAATTTTTGGCATCCAATAATAGAGGCTATTGGCGGTTTGATGTTTTTATTGGTTGTCTCTTTAGGAGATTATAAATACTTACCATTACTTATTGGATTAACAATTTTAGGATTTAGCGATGCAGAGTATGGTTATGTCTACCCTGCCACTTACTTAATAATCCTGCCGACCATCTTATTAAGTCACTTGCACATCTTAAATGCTTTATTAACTTATTTAATTCTCCTATTAATAAGTCGCAAATATGCTTTTGGTTTAGGAGATATCGAAATACTGGCCATGCTCAGTTTGATATTTGGTTTAATTATCACACTGTGGATACTTACCATTGCCTGTTCAATGTGTATCGTTACTTTCCTAATCATTAAAAAAAGATCATTTAGATTTATCCCCTATCTAACTTTCGCTACGGGTATCGTCTATCTGATCTTATCGTTTAATATGCGTGGTGCTAGTTGATTTTCGACTATGGTTTTAAAATTACTTTTTAAAATCCAGATACGCCCCATATCCTATAACTTTAGCCATTAGTAACATAATAATACTGAAAATTGTTCACTAATGATTTAAAAGTAAAGAATAAACTAGCCGGAAAGAGCAAGAAATTTTGGTTGCTCTTGGAGGTGACATATTTAATATCTTATCTATTAGGCAAAATCTTTTCTAATTTAAGCCAGTTAACACAAAGTTCCCACCATTTAGTATCGAACTCATTCAAATTGTCTTCATTACCAGGATTTTGAGTTATGTAATTTCCTAGAGACAATCCATGAGCACCTGATCCAAATAAGTGCATTTCATACGGAATATGCAACATATCCATCTTTTGCGCATAAAGAATCGAATTCATTACTGGCACTGTGGCATCGGTAACTGTCTGCCAAATAAAAGTTGGCTTCCCATGTTCAGTTAAATGTTCTTGTGCTTGCCAATAATAAATATCTGGTGCAATCTTCATAGCCCAGTCTTCGTCTTTAGGCCAACCAATCGTCATATCGATCACTGGATAGCATAAAATATTGGCTGCAGGTCGAACTGACAATTCATCGCTGAAAAATTTAGTTCGTTGCTCCTCATCTAACATAATAGAATTAAAGTTTGCCACCACATGACTTCCAGCTGAAAATCCGACTAGAACTACTCTACTTAAATCAATATGGTGCTCATCATCTTGTGTTTTCAACCAGTTTAAAGTAGTAGCAAGTTCTTGCAATGCCAATGGATAAACCGTTTTGTCATCGTCAACTAATTGATAATCTAAAACTAAGGCATGCATACCTAATGCATTAAACTTAAAAGCAATCGGCTGAGCTTCTCTGTCAGTTAAAAATTTAAAAGCTCCCCCTGGACAAATAATTGCCAATGGACGTTTTGTTGGTGCTCCAAAATCGGCAATTGGATCAACCCAATATGTATCTAAATTGAATTTGGTATCTTGATAAGCTAGCTCTTGTTTTTGCAAAATCTTAACCCCCAAATTATTTTTTCATGTTTTTATTATACAACTAAAGATTGAAAATACGCGTGGTGCTAGTTAAATATGCCACCTCCAAGAGCAAGAAGTTAGGTCGCTATGGGGACCGACAAAAGCCAAGGTCTTTTGTCTAGATTTTGAACCTCGCACAAATCGCGAGTTTCAAAAGTTGTCCCGTGGTGTAAGCACTAAAGTGCTAACGCCACCTGCACAGCGACCTAATTTCTTGCTCTTTCCGGCTAGTTCATTGTTTGTTTTTGAATCAATGACTACAATTACTGGATATGGATGGAGTATGTTCTGAATCTTTTGTCTTTTAAAACTTAAAAATTATTTCAACTACATAATCAAAAAATCAATTAGCACCACGAGTATTGAGAATCGTTTTTTAAGCGGTTCAATCCTATTAATTGCACAAAAAAAGTCGACCTGATGGTCGACTTTTTACTATGATTAATGCTTTTCTTCTTTAGCTGCATCTTCAGCTTTCATTTGAGCTTCGATGTCAGAAATTGTGTAGGCACCATTCAATGAGTTATCTGCCATAGGACCAACTTTCTTTGGTTCCATGTGGTTGTACTTAGCCATACCAGTACCGGCAGGAATAAGTTTACCAATAATAACATTTTCCTTAAGTCCAAGAAGTGGATCATTCTTACCACGGATTGAAGCGTCAGTAAGAACTCTTGTTGTTTCCTGGAAGGAAGCGGCTGACAAGAAACTGTTTGTTTCAAGAGAAGCCTTAGTGATACCAAGAAGTACTGGACGACCAGTAGCTGGAATACCACCATTGAACAATGTTTCACGGTTATGGTCAGTAAATTGAGCAATATCCATCAATTGACCAGGTAAGACATCTGTATCACCAGGATCAAGAATACGGATCTTTCTGAGCATTTGTCTGATCATAACCTCAAAGTGCTTATCAGAAATATCAACACCCTGCATACGGTAAACTTTTTGAACTTCAGCAAGCAAGTAGTTTTCTGTATGTAGAACGTTTGTAACTTTAATCAATTCCTTAGGATCGATTGAACCTTGTGTCAACTTACCACCACGTTTAACGTGATCACCTTCGGCAACCGCAACACTTGATGTGTAAGGAACACTATAAGATCTAGAATCAATGTCACCTTCGACAGTGATTTCCTTAGTATGTTCTGCTTGGTTTTCATCGATTGATGTGACAATACCATCAACTTCAGAAATAATAGCAAGACCTTTAGGGTTTCTAGCTTCAACAATTTCTTGAACACGAGGAAGTCCTTGTGTAATATCGTCACCACCAGCAACACCACCGGTATGGAAGTTTCTCATTGTCAATTGAGTACCTGGTTCACCGATTGATTGAGCAGCAACAGTACCAACTGCTTCACCAATTTCAACTTCTTCACCAGTAGCAAGGTTACGACCGTAACATTTCTTACATACACCATGCTTTGTATCACATGTGAATGCTGAACGAATTGTAACGTGTGTAACACCAGCATCAACGACTTTTTGAGCAATTGCTTCATCCATCAAGACACCACGAGGTACAAGTACATCGCCAGTCTTAGGATCTTTAATAGTCTTTTGTGTATAACGACCAACAAGTCTGTCATACAATGGTTCGATCATATCTGTACCTTCCATGATTGAACTTACAACAAGTCCACGGTCAGTACCACAATCCTCTTCACGAACAATAACATCTTGTGCAACATCAACCAAACGACGAGTCAAGTAACCAGAGTTGGCTGTCTTCAAAGCCGTATCAGTCATACCTTTACGGGCACCGTGGGTTGACATGAACATTTCCATGACAGATAGTCCTTCACGGAAGTTAGAAATAACAGGGATTTCCATCATACCACCGTTAGGGGCAGCCATAAGTCCACGCATACCAGCTAGCTGAGTAAAGTTTGAGATGTTACCACGGGCACCGGAATCAGACATCATTGAAATAGGGTTTGTAGGATCAAATGAGTCGATCAACAATTGTTGAATTTCATCCTTTGTATCGTTCCAAACACTAATAACACGATCATGTCGTTCAGCATCTGTGATAAGTCCACGACGGAATTGCTTAGAAATTGAAGCAACTTGTTTGTGGGCTTTTTCGATGATTTCAGGTTTTTGAGTTAAGTTAGGAACATCAGTAACACCAACTGTCAAACCAGATAGTGTACAGATTGTGTAACCTAATTCCTTCATATCATCAAGCAATGAAGATGTTCTTTGAACACGGTAGATCTTAAATACTTGAGCAATGATATCTGATAAGTAGCTACTCTTCAATGGGTCAATAAGATCCATTTCATCAAGGCGCTTGTTAATATCTTCACCTTTGCCAAGGAAGTATTTGTCAGGAACACCATGCATCAAGTTGTCATCTGTTGGTTCGTTCAAGTATGGGAAATCTTCAGGAAGAATTTCGTTAAAGATTACTTTACCAACGGAAGTAATCATAACCTTATCTCTTTGGTCATCCTTGAATGGCTTGTTAGGCATTGAATTAACAGCGATACCAATTCTTGTGTGATAGTGAACATCACCATTTAATAGGGCTGTTTGAACTTCATTAGAATCCTTGAAGATCTTACCTTCACCAGTCATATGTCTTGTTTCAATTGTTAGATAGTAGTTACCTAAAACAACATCCTGTGAAGGAGTAACGATAGGCTTACCATCTTTAGGAGCAAGAATATGGTGGGCAGCAAGCATCAACATACGAGCTTCAGCTTGAGCTTCGTCTGATAGAGGAACGTGGATAGCCATCTGATCCCCATCAAAATCGGCATTGTAAGCTTCACAAGCAAGTGGGTGCAAACGCATTGACTTACCATCAACCAATACAGGTTCAAAGGCTTGAATACCAAGTCTGTGAAGTGTAGGGGCACGGTTAAGTAATACTGGACGTTCTTTGATAACGTCTTCTAGTACATCCCAAATGTCATCATCTTGACGATCGATCTTTCTTCTAGCGTTTTTAACATTAGAAGCAATTTCACGTTTAACAAGTTCATGCATAACGAATGGCTTGAACAATTCCAAAGCCATTTCACGTGGAAGTCCACATTGATAGAACTTCAATGTAGGTCCAACATCAATAACTGAACGTCCTGAGTAATCAACACGCTTACCAAGTAAGTTTTGACGGAAACGTCCTTGCTTACCTTTAAGCATGTGAGAAAGTGACTTCAATGGACGGTTACCAGGTCCTGTAACGGGACGGCCACGACGACCATTATCAATCAAAGCATCAACAGCTTCTTGCAACATTCTCTTTTCGTTTTGAACAATGATGTTAGGAGCATGTAGATCCAACAATCTCTTCAAACGGTTATTACGGTTAATTACACGACGGTACAAATCGTTCAAATCAGAAGTAGCGAAACGGCCACCTTCTAGTTGAACCATAGGACGTAAATCAGGTGGGATAACAGGAATTGCTTCCATTACCATCCATTCAGGTTTGTTACCTGATTTTTGGAAGGCACTTAAAATATCCAAACGTCTGATAGCACGTGTACGTTTTTGACCTTGAGCACTCTTTAGAGTCTCACGGAGTTCTTTAACTTCTGCATCCATATCAACTTGGCTAAGTAAATCACGGATACCTTCAGCACCCATCTTAGCAACGAACTTGTTACCAAATTCTTCACGTTTCTTACGATATTCAGTTTCAGTTAAAAGTTGTTTCTTTTCTAGATCTGTTTCACCTGGGTCGATAACTACATATGATGCAAAGTAGATTACTTCTTCCAAGTTTCTTGGACTCATGTCCAAAACAAGTCCCATACGTGATGGGATACCCTTGAAGTACCAGATATGTGATACTGGGGCAGCTAGTTCGATATGAGCCATACGTTCACGACGAACCTTTGAACGAGTAACTTCAACACCACAGCGGTCACAAACAATACCCTTATAACGGATACGTTTGTACTTACCACAGGCACATTCCCAGTCTTTAGTTGGTCCGAAAATTCTTTCATCGAATAGACCATCTTTTTCTGGTTTCAAAGTACGGTAGTTGATAGTTTCTGGTTTCTTAACTTCTCCATAAGACCAACTACGAATCTTGTCCGGAGATGCTAAACCAATTTGCATACTTTCGAATTTATTAACGTCTATCAAAAGGTAACCTCCCTAAAGTTTTGACTAGTTTTCTGATTTTGTACTAGTTGATTCAGCTGAATCTTTTGAGGCTTCAAGCTTCTTAGCTTCCTCTTCAGCACGTTTTTGTTCTTGTTGTTTAGCAAACTTAGATAGAGCGTCGATACTTACAGTATCTTCATCATCATCCATGTCTCTAAGTTCAATTTCCTTCTTGTGTGAATCAAGAACTTTCATGTCTAGTCCAAGAGCTTGTAATTCTTTGACAAGAACACGGAATGATTCAGGAACACCAGGCTTAGGAATACTTTCACCCTTAACGATAGCTTCATATGTCTTAACACGTCCAACAACATCATCAGACTTGTATGTCAAGATTTCTTGAAGTGTATAAGCGGCACCATAAGCTTCAAGGGCCCAAACTTCCATTTCACCAAATCTCTGTCCACCAAATTGTGCTTTACCACCAAGTGGTTGTTGAGTAACTAGTGAGTAAGGTCCTATTGAACGAGCATGAATCTTATCATCAACCATGTGGGCTAGTTTCAAGTAGTACATGACACCAACGGCAACACGATTCTTAAATGGTTCACCAGTACGTCCATCATAAAGGATTGACTTACCATCAGAATCCATATCAGCTTCTTTAACGATGTCCCATAATTCATCATTTTGTACACCATCAAAAACAGGAGTTGAAACGTGGATACCAAGTTTTCTAGCAGCCATACCTAAATGAAGATCAAGAACTTGTCCGATATTCATACGTGATGGAACACCCATTGGGTTCAAGAGGATATCTACTGGAGTACCATCTGGCATGTAAGGCATGTCTTCTTCTGGTACAACGATTGAAACAGTACCCTTGTTACCATGACGACCAGACATCTTATCACCAACTTGAATCTTACGCTTTTGAGCAATGTAAACACGAACTAACATGTTAACACCAGGATCAAGTTCGTCACCGGCTTCACGAGTGAAGACCTTAACGTCTTGGATAATACCGCCACCACCATGTGGTACACGAAGTGAAGTATCACGAACTTCACGAGCTTTTTCACCAAAGATAGCATGTAGCAATCTTTCTTCGGCTGATAATTCAGTAACACCCTTAGGTGTAACCTTACCAACTAAGATATCGCCATCGCGAACTTCAGCACCAATACGGATAATTCCGAATTCGTCAAGATCCTTCAATGAATCTTCACCAACATTAGGAATTTCACGTGTGATTTCTTCAGGTCCAAGTTTTGTATCACGTGCTTCTGATTCGTATTCTTCAATATGAATTGAAGTATAAGCATCTTCACGCACTAATTTTTCTGAAAGTACAATCGCATCTTCATAGTTGTACATGTTCCATGTCATAAAGGCAATCAATGGGTTTTGACCAAGAGCTAATTCACCGTTTTCCATTGCTGGACCATCGGCAATAATATCACCCTTCTTAACCTTTTCATCCTTGTGAACGATAGGTCTTTGGTTGTAACTCTTACCATTATTTGAACGACGGAACTTAGTTACTTTATATTCATCAGTTGTGCCATCTTCGTCACGTTTGATTGTGACCTTCTTAGCATCAACATATTCAACAACACCGGCATGATCAGCTAACAATGCAGCACCTGAATCATGAGCAGCGATGTATTCCATACCAGTACCAACTAGTGGTGCATGTGGATTGATCAAAGGAACAGCTTGACGTTGCATGTTAGCACCCATCAAGGCACGGTTCGAGTCATCATTTTCCAAGAAAGGAATACATGCAGTAGCTACAGAAACTACTTGCTTAGGTGAAACGTCCATGTAATCGACTTTTTCTGGAGTAGTTTCAATGTTGTCATCTTTGTGACGAGCCAAAATTGTGTTGTCAGAGAATGAACCATCATCATTCAATGGTGTATTAGCTTGGGCAACAACATAGTTATCTTCTTCATCAGCAGTTAAGTAATCGATCTTGTCAGTTACTTTATGTGTATCCCATGAAACACGACGATATGGTGTTTCGATAAAACCATATTTGTTGATGATGGCATATGAAGCCAAGTTATTGATAAGTCCGATATTAGGACCTTCAGGAGTTTCGATAGGACACATACGACCATAGTGAGTATAGTGAACATCACGAACTTCATATCCGGCACGATCACGAGTCAAACCACCAGGTCCAAGAGCTGATAGACGACGCTTGTGTTCTAGTTCTCCAAGTGGGTTTGTTTGATCCATGAATTGTGACAATTGTGATGAACCAAAGAATTCCTTAATTGAAGCAACAACAGGTCGAATATTGATCAATTGTTGAGGTGTAACGGTAGCTGAGTCTTGAATTGACATTCTTTCACGAACAACACGTTCCATACGTGACAAACCAATACGGAATTGATTTTGTAGCAATTCACCGACTGAACGAATACGACGATTACCCAAGTGATCAATATCATCAGTGTTACCAATACCTTCTTTAAGGTTCAAGAAGTAGTTGATACCAGCTAAGATATCTGCAGGTGTAATTGTACGGTTTGTTTCTGGAATATGACCGTTACCAATCATATTAACAACTTTTTCATTATCGTTTTCTGAATAAACTTTAATACTTTGAATAGTAATAGGATCTGTTAGAACACCTTCATCAGATGGTTCCAATGTAATAGTCTTAAAGTCATCACGATCAAGATATGGAGATAGAGTCTTCATAGCATCACGATCAAGCAATGTATCTTTTGCTAAAACAACTTCACCAGTATCTGGATCAGCAAGTGTTTCAGCCAAAGTCTTGTTCATAAGTCTTGTCTTAAGGTTTAGTTTCTTATTGATCTTGTAACGACCAACAGGAGCTAAGTCATAACGACGTGGGTCAAAGAATCTAGCATATAGCAATGAACGAGAACTATCAGCAGTCTTTGGTTCACCAGGACGAAGTCTTTCATAAATATCCTTCAAGGCTTCTTCAACACGGGAATCAGTTGCTTCTTTATGAACATCTTTATCAAGAGTAAGGTTCAAAGTATCGTTATCACCGAAAATATCAAGGATTTCTGAATCTTCGCCAAAACCTAAGGCTCTAACAAGTTCAGAAATAGGTAATTTTCTAGTTCTATCGATTCTTACATAGCCTAGACCCTTTGCATCTGTTTCATATTCCAACCAAGCACCACGGTTAGGGATAACAGTTGTACCAAAGTTAACACGACCGTTTTTATCTGTATCTTGATTGTAATAAATACCAGGTGAACGTACTAATTGAGAAACAATAACACGTTCAGCACCGTTGATGATGAAAGTTCCTTCATCAGTCATGATAGGGAAATCACCAAAGAAAACATCTTGAGTCTTGATTTCACCAGTTTCATGATTAGTCAACTTCAAAGTTACGTGGAGTGGTGCTGAGAAGTTGGCATCATGTGCTCTAGCTTCTTCAACAGTATATTTTGGTTCTAGTAACTTGTAATCAACATATTCCAAAGAAAGATTTCCAGCAAAGTCATCAATTGGCATTATGTCGTCAAACATATCTTTAAGTCCTTCATCTAAGAACCATTTGTAAGAATTTGTTTGAATGTCAATTAAATTTGGCAGTGGAAGTACTTCCTTGATCTTTGCATAACTACGACGAACACGGTGTGCACCATAATTAACGTTATGATAAGTCAAATTTTTCACCTCAACATTTAATTTGTTCAAATCGCAATCAAATTTAAATGTTACAATTTGATTACATTTTGCATGAAAACGGTTTTTTAACCTATTTTTAGGCAAAAAAAAACCAAAAATAGAATCAAATATCTATTTTTGTTTTTTTATTTAGCATAATCACGGACAATAGATCGCGATTTGCGATTTGAACTTTGAATCTCAAAAAAGATAATACTCTTAACCACTATTCTTGTCAATAGTCAAGGTCTTACTTTTGATGAGTTAGTGTTTTCTTTACTTCTGGTTTATCAACCGTCACAGTCAACTTACCTTTCTTAGAACCAACCTTGATTGAATCACCAGCTTTAACATTCCCCATTAGGAGTTGTTCACTAACTGGATCTTCAATTTCACGTTGGATAGTTCTTCTCATTGGACGGGCACCATATTCTGGGTTGTAACCATCCTTAACCAAGTCATTGTATGCAGTTGGTGAGATAACTAATTTAATCTCTCTTTCAGCAAGACGCTTTCTCAAGTTGTTGCTCATGATCTTAGCAATGGCCTTAAGTTGTTCCTTGTTAAGTGACTTGAAGACGATTGTTTCATCGACACGGTTCAAGAACTCAGGACGGAAGAATTTCTTCAATTCAACATTGATTCGTTCTTGCATTTCCTTATAGTCATCGTGAACATCACGTGCACCGAATCCAACTGACTTATCTTCTTCAAGAGCACGAGCACCCAAGTTAGAAGTCATAATGATAATTGTATTTCTAAAATCGACTTTACGACCCTTGGCATCGGTCAAAATACCATCATCCAAAACTTGCAACAAGATATTGAAGACATCTGGATGAGCCTTTTCAACTTCATCAAGTAAGACAACTGAATATGGTTCATTTCTAACTTTTTCAGTTAGTTGACCACCGTCGTCGAACCCAACATAACCAGGAGCTGAACCAATCAACTTCGAAGTACTGTATTGTTCCATATATTCTGACATATCAACACGGATCATATTATCTTCAGAACCAAACATAACTTCAGCGATTGACTTAGCCAACTCAGTCTTACCAACACCAGTAGGACCTAAGAACATAAATGAACCAATTGGACGATTAGGATCTTTCATACCACTTCTAGCACGACGAATGGCACGAGAAACAGCATTGATGGCATCTTCTTGTCCAATGACACGCTTATGAAGCTCTTTTTCAAGGTTAAGTAGCTTTTCACTCTCTTTACGAGTAATTTGCTTAACTGGGACACCAGTCCATTGAGCAATAACTTCAGCAATATCATCAGCTGTGACAACTGGTTTCTTGCTAGAAACCTTCTTATCCTTTAATTTGCTGAGCTCTTCTTGAACATCTTGTTCTTGCTCACGAATTTGAGCCGCCTTTTCAAAGTCTTGATCTAAGATGGCATTATTCTTATCACTCAACAATTTCATCGACTTGTCAGTTAATTCTTCTACTTTATTATTCTTAGAAACGTTGTGAATTCTAACCTTAGCGGAAGCTTCATCCATCAAGTCAATGGCCTTATCAGGTAAGAAACGATTTGTTAAGTAACGCGTTGAGAAACGGACTGCAGCTTCAACCGCTTCATCAGAAATTGTCAAACCATGATGTTGCTCATATCTTGGACGAAGTCCCTCCAAAATCTTAATTGAATCTTCAGCACTAGGTTCCTCAACATGAACTTTAGCAAAACGACGTTCGAGGGCTGTATCTTTTTCAATGTACTTTTGATATTCATTTGAAGTTGTAGCACCAATCAATTGCAACTCACCACGAGCCAAAGCTGGTTTTAGAATATTAGAAGCATCAATAGCCCCTTCTGCACCACCGGCACCAATCAAAGTATGTAATTCATCAATAAATAAGATAACGTGCTTATCTTGATAAATTTCTTCAATAACTTTCTTCAAACGATCTTCAAACTCACCACGATACTTAGTACCAGCAACTAATGAACCCATATCAAGCATCATGATACGTTTGTTTTGCATATCAAGAGGAACTTCTTTCTTCACGATAGCAATAGCCAAGCCTTCTGCAATAGCTGTTTTACCAACACCGGGTTCACCAACTAAGACCGGATTGTTCTTTGTCCGACGACTTAAAATTTGAATAGTTCTTTCAACTTCAGACTTACGTCCGATAACTGGATCAATCTGATTATCTTGAGCCATCTTGGTTAAATCACGAGCTAAAGAATCAAGTGTTGGTGTACCACCATTGCCTTGAGCTTGTTGTTTCTTTTGTTTAGCAGCCATGTTTGCTGCAAAGCCACGACGAGCAGTCTTGTTAGAAATGCCCATCTTACTTAATAGCAATGACTTTGTTTTGGCCAAACTTAAACCTAAGTTAACTAAAATTCGATTTGCTAAATTATCAGTATCATCAAGAATAGCTAATAGAATATGTTCAGTTCCGATACGAGTAGCTTTATATAAGTTAGAAGTTTCCTCTGCATCGCTTAAAATTAGTTGTCCCTTAGGTGAATAAGGTAAATAAATTCCCTTGGCAGTATTAGATGAGACATCACCGTAACCAGTCAGATGTTCAATCTCTTCTTCAACATCCTGATCACTTACGGCCAGATCCCTCAAAGTAATACCGGCGATACCATCATTTTCCATTACTAAACCGAGTAAAATGTGTTCAGTTCCAACAGCATTATGGTGAAATGTTTTAGCCTGCTCTTGAGCCAAAACAAGTGCGTTCTTTGCGCTTTCGGTAAATACTTTGTCCATTTTAACTACCTCGACTTATAAATTTCTTAGTGTAGAAAGTATAATTCTGTTATGTAAAAATGCAAGTTATTTAACTCATATACCAGTTAAACGACTAGCCTACTTACATTCTCAACTACTATTATTACATATTTGTTGCAATCAAATTAGTAATCGGCATAGATAATCAGTATTCATTTTTTGTAATTACTCATTATTTATGCTGATTACTAATTTTAAATTTATATTTCTTGCTGAAAAAATGATTTTCGGCAAATTATAAACTGATTGCCTCAAAAGAATAATCTAAAAACAATAACATAAATTTCTTTTATATCAAAAAGATTGCCCTCATCAACATCATCCTACCAAATCAACCATCTAGTCAAAAGTTAAATATAGACAAAACTTCAATGATTTTAATAGTTGTTTAGTAGGCCGCCTCCAGGAACCAGAAAATCAGGTTGCTGTGGGGACCGGCTGGAGCCTTAACGCCACCTTCACGGCATCCTAATTTTCTGGTTCCTTCCGGTTAGTTTATTCTTTGTTTTGAATATGCCTTAAGTAAATTGGAATATTACATTATAATCTTGACTACTTTTGTATTAATAATGACTAGATTTCAAAGACTTAAAGCATATTTGTAATCTTTCAACCCCACAAATAATTTTGAAAAAGATATAGACTTACAAAAACTCATTATCGGCATTTCTATAGAAAACAAAAAGATTGCTATTCAAGATAACACTCCTGAATAACAATCTTTATTATTTAAGCGGAAGACGGGATTCGAACCCGCGACCCCCACCATGGCAAGGTGATGTTCTACCACTGAACTACTTCCGCATTTTAACATGCCGACTAGAGGATTCGAACCTCCGACCCCCTGTTTACAAGACAGGTGCTCTGCCAACTGAGCTAAGTCGGCATTATGTCAACAACAATTAACATAATACATAATAATTAATTCTTTTGCAAGTTAATTATTAATACGGGTGAAAGGACTTGAACCTTCATGTCCAAAGGACACTAGAACCTAAATCTAGCGCGTCTGCCAATTCCGCCACACCCGCAAAAAACTTAATTAATCCACTAAGCATTTTGCTTAATGGAGGATACAGGGATCGAACCTGTGACCTCCTGCTTGTAAGGCAGATGCTCTCCCAGCTGAGCTAATCCTCCATGACTGTTTCGCTCGAAACAACTATATTAGTATACCTTTTGGGAAATAAAAAAGTCAACAAAAATTTTCGATTATTTTTTAAATTTGGTCCATTAAAAAAAATCACTTAATAACTACAGTCAGATATGATTGTGGGCCGCCTCCAGGAACCAGAAAATTAGGTCGCTGTGGGGACCGGCTGGAGCCAAGGTCTCCAGCCTCGATTTTGAACCTCGCAAGGTTCGCGAGTTTCAAAAATCGTCCCGTGGTGTAAGTGCTGAAGCACCAACGCCACCTTCACAGCGACCTAATTTTCTGGTTCCTTCTGGCTAGTTTATTCTTTGTTTTGAATAATCCATAAGTAAATTTGCGTATTACATCGTAACCCTGACTACTTTGGCATCATATCCAGACTTTAAAAGTATATTCGTAACCCTTTAACCCTTAAATAACTATCAAAAAAAACTTAAACAAAACTACTATTGTTTTTAAACATGCAGCATAACCCTGAAACAAGCCCTAGTCTTTCAACTTAAAACAAAAATAGCCCCAGCAATCCAAAATCGGATTACGGAGCTATTTTCATTAATGTTCAAAAGCTGAACGTATTTTGTCCAACTCTTTTTAACTATTCTTCGTTATTTGTATTATCTTCTGGTCTCATTGTTGGGAACAAGATGACATCACGAATTGAAGGTGCATCCGTCAGTAACATAACCAAACGATCAATACCGATACCTAGTCCACCTGTTGGTGGCATACCATATTCCATGGCTTCTACATAATCGTTATCAATATGTTCGGCTTCATCATTACCCTTTTCACGTTCTTCAGCTTGAGCTTCAAAACGTTCCTTTTGGTCAATTGGATCATTCAATTCAGTAAAGGCATTACCGAATTCATGACCTAAGATGTAAACTTCAAAACGATCTGTGAAGTTAGGGTTATCCTTACTCTTCTTAGCCAATGGTGAAACTTCTAGTGGATATTCATAAACGAATGTTGGTTGCTTCAAAGTATCTTCAACAAATTCTTCAAAGAATTCAGCAATAATATGGCCGACGCCCCAGAAGTCTTCGTAATGAACGCCCTTTTCATCAGCTAACTTACGTGCTTGTTCAAGGTCCATATCTTGACTAAAGTCGATACCAGTTTGTTCTTTAATGGCATCAACCATCTTAATACGTTTGAAAGGCTTGCTCAAATCAACTTCTTCGCCTTGATAACTAACAATTTGTGAACCATTAGCTTTATCAGCGGCATGTCTGAACATTCCTTCAACTTCCTTCATAACATCTGTCATATCCCAATAAGCGGCATATGTTTCCAATGAAGTATATTCAGGGTTATGTTGTGGATCCATACCTTCGTTACGGAAAGCACGACCAATTTCATAGACACGTTCAAAACCACCAACAATCAATCTCTTCAAAGGTAGTTCCAAAGCAATACGAAGATACATTGTCATATCCATTGCATTGTGATGTGTAATAAATGGACGAGCACTGGCACCACCCGCTTGAGTATTTAGAACAGGGGTTTCAACTGACATGAAACCTTCACCGTCTAAGTATTCACGAACAGCTGAGATAATCTTAGTACGTTTCTTGAAACGATCAAAACTATCTTGGTTTGCAATCAAATCCAAATATCTTTGACGATAAATTTGTTCAACGTTTGTTAAACCGTGGAATTTATCTGGTAGTGGACGAAGTGACTTAGAAAGCATTGTGATGTGAGTAGCTTTAACAGTCAACTCACCCATATCTGTTTTCATAATTTCACCGTGAATACCTAGGTGATCACCAATATCTGAACGTTTGAAGATGTGATAGTTTTCTTCACCAACAACATCCTTACGAACGTAAATTTGAATCTTGCCACTTCTATCGCGGATATCAGCAAAACCAACTTTACCCTTACCACGTTTTGTCATCATACGACCGGCAATAACAACAGGTAAATCTTGTTCTTCAAGAGTTTCCTTATCTTCATCACCGTACTTATCATGAATTTCTTGTGCTAAAGCTGTCCTTTCAAATCTTGAGCCAAATGGATCTACGCCTTCATCATAAAGTTCTTGAAGTTTTTCACGTCTAACCCGTAATTGGTCATTCATGACTCTCTTTTTCTTTATATCTTCTTTAGTTGGTTGCTTTTTCTTATTTTCGTTACTCAAAATTTTTCCCCCTGTCTACGAAATTTTTGATGATCTCGCTTCTCGTTGTTCGTAACTTTCAACAAATTGATCTAGTGCATCAAAAACTCCCTGCATTGAATCTTCATTCACTACTTTAGCACGAGTTCTGACTGCATGGGGAATCCCCTTTAGATAATATGCTGCCTGTTGACGAAATTCTGGAACACCAACATGCTCACCTTTTAAGTCTACCAGACGTTGGAGTTGAAGTTTAGCTATATTAATTTTTTCTCTAACACTTGGTTCAGGGAGTATTTCTCCGGTTTCCAAATAATGATTCATTTCATTCAAACGCCAAAGATTTCCGAGTACAGCCCGACCAACCATAACGGCGTCAGCCCCAACTTCTTCAATCATATTTTTGGCATCTTGAGGTGTCACAACATCACCATTACCAATAAATGGAATTGTCAATTGTTGCGCTACTTCATGTAAGAGATTCCAGTCGGAATGCCCAGTATACATCTGTGCTTTAGTACGTCCATGCATCGCCACGGCTGAAGCTCCGGCCTCTTGAGCTGCCAAAGCATTTTCAACTGCTAAAATATGATCACTGTCCCAGCCAGTTCGCATTTTAACCGTTACCGGCTTATCGACCGATTGACTGACAGTTTTTACCATTTGATAAAGCTTATCAGGGTCACTCAACCAACTAGAACCAGCTCCAATTTTAGTAACTTTTTTCACTGGACAGCCCATATTAATATCAATAATATCGGCACTAGTCTTTTCAGCAACATATTGAGCGGCATTAACTAATGATTCAGTGGTACCACCAAAAATTTGGATACTGACCGGATGCTCCTTAGGATCAACAAACATCATACCCAAAGTTTTCAAATTACGATACTTAATACCTTGGTCACTGATCATTTCACAGACAACCAATCCAGCTCCAAATTCCCTAGCAGTCACTCGAAAAGATGAATTGGTAATACCTGCCATAGGTGCAACAACAATCTGATTAGGGATTGTAACGTTACCTATCTTCCATTCCATGTTTTTACCTCTTATGTTTAAAGATTAAAAGTTAAATATCCGAGATTTTATGGTATGCCGCCTCAGGGAACAAGAAATCCTTCAAAAATACCAAACATCTTAGTAATAAATTAGTCGGAAGAACTGAGAGTATTCTCCAGCTGTGAAAGTGGCGTTAGGACTTTAGTCCTTACACCACCGGGCGTGTCGTGTTTGGAGACTCGCTGAACTTTCAAGGCTTCAAACCGAGACCTGATACCTTGGCTCAGGTCGGTCCGCACAGCAGGTGAATACTCTCAGTTCTGGAGACGGCATCCTTTAATCTTACAACTCGTAATAATAACAAATATGTTATTCACATGGCAAATATGATTAATCTTTTTGAGCCACAATATCCTTCAATTCTGTTTCATCAAATTCATATTTAGTTCCACAGAACTTGCAGACAGCCTCTGCACCATGATTTTCTTTAATCATTGCTTGTAACTCAGCTCGTGAAAGTGTTGCTAAAGCTTTGGAGAATCTTTCCTTTGAACAGTCACATTTAAATTGCACCGGCATATCTTGAAGGTACTTCATTTCAATACCATTCATGATTTTTTCCATTACATCTTGATTGCTCAAGCCTTCTTTTAACAAAGTGGATAAGTTAGGAATAACTTTCAAATTAGCTTCAATTTTATTAATATCGTCGTCAGTTGCACCTGGTAAAGTTTGAATCAAAAATCCACCAGCAGCACCAACTGTCTCATTGGGGTTAACAAAGACTGAAACACCGATAGCTGAAGGAATTTGTTCTGATTTAGCCATATAATATGCAAAATCCATCCCAATTTCACCAGAAACTAATGGCACTGACCCAGTGAATGGTTCTTTAAGGTGAAGGTCCTTAGTGATACTCAATGTACCCTTAGTCCCAACGGCCGCTTTGACATCAATATGTCCATCTTCACGTGCCTTCAAAGCAACATGGGGATTAGCAATATATCCCTTAACGTCACCTTTAGCATTAGCATCGACTACGATAGCACCAACTGGTCCATCACCTTGAACTCTAGTTGTCAAAACCTCATCTTCTTTCAAAGTCGAAGTTGCAACTAGCATTGAGCCAATCATCGTTCTACCTAATGCGGCACTCGAATTTCTCCATGTATCATGTCTTTTTTGTGTTTCTTGGATTGTCTCAGTCGCATTAACTACATACGCTCTAAACTTTCCATCCTTTGAAACAGCTTTTGTTAGTGTATCGGTCATATTTGTTTCCTCCGTTCAAAAAAGCGACTCTCACGAGTCGCTTTTTCAGATTGATTATCATTATTGATTATCATTATTATTGTCATTTGAATCATCAGAATTATTATCTGCAGGTTTATCAGTATCTGACTTCTTATCATCAGCTGGTTTATCTGCATTTTCTGAAGGGAAGGTCGTTTCGTCAGTAATATCTTCTGACTTAGTTGGCTCCTCTTTGCTTGATTCTTCAGACTTTTGCTTTGCAGCATCTTTGGCTTCAGCAGCCTTCTTAGCTTGTTCAAATGTTGCAGCACTTTCACTTGGGAATTGTTGATTTGCATCATTGGCAGGCATTTCTCCTGTGTTATACAAACTCAAGATTTCCTTTTCATCAAGTGTTTCGTACTTCAATAGAGCTTCCGCGATAATCTTATGTTGTTCACGATGTGATTCAAGAATTTCTCGAGCACGTTCATGATCTTCATCAATAATTCGCTTAACTTCTTGATCAATAGCCTTGGCAGTATCTTGTGAATATGTAGGTTCAGCACGATAATTGCCACCACTAAATGGTTGACCATTCTTTTCAAGTTGAACAGTACCAAGACGGTCTGTCATACCATATTCAGTAACCATTGTACGAGCAATTTGAGTTGCTTGTTCAAAGTCATTTGAAGCACCTGATGAAGGTTGACCGACAATAATTTCTTCGGCTGTACGACCACCAAGTAATCCAGTAATTTGTTCGTTCAATTCCTTCTTAGTAGCAAGGTTTTGATCGTCTTTAGGAAGCATGATGGCATAACCGCCGGCACGTCCACGGGGAACGATAGTAACCTTTCTAACAACACGAGAATCACTCAATACTAAACCAATCAAAGCATGTCCTGCTTCGTGGTAAGCAACAGTGTGACGTTCTTGTTCAGGAATAACACGGTTCTTCTTAGCTGGTCCCGCAATAACACGGTCTTCAGCTTCATCAAGGTCAGTTGGGTCAATCTTTTGCTTACCACGTCTTGCAGCAACAAGTGCAGCTTCGTTAAGTAAGTTTTCAAGGTCAGCACCAGCAAAACCTGGAGTTTGTTGAGCAATAGCTTTCAAATCAACATCATCTGTAAATGGTTTGTTCTTAGCGTGAACTTTAAGAATAGCTTCACGGCCTTTAACGTCAGGACGACCAACAAGAATCTTTCTGTCAAAACGACCTGGACGTAGTAAGGCTGGATCAAGGACATCAGAACGGTTAGTAGCAGCCATAACGATGACACCTTCATTACCTGTAAATCCATCCATCTCAATCAATAATTGGTTAAGAGTTTGTTCACGTTCATCATTACCACCACCGGTACCAGAACCACGTTGACGACCAACAGCATCAATTTCATCAATAAAGATGATTGATGGAGCGTCTTTCTTGGCATTTTCGAACAAATCACGAACACGTGATGCACCAACACCAACGAACATTTCAACGAAGTCTGAACCAGAGATTGAATAGAAAGGAACTTTAGCTTCACCAGCAACAGCCTTAGCTAGTAAAGTTTTACCAGTCCCGGGAGGGCCCTCTAGAAGTACACCAGATGGTATTCTAGCACCCAAGGAAACGAATTTTCTTGGATCTTTTAGAAATTCAACAACTTCAACAAGTTCTTGTTTTTCTTCTTCAGCGCCGGCAACATCAGAAAATCTAACTTTATTTTTCTTTGGATCTTCTGGTTTGACCTTGGATTTACCAAAGTTCATGACACGATTAGCGCCACCACCTTGGCCTCCTCGACCCATCATTGCAAAGATTATAAAGAAGAATAATGCAAATGGAACGACGACAGTTAAAATCAATGAAATCCATTGACCAGACTGTGACTTAGGAGCAGCAGTAGTCTTGACATCCTTAGCCATAGCGGCGTTATTGATTCTCTTTAACGTATCGTTGTTAGGCAAAACAGTTGAACTAAATGAAGTTACTTCACTAGAAGTCGTAGCTTGGTTACGGCTGAACAATGACACAGAACGTGTTGTTTCAGCTTTTTGAGCTTTCTTGTATTCACCAGTTACTTGATAAGCTCCACCAATAGGTTCTAGTTTGAAACTCTTCACTTTGCCTTGCTTCAATTGTGTGATGAATTGGTCTTGGCTTAATGTTTTTGATTGGTCTGAGGATTGACCACCAGCAAACCAACTTGCTGCAAGAACCAAAACAACAAAGAGCAAGATGTAAAACAGGCTATTATTAATTAACCTATTTCGATTATTTTTCATACATTTCCTCCTAATTACTTAGACGTTACATATTGTAACATTGGTGAACAGTAACACAATAATAATTGTAACTCTAACCAAATTATTTTGTACTATATACTGCTCGCTTTAGAACTCCAACATAAGGTAAATTACGATAATGTTCATTATAGTCCATTCCATAGCCAACCACGAACTCATCTGGAATTTGAACACCAACATAGTCAACCTTTACATGTTTGATACGACGAGCTGGTTTGTCTAAAAATGAGACGATTTTTATTGATTTAGCATGACGAGCATCAAAAAGTTCCTTCAAACGATCCAAGGTATAGCCTGTATCAATAATATCTTCCACGATAACAACGTCACGATCACGAATTGAAGTATCAAGGTCTTTAATGATACGAACATCTCCAGTTGTTACAGTATTTTCACCACCATAACTAGACACATCCATAAAATCATATTCCATTTCAATATCAAGTTCCTTTACAAGATCCATCATGAACATTGCTGCTCCACGTAAGATACAAACGAATAGTGGATTTTTACCACGGTATTCTTCGGTTAATTGCTTTCCAAGACGTTGATTAGCTTGTGCTATATCTTCTTTGGAAACTAAAACCTTTTCAATATCTGAATTCATTCTTTTACCTCATCCAAGTTAATTTTGTAATGTTTATTACCTTTTTTTAAATAATCACTCATCTGATAGATTTTTTCAACCCAAACTATCTGATTATCAAATAATAAAACTAAATAATTATCACGTTCATATGCAGGTACTTTTTCATTAATAAATCTCTTGCTTAATTTTTGATGTTTACCATCAGCTAAGAGTAGTCTATCGCCGTCACGTCGGGTTCTCAACGTAATTGTTTTCGGAACATGCTCAACAGACAAAGTGTAATCATCATCATTGGCCGTAATCGTTAGTGTTCTTTTACCAAAGTTAACTGGTTGATTGATGGCGACCCGCACTGCTGGCAAATTTAGCTTCTGAACTTTCTTTACAACAAATTGGTCATAGGTTCGAATAAATCGCCAAGAATCTTCTAAATCGACAGTCGCATTAGCACTGTCAGAACAAATGATGTCAATAATCTGATTGATTTGACGATTACTAATAGAAATATCAAGTTGGCGTTTCGTAAAAAAGTTCCCCCAAAACAAGGTTTGTTCTTCTGCATCTAATTTCAATATCGGTTTTATAAAACCGATAATTTCTTTTGGGCTTTCTTGCAATGACATTGCCGTTTCAATTTGTTCAAATTGTTTTTTCGCCAAATTAACTAATGCCGTAACTTGCTGATCAAAAAAACGAAAGTGGTTCAATAATTGGCCATTTTCCTTTTGCAACTCTGGAAAAATATTATTTCGAAGTCGATTACGTAACGTTATGTTATCAAAATTAGTTTCATCCTGAACATGTTTTATATCATGGATATCCGCATATTCAGCCAGATCGCGCTTGGCAAAATCCAATAACGGACGAACAATCTGACCACTAGCAAATGGACGTTGTTCCTTCAAACTAACAACTTCATACGCATTTCCTGAACGAATCAGCTTCATCAAAATATTTTCGGCCAAATCATTGCCATGGTGGGCTGTTAACAAAGTATCAAATTGACCATCTGACATTATCTTTTTAAAAAATTGATAACGAAACTTACGTGCCGCTGCTTCCATACCAATATCATTATTCGGCTGCTTTTCCCACTTAGTAGTGAAAAATTGATAACCTTTCTTCAAACAATGTTCTTGGACAAAGGCTACTTCCGCCCCACTTTCTGGACGTAAATTATGATCTACATTTACAACTGCCAATTGATCCTTAGGTAATATTTCAGCAACTACATTCAGCAAGACCATTGAATCGACTCCGCCAGAGACAGCAATCAGAACTTTGTGTGCACGATAACGTTTCAAAACTTTTCTCACTGTACCTATAATTCTGTTATCTAGTTCCATTACCTCTACCTCGAATTAAAAAAGGTTGAGACATCGTCCCAACCCCAATATGAATTTATTAGCTCCGGCGTCCACCACGACCGCCACGTTTGCCTTCAGTATTTTTCTTAAGGATACTTAGTCTTTCTTCACTTTCTTTCATGAATCCTGACATCATATCATCGAAACTTTCTGGTTTGCGTTGTTGCGGCTTTCTATCATTACGTTCATGTGAACGATGTGAATGATATTTTGGCTTAGGCTTATCAGATGCTTGCTTAATTGAAAGTGCAATCTTATGGTCCTTTTCACTAAGAACTAAAACTTTAACAGTATCACCAACGCTTAGCACATCATGAATATCTTTGACATAGCCGTCTGCGACTTCACTGATATGCACCATTCCGCTTTGTCCTTCTCCGAGGTCTACAAATGCCCCAAAATTTGTAATTCCAGTTACCTTACCTTCTGTTTTAGCTCCTATTTCGACTGTCATCTAATTAAAAAAAATTCCTTTCCCTATTTTTGAATCGTAGTGGTTTCAACATCGTCAGGTAAATTATAAATTTGTTCGCCCGGCTTGCTATACATATACTTTTCCCGAATATATTTTTCGACATAGTTCGTATCATGAAGTTGTTTCACTTCAAGCTTTAAATCACGCTGCGTTGATTTTTGCTTATCTAACTTTTGCTTACTAACTTCAATCTGTTCCATTGTATTGGCGTAGGTTCTGTGCGCATTAAAGATTTGAACACCAAATACAACCAAAATCAACGCAAAAACAATTCCAATCATGACCATTCTTCTACGATGAACTTTTTTAACGTAGTCGTGATGACCAGGATTAGGAGTCGGTGCTTTTTTTGGTTGTAATACAGAAACATTTGAATTAAGTTTACGTATTTCCATACCGCTACTCCCCTAGAAATGATTACTTTGAGTATAACAAGTTTAAGCCATTATTTGAATGATTAAATTGCTTATTTTAATCTATTTCTAATTTTTATTTGAGAATTTTTTTGATGCCGTCTCCAGAGTGGAGAAAGATTAACTGGCTGTGCGGACCGACTTGAGCCAAAGTCTCAAGTCTCGGTTTGGAGACTCGCAAAATACGCCCGATGGTGTAATGGTTAAAGCCATAACGCCACTTTCACTGCCTGTTAATCTTTCTCAACTCTTCCGACTAGGTTATTTAAATAACTAAACTACTCGTGGTGCTAGTCGATTTTTAACTATGAAATTGAAGTAATTTGCGAGTAATTTTTAAAGTCAAAAGATTCAGAATATATTCCATATCCTACAACTCCAGTCATTGACGGCAAAATAATACTTAAAGTTATTTAATATTGATTCAAAAACAAACAATGAACTAGCCGGAAAGAGCAAGAAATTAGGTCGCTGTGCAGGTGGCGTTAGCACTTTAGTGCTTACAGCACGGGACGACTTTTGAAACTCGCGATTTGTGCGAGGTTCAAAAGCGAGACAAAAGACCTTGGCTTTTGTCGGTCCCCATAGCGACCTAAATTGCTTGCTTTTGGAGGCGGCATATTTAACTAAACTTCCTCGTACATATCCGCAGATTCGTCTTTTTTAGTAGTCTCTTTGATGTTAAGAACGCGAATCTTCATCGTTTTCTCTCCAAAGTGTAATTCTAATACATCCCCTACACCAACTTCACTAGACGATTTGGCTACTCGATCATTGATCAAGGCACGGCCGTTGTCGGCAAATTCTTTTGCTACTGTTCTTCTTTTGATAATGCGACTTACTTTCAAATACTTATCTAATCTCATAATTAATCCTCTATTTTCATAAACTTCGTAATATATTTTCCCATGGGCAAAATTTCCCACTCTGCTTTAGTTAACATATGCCAACGTTTGGAAAGCTTCAAATACACTAACGCCCCCAAAGGGATAGCAATTATATTAACTAAAACGCTATTGGCTCTGGTCATAGCTAAATAGTTATTCAAAAAACTCACAACTACCCTAACAAAAACTGCCATAATCAGGCCTAACTTAATTAAGTTAGATGTAAATTTCTTATCTAATGCTAAAAATTTTCGATCAAACTTATAAATAGTCAAAATTCCAAACATGATGACACACTCACTTAAAACTGTCGCTAAAGCACTGCCAGCAATGCCGTACCTTGGAACTAAGATAACGTTTAAAGCTGCTTTTGCCACCAGAGACATCCCAAACAAAACTAATTTATGAATGTTTTTTTCATCATCACCACTAGTTACTGCTATTAATAAATTAATAAAAGACACAATCAAAATCGACAGCATATAAATACTCAAAGTTCTAGAACCACTGTCATTTTTGAACAGCATCGTATTAATTTGGGGCATCAAGGCAATTATTCCGGCTGTTTCAGCCACTGATAGCCACAAACAAACGCGAACCATCTTTTGAATCATGGTCTTATTTTGTGACACACGATTAGTCTCTTTAAGTTGCGGCATGATAGTAGAAACAAACGACAGGGAAATAACAATTCCTAACTGTAACAGCGGTTGACCACGATCAAAATCCCCTTTTGAATTTCCGCTTGGCCCAAAGACATTCCCGCGTGCAAAAGTAACCGTACAGTTGAGAAAGAATCGATGAACTGATAAAAAATGGTAATCCCTGTAAACACGACGATCAAAACAATTTCTAAGGCTAAACCGTGTTCCAAACGAATTGTTTTATCAGCTTTTTTCGGGTCAGGATCAGTTTGTTTATTTTTCAAAAATGTATAAATTAATATACCAACTGCTAATAATCCACCAATGAACGCTCCAGAATTGGCTAATGTTCCCATTTGATAGACATTTAAAATACCATGTCCAAACATCAAGGCACTAGCAATAATAATCACAATTCGAAAAAATTGTTCCGAAACTTGCGAAATAGCACTTGGTTCCATCACTAAATCACTTTGAAAATAGCCTCTTAAACTAGCTTCAAAGGGAACTAATAAGAATGTCAGTGCCACAACGCGAACTTCTGGATACAAGTTAGGATCACCCATCAAATAGGCTAAATATTTAGCCGAAAACCATAGCCAGCCTGTAATAACCAAAGCTCCGGCCATTAAAATAATGAATGTCTTCTTCAACAAATTATGCTTAGCCGCCATCGTTTGCTGTTGAGCGAAGGTCTTCGATATCACAACTGGCAAGCCTGATAGAGCTAGAACTGAGAAAATACCGTAGATTGGATAAACTTGTTGATAAATAAAATAACCACGATCCCCAACAATATTTTGTAATGGAATCCGATAAATAGCACTCAATAATTCTGAGAACAATGAGGCGATAGTCAGAATCCAGGTCCCCTTAATAGCCCTAGACACTTCTTTTTGCATATTAGTTTTTAATTTTTTCTTTCTTTAAATTGTCGAATCCTGCTGCCATCTTCTTAGCAAACGTTTGAAGTTGCGCAAACCATTCATCTTTTTTGACGCTGCCAGAGTCTAAAGTGATCGTAAATTCACCCTTCTTATCATTAACTTTGGCTTTCATCGTAGTATTTGCTAGAAATTTAAATACTAAATCACCAGTTAAATAATCACTCGCTTTTTTGGAGAACTTAATTGCAATTAAGCCATCTCGCATCACGACACGTTTAACTAATGCTTGGTCAAATGAATCTTTCAATAAGCTGATATCCAAAAGATTTCCAACTTCTTGTGGATAGTCACCAAAACGATCCAACAATTCAGACTTAACTTCTTGATAATTTTCCAAAGAATCAATCTGGCGGATACGTTTGTACATTTCAACCTTTTGACGTTGATCAGTAATGTAGTCCGCTGGCAAATAAGCTTCCAACGCTAAATTGACTTCTGAATTAGTCTTCTCAGCTTTAGTGTGACCACGTTTCTTAGCCACAGCATCATTCAACATTTGTGTATAAAGATCAAATCCAACCGAATCAATGAAACCGTGTTGCTGTTTACCTAACAAGTTACCGGCACCGCGAATGGACAAATCACGCATTGCTATCTTGAAGCCAGAACCCAATTCAGTAAAGTTTTTAATTGCTTCTAGACGTTGTTCACCAACTTCAGTTAAGACCTTATTAGGCTTATACATCAAATAAGCATAGGCAACTCGATTTGAACGACCAACACGACCTCTGATTTGGTACAACTGTGAAAGTCCATACCGGTCGGCATTTTCAACAATTAAAGTATTGGTATTAGGCATATCTACACCAGTTTCAATAATGGTTGTGGTTACTAAAACATCATATTCACCAGCTAAATAATCGGCAATAACACCTTCCATTTGTGTTTCATTCATCCGACCATGGGCCGTAGCAATACGTGCTTCTGGAACGAGTGCCTGCAATTGACCAGCCACTTGATCCATATCTTCAACCCGATTGTGCAAATAAAAGACTTGGCCTCCACGAGCCATTTCCCGCTTGATTGCACCAGCAATGACTTCATAGTTTTGTTCCATAACATATGTTTGAACTGGGTAACGATTGCTTGGAGCTGTTTCGATCAACGACAAATCACGGACACCCAACATCGACATATTCAAAGTTCTTGGAATCGGTGTAGCTGTCAAAGTCAAAACATCAACGTTGGCTTTCAACTGCTTGATTTTTTCCTTGTGCTTAACGCCAAACCGTTGCTCTTCATCAATAATCAATAGACCGATATCGTGAAATTTAACATCTTTTGATAACAAACGATGCGTCCCAACAACGATATCAAGTGAGCCGTCTTCAAGTTGTTCAATCGTTTCTTTACTCTGTTTCCTAGTTTGGAAACGTGACAAGACACCGATATTCACAGGAAATCCTTCAAAACGGTCTTTCATTGTCTCGTAATGTTGTTGTACTAGTAGCGTCGTTGGTGCTAAGAAAATAACTTGTTTACCTGCTTCAACGGCTTTAAAAGCTGCTCTCAAAGCAACTTCAGTTTTACCAAAGCCAACATCCCCAACCAGTAATCGATCCATCGGATGGGGTTTTTCCATATCACGCTTAATTTCATTGACTGAACGTAACTGATCGGGAGTTTCAGGATAAGGAAAGGCATTGTCGAAATCATCTTGCATTTGGTCATCTTTAGGAAAAGCAAAACCTTTTTCAGCCTCACGCTTGGCATACAAGTCAATCAAATCATCCGCAATATCTTCAATATTTGACTGAACTTTACGCTTAGTCTTTTGCCACTCATTACCACCTAATTTATTAATCTTTGGCGACTTGCCTTCAGCTGAAACATACTTTTGGACCATGTCCAACTGAGTTACTGGAATAAATAGGCGACCATCGTCACGATATTCGATCGTAATGTAATCTTGGTGTTTTCCATCAACTTCCATCGTCTGCATACCGATAAATTTACCGATACCATGGTTGACGTGAACAACGTAATCGCCAGGTTTTAATTCGTTATAACTCTTCAAACGTTCCGCATTGGCCAAAGTTTCGTGACGACGTTTCTTAGGTTGCTTATTGAAGAGTTCCTTTTCAGTAATAATGGCTACTTTTTCATCTGGCATTTCAAAGCCAGAACTCAAGCTAGCATTCAAAATCTGTGTCTGACCTTCGACTACTTTATCAGCAGTCGTTAACGTTGCTTTGATACCAAAATCAATCAACGTATCATTGATAGCATTGATTCTTTTTTCGTTACTAATCGCTAAAATAACGGTATAACGCTGTTTTTGCCAACGCTCCACTTCAGATTTCAACAGAGGCATTTGGCTGAAAAACTGTTGCATTGAACGAACTGAGACATTGTGCAATTGATTTAAGCGAATGTGTCCCATTCCTTGTTGAAAAGCTGAAATATAAATTTGAGGATGCTTATCCCCTTTAACTAACTCAATAAAACTTTGACGGATTTTTTGTTCTGGCAAAGCCTTACCAAACTCTAATTGACTAGCTAACCAAGACTGATTTTCTGCAGCACTATCATTTGATTGCTCAACTAAACGGTTATACTCATCAAATAAAATAATATCGTCAGCTGCCAAATAATCTAACAAGCTACTTGGTTGTTCCAAAAGATAGTCTGCAATTCGACCGATATTTTCTGGACGCATACCTTCAGACAATTCTTCAATTGTTTGAGCAAAGTTTACTTCTAAATTATCCTTGATATCTTTATCATCGGTAGCATCAAATTGGCTTTGATAACTCTTTTGAAGTTTTTTTAGACCGGTTGTTACTTGTTCGTCAGTGACGATTCGGTCCTTGGCTGGCAAAATATTAATTTCATCAAGTTCTTCCATACTTCTTTGTGTCTCAGTATCAAAGAACTTAATTTTTTCAACTTGATTTCCAAAAAAATCAATTCGCACAGGGTTATCAACATTAAGTGGATAAATATCGACAATATCCCCACGGATCGCAAAATCCCCGGGTTTAGCAACTAATTTATCCTTAACATATCCCATCTGCACGAATTCTTGATTGAGATTTTCTAAGTCATACTCTTCATTTATTTTAATATCTAATTGTGCTGCTTGAAATAATGCCTTAGCAGACAGTTCATATTCCATACCAGCTATTGAGGTTACTAAGATTCCCGACTGATCACTTGCTAAAAAGCTCAAAGAATCAAGCCGTTGACTCAACTCATCCGGTGAACTCGTAGCTAGTTCCGTCGAAATCGACTCTTCAACTGGAAAGATATGTACTGAATCACTATCTAACAAGTTGAGATCATCATATATTTTATTGGCATGAAAATTTGTATTCTCGACAATCAGGAGCTTTTTCCCTGTTTGTTTCAAAGTTTCCAATGCAAAAAGGGAAATTGTTGATCCCGTTAAACCAGTTAATAAATTTTTAGTATCTGGCTTAACTTGATTAATAAATTCCCCAAGGTTGAGCTTATTTGTAATGAAATTTATTAAATTCAATTTTTGCCCCCTTACGTATTAATTATACTTATTCATTAATTGATCGGCTGACAAACCACTGACCCAGTCTTTGACCATATCACTTGCTTTGTCGATACCTGATAATGCTACTGGCTCTTGATCCTTGGAAAAAGGCGTCAAAACCCAATTAACAACTGTTTGCTTGGCAGGATGCTGTATACCAATTTTGATACGACTAAAATCTTTAGTCCCCACAGCTGAGATTATACTCTTAATCCCATTATGTCCTCCAGCAGAACCCTTTGTTCGTAATCTTACCTTACCAATTGGCATATCCAAGTCATCTTGAATCACCATCAACTCTTCAGGCTTAATTTGATAATATCCCATCAAAAAATTAACTGCCCGACCAGATTCATTCATAAACGTTAATGGCTTGACTAAAAACACTGTTTCGCCATCAACTTTAAATTTACAATATTCAGCTTCAAAATCTTTTTTCATTTGTGTTTGACCGTATTCGTCCATCAACTTATCGATGGTCATAAAGCCCATATTATGCTTTGTACGATCATATTTTTTACCAGGATTTCCTAAGCCAACAATTAGTTTCATATCTTAATACCTCATTTCGAACCTATATTATATCATGTTAGTTTCAGGAAAGGTTGATTAGAAAACTACTACCTTTAGGATTTACTATTTTTCATTTACTTAAACCGATATAAATTGTACGCATCCGATAAAAATAGTTTTATCACAAGCACATTTACACTCATTGTCCGCATATGAAAAATCTAAAAACTAAGGGTTCCAAAATATTTCTTGTAAGAAAACAACAATAACCTAGCCGGAAGTCGCAAGAAAATTAGGTCGCTGTGAAGGTGGCGTTGGTGCTTTAGCACCTACACCACGGGACGAGCTTTGAAACTCGCGTACCTTGCGAGGTTCAAAGTCGAGGTCTGAGACCTTGGCTCAGACCGGTCCCCATAGCGACCTAATTTTCTTGCGACTGGAGGCGGCCCCTGAAAAATCACACGATTTCACGATTTTTTCACTTTTTTCACAATCAACTTGTTAATTACCCTTAATTATTTGTATAATGAACCACGGAACATATTATTTTCGAAGGGATGATATTTTATAATGACAACTCCAACAAATGAAAAGAACCACCAAAAAGTACTTCTAGTTGGTGACGGTGCCGTAGGTTCAACTTTTGCCTACGCAATGACACTTCAAGGTATTGCACAAGAACTAGTTATCTGTGATATCGCTAAAGACAAGATTAAGGGTGACGCAATGGACCTTGCTGATGCACTTCCATTCTCATTCCCTAAGAACATTCACGCCGGTGAATATTCAGATGCTAAGGATGCTGACATCGTTGTTATCACTGCTGGTGCTCCACAAAAACCAGGTGAAACAAGACTTGACCTTGTTAACAAGAACTTGAACATCTTGAAGACAATCGTTGACCCAATCGTTGAATCAGGATTCAATGGTATCTTCTTAGTTGCTGCTAACCCAGTTGATATCTTGACATACGCTACATGGAAACTTTCAGGCTTCCCTAAGGAACGTGTAATTGGTTCAGGTACATCACTTGACTCAGCTAGATTACAAAAATTCGTTGGTGAAGAATTAGATCTTGACCCTCGTTCAGTTAACGGTTACATCATGGGTGAACACGGTGATTCAGAATTCGCTGCATGGTCACACTTGTCAATCGGTGGCGTTACAATGGCTGAATGGATGAAACAACATCCAGAAGTTACAAAAGATACTCTTGACGCTATCTACAAGAAGGTTGTTAACGCAGCTTACGACATTATCAATACTAAGGGTGCTACATTCTACGGTATCGGTACTGCTCTTGCAAGAATCTGCAAGGCTTTGCTAAGCGACGAAAACACTGTTCTTCCATTATCAAACATGATGACTGGTCAATATGGCGTTTCAGACATTTATATCGGTTCACCTGCTATTATCAACCGTAAAGGTCTAAAACAAATCATCGAAGTTCCATTGAACGATGAAGAATCAGCACAAATGAAGAAATCAGCTGCAGAACTTGAAAAAATTCTTAAAGATGGTTTCGAAGCAACAGGTATCAAGGGTCGTCAATAATCCAAAATATCATGCTAAAAAAAGCCGAAGCAAATGAATAATTTGTTTCAGCTTTTTTTTATTCAGAATTACTGTATTATTAATTCAATTATACTTGATTGGATGTGAATATATATGTTAGTTAAATCACTTGTACTGAAAAAGGACAAGCTTACTACAGTTAAAGAAACTGTAACGCTCGAAGAAGCATTAAAAGTGCTTGAAGATTCCGGCTATCGTTGTGTACCAATTCTTGACGAAAGCGGACAAATATTTAGGGGTAACATCTATAAGATGCACATCTACCGTCACAAATCACGTGGTGGCGACATGAGTTTACCAGTAACAACTTTGATGAAAAATGCTACAAAGACAATCAGTGTTGACTCACCTTTCTTCAAAGTATTCTTTAACATTAAGGATTTGCCATACATCGCTGTTCTTGACGAATCAAATCTCTTCTACGGTATTTTGACTCACTCAAGACTTTTGAGCATGTTATCAGATTCATGGAACTTGGACATTAGTAGCTACGTACTAACTGTTAGTTCTTCTGGTGATCGTGGTGATCTTGAAAAGATGTCAAAAATCTTTGCTAAATATGTATCAGTGGCTGCCTGCATGACCTTGGATGCTAAATCAAATGAGGTTGTTCGTCGAACATTGTTCACATTGCCTTCAGGTACAGATATTGAAACTTTGAAAGAAATTATCAAACGTTTGGAAAAGAAGAATTTCATCGTTTCAGAAATTGATGATTTGAAGTCTGGTAAGATTCTCGATAAGAACACTTTGTAATTTGCATTAAATTTGTTTCTAAAAATAAAACTATAAGCATATGATTTCTAAAACAAAACCGTTTCTAAACAAAACCAAAAAACTCCTTACTGACTGCTACGGGTTAGTAAGGAGTTTTTTTTTATCTTCCCCTTCCGACTATTTATATTTCATATTTATTATCAAATTTTTAATTATAGTAACCTGAGAAAAGCCTGATGCAAAAAAAGAAAGTTCACCATTTTAGGGTTCTTTCTCAATTTTGGTTATAGAATAGAAAATAAAAAAGGTTAGGTATCTCTTCTTGGTATAAATCCAGAAAAATATCTAGCCTTTTGCTTACGTTAAATTTCAAATAATATAGCGTTTTTTTATCGAATTAGTTAGTTACATCATATTAAAAATAATAAATGTATTAGTCTCTGGGTGCGAGAAATATTGGCAACAGTGACGGTGGCGTTGGCGCTTTAGCGCCTACACCACGGGACGACTTTTGAAATTCGCGCACTTTGCGAAGTTCAAAAGCGAGATTCGAGACCGCCTTACGGCTCGAATCGGTCCCCATAGCGACCTAATTTTTTTTTGCTCCTGGAGGCGGCGCCCCCAAAAACCTGCTTAATTTTTATAAACTCGTGGCAAACGTTCACTCAATGAACAAAGAATTTCATAATTAATTGTTCCTGCATATTGAGCTGCATCCGTGGCAGTAATTTCTTCATCACCATCTTTACCAAGGATCGTAACTTTAGTTCCCACTGGTAATTCTCCTGGCAAACGCACCATGAATTGATCCATGCAAATCCGACCAACATTTTGACAACGTTGTCCATTGATCAAGACATCAGAACCTTGCATCCGACGTAACCAACCATCTTCATAACCAATTGGCACTGTTCCGATCCACTCATCTTTATCACTGGTATATGTAGCACCATAACCAATGCTTGTTCCAGCCTTTACTTTCTTCACGAAAACAAGTTCTGAATACAAGCTCAAAGCTGGTTCTAATTCATAAGGCAATTTCGTAATATCGGTTTGTGATGGATTCAAGCCGTACAAAGCAATCCCATCTCTGACCATATTAACCGCCAAGTCTTGGTGCCAAAGAGCTGTTGCTGAATTTGCACAATGAACATAAGTAAATTTAGTTGGCAAATCACTTGTCATTTCTTTGAAACGTTTGACCTGTTTTTCAAAATACTTTTCATCAGGGTTATCGGCTGTAGCAAAGTGGGTAAATAATCCTTCAGGAATAAAGGCTTCCTTATGTTCATTCAAAAAGTTGCAAGCTTCAATTAAATCAGCTTTTTCTTGGAAACCAATTCGACCCATTCCGCTGTCGATACCTAAATGAACACGCAAATTAGTTGTTCTTAGTTGAACAGCAATCTTCAGCCAGTCTAAACTGCCCACAGTTAGCGAAATATTGGCACGTGCGGCCACTTTAGCGTATTCGACAGGAACTATACCTAAAACTAAAATAGGAGCGTCTACGCCGTTATTACGAACCTCTAATGCTTCATCTAATGTTGCAACACACAAACCAGCGGCACCAAATTCAATTTCGGCTTTCGCAACACGAACTAATCCGTGACCATATGCATTAGCCTTTACAACTGCAAATACCTTTGTACCAGCTGGTACGGCATCTAGTTCATTTTGAAGATTATGATGTAACTTTCCTAAGTCTACTTCTACATAAGCTGGACGGTGAATTGATGGTAACATCTTTCTATGCCTCCTCTAGAATAACTTCTGTTATTACTAGTTCATCTGTATCTGAGATTGATACGTGAATATTGCCTTTAAAAATATCGGTCTTAATATATGGCTGCCCTGACTCATGGTTTAATACACTCAAATCATGAAAACCGATACCTCTAAGGCCAGTTCCCATAGCTTTCGTGAAAGCCTCTTTGACCGAAAATCTAGCTGTTAAATAAGCAATTTTAGATTTTTCAGTATTCAAAGAGTTAAAAACTTCAATTTCATCAGCATTCAAGATTTTTTCTAAAAACCTTGGATGACGACCGTAAATTTTACGCACACGATCGGTTTCTGCAATATCAATACCTAATCCTTTGATCATATGTACTCTCCGTTTTTATAAATTTTTTAAAACTCACTATCTAAAGTATACTCAATTTTTCTAAATCAAACAGCTGTGGAAAACTTTCTTTTGATTTAAATAATTTATCCACAAGTGACTAGAAATTTGTCTAACTGAATTAATTAATGGTCAGTTTTAAAATATCTTTTATTCTTTAAAAAAGAAATACGTGTTAACTCCGTTATATTAAGCCTAAATAATAGCATTTTGACTTATTTTTGCAAGTTGCTGTGAACTATTCTTATAATCATCCCTGCAATTATCTTACGATATAACAAATTTAAAGTCTGTTATTATGCACAACTTTTTCAAGTTGGGGTAGTTGCCGTCTCTGGCTGCAAGAAATGTTGACGCTGTGGGGACCGACCTGAGCCAAGGTCTCAGGTCTCGATTTTGAACTTCGCAAAAAACGCGAATTTCAAAACTCGTCCCGTGGTGTAGGCGCTGAAGCGCCAACACCACCTGCACTGCAGCCAACATTTCTTGCACCCAGAGACTAATATATTTGTTATTTTTAATCCGATATAATTAATCTAATTCGACAAACAAGTGCCATATTATTTGAAATTGAATATAAACAAAAAAACTACCTTTTATATTTTCAATTCTATAACAAAACTTGAAAAAGAACTTTCGCCTTAAATATGCAGCATATTTTTTCGCTTAAAACAAAAATGGACCCAGTAACCCAAATCGGATTACTAGAGCCATTATTTTAATACTCGATAACTGAGCATTTTTTGTTAATAATTATTTTTCAAGATTTGTTCTGATCTTAAATGACTTTTTGCTACGACCATTACGTCTGTTGTCATGTTCGCGGCGTTTGCCACCTTTATCATCATGGTTACGTCCACCATCACGACGATCATTGCGACGTCTGTTTCCACCGCCACGGTGATCACCACCACGACCATTTCTACGACGACCATGACCTGAACGGCTATGGCTAACTTTTCTTGATGGAAGTGGTCTTTCAGGAGCAATCTTAACAGGAACTGATTCTGCATCCTTAATTGATTCACTCAAGAAAATACGGGCAATATCTTCAGCTGAGTATTCTGAAAGTAATTCTTGAACGGCTGAATCGAAACGATCCAAGTGCTTGTCATGTTCCAAAGTATCCTTGATATCTTGCTTAACAGCTTCAAGTTGACCTTTAAGAACTTCTTTATCAGTTGGTGGAGCCAAAGGTTCCATACGTTTCTTAGTTAGGTTTTCAATAGTACGTAAGTAACCCATTTCGTTTGGTGTAACGAAAGTTACTGACACACCAGAGTGTCCGGCACGACCTGTACGGCCAATACGGTGAACATAACTATCTGGATCTTGTGGAATATCGTAGTTATAAACATGTGATACACCAGAAATATCCAAACCACGAGCAGCAACATCAGTTGCAACTAGGAAGTCTAACTTACCGGCTTTGAACTTACGTAAAACGCTAGTTCTCTTATCTTGTGATAAGTCACCATGAATTCCTTCAGCATTGTAACCACGAGCTTGTAAACCACGTGTTAATTCATCAACACGGCGCTTTGTACGACCGAAAATCAAAGCAAGCTCTGGAGCTTGTACATCGAAAATACGTGTCATTAAATCAAATTTTTCAAATTCCTTGGCTTTAACAAAATATTGTTCGATCTTATCAGCAGTCAATTCCTTTGACTTAATCTTAACAACTTTTGGTTCAGTCATGAACTTGTCAGCAATCTTCATGATTGGCTTAGGCATTGTTGCAGAGAACAACAATGTTTGGTGCTTGTTAGGAACGTTTGACAAGATACTTTCAATATCTTCAACGAATCCCATGTCCAACATTTCGTCGGCTTCATCAAGAACAACGGTCTTAACGTTGTGCAACTTCAAAGTGTGACGGTTGATATGGTCAAGCATACGACCTGGTGTACCGACAATAATTTGAGGATGACTCTTCAAAGCACGGATTTGACGTCTAATGTCAGAACCACCATAAACACTTTGAACTTTAACCTTCTTTTTACTACCTAAACGATATAACTCTTCTTGAGTTTGGATAGCTAATTCTCTAGTTGGTGAGATAATCAATGCTTGAATATCACTTGATTGAGTATCAACGGCATTTAGCAATGGTAAGCCAAAGGCTGCCGTCTTACCTGTACCAGTTTGAGCTTGTCCGATGACGTCATCGCCACTCATAACTAGTGGAATAGTTTGAGCTTGAATAGGTGTAGTTTCTTCAAAACCGGCTTCGTCTACGGCACTCAATAATCTGGGATCTAAATCTAATTCTTTAAATTTCACAAATGTCCTCCATTTTTTAAAACACGATAAATAACAATTTGACTACTTTACCACGTTTTATACACAAACTCAAATGACAACTTCTACATTAATTCATGTAAAACGTTTTCTAAGTGGATTCCATGACTTGCTTTTAACAAGACGGTGTCATTTGGTTTTAATTCTTTTTCTAAATCTTTGGTTAAATCAGTTAGTTGATCTTTTCCATACCAAAGCAAATTTGTGTCATCATACTTAGCGCTTAATTTAGCACGCAAATATTTCATATCTGGACCAACTAAATAAACTTTTTCAAAGTCTGTTGGAGCAATATGGTCTGCCAAAGATTCATGCAATGACTTGGAAGCATCCCCAAGTTCTAACATGTCGCCTAAGACGATCACTTTACGTCCATCCGTGTGGATATCTTTGAGACTGTGCAAAACTTCAATCGCTGCTGTGGGATTAGAGTTATACACATCACTCAAAATATCAGCACCATTTTTGGCTTTAAGCCATTCAGTTCTGTTCTCAGTCACAAACAAATCACGCAAAGCTTGTTGCATTGCAAGTGGTTTAATATGAGACGCTTGACCAACTAATAAAGCTGCCAAGGCATTATTGACGTTATACTCCCCCATCATTGGAATTTCAAACTTAACGTCTGGCCATTGATTGGTTGTAAAACTAGTTGTTGTCTTCTTAGCTTCAATTTCAGTTGCATATAAATTGTTGCTATTGTGACTACCAAAAGTTAATTGATCTTGGTTAACCTTTTTAGCACGTTCCAACAGTAGTGGTTCGTCCCCGTTATAAATGAAAGTACCATCTTCATGCAAGTGATCAGTGATTTCCATTTTGGCATCAGCAATCTTATCTCTTGTTCCAAAGAACTCAATATGTGCTTCACCAATCATAGTAATAACTGAAATATCGGGATTAGCGATACTACTCAAATGATCAATTTGACCAGGACGATCCATGCCCATTTCCACAACTAATACTTCGGTGTTAGTTGGCATGTTCAAAATTGTAAAAGGTACACCAATCTCGTTATTGAAATTTTGTGGTGTTTTAGCAACATTGTTACTTGTGCTCAAAACCTTGGCAATCATATCTTTAGTCGTCGTCTTTCCATTACTACCAGTCACGGCAACAACCTTGGGATTAACTTTATTCAAATAATACTTGGCTAATGTTTCAAAAGCGTTCGAAACATTCTTAACGACAACATAAGGTATCTTGTCATTAGGAATATCATGATCACTTTGCCAAATTGTCGCGCTCACGCCATTTTCTATTGCGCTGTCGATAAATTCATGTCCATCACGTTCCCCTTGTAATGGAAAGAACAAATCGCCTTGTTTGGCCTTACGACTATCGAAGCAAACGCCAGTTATTTCAACGTCCTCGATTGAGTCGCTTTGAATTTTTAATGCAGAGTAGACTTCCCTTAACTTCATTTTCATGAATAAACTTCCTCAATTATAAAAAATTAAATTTGTCAGATATAAACAAAAAAAGAGTATACTAAGATACTTAGAAAGGATTTGATGTATATGACATCTAATACAGATGATACTGCTGAGCCGAATAATTATTGGAAAAGAAATCTAATAGTTCTCTGGTTCAGTACTTTTGTATCTGGTATTGGCTTCAGTATGATAACACCCTTTATGCCATTATACATTAACCAGTTAGGTAATTTCACAAAAAGTCAGCTCGTCATTTGGAACGGGATTGCCTTTTCATCGACCTTCTTGGTCATGGCTATCATCTCTCCAATTTGGGGTAAGATAGCTGATCGTAAAGGCCGTAAGTTGATGCTAATTCGAGCATCTTTAGGTATGGCAATTGTGATTTTCCTACAAGCCTTTGTCACTGCTCCTTGGCAGTTGGTTGTTTTAAGACTCCTTCAAGGTGTCTTTTCTGGGTTCGTTAGTAATTCTAACACCCTAATCGCATCCACAGCTCCAAGATCTGAAAGTGGAAAAGCGTTAGGAACCCTAAATACCGGTGTAATTTCCGGTACCTTGTTGGGACCACTGGTCGGTGGTGTTATCGCTCAATACTTCGGTTATCGAATTCCATTCATGATAACTGGGTCATTACTATTTATAGCTTTTATTCTTGTGACGATTTTTATTAAGGAAGATTTCAAACCTATCCCTAAAGGACAGGAAGAATCAACCAAAGAAATTTTCCACAAGTTGAAAAATCCTAATATGATTTTGGCCATGTTTGTCACAACGATGATTATCCAGACTTCTAACAACTCGATTAACCCGATTATTAGTTTGTACGTCAAACAATTGATGCACGATTCTAGTCAAGTTACTTTAGTTGCTGGTATTGTCGCAGCTATGCCAGGTATTGCTAATATTATTGCCGCACCAAGATTTGGTGCTCTAGGTGACAAGATCGGTACTGGGAAAATCCTAGTCGGTGGTTTAATTTTCGCCATCCTAGTCTATATTCCCCAAGCCTTTGTTACTAATGTTTGGCAATTAGCCGCCTTACGATTCTTAGTCGGAATCTCCGATGCTTGCTTGGTACCTCAAGTACAAACCATTTTAGCCAAATATACTGATCCCAAATATACTGGTCGAATCTTTGGTTATAACCAGTCCTTCCAGTCAGTTGGTAATGTCTGTGGGCCACTACTTGGTTCCTCAATTTCAGGCATCCTTAGCTATTCCGCAGTCTTCTTAAGTACTAGTGTTCTAGCTATGATCAACTTTGTTTGGGTCTTTACACATCTGAAGCCAAAGCATACGAAAGCAAAAAAATAAGCCATCCGAACGGATGACTTTTTTTATTTGTTTGCCAAACCATATTTCTTGTTGAAACGATCGATACGTCCATCTGCTTGAGCAAACTTTTGCTTACCAGTGTAGAAAGGATGTGAATCTGATGAGATTTCAACACGAATCAATGGATATTCTGTACCTTCATAATCAGTTGTTTCTTGTGAGTTCATTGTTGAACCAGCTAAAAACTTCTTACCTGTTGATGAATCCATAAATACAACTTGGCGGTACTCTGGATGAATTCCTTGTTTCATTCTATGTCGCTCCTTTGCCATAAATCCTTGACGGAAATATAGATTATATTAACTAACAGTGTTTAATATTATCATGACTTGTGCAATTATTCAACACCATTATAAAAATGCCGTTTCAGGCGGGGAGATTTTTGCCTGCTGTGGGACCGCCTGGAGCCAAGGTCTCCAGGCTCGGTTTTAAACTTCGCCCAAACCGCGAATTTTAAAACACGTCCGTGCTGTAAGAGTAGAAGTTCACTACTCTTACAGCACCTTCACTGCTGGTAAAACTCTCCCCACCTGAAACTAACGTATCTCTAAACTACAAATAAAATAATAATTAAATTTTTTAAAATAAACTATCCGAAAGGAGTAAGAAATTAGGTCACCGTGAAGATAATATTGATGCCTTTGTACTTATAATACAAGACAATTTTTGGCTCAAAATAAAAACGGAAAGCCTTAGTTTTCTTGCTCCTGCAGGCGGCCTACCCTAATTCAATTTTCTTAGTTGCCACTGCTTCTATCAAATCTTGGTCATGGTCAATCAACAACATTGTTGGATGCTGTTTTTTTATGGCATCGATAATTTGTTGTCGCGTAATGACATCAAGATAATTCAATGGTTCATCCCAAAAATATAAATCAGCTGGTTCCGACAAACTAATGGCTAAGGCAACCTTGCGGCGTTGGCCTTGGCTCATTTGCTCGACTGGTTGTTCAAATAAATAACGCTCAAATCCTAGCTTTCGTAAATTTGAATACACCATTTCTGGTTCTATCTTTTTGGCAATTGCTAATTCCTTAATACTACCAACTAGCTCATTGTCTTGACGTAAGTAGGAAATTTTCAAATTATTGGCTACATGAATCTCTCCTGTTTGAGTAAATGGTTGTGGTAATCCCAGAATCTGTTTAAAAATCGTTGTTTTACCAATTCCATTTGGACCTAGAACTGCTACGACGGCATTTCTTTTCACCTTGAAATCAACCAAGGGTGTTTTGATTTCGTCATGTTGCAGTTGTAAGTTATCCACCGTTACCAGAACGTCTGGGTGTTTAACTTCTTCGTAATTCAAAGTAATTGGTTCTTCAATTTCAATATTTTTCAACAAGCTTTGTTTTTCATCAATTGCTTCATTGGCTCGCTTGGTGGCTGTCTTGGCTTTTTTCATCATTTTGGCTGACTTGTGTCCTAAGAAACCTTTGTCCAAATTAACTTTTTCAGTGTAATGCTTTTTATTTTTTTGTGACTCGGATTGATTAGACCAGTTCTCACGTTTCACGGCTGTTTCATGCAAGCGATGAATATCTTTTTTCAACTGATCCTTTTGATTAAGTTCTGATTGATCTTGGCGGTCCTTATTTTCTTGCCATGTATCAAAATTGCCCTTATACACATCAACGTCTGTTCGATTAATTGAAATAACATGGTCAATCACTGGATTCAAAAATGCCTTGTCGTGACTAATGACGATAAAACCTTTCTTATTCTTCAAGTAATCAGAAACAATTTTACGTCCCTCAATATCCAAGTGGTTAGTTGGTTCATCAATCAATTGAAAACCAGATTCATCAATAAACAAGATTGCCAATAAGACTTTTGTTTGTTCACCTGGACTCAAGGTAGCAAACTCTTGTTGCAAAACTTCGGAGTCAACTTGGAGTTTATCCAGTTCGATTTCAATCTTCCAAAGATCATAATCTTCTAAATGTGCCAAACTTTTCACCACTTCAACAGTTGGAACATTTTTATCAACAACGGTTTGTGGATAATAATAAAAATTCAAATTAGAAACAACTTTACCTTGGTAATCTAGTTTTCCCAGCAATAATTTAAGTAACGTCGTCTTGCCACGGCCATTTCGACCAATTAAACCTAGCTTCCATGACTCATCAATTTTCAAATTCAAAGAGTCGAATAAGTTATCCACCATCTGATCATATTTGAAGCTTACATTTTCTATTTGTATTGTTCCCATTTAAAAACACCCTCATTCAGGTGTAGATCGATTCAGCTACTATAAATTTTCGTACAAAAAAGGACGCTAAACAGCGTCCTTAATTATTTTAAGGAAGCACTGTTGGGAAAATAAGCCAAATCAAACTACACACAATATTTAACATATTTGTATAATTTAAAATTTGAACTTAATTTCTCAACGGCGCACTTCCTCTCTGGTTTTAAACTATAAATAAATTTATCAGGTTAAATCATTTCTGTCAAGACTCAATTAAATCGTCTTCACCAATCAATTTAACATCTGCACCTAAACAATGTAATTTCCAAACAACTTGATCGTAACCGCGCAAGATATTTTCAGCATGGTCAATAACTGTTTGACCTTCAGCCAAAAGTCCGGCAATCATCAAACAGGCACCAGCTCTGATTTCATCAGCACTCACGTTAGCACCTTTCAATTTGGCACCACCATGGACAAAAATCAAATCGTTTTCACTTGTAATATCGGCACCCATCTTCGTCAATTGTGAAATATGTTTTACACGCTTGGGATAGATTGTGTCAATAACCATTGCCTCACCGCTCGCTTTCATCAAAAGTGGCGTGATCGGTTGTTGAAGGTCAGTCGCAAAACCTGGATATGGCATTGTCTTGATATTAACGGCTTTCAAATCTGGAGATGGCTTAACATAAATACTATCTTCACCAACTTCCAAATTAACGCCCATTTCATCTAATTTAGCTAAAAAGGCATCTAAATGTTCACTAATGATATTTTTAACTAAAATATCTCCGCCGTTAGCAGCAGCTAAACTCAAATAAGTTCCGGCTTCAATTCGGTCAGGAATAATTGTATGTGCATTGTTAGAACGAAGCGTATCAACACCTTCGATACGAATCGTTTCCGTACCAACACCACGAATAACCGCACCCATGTTGTTTAAGAATGTTGCTAAATCAATAATTTCTGGTTCTTTAGCCGCATTTTCAATCACAGTTGTCCCCTTAGCCTTAACAGCTGCCAAGATAACGTTGATTGTTGCACCAACAGAAACCATATCTAAAAAGATTTTTGCTCCCTTGAGGCCTTCTTCAGGAGTGGTAATAATGATTTGCCCATGTTTGTTCTCAACGTGTGCACCTAATGCTTCAAATCCCTTGATATGTTGGTCAATAGGACGTGGTCCAATATCATCACCGCCAGGAAAACCTACGACAGCCTTACCAAAACGACCCAGCATGGCACCCATGAAATAATAAGAAGCACGTAAACTACTTACCTTACCACTAGGTAACTCGGCAAATTGGATTTTGGTCGGATCAATTTGCAATACATCATTATTCATTTCTGAAGTAACGTTCATATCTTTCAAAATAGAACGTAAATTTTTTACATCTCTAATTTGGGGAACAGAATCTAATACTACAGGCGTATCAGATAAAATGGCTGCAGGAATCAACGCTACGGTGCTGTTTTTAGCACCACCAATAGTCACTTCACCCGATAATTTCTTTCCACCGTTGATTACAAGTTTTTGCATAAGCTTTTTCCTAACTATATTTAACTACTTCAAAAGAAGACTACATGTTATCTTCTTCAAGGCCTGAAGCTGCACCGATAAATCCTTTGAACAAGCCTTCTGGTCTAGTAGGTCTTGACAAGAATTCTGGATGGTATTGAGCAGCAACGAAGAACTTGTTTTCAGGAATTTCAATTACTTCGACCAAACGGTTGTCTGGTGAAACACCTGAGAATACTAAGCCAAGATCTTCGAATTGTTTACGATATTCATTGTTAAATTCGTATCTGTGACGATGTCTTTCTTGGATAACTGATTGATTGTCATAAGCAGCAGCTGCTTTTGAACCTTCTTTTAGTTTACATGGATAAGCACCTAAACGTAAAGTACCACCACGATCTTCAACATCTTTCTTATCAGCCATGATGTCGATAACCTTGTTGGCAGCATTTTCATCAACTTCACCAGTTGTAGCATCCTTGATACCAGCTACATTTCTAGCAAATTCGATACTTGCCATTTGCATACCTAAACAAATACCCAAATATGGAACATCATGTTCACGAGCATACTTAATTGTTGTGATCATACCTTCAAGACCACGGCTACCAAAACCACCAGGTACTAGAATACCATCTGAATCTTTGAGGTAATCAGCCACATTGTCTTCAGTAATTAAATCTGCTGAAATTTTTTCTAGTTCTATCTCTGTATTATAAGCATATCCAGCGGCACGTAAAGCTTCCGTAACGGAAATATAGGCATCTTGTAACTTTGTATATTTACCAACTAAAGTGATCTTTGTCTTATGTTTCAAGTTGTGAACACGGTCAACTAGCTTGTTCCAGTTTGCCATGTCAGCTTTCTTTGTATCTAAGTGCAAGTAACGACAAACGATATCATCAAAGTTTTGAGCTTGTAGGTTCAATGGAATATCGTAAAGTGAGCTTGCATCACGTGATTCAATAACTGCTTCAGGATCAACATCACAGAATGAAGCAATCTTGTCTTTCATGTTTTGTGGCATTGGTAATTCAGTTCTAACAACTAAGATGTTAGGTTGGATACCGATTCCACGAAGTTCTTTAACACTGTGTTGTGTTGGCTTTGTCTTCATTTCGCCAGCAGCCTTCAAGTAAGGTACTAGTGATGTATGAATATAAACAACGTTTTCTGAACCAACTTCAGCTTTCATTTGACGTAATGCTTCAAGGTATGGTTGTGATTCGATATCACCAACAGTACCACCAACTTCAGTGATAATAACATCTGAATCAGTTGTTGAAGCAGCACGCATAATTTTTTGTTTGATCATATCTGTAATATGTGGAATTACTTGGACAGTTGCACCGTTGTAATCACCGTGACGTTCGCGACGAATTACTTCAGAATAAATCTTACCTGTTGTAACGTTTGAGTATTTGTTCAAATCGTTATCAATGAATCTTTCATAGTGTCCCAAATCAAGGTCAGTTTCTGTACCATCGTTAGTAACATAAACTTCACCATGTTGATAAGGACTCATTGTTCCTGGATCCACGTTAATATAAGGATCAAATTTTTGCATTGTCACCTTAAGGCCGCGATTCTTTAATAGTCTACCAAGGGATGCGGCAACAATTCCCTTACCTAATGATGAAACAACTCCACCTGTAATAAAAATGTATTTAGTCATATCTTCCTCCACATATTAATTCTAGGGATTTCTTAATCGCAAAAATAAAAAGTCCCCTATTCAACATGAACAGGGAACTTGAATTTGTCTATCCTAATAGAGCCCGAACTATATAATACCGTGATATGTTCGAGTCGTCAAACTTTTAATTCAAAAAATTAAACTTATTTATTGCTGTCTTCGTCGTCATCATCTTCGACGTCGTCATCATCGTCATCATCTTCGTCTGAAAGATCGATATCTTCATCGTCATCATCCGCATCAAATTCTGACAATTGGCCTTCAATACCATCTTCAAGACTATCATCATGTTCATCGTCGTCATCGTCATCAACTGATGTCAAATCTGAGTTAGTGAACTTAGATAAGTCCGGACCATTGTCTGATGAACCATCACTGTCATCGTCATCATCCATATCAGATACACTTAAATCAGTATCATCATCGTAATCGACAACATCGTCATCTTCATCATCGTCACTCAAGAAGGCATTAACCTTTTGAGCAGCTTTATGAGTATTTTCGGTACCATTATCCTCAGGGTGATTTACTTCTTCATCGACTGAATCATATGGATACCACTTACGTAGACCCCAAACATTTTCGCCGAGTGAAAGAAAACTACCGTCATTATTTAAATCTGTATAGAATTGAGGAAGTGATTCCTTAATATCATCATCAGACTTGCCCAAATAATCTTGAATTTCATTAACGATATCTGAGAAGTTCATTACTTCTTTATTGTTGTTGTTTAGAATCTCATAGGCAACCTCAATCAATGAGAGTTCGTCCTTGTTTTGATCCTTGAATTTATCAAACTTCAAACGTGTACACGTCCTTTCGCAGCGTCTTACTTATAATGATATAGACCTAGGCACTAAAAATCAATCTAAACTTATAATTACCTATTACATTATTGTCGTAAATCAAATCATAATCAATGTTTATTTTTCCAGAAAGCGGATTACTTACAATTTCGACCTTGGAATCCTTCGTATATGTGTCTAAAGGTAATACTCCATATTCAGTTTCCAAATGACCAGTATTGTGCTCTTGATGGGTAAAATACAACAATGATGCTAAATTGGTCGACTTAGCAACACGTTTAACATGAATTTCACCTTTTTCCGTAATCTTAACTAGGATTGATGCCTTATCATTATTTTCTAGACTTTCGTTAAATCTTAAATAAATTGAATTTCCGATTTGAGTAAATTTACCCGGTTCAGAAATTTTAGTATGTGTTAATTCTCCCGATTGCAATGTCTCAATATTTAAATCGACATTTATATTAAAACTATTATTTTCCAATACCCTATAGCCTCTACATGATAAAATTATATTAATAAAGTGCCGCCTCCGGGTGTGCTCAACATTAACCTGCCGTGGGGACCGATTCGAGCCAAGGTCTCGAATCTCGCTTTGAAGCCTTGCAAAAACCGCAAGTCTCCAAAGTCGTCCCGTACTGTAAGGACTAAAGTCCTAACAGTACCTGCACGGCTGGTTAATGTTGAGCACACCCTCCGGCTAATTTATTTTTTGTTCCAATTATTCTTAAACTTTGAGTTACAAATTAATAATAATTTTCTATTACTAAAATGTTAACTATTTCAACTGAATAAGATATGCGACAAATAGTAACTTATTTCTGACTAAACTAAAGTTTACAAATTTCAAAATTGTGATTACCTTTGATAAAGAAAACCTAGCTGGAAGAAACAAGAATTTAGGTCGCTGTGAAGGTGGCGTTAGTGCTTCAGCACTTACACCACGGGACGAGTTTTGAAATTCGAGCGATTTTCTCGAAGTTCAAAATCGAGATTCGAGACCGCTTTTTGGCTCGAATCGGTCCCCATAGCGACCTAAATTCTTGTTTCTGGAAGCGGCCTATACAATATATTTAACTTGTAACATTTAGACTAAATTAAAAGAAGTGATTAAGTGAACAACACTATTATATTATACGACCAAAAAATTAGCTCTAACAAAGATATGCTTGTTCCATTTTCAGACACTGGGGCTATTTTAAAATTTGTTTCTGAGAATCATCAACCCGTAATCCACTTTTGGACTACGCCGCCAACGGTTATTTTAGGAATGCAAGACAAGCGATTGCACAATTTATCGGCTGGCCTGCAAATGTTATCTGATAAAGATTATCTTTTCTACTTACGAAACTCTGGCGGTCTGGGAGTTGTGACAGATGCTGGTATTCTCAATTGCACGCTTTTTTTACCTGATAAAGATAACCTTTTAATCGATGATGCTTACGAAAAAATGTATTCTTTATTACGAAAGGCTTTTTCAAATCGGATTGAAACTGGTGAAATCACTCATTCTTACTGTCCCGGAACTTATGATTTGAGCATTGATGGCAAAAAATTTGCTGGTATTTCACAACGACGTGCTGGTAATGCGGTGGCAGTCATGGCCTATATTAGCATTAATGGCAATCAGAAAAAACGTAGTCAATTGATGAAGGATTTTTACGAAATAAGTAATTTTCCCAAACATCAAAAGTTTGACTATCCTGAAATTGACTTGCACGCTATGGAAAATCTAGACTCATTATTGAATCGGAAGCTTTCCATTGATCAAGCTAAGCAGGAAATTATAAACGTTATTTCCACTGAATATCAAATCAATCGCGAAGAGTTTTTCATCATTCAAAATTCATTGCCTTACCAAGAAGCCTATAATACCACCTTAACCGACCTAATTAAACGTAACAAAATTTTATTGGAGGACAAATAATGTCATATAACGTTCAAATGCTACCTCGCGAGAAAGTTTTCCGCGATCCGATTCATAATTACATTCATATTCAACACAAAGTCATTCTCGACTTGATAAATACCAAAGAATTTCAACGTCTTCGTCGGGTTAAGCAATTGGGAACTTCATCTTTTACTTTCCAAGGCGCTGAACATTCACGCTTCACTCACTGCATGGGTGTCTATGAGATAACTCGTCAAATTTGCGATAATTTTCAACGTAACTATCCCACTAAAGCACCTGGAGACGGACTTTGGGATGATAACGAACGTATTGTAGCGCTCTGTGCCGCTCTTTTGCATGATGTTGGCCACGGTGCTTACTCACATACATTTGAACACATCTTTAAAACCGATCATGAAATGTGGACGCAAAGAATCATTACCTCACCTGAAACAGAAATCAATGCCGTCTTACGACAAGTTTCTGATGATTTCCCTGAAAAAGTTGCTGGTGTCATTGCTCACACTTATCCCAATCCACAGGTTGTACAAATGATTTCTAGCCAAGTTGATGCCGATCGAATGGATTACTTGTTACGTGATGCTTACTTCACTGGCACAAAATATGGGATGTTTGATTTAACTAGAATTTTACGGGTAATGCGTCCCTACAAAGGTGGTATTGCTTTTGACAAAGATGGTATGCACGCCGTTGAAGATTATATCGTCAGTCGTTTCCAAATGTATCAACAAGTTTATTTCCACCCCGTTTCTCGTGGTATGGAAGTTGTTTTAACTAAATTATTGCAACGCGCTAAGGACTTATATGAACATAACCACATGAACGGTTTTGAAATGCCAAGTTTATTAATTCCATTCTTCGAAAATAAAGTAACAATTAATGATTATCTATTGCTGGATGACGGCATTTTGAACACCTACTTCACCCTTTGGCAAAGCTACCCCGATGAAATTCTAAAAGATTTAGCTTACCGTTTCTTATCCAGAAAACCATTCAAATCATCTGAATATGATAAAACAACCGAACACATGCTACCCGACCTAGCTGATATCGTAGAAAACGTCGGCTTTGACAAAAACTACTACACAGCCACTAACACTAGCTACGATTTACCATATGATGTTTACAACCCTAATTCCAATAAGAGCCGTACACAGATTGAAATTATGCAAGACGACGGCTCCTTACTAGAATTATCAACCATCAGCCGACTAGTCAATGCCTTAACTGGCCGCATCTTAGGTGATGAACGATTCTATTTCCCTAAATCAATGCTAATCAAACACTCCGACGATATCTTTAGTGAAGATTATGAAAAATTCCAGAAACACATTCATAACGATAAAATCGTGAAGTAAAGACATCAAAAATAAAAATAATTCTCTATCATTCTAAGTAATTAATTTCACATCCACTTATATACACTCAAAAACCCTAGCCAGCGGGGATGGAAACTTTTGGCAGCAGTGCAGGTGTTGTTGGTGCTTTAGCACCTACAACACGGGACGAGTTTTGAAATTCGCGGTTTATGCGAAGTTCAAAATCGAGACTTGAGACCTTGGCTCAAGTCGGTCCCCACCGCAGCCAAAAGTTTTCATCCCCGTTGGTGGCATATTTCAAAGCAAATGATAGAAAACGCTTTCAACTTCTCCATTATTTTATTAAAATAAAACTAACATATTTTGATATCTTTTTTGTGCAATTTTCAGCAGATGAGTTTATGCTTATTTTGCCAGAATGTACGAAATACAGGAGGTTATCATGACAGAATTTTCTAACAAAACTAGATCCGACAATTTACAAAAAATGCAAGATCAAGTCTTAGATTTATTAGTTATCGGTGGTGGGATTACTGGTAGTGGAATTGCCTTAGATGCTCAAACCCGAAATATTCAAACCGGCTTAATTGAAATGCGTGACTTTGCTTCGGGAACTTCGAGTCGTTCAACCAAATTAGTTCACGGTGGATTACGTTATCTCAAACAAGCAGCCATCAAAGAAGTTCACGAAGTCGGTAGTGAACGTGCTCTTGTTTATAACAATGCCCCTCATGTAACAACACCACTTAAAATGATGCTACCCTTTTACGAAGATGGAACTTTCGGTCCTTTCACAACTGCCATTGGCTTAGATGTGTACGACCGCTTGGCACAAGTTAAACGCTCCGAACGTAAATACATGCTGAATGCCCATGACGCCTTGGAACGTGAACCTTATCTTAAAGGTGAAAATATGAAAGGTGCTGGTGTTTACGTTGAATATCGTACCGACGATGCCCGTTTAACACTAGAAGTCTTGAAAAAAGCCAATTCTGAGGGTGCTTTAATTGCTAATTATGTTAAAGCAACTGGTTTACTTTACGACTCTAACAATAAAATTTGTGGTGTTATTTTCAAAAATCTTATCGACGGTTCAACTGGAGAAATCCATGCTAAAAAAGTTATTAACGCCTGTGGACCTTGGGTCGATGAAATTAGACAAATGGATAATTCCGATAAAGGCAAGCACCTTCATTTAACAAAAGGCGTCCATTTAGTTATCGATAGCGATAAATTTCCAATTTCTAATTCAGTCTACTTTGATACCCCATTCCACGACGGTCGTATGATGTTTGCCATCCCTCGTGAAGGCAAAACTTATATCGGAACAACCGACACTACTTGGACAGCAGATCCAAAGGAACCAAATATTACAGCGAACGATGTCACATATATTTTAGCCGCTGCCAATCAAATGTTTGATTTGCCACAATATTTAACACCTGATGATGTTGAAAGTGGTTGGTCTGGTGTTAGACCGTTGATTCAAGAAGAAGGCAAATCACCTTCCGAAATTTCACGAAAAGATGAAATCTTCCAATCAGATACCGACCTCTTATCTATCGCTGGTGGTAAATTAACGGGCTACCGCAAAATGGCTGAAAAAATTGTTAATCGAGTAGCTGAACAATTAGCTGTCGAAACAAATTACGAATATAAAGATACTATCACTCAAGATTTAACCTTATCCGGTGGTGACGTTGGCGGTGACGATGGTTGGATGGAATTCTTTGATAAAGAAGTTCACGAAGGTATCATTAACTACGATTTAGACCGCGAAGACGCTGAAAAATTAGTTCATCGTTATGGTTCTAATGTTTCCAAAGTCTACCAACTATTGCCAGAAACTAAAACCAAAGCTCGCTTGCCAAGAATTGATTGGGCCATGCTAAATTATGGTCTCGAATCAGAAATGGTTGAGCATCCGATTGACTATTTACTTCGTCGTAGCAGTCAAATGTTATTTAATATTAGTCACATGAAGAGTATTAAAACACCCGTTATTGAATATATGAGTAAATACTATGATTGGGACGATGATACCAAACAAGCGATGACTGATGAAGTTAACGAGAAACTGGCACTAACGGATTTAAGTGAAATTAAAAAGAAATACGCTGAATATCAAAAGAAATAAAAACATTTACAAAAAATCACAACATGACTTGAGAGGAATTCTCAAGCTATGTTGTGATTTTTTATTATCTTATGTATTGTTGGATCCAATTCCATCAATCAAAGACCAAGTTATCTTTCCTGTATACGTCCCACTGGTATTATTATTATCATTAACTTTCAAAAACATTCCCAACTTGCTATTCCATTCATTTGTCACATTGATTGTTTGCTTGGAATCAGAATCTTTACTATTAGTGTATATGCCTGTCAAATTTTTCAATGGTAATATTTTCCCCATAATATTTTTGTAAACTATTTCGCCCTTGAATACTTCACCTGTTGGCTTGCCTGACACTTCTTTCTCTAACGGTGAAGCACTTGCCTGCAATGTCCAGCTATTCTTACCAATACGACCATCAACAACTTCAAGCTGCCATTCGCCTTTTCTTGGAACAAGTTGTCCAGCATATCCGCCCTTAACAGTATCAAATGCCACATCTTTACTAACCGTACCAAATTCTAATCCACCACCGATAAATATGTTGATTAAACTAGGAGATGTCCTTTTTCCAAAACTATCTTCTGCATAAATTTTTACGGTATTATTGCCTAAAATCAACTGTGTCTTTAGAATATCTAAATCAAAAAGTGCCTTGTCCGATAAGCTACCACTTAATTTAAAACCTTCGTAGTCCTTGTTATTAACACTGTAATGCACCGTAACATTCGAAGGACTAATATTCTTTCCGCTGGAATATCTAACCGTTCCCTTAATAGGAGTTTTTTCAGGTGTAAGATCCATCGATTTGTAATTTATCGTTCCAGAAGGATCAGTAGTCAACGACATTTCCGGAATCGTGATGGTAAATGGAGGTGTATCATCATCCACAATAAAATTGTCACTAGCAAAATGGGCATGTTGCTTACCAATGTCAATCTGTTCACTTTGATTATTGACCGTAGTGTGTAACTCAATTTTTGCATGATTATTTTCATTAGATAAACTTTTTTGCAATAAATGTTCAACTTTACCATTTTTAAATTCATTACTAGAAATATTTTCTCGATAATCTGGATTATTATCATAAGTTATCGTTCCATTAACAAAAGTGACTTCTTTGGGCAAATTCATTGAAGCTAGAATTTCACTCCACTCCTTAGAACCATTCTTATAATTTAAATCATAAATAAAGTCGAGCTCATCACCAACATTTACTTTATTATCATTTCCAGGAATAGTATTTCCTTTAGTAGTATCTTTTAGACTAACCGATGAATCAGCATTAACAAATGATGGAATAGATTCAAAGACAATCAAATTATTTTCAGAGAACCTACCTGTACTACCAGTAAAGCCCCACCTTAATTTATTACTATCTCCAAGCTTGAAATGACTCATTTTTAACTTTTGTGTCTTGGTAGTATTCGAATTTAACATATTTCCATTAATATCTTTATCATCAAAGATGTATGTCAAACTACTAGTTGAGTGATCAAATTTAACAGTCATATGATGCCACTTAGAATTTGTTAGATTCAAATTATCTTCAAGGTTTTTATGATTCATTTTAAAAAATGCCCTAGTACCTATATTTCCACTTCCGGTACCTAATACATACGTGGCATCATCATTTGGACCATCAAAATCAAAGTCATCATAAGAAGGACCATCAGGATAATCCATACTAATATGTTGTCCCTTGATCTGTTGAATATACTTCATACTTCCATCATCATTTCTCCCAAAAGCCAAATCAGCATCAAATGAAACACCCTTACCGTTAATATCATTTGCCAATGTTAAACGGTTTAAAAACGTATCGAATTCAATTGCAAAACTATTAGGAATTGCTGTTTGAGATATAGGAATATTAAATATAGAATTTGCGTTATCGAAGTCAGCTCCCCAAACTCCCAAAGTCTCACCAGGGGCCGGATTTCCATGAAATCTTGATATTGCCTTAATCCCTCCCCACTTATTCATTGCCAAGGGATTATCCTGCGCATTTTGAAGAACAAAAGCCATTCCGTCACCAACTTCTAATGGCTTACTTTGATCTATCGGTCTTCCAAAATATAACCACATTGACATCGACTGGTCTTGGGAAATATCCAAAAAATTAGATTTATCTATATTACTCCAAATAGACCCCAATTGATTAAACCCGTGAGTTACTCTTAATATACCGGTTTTATCAGTCGTACCTTTTCTGATAACCTTTGAGGAGTTCATATTTTCACTTGAACCTTCGTTAGAAAAATCCCCTCTCAAAAAAGTTGGATCCGAAATATCCAATCCTCTAGGTGCGCTATTAATAGCATTTTTCAAATCTTCAGGATCCGCTGCTTCTTCATCAACCTTAGAAACGTATTCGACATCCGCATATACTTCATTAGTATTTAGCATTAATTCATATACAAAGATTAACTCAAAAAATATTAAAATTATAAGTAGTTTTTTATAAGTTTTTTTATCGGAAACCATAGACACGGCCTTCTTTAGTTTTTTTATTGTCAGCTTTATATACATATTGTATCAAAAGAATGACGATAAAAATCATAAACTTGATTTTATTTTTTTAAAAAATGAGTTATTTTTACTTGTGATTATTAATCCACCAAAGTACTTTTAAAATGTAATTAATTGAAAACCAAATAGGCCAATCCCTTTGCGTAAACGCATGCGCGAGGATTGACCTATTTTTATAATTTAAAATTGCTTTTATTCAACAACAAACTTAGTTCAAAAAAACTGAACTTATAAAATTGATCCAATATTAAAACAATAAATTAATATCGGTTGTTATGGTCGTTTCTTTGTTGATAACGTAATAAATCACGGATTTGTTGTAAGTATTCAGTTTGTGGGTCAGGTATTTCTTCACCATTTTTATCAAACTTACTACGTGAACCGTCACGGCGCATTCTGTTCATCATCTTAACAATCATAAAGACCACAAACATAATGATTAGAAAATTGATCAAAGCATTAATCATGTCACCGATTAAGAAATTAGCACCTAAAACTTGAAATTTCATATCTGATAGATCAATTTGTCCAATGATAAGTCCGATTAGCGGATTCAAAAGGTATGTAGTAATCGCTGATACTAAGTTATTAAAAGCAGCACCAACGATAACACCGACAGCTAAGTCAACAACAGTACCACGGGAAATAAATTCTTGGAATTCCTTAAACATCCTCGCCAAATCTCCTTCATTGATATTACCTTTTTTCAAAGTACAAACTTCACTTTACTATATTTTGAAAAAAATTAAAGTGGCATGATTAATTTTTATTTAAATTTTAATTGGTTTGAAATGTGCCGTCTCCGGGAGGAAGAAATTTAAGCCACTGTGGGGACCGGCTCGAGCCAAGGTCTCGACCCTCGATTTTGAACTTTGAGAAAACCACTCAAATTTCAAAACTCGTCCCGTGGTGTAAGCACTAAAGTGCTAACGCCACCTTCACAGCGGCTTAAATTTCTTTCCCCCTCCGACTAGTTTATTAATTATTTTTGACCTAAATATGCAGCATAAACGTGGAACAAAACATAGTTTTTTCTGCTTAAAACAAATGACGCCAGTAACCCAAAATCGGATTGCTGGCGTCATTTGCCTTAATGCTCGAAAGCTGAACATATTTCGTTCCACTCTCATTTTTAAATAATGTCATTTTAGAACCATAGTTTTGGCATTGGCTCTGAAACGGGTTACGGACGACTGAACCACAAATTTTTCTACACTTCCCAAATCATCCGCAAAGTACGCGGGTAATTCGTGAAGCTAGGAAAACTTTCTGGTTCAAAACGTCGTCCTCCACCCTCTTTTTATTTAAGGTTCTTTCTTTCAAAACGTGTGTTGAACAATGGACTAACTGGTTCGTTATCATGAACACGTTTGATTGCTTCACCGATAAGTGGTCCAACTGAAACTTGAACCATTTTATCAATAATCTTTTCCTTAGGGAGATTGATTGAATCTGTAACAACCAATGTCTTGATTGGTGAAGCTGAAATCCTTTCAATAGCTGGGCCTGAAAGAATTGGGTGTGTACAACATGCGTAAACTTCAGTTGCACCAGCATCGATAAGTGCTTGTGATGCAAGTGAAATTGTACCAGCAGTATCAATCATATCATCGATAATGATGGCACGTTTGCCTTTAACATTACCAATAATGTTCATAACTTCGGCCACATTAGCACGAGGTCTACGTTTATCAATAATAGCAATTGGTGTCTTCAAGAATTCAGCCAATTTTCTAGCACGTGTAACACCACCATGATCAGGTGATACAACAACGGCATCTTCTTCTAGGTGATTTGTTAGGAAGTAATCAGCTAATAGAGGTGCACCCATCAAATGGTCAACTGGAATGTCAAAGAATCCTTGAATTTGTGCAGCATGGAGATCAAGTGCAAGCACACGATCAACACCGGCACGTTCTAGCATATTAGCAACTAATTTAGCTGTAATAGGTTCACGTGAACGTGACTTACGATCTTGTCTAGCATATCCATAATATGGAATCACAACATTAATAACTGAAGCTGATGCACGTCTAAGTGCGTCAACCATGATCAATAGTTCCATCAAGTTATCATTAACTGGAGCTGAAGTTGATTGAATCAAGAATACTTCTGAACCACGAATACTTTCATCAATATTAATTTGGATTTCACCATCACTAAAACGTGTAACTGATGACTTTCCTAGTGGTACACCAACCTCTTTAGCAATTTTTTCTGCCAAAGGCTTGTTTGAGTTCAATGCAAAAATCTTCATTGGTCGTTCGTTATTTTGACATGACATTTAATTATTCACCCTTATTTCCATTCTTCACTTTTTGATAGTGGTAATCTATCCCAAAAATCTTCTTTATTTGTTTGTCTTTGACGTGCAATAGCCATTGCATGTTTAGGAATATCATTAGTAATTGTAGAACCTGCAGCGATAAATGAATGATCAGCCATTTCAACTGGGGCAACAATATTTGAGTTGCTACCAATGAATGAATGGTCACCAATATTACTATGCCACTTCTTGACACCGTCATAATTTACAAAGACGACACCACAGCCAACATTAATATCAGTTCCAAGTGTAGCGTCACCAACATATGTTAAGTGTCCTACCTTAGTTCTGTCACCAATTTTAGCATTTTTAATTTCACAGAAATTACCAATATGAACATCGCGGCCAATTTCAGCTTTTGGTCTAAGATGTGAGTTAGGGCCAATGTTACTACCCTTGTGCATAATGGCACTTTCAATCGTTGAGCTAATTACTTCAACGTTATCTTGAATCTCTGAATCAGAAATTCTTGAACCTGAACCAATAACACATTCTGAACCAATCTTTGTTTGGCCAAAAATCTTTACGTTTGGTTCGATAACTGTATCGTTACCAATTTCAACATCGACATCAATATAAGTATTGTCAGGGTCGACAATTGTAACACCATCACGCATATGTGCTTCATTGATTCTTCTTTGCATGATTTTTTCAGCTTTAGCCAAAGCTACACGGTCATTAACACCTAATGATTCAGAAAGGTCAGCCATTTGATATGCAGAAACCTTCTTACCTTGTTGCTTAAGCAATGAAATTACATCTGGCAAATAATATTCACCTTGAGCATTATCATTCTTAACTTTGTGCAAGTTTTCGAACAATAACTTGTTGTCAAAGCAAATTACACCAGTATTAATTTCTTGAATTTCTTGTTCACTTCTTGAGGCATCTTTTTGTTCAACAATCTTTTCAACATTACCATTACCGTCACGGACAATACGACCGTAACCAAATGGATCATCAGCATGAGCCGTCAAAATAGTGGCAGCAGCGCCCTCTTTTTCATGAAAATCAAACAATTTTTCAAATGTATCAGCAGTAAACAATGGTGTATCACCAGTCGCAACTAGTGTAATACCCTCTTTGTCACCTAAATCTTTTTCAGTTTGTAAAACAGCATGTCCTGTACCTAATTGTTCAGATTGCAAAGCATACTTTGTTCTATCGCCTAGCAATTCCTCAACTTTATCAGCACCATTACCAATAACTGTTTCGATCATATCCGGTTGGATTTTTTCTACTTGAGTTAAAACATGGTCGACCATAGCTCTACCAGCAACAGGATGTAATACCTTGTACAATCTAGACTTCATTCTTGTGCCTTTTCCAGCAGCAAGAATTATTACATAACGATTCGACATCAGAAACTCCCTTCAGTCATTCAAATATCCTTATATATAATAGCATTATTATATATGACTGCTCAATCAAGAATTTATTCAAAATAACTGAAATCGGTATTAGCTAAATAATTCCCTGGTTCAACGTTTAAAATTTTATTTTGTGTATCGATTTTAGTTACTTTAAAAATTGATGTAATCTCTGCATCACTAAATTGACTGTGCATATTAATGTTTTCCGCAAAGACCGTTGCACCAACAAAGATAGCGTTAAATTCAGAAATCAAACTACGCAATCCATTGATAGTACCGCCGCCTTTCATAAAGTCATCCACAACTAATACACGTGAACCCTCATCAAGACTACGTTTTGAAAGCTCCATCTTTTCAACTCGATCAGACGAACCTGATGCATAGTTAACACTGATAGTTGAGCCTTCAGTAATCTTAGAATCACGACGAACAATCACAAACGGAATGTTCAAGAAATTGGCAACACTTTGAGCAATTGGTATACCCTTAGTTGCCACCGTCATAACGACATCAATTGAACTTTGAGAATATTGAGTAGCAATCATTCGACCAACCGTTCTCAATAATTCAGGATCAGCCAATAAATCAGTTAAATACAAATAGCCACCTGGTAAAATTCGATTAAGTTCTACAAGGCGTTTTGAAGTACTTTCAACAAATTCAGTAGCTTCTTTCTTAGAAATTCCCGGTGTAAAAATCACACCACCACCAGCTCCAGGCAAAGTTTCAAGAACTCCAATCCCCCGAATCATGAAAGTTCTACGCAAAATACCTAAATCCTCAGAAATTGATGACTTAGCTGATTCATAACGATCAGCAAAAAATGCCAAAGAAATCAGTGTATGTGGTCGTTCCAGTAAATAGCGAGTCATGTCAATTAATCGTTCGCTTCTTCGTGTTTTCATCTTTTTTTCTCCTAAAAACATATCTTCCTACAAGATTATAAAGCAAAACAATGAACAATTCATGTTTTTTTAGCAGGAAACTCAGCGATTCCGTTAACTTTCAAATATGATGACCAAAATTTTCTGCTCTTTCCGGCTAGTTCATTGTTTGTTTTTGAATCAATATTAAAGCATTATTTTCCCATCAATGACTAGAATTATAGGGTATAGAGCATGTCCTTAATCTTTTGACTTTAAAAATTATTTCAATTACATAATCCAAAAATCAACTAGCACCACGAGTACCTAGATTGATTTTAAACTTAATCACCAATAAGAATAAATCCCATATCCGAACAATCAACCCAATCGAACACACGACTAAGGCACTCTATACCTAGCCATTTTTTCTCATAACGATTATCCTAAAGTTCATTTGAAATCTTTAACTCTATTCTTTAAATATTCCAATAAACCAGATACAAAAACTACCCCAAAAAACATTACTTATTCAAATACCCTAGCCAGCAGTTGCGAGAAATTCAGGCAGCCGTGAAAGTGGCGTTATGGCTTTAGCCATTACACCACGGGACGAGTTTTGAAATTTGAGCGAACTTCTCAAAGTTCAAAATCGAGGTCTGAGACCTTGGCTCAGACCGGTCCCCACAGCAGCCTGAATTTCTCGCAACTGCTGGCGGCATCTTTAAAACAACAAAAAAAAGCCTGAACAAGAAATGTTCAGACCATCTAATGAACGCTTATTATAGTTATTCTGCTTCAGCCTCAACGTCTGAGTCTGAATCTAATTCAGCAGGTTCATCGCTATCAAATTGTATATCAATTGATTTTGTTAACAAATCAGCATAGCTGTATGAAACTCTTTCAAAGGAGTTTTCATTTTGATCTAAATCTACGACAAAAACTGAATGGAATGTTTCTGATAAAGTTCCGCGACGGCGGACAACCTTTTTACGACCTGCTTGTGCAACAATCGTCAAATTCTCACCTAAGTGTGAATCTAAACGGCTCTTTATTGTCTTCAATGATGTTGGCATTATAATAATCACTCCTTAGGAGTGAAATTTTACCACGTCTCACTGAAAATTTCAACAAAATAATACAATTGTAATCTAATTTTTGCTAAATTCTAATGCCATTTGTTTAAATTGTTCAATTGAAACCTGCTCACCACGGGCGTTTTCCGCGATACCACATTTTTCAAAAACATTTTTTATTTTTTCACGATTTTCATCCGTACGACCTAACCAATTTAACAAATTGTTCATCAAACTCTTTCGTTTTTGCATGAAAGCTGAACGGACTAATTTATTGAAGAAAACTGGATCTTCAATATCAATTTGGTCCTTTGGCAAGCGATCCAACACTGCAACTGCTGAATCAACTTTCGGTCTAGGAATAAACGATTTACTACCAACGATGCGGTCAATTCTCGCATTCATTTGTGTTTGCACTGCTATGGAAAGTGAACCATATTCACGATGCCCCGGATTAGCCGTGATTCTTTCCGCAACTTCCTTTTGCATCATCAAAACTAATGATTGGAAAGGATAATCGCTATCAATCAAGTTCAACATGATTGGCGTTGTAATGTAGTAAGGCAAGTTAGCAACAACCTTAATTGTCTTACCTTCAAGCTTGTTATCTTTAACGAATTGATCGAGATCAACTTTCAAAATGTCTTGATTGATGACATCAATATTTTGGTAATACTGCAATGTATCTGCCAAAACAGGAATCAAATTATCGTCAATTTCAAAAGCATAAACATGTTCAGCAACTTGAGCTAATTTTTCAGTCAACGCACCGATACCAGGTCCGATTTCAATCGCAATTTCATCAGACTTTAAACCACTGGCATCAACGATGTCGTCCAAAACTTTTTCATTGGTTAAGAAATTTTGTCCTAAACTTTTCTTTGCGCGTAACTTATATTTACGCATAATATCGTTTGTCCGAATAGGATCAGCAATACTTAATCTATTTTGTGTCATGAGTACTTCCCTTATCAAAATTTTTAACCGCAGCTAGTAAATCAGCTGGTGCAACTTGAAACATATTCAATCGATTCAAAAATTGTTTAGCATTCGTATAGCCAATTTTTAATTCCGAGCCGACCGCCAAACGACGTTGTTGTGAATCGGGTTCACCAATTAAACCTAAGTCGACCATATCGGCATGATTATAATCAGCAAAATCAGCCTCGGTGTGGGTGTAAACAGCCGCTAATGCTTCCTTAATGTCAGCGTCTTTAGCATGCTCAATACCCAAACTGCCATCACTGTGCTTGGGAACGGCCTTACTTCTTGGCAAAAAGGCTTGCTTAGCATCGGGAACAGCTTTTTGAATGATTGTTCGCAAACGATTGCCATTAAAATCAGGATCAGTAAAAATTATTACGCCCCGTTTTTGTTGAGCAATTTTTATTTGTTGAATGGTTTCCTCGCTTAAAGCTGAACCAGTCGTTTCCAAAGTATCAATCCCATCATCACCAAAACAATCTTTTAAACGGTTCGTATCGGATTTTCCTTCGACTACAATAATTTCTTTTATTTTTTTCATAATTATAGATTATACACTTGGTGAGCATTGTTAAATGTATGTTCAGCAACCTCATTTGGTGTAATACCTTTATACTTAGCTATCGCGTCAACCACATAACGGGTGTACGCTGGCTGATTGGCATGACCTCGATATGGTTCAGGGGTCAAATAAGGGGCGTCAGTTTCCACCAATAAGCGGTCAAGTGGTGTATGTTTGGCTGATTCATGTACTTCCGGGGCGTTTTTAAATGAAACGACGCCACTGTAAGAAATCCAAAGACCCAAATCCAAGAATTTATTGAGCCAATTAAGATCACCGTTGAAACTGTGCATGATAATACCAGACTTTGACATATCATGATCTTTTAAAATTTGATACATGTCATCAAAAGCATCTCGACAATGAATTGAAACTGGCATGTTATATTGTTGTGCCACATCCAATTGTTGAATCAAAACCTTTTGTTGAATCTTAGGATCTGGATCTTCTTCCCAATGATAATCGAGTCCAATTTCACCAATACCAACAACTTCAGGCAACTTAATCTGATTGACTAATTGCTCTTCATTGTATTCTTTGGCAAATTCTGGATGCCAGCCGACAACAGCATGTAATGGTTGATAATTTTGAGCCAAACGAATCGCTTCGATGTTGAACTCTTCGTTAGAACCAATAATTGCCATCTCAACAACATCTAACTCTTTAGCGTTATCAATAAATTGTTGTGTTTTCCCGGCAAAAGCCTCGTCATTTAAATGTGTATGTGTATCAAAGATTTTCATTAGCCTAAAATAGCTCCATTTTTGTGTGAATTATCAACGATAGCTAGTTTTACTTCATCACCCATTTCAGTTGAAAGTAACATTCCGTTACTCCATTCACCAACCATTTTACGTGGCTTCAAGTTAACAACAGCAAGCACTTTCTTACCGATAAGTTCCTTATAGTTAGGATAGAATTTGTGCATTCCGGAAAGAATTTGACGATCGATACCTGAACCATCATCAAGTTTGAATTGTAATAACTTACTTGAGTTTTCAACCGGTTTAACATCCAAAATTTCTGTTACGACCATCTTAACCTTAGCAAAGTCATCAAATTCAATTTCCTTAGGGAATTCATCATCAGTTTCTTTTTGAGCCTTAGCTTTGGCTTGAGCTGACTTACTCAACTTACCGCTACCATTTTTAGCTTGTTCTTCTGCCATCTTATCCTTGATATACTTCACTTCTTCTTCAGCATCAAGACGTGGGAAGATTGGTTCTGGCTTAGCAGTAACAGTCTTACCAACAACTGTGTCACCGAATGTAAGTGACTTATCTTTGTCATAGTCCAAACCTAATTGCTTGAACATCTTGACTGGTGATTGTGTCATAACTGGGCTGATCAATAAGGCAATCAAACGTAATGATTCTGCCAAATGACCTAGAACTGATTGTAATTCAGCTTTCTTAGCTTCATCTTTGGCAAGAACCCATGGTTGTGTTTCATCAATATACTTGTTAGCGCGGCTGATGAATGACCAGACACTAGCTAAAGCATCTGGAAATTCAAACTTGTCCATGTGTTCACGATAAGCTGTTAAAGTATCGGCATATGATTTTTCAAGATCCTTATCAAGGTCAGTAGCAGCTTTAACAGTCACAACTTTACCATCATCGTACTTGTTGATCATAGAAATACTTCTGTTCAAAAGATTTCCTAAATCATTAGCTAAGTCATAGTTGATTTTATCAACGTAATCTTCTGGAGTGAAGACACCATCACTACCAAATGGCATGGCACGCATTAGATAATAACGTAATGAATCAAGGCCATAACGTGAAACTAACATTTCTGGATAAACGACGTTACCTTTTGACTTAGACATTTTACCGTCTTTCATCAATAACCATCCGTGACCAAAGACTTGCTTAGGCAATTCAACACCTAAAGCCATCAAAATAATTGGCCAGTAGATTGTATGGAAACGCACAATTTCTTTACCAACAAATTGCACATTGGCAGGCCAGTATCTCTTGAATAGAGAATCATCATCACTTTCATAACCAAGGGCTGTGATATAGTTCAACAAAGCATCGACCCAAACGTAGACAACGTGTTCAGGGTTACTTGGAATCTTAACACCCCAGTTGAAAGTTGTTCTAGAAATAGCCAAATCTTCAAGACCTGGTTTGATAAAGTTGTTGATCATTTCATTCTTACGGATTTCTGGTTCGATGAAAGTTGGATTGTCTTCATAATATTTCAAAAGGCGATCAGCGTATTTGCTCATCTTAAAGAAGTAACAAGGTTCTTTAACTAGTTGAACTTCGTGACCTGAAGGAGCTTTACCACCTGTGACATTACCGTCAGCGTCATGATAAACCTCAGCCATTTGTGATTCAGTGAAATATTCCTCATCGTCAACTGAATACCAGCCAGAGTATTCGCCTAAATAAATATCCCCTTGTTTAATTAGACGTTCGATAATTCTTTGTACAGCTTTAACGTGATAATCATCAGTTGTACGGATAAACTTGTCGTTTGAAATGTCCAATGACTTCCAAAGTTCTTTGATACCCTTAGCCATCATGTCAACGTACTCTTGTGGTTGCATGTTCTTCTCTTCGGCTTTTTGTTCAATTTTGAGACCATGTTCGTCAGTTCCTGTTAGGAAGAAAACATCATAGCCTTCATTACGCTTGTAACGAGCCAAAGTGTCCGCTGCAATCGTTGTATATGAATTCCCAATTGTTAATTTTCCTGATGGATAATAAATGGGTGTTGTAATGTAAAAAGTTTTTCTCTCTTCAGTCAATATGTTAACCTCCACCGCTACTAAATTGATATTAAGTATAGCATTTTTTTTATTTGTATTTAATGTGTCTGCCGTCTCCGGTCACAAGCGTTAAAGTCTGCTGTGAGGACCGACTTGAGCCAAGGTCTCAAGTCTCGATTTTGAACTTCGCACAAATCGCGAATTTCAAAATACGTCCTGTGCTGTAAGTGCTAAAGCACTAACACCACCGCCACGGCTGACTTCAACGCTTGTGACCTCCGACTAATTTATTCAAAATTTATGTTTAACTTCTCGACCATCTAGATTTACAAAGTAAGAAAATAAGAACCAAATAACCACTGCTGATACCTTAAAATCGAGAATTAAAATAAATTGAATTATCAAATCTAACCAATACACTGCCTCCGGGTGTGAGAAATTTAGGTTGCTGTGTAGATGGCTAAAGCCCTAACGCCACTTTCACTGCCAGTAACTATATCTCGATTCTTCTGACTATTTTTTTGAATTTAATTTTTAGTCTGTTTAAATATACTAAATCATGACGAATTTTCTTCCAAATTGATAATAAAAAATAATATCAAATATATAACTCATCAATTAATTACATCCAAACAAACCAATACATTAGCCTCCGTGGGCGCAAAATATAGGCAGCAGTGCAGGTGGCGTTAAGGCTTTAGCCTTTACACCACAGGACGAGTTTTGAGATTCGCGTACTTTGCGAAGCTCAAAATCGATCCCGGAGACCTTGGCTCAGGTCGGTCCCCACAGCAGCCTATATTTTGCGCCCACGAAGGCGGCTCTATATAAAACCCTAAATCTTTGAAAAAACATTTGTGGCATCATCTGAGATGGCCAAAATGGATGAATCTAAATTTAAATCTTCTTTATTAATGACAACCAATTTAGCTTTTGGTGAACTGTATTCTAGTAATCCTGCAAATGGATATACTTTAAAACTAGTCCCAACAACTACTAACAAATCAGCTTTTTGAACGGCCAAAGCTGCATTTTGAAAGTTTTCTGGATTGATATTCTCACCGTACAAAACCGTAGTTCCGGGGCGAATAATGCCATTATCTTCATGATGGCGATAATCTTTTAAATAATACGTGTAATCAAATTCTTTACCGCAGGTCAGGCAATGAATATTATCGTATAAATTGCCGTGAAATTCTACGACATTTTTAGCCCCTGCTTTGGTATGCAATTTATCAACATTTTGTGTAACAATAGCACCTTTTTGATTACTGATTTCGGCCATCTTTGTATGAATAATATTAGGTTGAGCATCTGGAAAGTACATATTGTGAATCACAAAGTCATGAAAGATATCTGGATGTTTAACTAAATTATCATGGCTTAACATATATTCAGGTGGAAAGTTGAATTTTTCTCGCTTGTACAATCCATTCTTTGAGCGATAATCAGGAATCCCTGATGGTACAGACACGCCAGCACCAGTTAGAAAAGTTACAAATTTAGCTTGTGCTAGTAATTCTTTAAACTCTTCAATTTTATCGACCATTAGTTTCCTCCCAAAATTGCCGTCTCAGGGGATGAGAATTATACCTGCTGTGGGACCGGTCTGAGCCAAGGTCTCAGACCTCGATTTTGAGCTTCGCAAAAACCGCGAATCTCAAAATACGTCCGTGGCGTTTGCCACCTTCACTGCTGGTATAATTCTCATCCCCTGAGACTAACGTATTGTTCTTTTGTTTTACATACTTTGATTTTTTTTAGCAAAATATAGTTCAAAAAATATATTTCTAATATCAAAACAAACATCGAACAACCTAGCTGGAGGTTACAAGTAAATCTGTCCGCCGTGAAAGTTCTGTTAGAGTGGCGCTTTTCCACTCTTACAGAACGGACGTCTTTTGAAATTCGCGGTCCTTGCGAAGTTCAAAAGCGAGGTTCGAGACCTTGGCTCGAACCGGTCCCATGGCGGACTGATTTGCTTGCAACCGGAAGCGACCTATCTAATTAAATACTTCGTTCCTTGTTCCTTAAACACTTGTTCAACTGTGTATTGGTAGAAAGTTTTATAAAACTCTGGTGTCACTTTTTGTGGATCTAAGTTTAGTGTTGCTACTCCTTGTCCGTCATTAATACCAATCAAGACAAATCCATCGCGACCGGTGGCACGGTTTCTAAATTCTGAATGTTTAATTTGATAAACTTGGTTCAAGCTCAAGCGTAACTGGCGTTTTGAAACTACTGGTGTGATATTTAAGAATGTATGGAAATGCAATCCTTGATATCCATTAGAAATAATAATCTCATTGTAAGCATCCAATGCATTAACCAACGCACGACGGAATTGGAATGGCACTGTTAAATCGTTGTCTTCAATGATTTTGGCCATTTTATCAGCATACTTATATGACATTGCAAATTCTTGTTGCCACTCATCGTCACAAGCGTGTTCACTAAAAATCATACCGTCTAACATAATTAAAGTACGGTAAAAACGCATATTTGCTCGGTCTAATTCTACTTTAGGATGAAGTGCAGCCTCGATACCCTTTAAGTATTCAGTTTTAATCTCATCGGTATAGGTTCCATCTTCTTTTTGCTTCTTCAAAACAGTCACATGTTCCAATGTTTCAAAAACTGAATTAGCGATTGCCAAAACTCGGCCATCAAAATCTTGTTTGCCAGTAGTTAAGGCTGACGAAATACTGGGTTCATCAGAAAGTTCAAGTTCAATATGATGTAATTCATGGCTTAACACAAACTCGGCATATTTCTCGTTTGTGATAGAAATTTTAATCATGTCATCTTTAATAACATGATCTGCTTGATCTAAAGTCAAAAAATCTTGTTGTTCATAGTCAGAAAAGACTTCAATTTTCTTACTATATTGTTGTTCAATGTTTTCTACCTGTTTTACAATAAGTTCAGGTAACTCTTTAAGTTCTATTCGTTTCATTATCTATACCTCATATAAAGGAGATTTTTGTATGGAAATAACTGTATCTCTACCAAATAATTTATTGCCCGACAAATACGGCAAATATGCCGCACCTGACGATATAAAAAATGGGAAACCTATTATTAGTTTCCCAATTAAATTATCAGATATTCCAGCAGATGCAAAAACAATTGCTTTGACTTTCACAGATCCGGATTCAATCCCAGTTTGTGGTTTTGAATGGATTCACTGGACAGCCGCTAATATTCCAAGTTCTCAAGTTGAATTACCTGAAAACTTTAGTCAAATAGCAACCACTCCAGTCGTTCAAGGCAAAAACAGTTCTGCAAGTCCATTATTAGATGGTCCTAAAGACGTGGCCACTGGTTACAATGGACCTTATCCACCAGACCAAACCCATGATTACGTACTCAAGGTATTTGCTCTAGATGACAATCTTAATTTGGAAAATGGTTTCTGGATGAATGAATTATTGCATAAAATGAACGGTCATATCGTTGCTTCAGCTCAAAAGACCATCCCTAGTCGTGCATAATTTCTAATTATCTTGAAGATTCATTTTGTGGAAATAATTGAAGACATAACCTTCTCTAACACCGAAATTCGAAAAACGGATTTCTTTAGAGGGGGTTTTTTTGATGATTTCTGATATTATCAAAATCCCACCCAAAATGACTTCATATCTGCCATCGCTCAACTCTTTGATTTGACTTCTTTCTTCCAAAGAAGTGTGAATCAACTGGTTAAATAACTCATCAATTTGGTCACACGAAATGACAGAATTGTGTAGAGTCTTTTTATTTTTACCCTCACGATTCAAAATACTTGTCACGGCCCGTAAAGTCCCACCGAGTCCAACAAAGGTTGCTGGTGAACTCATCCAATTGAGACTTTCTAAACGTTGACTGATATCTTTTCTTGCTGCTTGTAATTGGTTCTCTTTTATTGGATCACTCGCTAAATACAAATCAGAAATTGAAATGGCACCAATCGGTATACTCAAGCCGTGCTTCAGACGACCTTTTTTAGCCAAGCTGATTTCACTACTACCGCCACCAACATCGACAATCAAAGCATCTTTGATCCGCATCGTACTTCTAACAGCTACGTAGTCATAGTAGGCTTCTTCTTGTTCATTGATAATGTCTAGTTGTAATCCTGTTTCTTTGAGAACAGCAAAAATCAATTGGTCTTGATTCTTGGCCATTCTTACTGCCGCGGTAGCAATCAAGCTGGTTCTATCAACTTGATATCTTTCAATTCGAGTTTGAAATTTCTTTAAAACATCAATTGTTTCTTCAATTTGATCATTAGTCAAAAGTCGACTCTGAGTGATTGATTTTCCTAGTCTAACGGGCTCTCGCCAACGATCCAAAGTCTTAAAACGATTTTTTTTAGAAGACCTATAAACTGATGTTCTAATGGAGTTAGATCCTATTTCTATAACTGCTAACTTCAAATCTACATCACATCCCATTGTATCAATTATATAAAAAAATAGCCTTATATAGTAGGGCTAATTCATCAAAGGTCATAATTTAGTCTAAAACTTTAATCCAGAGCCAATAAATTTGGCCCTTTCTCAACTTTGATTATAGAGTCGGATGTAAAAAAGCTAGATACTTTTCTCGGTATACATCCAGAAAAAATATCTAGCCTTTTTGATTGTATTCAATTTCAAATAATACAGCACTTTTTATCGAATTAGTTAATTGTATCGTATTAAAAATAACAAATGCATTAGTCTCTGGGTGCAAAAATGTTGGCTGCAGTGCAGGTGGTGTAATGGCTTCAGCAGTTACACCACGGGACGAGTTTTGAAATTCGCGTACTTTGCGAAGTTCAAAATCGAGGTTCGAGACCGTATTTTGGCTCGAACCGGTCCCCACAGCGCCAACATTTTTTTGCACCCAGAGACGGCAACTACCCCTTCAATTGCTTTCGTTCATTGAAGAATTGTTTATAACCCAAGTAGCAAGAAATAATTGAGCCAATACTTGTCGAGGCCAGCAGCATGAAAGTAACCATAATTTGGTACTTGATGGCCTTAACTGGATCAACACCAGCAAAAATCAAACCAGACATCATACCTGGTAAACTAACTAATCCTAAAGTTTTGATTGAATCAATTGTTGGTTGCATCCCACTTTTGATTGAATCACGCAAAATATCTTGAGAAGCCAACTTAATATCTGCACCTAACGCTAGTTTTTCCAAGACTTGTTGATGACGGTCAGTATAGGTTTGCATCATATTGCGATAACAAAGCCCAATTGCAACCATGATATTGCTAGCAATCATCCCTGTCACCGGCACGATTTGTTCAGGCACAAATTTAATTGAACCCGTCAATACTAATGTTGCCAAAGTTATCGTTGTACCTACAAAAATTGCCAAGAGTGATGACTGAAATGCTTTAGGAATCCCATTCCCACGCTTTCCAGCATTCCAAGACGCATTAATCACAATGATAATAAAACATGCTAAGGTCAACCAATTATCATTAGCCTTAATAACAAATTTTAAAATATAACCCACGATGGATAATTGAATAATTGCTCGAACAACACCAATAATAATGTCCTTATCAATCCGTAACTTTTCCACATAACCAATTATCAAAGCTACCAACACTAAGACGAAACCTAATGCCAACGTTGAATTGGAAACTGTTAAATTAGACATCTTGCACCTCCCCATTTTTAATCGTAATTTTGTCGGTTGAATCTTCAATTTCAGATTCATCGTGCGTCACCCGCAAAATTGTTAATCCCCGGGAATTAAATTCGTTTAACATTTTATGCACAATAGCTTTATTTTCAGCATCCAATCCGGCCGTAACTTCATCAGTTATCAACACCTCTGGTTGGAAAAGTAAGTTCCGTAACAAAGCAATCCGCTGTTTTTCGCCACCAGAAACATCATTGACACTTTTATCAATATAATCTTTATTCAAATTGACCATTTCCAAATACTTTATAACCTTTTCTTCATCAAAGTCCTGTTTACGAACTTCAAATGGAAAAGCCAAATTCTCGCGAACAGTTTTCCCAAAAAGAGTTGGCTGTTGAAAAGCATACGAAACCTTACGACGATATTCAGTTGGCTCAAACGTATTAATATCCGTTCCATGGAACAATACTTCCCCTGAAGTGGCACTGATCATAGACGCTAAAATTCGCATCAAAGTGCTTTTTCCACTACCAGAAGGACCGACAACGGTTAGATATTTTCCTTGTTCGATACTCAAATTAATATCTTTTAAGATTTTAGTTTCACCAACCTGATAAAAGAGATTTTTAACTTCAAATATTTTTTCCACAATCACACCTCTATTTCATTTTTTATTATCAACAATCCTTGTGTATAACCTAATACGTAGTGCTAGTTAAATATTCCGCCTCCAAGAGCAAGAAATTTTGGTCGCTATGGGGACCGCCGAAAGCCAAGGTCTTTCGGCTCGCTTTTGAACCTCGCACAAATCGCGAGTTTCAAAAGTCGTCCCGTGGTGTAAACACTAAAGTGTTAACGCCACCTGCACAGCGACCAAAATCTCTTGCTCTTTCCGGCTGGTTTGTTATTTGCTTTTAAAACAATAATGAACAATTTTCAATATTACTATGTTACTGACGGCTAAAGTTATAGGATATGGGGGTACATTTGGATTTTAAAAATCATTTTAAACCCATAGTCAAAAATCAACTAGCATCATGCGTTAATCTAGTAATCAGCTTATAAAAAGTTTCAAAATGCACCTTAATCCTTAATACTTCAGTCGTTACTGAAGCAAAAGTAGTCAAATCTACAATGTAACGACCAATTTACTCACGATTTATTCCAAACAAAATAAATTAGCCGGAAGGAGTCAGAAAATCAGGTCGCTGTGCAGGTGGCGTTAGGGATTTATCCCTTACACCACGGGACGATTTTTGAAATTCGCGTATTTTGCGAAGTTCAAAATCGAGATTGGAGACCGCATTTTGGCTCCAATCGGTCCCCACAGCGACCTAATTTTCTGACTCCTGGAGGCGGACTACTACCACATCCACAGCATATTTATCTTTCAATAATTAGCTTACAAAATTATTAACATAAAGCCAAATATAACTATTAATTCCTTGGTATTTTTTTACCGTCCAACTTGTCTAGCGTTAGAATTTTAATTTTGTCCGATTCGAACTTAAGATAACGGCGAAATCTAAAAAAAAGAAGGATTAATATTATGTTATTGAACAAAAAATGTGTTTATTTAGGTATTTCATTATTTTCTGCGATGCTGCTTACTGCTACTTCAACTCAAGAAGCAAAAGCTGCAACGACTACAAGTACGACTACCGCGACGACGTCTCCCACCAGTACTTCCACTTCAACAACGTCTACGCCTGCAAAAACAACTACAACATCTCAGCCTATGACAGCAACGGCCACGACTTCAAGTACAACCACAGCTCCTACTGCAACGCAAACTACAACAAGTGCAACTCCAGTCTTACCGGCTACCACTTCAACTAGTTCTACAACAACTGCTCAGCCCACCACTACAACAGCCAAAACTACTACAGCAACGACAGGTTCAACAACCACTCCAGTTACTACGACATCCGCTAGCTCATCGACAACACCAACCACTGCAACGCCAGTCGCAACTACAGCCACATCTTCCACCTCAACGACAGTCCCAACAACTAGCACTACGACGACTACCGCAACAACAGCTGCTACTACAACGCAAACAACAACAACTTCTACAGTTACAACTAATCCTTACGCAATCCCAGCTAACGTAACTGATGATACGGTCATTACCTTTACTGACCCTACTTTGGGCTATGCTGTCAAAGATGCACTAAAAATTCCTTATAATTCTAACTTAACGGTTGGTGATATCAAGGCTTATTCAAACCCATACCTATCAGTTTCGATGGATAACTATGACCTTAGACATCCTAATGGCCCTGCTTCAACTCCTGACCCAAATATAAATCACATGGCTGACATTGACAGCACGCCTATCGAAAGCTTAAATGGTATGCAATATTTTCAACTCTTGCCAGCTAAAGCTGGTCTTATCCTTCAAGTAAATTTAGCTTCAGACCCTAAAGCCGATCCCGATTTGACCCCTTTGGAAAATATTAACTTAGCTGGTCTAGATTTGGCAGGTAATTTCAGTGATCCTACTGCTAAAGAAATTGATCCGATTCAAGTGGAAAAGTTAAATTTATCTAATTCCTCATCACTCAAATTTGAAGGTACGAAAACTGGCAACGGAATTACTCAAGCCCAACTAACCCAATTAGCTCCAACAATCAATAAATACGCTAATAATGGTCAAGGTTTCAACATGATTGGATTTGGCAATTCTTCAATTAGTGACTTTTCACCACTCAAAGGCACTGAAACTGGCAAAGGTGCAATGATTAATGCTGTTACCAACACGATTAATGACCCTACCCCAGTTTACGCTGTCACTGGTCAGCCAATTGCCTTCACAGCGCCGAAATTGCTCGATCCAAGTGGTACTGACATCGCACCTTTGTATAATTATTCTGGTTCAACGACTAGTGCTTATTTGAAGATGGGAAATTTAACAAACGTCGGCGGAGACAATTTTGTTTTGAATAATGCTGATCCTACTGCGACGGTTTTAAGTTACGGCAACTATGGATTCCACAATGGTTACGTTAGTGGTTCAATGGTTCAAGAAAATCTCGGAAACACTTACTTTCAAACTGCCACAACTGTCAATCAGCCACTTATTTTTCAGGCACATCCAACTGTCACTATTAATTACGTTGATGCCACTGGCAAACCTATTATGGTCAAAGGAACTGCTCTCACTAAAACACTCAGTGGTACTACAATTGGCTCAGCTTTCGACTTAACTGCTGACAGTACCGTTGACGGTTACAAATTAACCAGTCCAGTCTCTCTTTTAAAGGGAACCTATACTCAAAATCCCCAAACAATCGAGCTAGCTTACAGCGCTTTGCCTAAGAAGGAATCATCTTCTACAACAGCTAAACCAACTAAGCCTGTTAAACCAAACAAGCCAATTGATAAACATCCAGCCAAACCTTCTGGTGGTCGTGAACAAATTGTCATTCACAACACCACTGACGGGTCTTATTTAAGTGACATCGGCGTCCACGGAACGACAACTATTAATGGCAAACCATTCTATCTTTTGGACGATGGTGAATTGATTGAAGTTCAAGATTACGATGCTACTGCCTCAACTAAAACAGGTATCCTCATTACTTATGAGTCTCCAGTTAAATTAATGGACGGCCATGGAAGATATCTCAATTTGGACTCCGAACCTAATACAAAGTGGAAATACGATGAATTAGTCGCCATTAACGGCAAAGGATACTATCGAATTGCTACTGACAAGTATCTTGTACTTGATCAAGCAACGGAATTTACCCCTGCTCCTCCGAAATCCAAAGTTCATTTGACAGCTAAAACTTATTTGTACGATTCTCGTGGTCGTAGACTACGCCGAGCTTTACCAGCTAATAGCTATTGGAGAACTGACGGATATATTATGATTCATGGCATCAAGATGTATCGTGTTGCAACCGATGAGTACGTCGAAGCAAAACTATTTTAAAATTTAAATACTTACGCACAAAAACAGGTCTGGGACAAAACTATTATTGTCTTTAAACATGCAGCATAAACGTGTAACAAACATAGCTTTTTCCGCTTAAAACAAATAGCGCCAGCAATCCAAAATCGGATTACTGGCGCTATTTGCCTTAATGCTCGAAAGCTGACTGTGTTTTGTTACACTCTCTATTTTTGACTCTTAATTTCTTGAATCAATTTAGCTTGAGCTTCGGCCTTAAAGGCTTTTTCAGCTTGTTGTGTAACTTGTTTTTGTTCATCTGGAGTCATCTTAGGATTAGCTTTCATAGCCTTCATGACAGCAGCTTTAACGTAAGCTTCACCTTCTTGTTTCATTTGAGCTTGGAAAGCTTTACTCTTCATTTTCTTTTGTAATTGACTAGCTTGAGTCGTCGTCAAAACTAACCAATCCTTACCAACTTTAAAGGTATTTGTTTGTTTAACAAATTCTTTATTGTTATCTGAAAGTCCAAAGAGGAATGAATAGAAACCATTCTTATATTCCCAGCGAGTTGTCTTACGTTCCAAAGTAGCGGCTGAATAATTGCCAGTTTTCACTTTGTTTGTAACGTTGACATCAACTTTAGTTGTCGTTGGTTTCTTCTTATTAGCAGTTTCAGGTGTCCGGTAAATATAAACATCTTCCTTACCCTTCGTACCTAATTCTTTCTTTAATAGAAGATTTGAACCCTTTTGAACAGATTGGATCTGATACGTCTTTTCACTATTAACTTTTTGCATACCAAAGTGACTATATTCATTTGAAATCAACAATACCAAACTCAAAATGAATAAGGCAACGAAGGTAAATGATAATGAATAACCAACTTTTTTATTTTTCAAGAAGACAGCGAAGTAATATGCCAGTACGGCGAAAACTAAAATAGAAATAAGAATCATTATTCTTCACCTGCCAATCTTGTGTTTTTCAATGTGTCAGTATCAATTGTTTTTGATTTAGAACTGTTTGTGACCATCAAACTAATTAAGTAACCAATGACACAGAATAAAATAGCTACCGCAAAGGCTGCATGATAACCACTTAATGTGGCATTGAAGAAATTATCTTTATATTGAAGTGGTGCTTGACTCAAAAGTGACTTGCCAGGTTTCAAATTGTTTGTAACGTTAGTCAAGACACTGACCAAAATAGCTGTACCCATTGAACTGAAAATTTGACGAACGGTGTTATTTACGGCAGTACCATGACTCATCAAGTTAAATGGCAAAGCGTTCATACCATCGGTTGTAACAGGCATCAAGACCATTGAAATACCAAACATACGAACCATGTAAAGTACCACAATATCAAGAACTGGCGTTGTCTTTGTTAAGAATAAGAATGGAATTGTACCGGCAGTTAACAAGAACATACCCATACGTGCCAAATCCTTAGGTCCGAATTTATCAAAGGCATTCCCAGTAATCGGACTCATGACACCAATCATCAAAGCACCAGGTAACAATGTTAAGCCTGAATGGAAAGCTGACATACCTTTAACAATTTGAAGGTATAGTGGTAGTACCATTTCAACACCGATCATGGCCATGTTAGTAACTGATGACAATGCGGCCGCAATGGCAAATTTCTTTTCTTTGAAAACACGTAATTCCAAGAATGGTTTGTCCATATGTAATTGACGGTAACCAAACAATAGAATGAAAACAATCCCAATAGCGATAGAACCAATAACAGTCATTGAACCCCAACCGTCATTACCAACTGATGAGAATCCATAAAGAATGGCACCAAAACCGATTGTTGATTCAATCAATGATAAAACATCTAGTTTCGTTCTGTGCGTCTTAATAACTGGTCTCATAAAGAAGAAAGCCAAAATTAAAACTAAGACAACGATAGGAATGATCATTCCAAAAAGATCTCTCCATGTCCAGTTATCAATGATGAAACCTGAAAGTGTAGGTCCAATAGCTGGAGCAAGTCCGATAACTAATCCACCAAGTCCCATGGCAGCACCACGTTGGTTAGCTGGGAAAATTGATAGCATAACGACTTGCATAAGTGGCATTGTAATACCAACACCGACCGCTTGAATCAAACGACCAGCCAAGATAACACCAAAAGTTGGTGCTACGAAACACATAATTGTTCCGACTAAGAAAGTCGACATAGCAATAATGTACAAAATCTTTGTACTAAAGTTGTTACTTAACCAAGCAGTAACAGGAATCATAATACCGTTAACCATTAGAAATCCAGTTGTTAACCACTGAACATCTGAAGTTGTCACACTGAATTCTTTCATCAATGTAGGAAAGGCGGTAGTTAAAATAGTACCGTTCAAAACAGTACAGAATGTACCCACAAGTAAAACCAAAACCAGCAAATTACGGTTAAAAGTTTTGCCATGTGCATCCACAATTGCTTTATTATTAGGCATAATAATAAAATCCTCTTCTCTAAATTTTATTTAGAAGGTATCTCGATGCTGTCTAAATTTTTATAAACCTTTTCTAATATACTCTCTAGTTGTGTTTGTTCTTCTGAAGTGACACCTTTAAACATCACTTCATTACTGGCACGAAAAGCACGGCGAATCTTGTCATAAAGTTTTTCGCCTTTCTCGGTAATCTTGACGATTTTTCGTCGTCCATTTTCCGGATCAGGTTTTCGTAACACGTAGCCATAGTTTTCAAGTTTTTTCAATGAACGAGCAATACTTGCACCATCAGACATGGTAATTTCACCAATTTTATCTTGAGTGCAGGATTTGTTCTTATAAACGATTGATAAAATGATACTTTCAAAAGCATTTAGCCCCTTATCCTTGAGATAACTGGCGGCAATGCGACGTTTGATAGAAGTATATTTCATAACAAAACCAATCAAATTATAATCATCCATAAATTCACCTCATTTTATTTAAAAAAACTTCTCGTTTTTTAAGAACAAGAGCTATTCTATACCCGACTCTTGATAAAATCAAGAGTTATGTTTGAATTTATTTTCATAAAATTTATATTTAGTTTTCAGAAAATTTATATTTAGTTTTCAGAAAAGAGTGGTTTATTGAGAATGCCGTCTCCAGAAGCGGGGAAAATGGGCTCACTGTGGGACCGATTTGAGCCAAGGTCTCAAATCTCGCTTTTGAACTTCGCACAACCCGCGAATTTCAAAAGACGTCCGTGGAGTAAGGACGAAACGTCCTAACTCCACCTTCACGGTGAGCTCATTTTCCCCGCTTCTTCCGACTAAGTAAACTATTCATTAGAAATAAATATTCCAAGACTTTTTTTAATCTAACAGTCCAACCATAAAAACATTCAATTCTCTACTGATGCTTGTCGATTTTTTGATTGTGAAATTGAAATAATTTGTAAGGTCAAAAGATTCAAAACATACTCCATATCCTGTAAATCCAGTCATTGATGCCAAAATAATACTTAAAGTTATTTAAACAGCGAACTAGCCGGAAAGAGCAAGAAATTAGGTCGCTGTGCATGTGGCGTTAGCACTTTAGTGCTTACACCACGGGACGACTTTTGAAACTCGCGATTTGTGCGAGGTTCAAAATCGAGACAAAAGACCTTGGCTTTTGTCGGTCCCCATAGCGACCTAATTTTCTTGCTCTTGGAGGTGGCATACTTAACTAGCTCCACGCATAAACTACTCTAAAAAGTACAAAAAAAGAAGTAATTCTTGAATATTCCCATACTCAAAAATTACTTCTTATTCATTTTTATTTATTTCTGTCATAAAACGATTAGCTTGCAAACTAATTAGGAAGAAATCCACTGCATCCTTCCATACATTAGCTGGAGGGTGCGAGAAATTTTATTCCGCTGTGAAGGTGGAGTTAGGACAGGTGCTTTTCCTGTTCTTACTCCACGGACGTCTTTTAAGACTTGCGGTTTGTGCAAGGCTTAAAAGCGAGTATCGAGACCTTGGCTCGATACGGTCCCATAGCGGAATAAAATTTTCTCGCACCCGGAAGCGGCCCTAGTCAAAATAGTTGACACCAATTGCCTTACGAACTTCTGACAATGTTTGGTTAGCCACGATATTAGCGTTGTCGCTACCTTTTTTAAGAATGTCATAAACGCCAGGAATATCTTTTTCATATTCGGCACGACGGTTACGGATTGGTTCAAGAATTTCTTGTAAAACGTCGTTTAGATAACGTTTAACTTTGACATCCCCAAGACCACCAGCTTGATATTGTTCTTTCAATTCAGCAATCTTTTCTTTATCTGTACCAAAAGCATCAAGATATGTGAAGACAGTGTTGCCTTCGATTTTACCTGGATCTTCAACGTGAATGTGATCTGGATCAGTATACATTGACATAACTTTCTTAGTTACCACGTCAGCTGGGTCTGACAAGTAAATACAGTTACCTAATGATTTACTCATTTTTGCGTTACCATCGATACCAGGAAGTCTACCTTGGCCCTTAGGTGGGAAGTAACCTTCTGGTTCAACTAATGTATCAACGTTATAAGTATTATTGAATGTCCGAACGATTTCACGTGCTTGTTCCATCATTGGTTCTTGGTCATCACCGACTGGCACTGTATCAGCTTTAAAGGCGGTAATATCGGCTGTTTGACTAACTGGATATGTTAGAAAGCCGGCTGGAATACTTTGACCAAAACTCTTTTGTTTAATTTCTGACTTAACAGTTGGATTTCTTTCCAAACGGGAAACACTCACAAGGTCAAGATAGTACATTGTCAATTCATTCAAAGCAGGAATTTGTGATTGCACCAAAATATTAGTTTTAGCTGGATCAATTCCAACTGACAAATAATCAAGCGCAACTTGAATCAAACTATTACGAACTTTTTCAGGATCTCTAGCATTATCTGTCAAAGCTTGCATATCGGCAATCATGATAAACATCTTGTACTTGCCTTCATCTTGAAGCTTAACACGGTTCTTCAATGATCCTAAATAATGTCCAATGTGTAACTTACCTGTTGGACGATCCCCAGTTAAAATTGTATTTGTTTTCATATTCTTTCCTCCTGAATTCATTAATGCAAAGACGTTTTTAAGGTGTTATAATAACTCTTCGACTAAAAAAAGCGCCCTATCATATTTAAAAATATAATAGGACGCTTCAGCGTGGTGCCACCTGTTTTGTAGAAATCACTCTACCACTCAAAGTTATAAGGTAACTACCCATACCATTTCCTAAAACAAGGTCGATAACTTTTTCAGACTAGAAGTTATTCTCTGGACCAACTTACTTGAATTAGTACTCAAAAATGTCTATGCTTTAATGTACTCTAATTGCTATTAGCATAATTAAAAATCAACAAATTGTCAACGAGAGGTATTTTAATGTCGATTAATCAATCTAAACAAGAAGAACAAGCTCGCGTCAATGTCGTTGCTGACAAGATTGACAAAAAAATTGAACGCGTCGATCAAAGTATCGCTCAAGCCCACCAAGAAACACATCGGATTGAACGTAACTATGGTGAAAACACTAAGGTCAATACAACTGAAGTCGATGACCAAATGGAAACTAACGCCTCTGTTCAACAACAGAAACAATTGGTTGCTTTGGCAGTCGAAAATGAAAATATTTTAAACTCCAACAAATTAAAACTCGAAAACCTCCAAGGCTCACCTTACTTTGGCCGCATTGATATCGTTGAAGATGGTGAAGAAGATACCCTTTATATTGGAACTTCAACACTGCAAGACGATGATGGAGAATTTCTCATTTATGACTGGCGTGCCCCTATTTCTGGGATTTACTACAACGGGATGCTTGGTAAAGTTCACTACCAAACACCAAATGGTCCCACAACTGTGGATCTTAAAAAGAAACGTCAATTTCAAATTATCAACAATAAAATCAAGACCATGTTTGATACCAATGAAACCGTTGGTGATGAGATTCTCCAATCGGTTCTAAGCGAATATAGTGATGAATATTTGAAGAATATTGTTGCAACGATTCAACATGAGCAAAACACTATTATCCGTGATACTCATTCTGACGTCCTCTTAGTCCAAGGTGTCGCTGGTTCTGGTAAAACCTCTGCCATCTTACAACGGGTAGCTTACTTGCTTTATCACAGCCGTTCAACGATGAACGCTGACAACATTGTCCTCTTTTCACCTAACAAACTTTTCAGTAATTATATTTCAGAAGTTTTACCAAGTTTGGGTGAAAGGAACATGCGCCAGGTTACTTTGAATGAATTCATTTCTTTACGTCTAACTGGTGTTCAAGTCGAAACACTGTTTGAACGTTATGAAAAAGATGAACGCAACTTACCCGAAACAACCATTAAGATTCGCCTCTTCAAAGAAAGTGGTGAATTTCTCGACCAGTTATCACAATTGGAAGAAGAACATCCCGACCACATTTTACATTTTGAAGATGTCATTTTTGATGGCAAACCTTTCTTCACTAAAGAAGAAATTTCTGAGATTTATGATCACGTCAATCATGCCTATCACATTCCCGATCGTTTCTTAAAAACTAAAAATGCTCTTATCAAACGACTTCAGAAACGTATCCATGATGACCGCAACGAAGATTGGGTTCAAGCTGAAATTGATAATCTATCGGATGAAGACTTCCAACAAATCATTACCGATCACAATATCGAAGAATCAACCAACCAACGGGAAATCATTGCTGAAGAATTCCTAAGAGACCGCTATGCTCCAATTTACAATGCCCTAGTCAATAACTATTTCTTTAACCCCTACAAAGAATACCTTTTCCTATTAGGCAAAATGAAACAAGAACTTGTTTCTGATAGTGTCTGGCAAACAATGGTTGAAGCCATCGACGACAATATCGAAGCTCACAAGCTCAATCTGAGCGATTCCGTTGCAGTGCTTTTCTTACGTGATTTGGTAACCGATAGTGGTATTAATCACGCTATCCAACATATCTTCATTGATGAAGTCCAAGATTACACAATGGCTCAATTGAAATACATCGCCCACGCCTTTCCTAATGCCAAAATGACATTGCTAGGTGACCGTGCTCAAGATGTTTTGACTAGTTCTTATCGTAAAAAAGACCTTGTTACCGAAGTTAATGAACTTTTCAATAAGAAAAAAGTCACTACCATTACACTCAATCAGAGTTATCGTTCAACTGCTGAAATCACTAACTTTGCGACAAAACTGTTACCAAATGGCAGTGAAATCAAAGCATTCTCTCGTCAAGGTGAAGAGCCAGTAATCAAAGTTTTTGATGATAACGACTATTATCAAGGATTAAAAGATACCGCACGTGAATTAAACAAAAAGTACGATACCGTGGCTATTTTGACGCGAAACCAGGCCCAAGCGGAACAAATTTATGCTCATTATGGGGATGAATCATTAGTGACCCTAGTCGATGCCAATTTCCGTTCTATTCCCAAAGGAATCCTAGTCTTACCAATTTATTTAGCCAAAGGCTTGGAATTTGACGCTGTTATTGCCCACGATGTTTCAGCTAAGAACTACCCTGACGAACGTAGCATTGATGTTTTATACACAATTTGTACACGGGCTATGCATAATTTAACATTGTGCGTTGATACAGAAGTTTCACCTTTATTGAGTCATGAATCAGCTGACTTAATTTCAGAACAATAATGACACTAAAAAAGCTGGCTCCAGCAATCCCAAATCGGATTACCGGAACCAGCTTTTTTTAACGCTCGAAAACTGAACATTTATGTTTCACTATTTTAAATAATAATTGTACCAACAGCAGCACTGACCATCGCAACAAAGATAGCCATTTTTTCATCTTTTGTATATAAATAAGTTAAGGCATAGCACCAGCCTAAGGCCATCATCATCATAAATTGCAAGAGTGAACCAGGTAAACTGATCAAACCAGCAATGATACCACTAAAAATAATACCCATGATTGCACTGTATGCGGATGTTTTTCTAAAGAAGTAATTAAAGAAAAATCCTGTCTGAACCAACTGTTGTTGAATTGCAATGATAAAGACGTTACCCACCATATTGAACAAGAAAACATTTTGGTCTGAACTCAAAACATCATCATTCGCAAAACTTGGCAGCTTACCTGTCACTTGCAAATAACTAACCATGATTCTCAATAAACAAACCATGACAATCATTAAACAAACTAGACCAATGTTAGAAACTAACGAATAAACAAAACCATCCGCTGTATCCGAAAATGACTTTTCCTCACGAATATACTTTCTAATCATCAAAAATAATGTAATCAGTCCAACGGCAAAGAATGCAATAACCATTGGCATATCTAATCCTTTTTGATTAGCAGCATTATTTTTCAACATTAACGTTCCAATCGAAAAAGCAATCCAAATTAAATATCTAACAAAATCAGTCCCTGGGGAATCTCCTACGCGCATAATAACTTCTTCCAATCAATAATTTTACTTTGTCATTATATCATACGCTAATACTTCATTTTCAGTCGGTTTTCAACTATTATTAATAGAGCGTTCCGTCTACAGAGCCTAGAGTAGCCATCTGCTGTGCGGACCGGTTCGAGCCAAGGTCTCGAACCTCGGTTTGAAGCCTTGCAAGCAAGTCTCCAAACACGCCCGGTGCTGTAAGAACGGCAAAACCAGCCGTCCTAACACCACTTTCACAGCTGATGGCTACTCTAGGCTCTTCCGACTAATTTAATTTTTTCGTTTATGCAATAATTTAGAAACTTAATAATAATTTAAACTGATGGTTATTAATATGTATTTTTAGCTTAATAGATATTATTTAAATAAATAATCATCATATATACATTAAACTAGCCGGAGGTTGTACATGATAAATTCTGCAGTGGTAGTTGAGTTAGTGCTTTAGCACTTACTCAACTGGACGTATTTTGAGACTTGCGGTTTATGCAAGGCTCAAAATCGAGGGTCGAGACCTTGGCTCGAGCCGGTCCTCACAGCAAATTTATCATGTACAACCGGAGGCGGCACCCTTTTCAATCTACGGAGGAATTCTCAATGAACAAAAATCATCGTATTTTTTATCTCGACTTTATTCGAGTCATCGCTATTTTTTTGGTCATTTTTATTCACGTTTCTGCTATCGATACCATCAAAAATATCGGTACGGGACAATGGCAAATAACTAAAATCCTTAATTATCTAGCCCACATCAGTGTTCCGGTTTTCTTCATGATTTCGGGATCACTCTTGCTTAATAGTAAAAAAACGACTTCTCTTTCCTATACTTGGAAACAGCGAATTCCGCGAGTGACGATTCCTTTTATTATGTGGTCGATCATTTCACCGATTGTTGTCGGAATCTATGCTCATTCGTTGTCATTTAAAAACGTTTTTAGCGTAGTCAAAATGATTTTGTATCATCCTACATCACCTACACTCTGGTTCATGTATCCTTTGATTGGAATTTACATCTTGTCTCCAGTTATTAAGACGTTTGTCCAAAACGCTACCACAGAAATGTTGGTCTACGTTACAGCAATCTGGCTAGTTACGTGTTCGCTTTTGCCATCGCTCGCTGTCCTTCTCCCCAAAGACATGCAAACTATCTTAGAACTATCACCAGTAGCTAGTTTCTTCTTAGTTGGTGGTTTTACAGGTTACTTCATTCTCGGTTACTTATTAACTAAAGTTAAAATTGAAAATACTAATAATTGGGTCTTGCTAGCAATCTTTTTAATCGCTGGAATCAGTGGTAACTATGTTTCCACAGCCGTTCCCCAAATTTACGACGTTAACAACGGTTATTATGTAACTTCAATTTTTATCCCAATTATGTCAGTTGCTGCATTCATTCTTTTGCAAAAATGGGGCAGTAGAATTAAATCACCAACAACTATTAAAACATTTGAATTTTTATCACCATTAGTCTTCGGTGTTTATCTTGTGCATAACTTACTCATTTTGTATGTTGAGCCTTGGTTTACAAATCACGTGTCAATTCACGGATTAGCAGCAACATTCATGCGCTATATTGTCGTTGCTATTTTATCAATTGTTATTATTTGGATTTTGAATTTGATCCCTGGAATTAATTATTTATTAACAGGTAATTCACGTAAGAAAAAATAGTTTATAAAAAAAATCTCGTCACAGCCATTTTGGTTGTAACGAGATTTTTTAGATTAAACTGTTCTGACTAATTATTAATCTTCTTTTTTAATATGTGTAGCTTTCAAAATCAAACCAAATGCCAACACAATCAAACCAAGGATTGTTGCTAGAACACCATCAGTTTCACTTGTTTGTGGCAAGAGACCTGATTCATTTGCAGCATTAGTCTTAGGGTTTTGTGAGACATCTTTGTTATTACCGCCAACGTTTGGCAAAAGTCCATTGTTCAAATCACCATTAGGGTTAGTGCCTTCAGAACCACCATTGGTGATTAAGTCTCCACCTTCACCTAGGTCGTCTTCATCGGCATCCTTTTCCTCTTCGTTACCGTTGTTCTCTTCAGAATCTTTATCTTCTTTACCAGGTTCTTCAGTATCTGTTGTTTCATCGGGATCTTCACCTTCAGAACCACCTTCAACTAATTCACCAGTATCAGTATCGATATCTTCTTCCTCTTCTTCATCAGGATGTTCAACGTTCTCTTCATCCTCATTATCTTCTTCATCGGGAAGTTCAGGTAATTCTCCAGGGATTGTTACGATATGATCGTAATCAGTTTCGATATTAGAGTTATCTTGTAAGTCCCATCTGTGAGTTTCGGCATTAACAATGACTTTATCAGCCGCAATGTTACCATCCAAGTTAGAGTTAACTTCAATTTCAGCCTTTGGAGCTAAAACACTGCCTTGGAATGGACGGTTGATGTTAATGTGACCAGTGTAAAGCTTATCGTTAGCTGAACTGTCATAAAAGTTCCATAGCAAGTGATTATCGTCGAAAAATTCAGTTTCTTGATTAGGACGTTCAACGTTATTATTAGCTGTTCCGTCGTTGTAAATCAATTTAATTTGTGAATTAACATCGTATGGGTCGTTACCTTGGGTATCAACATTGATAATGATGTTAGTACCACCCTTATCAGCTGATAATCCATAAATATAGATTGGTGTATCTTTAGCAAGAACGCTAGGATCCAAGTTAATCACAATCTGATTATCATCGGTTACTTCATAATCTTCCAAGTTAATAACACGTTGGTTTTGATCAGGAAAATCAGAATCTGTAACGGTAACTTGTGGTGTCTTATTAGTAAGTGATGTTGATCTATTGCTTAAAAAGTTATCAAGATAGTTAGCAACATCAATATATTCATTGCCGTCTTTATCTTGGTAAATCTCTTGACTATTGATGTGATCCAAACTTGTTCCATTAATACTTGGACGTTGTTCGTTTGAGACATCAATATCATTGTCATTTCCAAAGACAACTTTGTTTTCACGAGTACTACCACTAGTTACAAATGAACTGTTGGCAATATTATGTGGACGTTGAATATATGAAACTTCCTTATCAACGCCACCTTCTTTAACATTAGTACCAAAGTTAACATTACCGTAGAAATCACCAACTGCAACATTACCATTCGTATGAGCATTCAAATGTGCTTCATTAGCGAAAATATGGAAATTAGATGCATAGCCTAATTGGTTTTGACCTTCATTATTGTAGTCATCACTAACATTTCCACCATCTTTAACTGCATCATTAGTTGCTTGTGTTGTTGCAGCGGTATTCGTAGATTGTGTTACCGCAGAATTATCAGCATTGGTAGTTTGTGTTGTTGACGCATTGCCAAGTGCATTATAAACTGTGCCCCCATTATTAGTATTCGTACTTGTGTTTTCAGAATTGACATTATTGTCAGTTGTGGCATCAGCATGTACAGTTGTACTCATTCCCATTAAAACTGCAGCGCTTACTACGACGCATGATAAAGCCCATTCTTTTCCCTTTTTCATTGACATAATTACTAAACCACCCTCATTAATTAAAGTAATTATTATCTGTAATAAATCTGGTAATAATTATATTCATGAAAATTATTACGCTACTCTAAAATATTGTCAAATAAGGATTTAGTTATACCTATCAATTTAAGAAGGTTATCCTAACAGAAATCTCAAGTCTAAAATAAACATAGCTTTTTCCACTTAACTCAAAAGACGCCAGCAATCCAAAATCGGATTACTGGCGCCTTTATTTTAATGATTGAAAGTCGAACATGTTTCGTTCCACTTTCATTTTTTTATTTTTCTATATCGTCGAATCGGGGAGGAATTCAACATTAAACTCGTGGAGCTTCACCCATAGCGAAGACTGCCACACAGCCAAATCCAGTATGGCTAGAGATAGTCATACCAATTGGATAAATTTGAATATCAGCTGTACTGACTTTCTCGATTATTCGTTCTTTAACAACTTCAGCAGCATCATAATCGCCACTGGTTGTGATTATAATTGGTTGACTCGGATTCTCCTGAATAATTCCAAGGGTTAAATCGGCCAACTCCAATAATGATTTTTTACGCGTTCTAGTTTTCATGGCAACTCTTAACTTGCCGCTAGGATCAACATCTAAAATAGGCTTAACTTTCAACAAAGTTCCAACAGTAGCTGAAGTTCTCGAAATACGCCCACCGTGATAAAGATAATTTAAATTATCAACAGTAATGTTTGAACGTAGACGCATTTTATTTTCGTCAAACCAGCTAACAAGTCCGTCTAAAGTTGCACCCGCTTTTTGCAATCGTATAGCCTTAAGGACCATTAAGCCCTCGCCACCACTGGCAGCTAAGGTATCAATGATTCTTATATCCGCCTCGGGGTAGCTTTCTAGCAACATTGACTTTGCTTGATGAGCACTTGACATTGAGCCGCTCAATCCACTAGAAAATCCAATATAAACAATTGACATTTTATTTTCAACGTATGGTTTAAAGAATTCAAAATATTCACCAACGTTAACTTGGGTTGTCGTGGGCATTATACCAGACTGTATCTTTTGATAAAATTCGTTAATATCATAACTTTTACCAAAATCATTGATCAAATCTTGATCACCAATCTTAGTGTGAAAACTGATTGCATCAACGTTACTTGCCTCCAAAGTTGCCAGTGGCAGGTCACATTCTGAATCAGTCAATATTTGATACATACCGCACACCTCCTAAAGTTTTATTAGTGATTTAATTACAATTTGTACTTAAGCCACTGAATAATAATACCATTTATTTTGGTTTTGTAAACTATATTATCTAGTTTTTGAAACTAGGTATACATTATAAGATTTCTAATACGCGTATCCTTGAGATAGTTATTAACCGCATTATCCTGCTTAACCTGTAATAAATTAGAAGCTGCGCTCTCATCATTTTCCTTGATAGTAGATTGAAGATTTTCAATTTGATTATTTAAATCATCGCTGTTATTAGCCTTTTTCGTTAAGACCTCTGATTTGGTCTTCGACTGTGACTTTAAGCTATCTCTTTCTTGTTCAGCTAATGCAAGTTTAGAGTTGCTGTCTTGAACATCTTTACCATATTCAGTCATGACCTTTTCGATAACTTCATCCGTTAAACCTAAATCTTTTAAAAATTCTCTTTTCATGCTAATCTCCTTTACGTTTTTAATACGGTGCAACGACACCGATAGAATTTATTGCATAAAAATAAGCAGTTTAATGACTTACTCAGGTCAAATAAAAAATACCCAGATTACTTATCTAGATATTCAGGTAATTTATATTCAATTATATCTTCATTATTTGCAGCAAACGAATCATCATTATCACATTGGGAATGGGGATAATATTCAACTAAATAATTAGGTTTTTTACCATCATCATACACTTCAACAATAGTACCGGTAATTCCATCTTTAGTTTTAATCCATGTAAATTCTGGCAAAAATGTTCTAATTTTCATATCTACTATCCTTTCTTTTTATGATTAACAAATATACTAGTTAGTCTTAATTCACCACTCTGTGCATCCTTAATCCACGCGGTACAAACCTCTCTGATATTTTTATTAGGTCCCTTTATAGGCATATCAATTCTATATCTTTGTCCACTACCATTATCAGATTGAGGAATAGCTTCGTACTTTGTAATGCCATTATATACCTTATCCATCAAATCGGTATAGTTATTTAAATCATATCCTAGTGCAGATTCAAATACCTTTGTCTTATTAGCTCCACCACTTTTTATAGCAGTAGTAGCAAGTGCGTATTTTGTTAATTTTTCTTTTGGAAATACTGCATTCTTGGCATCAGGCATAATATATTTTTCAGTATTGGTTACTACTCTAAGGCCCGTTGCTTTTATTGAATATCACCACTCTTGATGGCTTTTTCAGTATTAGGATGCTTAAATGGATTGGTACTCACACCCTCGATAAATAGATACAAAGAATGATGGCAATTAATTTCTTGAGTTCCAGCAGGCTCACCATATCCATGATTGTAGATAGAATCATATTTAGGATTGTATCTTGGAGCACTAGATGGGACTGTATTAACTATTTTCCCTTGAATCGGTGCACATGCTGGACGTGAAGCAGCATGACTGGACATTGCAGCAAGTGTCACATCGTACTCACTCATTGTGGACATCCTAACCTGATTAAATGTGCTATGTGCTGTGGTGTTAATAACCATTCGGCTATAACCTTCAAGCAACCAACTTAATAAAAAGATACTCTTTTAATTGAACTACTAGAAAACTTCCCTGATGAACTAGGCTTATTATTTATTAAATATTGGAAAAAAATGTCTATATAAACTTTTGAGATGAATAAAAAGGCCAAAAACACTAACTTAATAGTATTTCTAGCCTTCATAATTGGAACCCAATGTTTTAGAGATTTTTTGATAAGCCGTCTATCGGATTTGAACCGACGACCCCCACCTTACCATGGTGATGCTCTACCTATCTGAGCTAAGACGGCATAAACACTCTCTACATTTTAGCAAATTTTCTAAATGTAGAAAATGCTTTTTAAATTAAAATGCTTCAATAATTTCGGCAATTCCTGTAGCAAAAAAGAAGAATGCCAACATGAAGACGATGAAGCTTCCAGCCAAAACTGGATTAAACAATAAGATGATTGCGAACAATAAGTTCAGACAAGCTAAAATCACGATTAAAATATAATACTTTTTACCAAAGAAGTGGTAGAACCGCGATGTGAAAATCTGAAAAATTGCATCTAATAGGAACCAAATAGCAAACATATACACAATGACGACGATTCCTACTTTAACATTTGAAATAAAAATAATACCGATAATAATATTAACAACGGCCGAAAAAATGGTCCAACCACTGCGGACACCTAGAAATCGAGTCATTTGTGATCCAAACCACAATTGATAAACCCCACGCAAAATTACGAAAGCCCCGAAGATAACCGCAATAGTTGATAAACTATTCAACGGATACCAAATCACTAAGTAGCCAGCATATAACGAAATTAGCCCAATAATAAAACCGAACCAGTCAAAACGACGCTTAGGTTCACTCATAAATATCCCTCCTCTCTCGAAAATATTTTAACATTATCCATTATCAAAGTTGAATGATATGCGCTATAATAGAGGGGCTAATAATATTATTAGGTCAAACGAAAGGTTGTAAAATTGTCCCCTAACAAAGAAAATTATCTTAAAACTATTTATGAACTAAATTATGATTTCACTAAAATAACTAACAAACGTATTTCCGAGATCATGAACGTATCTGCACCATCAGTCACAGAAATGCTAAATGCTTTAGCTAGTGAAGGATACTTGACACACTCACCATATAACAAGATTGTTTTAACTCCCAAAGGAAATAAAGTGTCTGAAAAGTTAGTGCGGACACATCGTCTCTGGGAAGTCTTTTTACATGAATGTCTAAAGTATCCGGTTGACAATGTTCATCATAACGCCGATGCACTTGAACATGCTTCAGATGAAGATCTCATCAATCACCTGAATGATTTTCTTAATCAACCACAACGCTGTCCACATGGTGGAATTATTCCTGGTAATGGTCAAGGTGAAACTGATGCCGATGATAAACTGCTCAGCATGATTCCTGATGGTGACAAAGTTCAGATTGTCAGAGTTTCTGATAATTATGATTTCTTACAATACTTTGGTAGTTTAAATCTCGAAATTGACGATACAATTGAAGTTATCAAACACGAAAAATTTGATAATTCGCTTGTTGTTCGTAAAGAAGATGGAACAAATATTACGATTGGTGCGAAAGCTATCGATTATATTTTCGTTGAAAATAGATAATTAAATATTACGAGAGTGGAACAAAACGTGTTCAGCTTTCGAGCATTAAGACAAATAGCGCTAGTAATCCTATGGGATTGCTGGCGCTATTTGTTTTAAGCGGAAAAAGCTATGTTTTGTTCCACATTTATGCTGCACCTTTGAGGAAAAACAGTTATGTAACAGACCATTCAGGCATTAAAATACGTACTTTTTACAACTTTTACTTTACATAAATTCTAATGGTTATTAAATCCTGTAACAAAGCCTGTCCAAAAGCTATAGACATTAGGCCACATGACTAAAGCCAGCCAGATGATACCTAAAATAACTGTCCATTTGGAAATAATCTTATCAATGTTTTTCCACTTGATACTCCATGCGAAAGCGACAAATGAAATGGTCGTTGGCAAAATTAACCAATCATTTAACTTACTTTCCGAAATATGAAATATTCCTGATGAAATAATAAAAGCGACCAAAGCTAAAACAATACCAACAATCGTAATCAACAATGCTTTATTGATTTTAGAATCATGTTCAAATTTTTCCATAAGAGTAGTATCTCCTTTAATCAATTCATCTAAAGAGATATCAAACAATTCACTAATGGCAATGACATTGGCAAAACTAGGCAAAGCAGCCCCACTTTCCCATTTAGAAATCGACTGACGTGAAATATTAAGTTTCCGCGCCAAATCTTCTTGAGACATATTACGTTGTTTGCGTTGAAATTGAAGTTGCTTACCTATTTCCATGTATATCTCCTCGATTCATTGTCAGAATAAAGCATTCAACCAAAGTTTACTAGCACCGTTTGGTTGCATTACACTCAGGCGTTATAACGATGTGATTTTTAACTGACTATTTATATGCCTTGTCCGTTCTTTAATTACAACTTGCTTATTTTGAATATACAACATATTTTTAACACAAAACATAGCTTTTTTTGTCTAAAAAATTAAACCTGCAATCCCATCGGGATTCTTTCTCAATTTTGATTATAGAATCGAATATAAAAAAGCTAGATATGTTTTCCTGATATACTTCCAGAAAAAATATCTAGCCTTTTGATTATGTTAAATCTAAAATCACATAGCACTTTTTATCGAATTAGTTAGTTACATCATATAAAAAGTAACAAATATATTAGTCTCTGGGTGCAAGAAATGTTGGCGCCCAGAGACGGCAACTAACCAAATTTAAGAAAGAACCTCACATTTTTAAGAATTTTTTTGATTATTTTCTAAAACCTTTTGATAAAAAATTGCCATCGTTAACTGTTCATAAGGTTGCAACCAAATAGACAACAACTCATGTGTCATAGCGTTCAAAATTTCCCAGAAAAAGAATTCCAAGCACAATGAGAAATATGCCCATTTATAGCCCCGCATCAAAACAGCACTACGATTGAACGTTGAAAATGCCATTCTTAACGTCCACTTACCTTGATCTTCAACATCATCCTTAAAGACTAAAAAGACTTGTGAGAAAATCATCAGAAACCAAATTCCCGGAATGATGTACAGCATGAAGCCTGCTTCTAGAAACAGTGCGAATAATGCTGTAATAAAAATCATTGGAAAGAAGTATCGTCCGGAAAAAGTTTGTAAACTGTCACGTAACGCATTGACTTGATAATCTGGATTTCGATATTTCTCCAAGGCTGTATATGATACACCAACACAAACCATAATGAAGAAAAACATAAACGCATAGACGATAACACTTGTTTCTGGTGTCAACGTCAACATATATTTACTAGCAGAACTTGGATTACTAGCCATATCATTTGAAATTTCTGTCAAACGGCGGGTGGTTTGTCCAGGATCAGCCAAATTGACATTTAAATTTGCCATCCAAGTAGTATAAAGCTTTGTTCCAAAAAAGACTGCCAAGAACCTCAATAAGATTGGAATTACATTTAAGGAAATATTTCCCCTAATGTCTTTTCGAAAAGCATGGTGTGCTTCTCGGCGAATTTCTATGGCAGATATTCGATTATAGTTATTATTCATCAACATCCCTCACACTCAATAACGCCATTATAACAAAGTTGACTATAACAACCTAATCTACTTAATTGTAATTGTTCCTTTTGTTGCTTTCACATCTAGCAAGTTTGTTTCATCAGTCTTATTTTCAAAACTTGTTCCATAACTCTTATCGAAATATCGCACGATTCCTTTATCAGTATTCAACTTCAAGCCATCAACAGTTAACTTTTCACCTGTAAAGCGACCTTTATTAAGGATTCTGACTTTATTTTTATTCATTAAAGTTGTCTTGGAAATTTCAACCTTGCCATGATTAACAAAAGCCTTGAGTGAATCAATATTCGAACTCTCAATATCCATATTTGACTGATCTAAATTAATATTAGCATTCTTCAAAGTCGTATTCTCTGACTCAACTTCTGAATAGGCACTGCCTGTTAACGATAAATTAGTAATATTAGAATTCTTCATTTCTAACTCGGCGTTATACAAACTAAGTTTATCAACGTTATGAATCGTTACGTCATTCAACTCTAAATCAGCGTCATAATCCATATCTTTTGCCGTTTTAATCAAATTATTTATCGTTACATCACTAATGCTGATCTTACTATTAGCCGTTTTCAAATTAACATTATCCAATGTTTTGTTCATTGGAATCGTAATTGTGATTTTCTCACGTCCTAAAACATCAACACCAACGCGGCCCTTTCTAGTGCTACCAAGCACGGTTAAAGTACCATCTTTTACCTTATAAGTTGGAGCTTGAGATCTGTCACCATCAATATGAATTTTATAACGGTCACCAAACTTAATACTTACGTTAGCATCTCGGCCTTCAACATAAATATTTTTGAAATCATCCAAGGGATAAGTTTCATTTTTTACTTGGGCAACTTTGAAACCATGGTCCCAAATAACGGAGCGATTAGCACCCATCAGAATACCACCTAAAAGCAAAATACCACCAATAACTAATAAGTAAAAACCAGTCACAAAATACTTACGCATTTTCCTTTTCCCCCTTCATTGGAGTTTTTCGACCGTGTAATAGTTTCTTACCTAACCAACGGAAGAAAATGACAATCACACTAAAGAACCATTTTAATAACGCCACGATGATAGGAATCACGAAGAAATCTACCCCTAGAATCAATAATCCAATTCCGACGTAAAAAATAGTTGTTCCAAAGGATTGGAAAATAACCGACAATCCCATGAAAATGGCACCTATACCACCGACAACTGACATTGCTATCGTAAATAAAAATAGGAGTACAAATAGAACACCTAAACCAAGGAATAGCAAAATCAATGGAATTAAGATGATAGCAATCAAAATGGCAACTGGAGAAGCCATCAGAGCTAAAATAACTAAGCCAATCATCTTCAAGTTTTTGGAAAAGCGCTCATTACTAGTCATCTGTCCGTTATTAACATTTTGATAATTTTCCTCGGACATTTTGATGGAATAATCTGCTAAAACCTTTCGTGCTAAGTGTTTAGGCGTTCCCAATTCGTTGATAATTGCGTCTGACGTCTGTAAATTTGCATCAATGATATATTCACGATAAAACTCAAGTACATCTTGTTTTTCTTTATCATCCAATGGATGTAGATATATTTCAAATTCATCAATATAAGAATCGATTACTTTATTCTTCATTTTTCCCCTCCAAGATAGCATCCGTAGCTGCCTTTAATTCTTGCCAATTACTTCGTATTTCTTCTAAGCGTTCTAAACCCTGATCAGTAATTTTGTAGTAACGACGATTACGACCCTCATAGGCCTCATCGTATGTACTCAACCAGTCCTCTTTTTTCAGACGACGTAAAATTGGATACATGGTCGATTCTGAGATAGGAAAAACCTTTTTAATCTCTCTTGTAATTGCATAACCGTAGTAATCCTCTTTAGTCAACAGAGCTAAAACTGAACCCTCAAGAATCTCAGTCGAAACTTGAATTGCCATATTATCTCCTCGTTTCTATAATATTATACGTCGTATAATATGATTTCATTAACAATATAATATAAAAAAGGGTGTGTGTCAATTTTGCCACCTCCAGAAGCAAGAAATTCGTTGATTCTAATAACTAATCAGGGAAATTAAGCGTCACAGTATAAAATTGATGATTTTTTTACGTAATAATTGAATTTCCATAAATTAAATCACTTTTCGAAGATTTCAATCTCTTGTTATTAAAATACTAAATCATAAAAAACAACCTATTAGTTCGGAAGAGCGGGAAAAGTTAACTGGCTGTGAAAGTGGCGTTATGGCTTTAGCCATTACACCACCGGGCGTGTTTGGAGATTTGCGATTTCCAGCAAAGCTTCAAACCGAGGCCTGAGACACACGGCTTGCGCCGGTCCGCATAGCCAGTTAACTTTTCCCGCTCTGGAGACGGCATCATTAAATAAACCTTGACTTTATTTCTCATAGGACGTAAGATGATTTCAACATTTTAAAACAAATAGAAAAAACGACGACAGAAGAGTAATCAAGCAAATCAGTTCAGAGAGTCAACGGTGGTGTGAGTTGACCTGATTCTTGACGAAACACATCTGTAAGTTGAATGATTGAAACAAGTAGGTCATTTCGGTAGCCCCGTTACAGCTGAAGTTATTGTAACTTCATGAGTCTAATATCGTGAGATATTAGTAACCAGAGGTGGTACCGCGAATAGTCGCCCTCTTAGTCATTTTGACTAAGGGGGCTTTTTTATTTTATTTGCGATCTTACAATAACTTTTTGAGGTCAGTATCGTGAGGTACTGGCAAACTCGAGGTGGAACCACGTCAAAGACGTCCTCTAGCACTTTTGCTAGCGGACGTCTTTTTTTATTTGTTAAAGGGGAGAAAAATTATGATGAATTATATCTTGGAAATTTTACCGTCATTATTAAGCGGAACAATGATGACTTTAAAAGTCTTCTTTTGGACAATTATTTGTTCATTACCATTGGGAATACTAGTCTCATTGGGTCGCAGTTCTAAATTCAAGCCACTAAGTTGGCTATTATCATTTTACATTTGGGTCATGCGTGGTACGCCATTGCTATTACAATTAATTTTCGTCTTCTATGGTTTACCTAATATGCCGTTCGCACATATTGTTTTTGAAAGATATGACGCCGCACTCTTTGCCTTTATTCTTAATTACACTGCCTACTTCGCCGAAATTTTCCGTGGTGGTTTTGGAACTATTAGTAAAGGACAATTCGAGGGTGCCAAGGTACTTGGTTTAAATTACTGGCAAACAATTCGAAAAATCATTATTCCTCAAGTTGTCAAAATTGTTTTACCTTCAATTGGAAATGAAGTCATCAACTTGGTTAAGGATTCATCATTAGTTTACGTAATTGGTTTAGGTGATCTCTTACGTGCCGGAAACATTGCTAGTTCCCGTGACGTTACCCTACTACCGCTAGTCTTGGTTGGTATCATTTACTTACTATTAACCCTTGTCTGCACTTGGCTTTTGAAAGTCTTGGAAAAACGTTTTAGTTATTACCGTTAGGAGAGAAAAAATATGTTGAAATTAGAGAATATTACAAAAAGTTTCGATGGTAAAACCATTCTAAATAATTTAAATCTTGAAGTTGAGGACAATTCTATTCTCAGTATCGTTGGACCTAGTGGAGCTGGTAAAACTACTCTTCTACGTTGTATCGCCGGACTTGAAAAAGTTGATTCCGGAACTTTCTCACTCAATGGAAAACCTTTTGATCCTGCAGACGAATCAGCTAAAGAACGTGTCATCGGCGTTGTTTTCCAAGATTTCAATCTCTTCCCTCATCTATCAGTTATGGAAAATATCGCTCTAGCTCCCGAGATGGTACTCAAACAAGACAAAAAAACTGCTCAAAAAAATGTAGATGACTTGTTAGCCCAATTAGGTTTGACTAGCTTAAAAAACCAATACCCATTTGAATTATCCGGCGGTCAAAAACAACGTGTCGCCATTGCCCGTGCTTTAGCCATGAAGCCACAAATACTTTGTTATGACGAACCAACATCAGCTCTTGATCCAAGCTTGCGTGATACTGTAGCTCAAATTATTCTCGACTTAAAGAACACCGGTATCACACAGATTGTCATTACCCATGATCCAACTTTTGCCAAAAAAATAGCTGATCAACTACTCGAAGTTAAACCACTAAATAATTAATCATAGGGGGATTAATAACATGAAGAAAAAGATTTTTATACTTTTAAGCTTATTAGCCTTCTTTAGTCTAACTTTAGCTGGTTGTAGCGGCAGCCAAAAATCAGTTGCACAAGAGGCTAACACCACTGATACATGGTCTCATATCAAAAAGCGTGGCCGAGTCATTATCGGTTTAGACGATACCTTTGTGCCAATGGGTTTTCGTGAAAAAGACGGTAAACTAGTCGGCTACGATATTGATTTAGCTAAAGCTGTTTTTAAGCAATATGGTATTAAAGCTGACTTTCAGCCGATTGATTGGAATATGAAAGAAACCGAATTGCGTAATCGGACAATTGACTTAATTTGGAACGGTTATACTATTACTCCCGCTCGTCAAAAACAATTGCTTTTCTCACGTCCATACATGGCTAACCGACAAGTATTGGTTACTAAGACAGCCGAAAAAATCACATCGTTTAAAGGTATGGCTGGTAAAACGCTGGGGGTCCAAACTAGTTCTTCTGGTGCCAGTTTGTTAGACGAACACCCAACGATGTTAAAAAATTATATCAAGGGCAAGACCCCAGTACTTTACGACTCTTTCAATAACGCCTTAATGGATCTTGATGCTAACCGGATTCAAGGACTTTTAATCGATAGTGTCTACGCTGGTTACTACATTAGTAAAGAAAAAGACCCTGCATCTTATCATGTAACTGCTGGCGGATTTGATGGTGAAGACTTTGCTGTTGGTATGCGTAAAGGTGACAAAACCTTAAAGAAAAAAATTGACCAAGGATTGCAGGAATTAGCCAACAAGGGCGAATTACAACGAATCAACAAAAAGTGGTTTGGTAATTCTGATAACTCCTTAATTAAACCCGAAAATAAAAAGAAGCCTCTAGACTAATGCCCTAGAAGCTTCTTTTTTTGCGAATGGCACAATAATGCTAGCCAGTAATTCTGGATTTCTTAGTTGATTTTTCCATTCTGCTTTGACACTATCTTTCAAGTTCTCACAACTACTAATTGTTGCTGTAAGACTCGCTATCGTGTCCGTATCGTCGCCTAAATTGACGGCTAAAATAATTGCATTATCAATACTCGTGCTATTCAACACACACCAAACACTAGCTAATAAACTATCTACAACATAGCCAGTAGATTTGATTTCTTTTCGTAAAGTCATTCCAAAATTATTTTGAAAGACTTCATCATATTTTGGTAATTCTGCCAGTTCATCTGGACGATTTTGCAAAGCTTGATTTAATTGGTCTGGCAAACGGTCTAAAACTGACCGTAATGCATAGCCATTCAATAAGCCGTGCAAAATTTCTAAATAAATGTAACTACCAACAATAGCTCGTGGATGACGGTGTGTTAAACAAGTATATTCATATGTTGCTTGCAGGCGCTTTTGCAAATCTGGTTCGTCTGCCAAATGAATCGCTAACGGAGCAAGGCGCATCAAAGCTCCATTGCCGTTAGCATATACGCTTGGATCGCCACATTCCAAAGCAGAATAATGATTAACTGACCAATTTCTAACTGCTTTAGCACACGAATGGCCAATTCCGAATGCTAAATTGTCTGGTGTATATTCGTTGTGAAACATGTAATTCTCGAACTTTTTCATCAATTGCTCATAATCGCCGCCGGCCGTTAAATTCTCCATCAGTGGCAAGGTAAATGACGTATCATCTGACCAGCTTCCTGCAGGTTGTTCCCACGTGCCACCAGCAGTCATTGAATTAATATAATAAGAATCACGTTTTGCAAACTCAACAGGAACTCCCAATGCATCCCCGACTACACCAGCGTACAAAATATTTTCAATTTGACGCTTTTGCAATAATACTCATCTCCCGTTTAAAAAAGCTGAGACTAAATTATTCATCTAGTCTCAGTTCAAGTTTAGTCTTCTAAGTTAGAATACTACAAATCTTTTCCCATCTATAAGCACGTTTAATCCTAAAAAATTAATAAAATAAATGCCAAAAAGATACCAAACATGGCAAGTATACTGACCGATTTTTTGTCATCGCGAGTATTTCGTAAATTTTTATTCATAAGCATTATGCCTCCGCGCCTACAAGAGTTATATCATCTAATCATAGGAATGAAAAGGCTTTTTTTAAAACTTAAAACTTATTTTTCAAATTATATTTCGCAGAAATTGCTCTTTACCACAGAAAAAATAATAATTTTTGAAGGATTTTTACGGGCTTTTTCCGAACATTTCAGTATAATTAATTAAAGGTTGTAAGTTTTTATGCCGCCTCCGGTTTTGCACGATGAAATCGCTGTGAGGACCGCTTCGAGCCAAAGCCTCGAAGCTCGATTTTGAACTTCGCCCAAAACGCGAATTTCAAAATACGTCCTGTGCTGTAAGGCCGAGAAAACCACTCGCCCTAACACCACTGCCACTGCTGACTTCATTGTGCAAAACCTACGACTAGTTTAACTTGGAATCATGACTAGCAAAATACGTTTCCATATCCTGTAATTCTAGTCATTGATGACAAAATAATGCCTTTTAATATTGATTCAAAGCCAAACAATGAACTAACCGGAAAGAACAATAAATTTGGTCCCCATAGCGATCTAAATTTCTTGCTCTTGGAGGTGGCATATTTAACTAACACAATACATTAACCATAAATAACAAAGAGGAGTCACTACTACACTCATGGAAAAAAAGAATCGTGTTTACTTAGCTGGACCATTTTTCAGTGAACATCAAATCAAACGTCTTGATGAAATTCAAAAACTATTGGAAGCCAATTCAACTATTGGTGACATCTTCCGTCCTGGTAAAGATGAATACACTGGTGCTGAATTTGGCTCATTCGAATGGCAAACTGCTGTTTACAAGCATGATATTAATAACATTAATGTTTCAGATGTTGTTGTCGCAATGTTAGACTATAAAATAGAAGAAAATGAATTAGAACCTGATTCCGGTACAATGTGGGAATGTGGTTATGCAATTGCTAATAACATCCCTGTTATCGGTGTGAGAAACATGACTGACGAACCATTAAACTTGATGCTTGCTGGTAGTTTAACTGCTTTCTTCAATGGTAAAGATAGTATTCAAGAGATCAAAGATTATAATTTCAATACATTAATGACACGCTACGAAAACGTTAAGGTACTTTAGGAGGATCAACCATGTCACAAGTAACACAACGAACCGAAAAATCCATTATCACAGCAATGATTTCTCTCTTACAAAAGAAACCATTCGAAAAGATCACTGTCGGTGATATTTGTGACGAAGCATTGATCAACCACAGTACTTTTTATCGCTACTTTAGTGATAAATATGCTCTACTACATGCGGTATTTTCATTTTTACTAGATGATTTGCTTAACAACACATCCAACGCAAAAACGATTGTCTATCAAATTGCGGATTTCATGGAGAAAAATAGTAGTTTTATTCATCATATTTCACCACAATATCAAACAAAGGCTAATCTTTACCCTGAATTTCGTAGTATCTTACAAGATATCGTGAAATCAAAGAGTAATGATCCGGCCAGTCAAAATGATCCATTAATCAAAATGATTACTGAATCAGACTCCCCAGAATTAATGATCAGTTTCATTGTCGGTGGTTTAATTGGTTTAGTTGAATATCTCGAAGATAATGATTTCAATGTTTCACGCGATAAGTTCATCGAATTTACCGCTAACTTCTTTGCAAAATGGTCAAAATAGAAAAAGCAAACGGATTGTGTCAATTTGGCACAATCCGTTTTTGGGTTTACACTTGTAATATTGCGTTTATTTAAGGGAGGAAAAAAATGCAGTCATCAAAACTAAATAAAAAATGGTTCCTATTGAGTATGATGTTAGTAGCTGCAAACTTGCGTCTACCAATTACGATCATCCCACCATTGTTGAGTACTATTGAAAAGGACCTTGGTATTCCCAAATCATTGGCTGGTTTGATTACATCGATTCCCCTAATTACTTTTGCTATTCTTTCACCAGTTATCGTTAAAGTAGCCAAAAAACTTGGTAACGAATTAACGATTTTTGTTTTCTTTATTCTATTAATTGCTGGTAGTTATTTACGAATCATTCCAACTGTTTGGGCCTTAATGTTGGGAACATTTTTAGCTGGAGTAGGAATTGACAGTGGTAATGTCTTAGTCCCAGCTCTAATAAAAGATCATTTGCCCCATCAAATTCCACTAGGAACAAGCCTTTACACCATGTCAATGCTACTAATTGGTGCCATTGGTACAGCTTTATCAGGTGTTTTAATTACTAAAGTTAGTCTTCAATCAACATTAGCTATTTTATCTGTCGTTGCGATTGTTGCGCTAGTATTTTGGATTCCTAATCTGCGTTACAACCATCGTGAAACAGCCAAAAACTTTGAGCGGAAACAGTATCGAAGTGTTTGGAATCAAAATCTAGGTTGGTTGATCACTGCATTCTTTGGATTACAATCAATTGTTTATTATTCATTCGTAACCTGGTTGCCATCAATTTTGCAAAATCATGGTATCAGCACTATCTTTGCAAGTAACCTATTAACACTATTGCAATTGAGTGGTTTACCTTGTTCATTCATCGTACCTTTCCTATCAATTAGAAAAAACGGCCTAAGAAATCTGTTGATAATGTTATTCGTTGGTTATGCAATCGCACCACTTGGCTATCTTATTTCCACAAGTAATGCAGTCTACTTAACAATCATCACTATTGTGACTGGTTTTGGATCTGGTTTAGCCTTCAATATGGCCGTTGTTTTCTTCACTGAAAAAACAACCAATCCTACTCAAACGGCTGAAGTTTCAGGAATGGCACAGTCAGCGGGTTATCTGTTAGCTGCCGTTGGCCCTGTCCTATTCGGATTCATCGAAAATGTTTCAGGTTCTTGGAATATGATTATTTTAATTCTAGTTGCTTTGTCTACCCTACTTGCACTATCCGGTTTACTTGTTGCACGACACAAACCTATTGAAGAATAAAATACTTTATATGCTGTAGAATTCCGCCTCCAGGAACCAGAAAATTTGTTCTTTGGCTTGAATAAGCCGTAAATAAATTGGAGCATTAACTATTTTTACTTCAATAACGACTAGGGGTCCAAAATTTAAAGCATACTTGTAATCTTTCAAATTTTAATTATAAAGTCTATATTTATGAGGGCTAGATATTTTATCAGGATTTATCGGATAAAATATCTAGTCTTTTTTATATTTTAATTCTTGGTAATCTATGGTCGGTCTTCAAATTAATCTGATAAGAATTTATTCTGATACGGATAAATATTTTAAGAGAATGATTGTTCCAGAATCCTATCAAGATGGTAATAAAAGCCATGAAAAATAATTCTTGAGTTAATAAAGAACTAGTCCGAATCTGGAGACGGCATATCCACAATATAAAAAGTTTCATCCGCCTCTTTGTATTATTTTATAATCAACTTTATAATGAAACGGTTACATTATGAATAAGGAGACTACTACATCAATGAAAAATCTTTTTTTTGATTTCGACGGTACAATAGCAAATACCCAAGAGGGTATTGTCAATGCATTAGAATACATGGCTAACGATTTAAAGATAGCTAATTTAGGAGTACAGACCTATCAAAAATTCATCGGACCAGCAATCACCGACAGTATTCAAAAATACTATCCTGACTTTCCTAAATCACGCTATCCAGAAGCAATTAAATCGTACCAATCATTCTACAATTCCAAAGGTGTCTATCAATTAAAACTTTATGACAAAATGCCCGAAACACTAGCAAAATTACAAGCTGACGGATATAAACTTTACGTTTCCTCAGTCAAACCAGAATCATTGGTCAAAATTTTAATTCCTCATCTCGACTTAGATAAGTACTTCTCAGGTATTTATGGTGCCTCTGATGATGAAACTACCCGCAACACAAAAAAAGCAATCCTACGTTATGGTATGGACAATGCCGGTGTTTCTGCATCTGACTCTGTTATGATTGGTGATCGTATGACTGATATGGAAGGTGGAGTTGCCAATGGCGTTCACACTCTAGGTGTAACTTACGGTTTTGGCGACTACCAAGAATTATCACATTCAGGAGCTGAACATATTGTTGAACATGTAACTGACATCCCTGAGGGAGTAAAACAATTTGATTAGTCAAACGGATATCAATTACTTTAATCTATTGGGAAAATACTGCAGTCAACGAGATATCGATACCCTTACACCATCTGCACTTCAAGAAAAATACAGTATTAATCAAGCTGACGTTTTCGTTTTATTTGGTGGGAGCATTCTTTACGGTGTCGACATTTTGGCAAAGGCGTTACAAAATAAAATTGCTAAGAAATACATTATTGTCGGTGGCTTTGGGCACACAACTGCAACGTTACAACGCACCGTAACACAGCAATTTCCCGATATTTCGGCTACCCATATGCAAGAGTCTGAAATCTTTGCAACTTTGTTAAAAAGGCGGTTTGGACTAACTGTTGATTACTTAGAAACCAAATCAACTAATTGTGGTAACAACATTACTTACCTATTAGATTTACTCAACCAAAAACGAATCGACTTTCAATCAATCATCCTAGCTCAAGATGCCACAATGCAAAAACGTATGGCAGCTTGTTTAGCAAAATATATTGATTCTCAAAAAGAAATTATCAATTTCGCTACTTATCAAAATGAATTAACAATCAGTCATAATCAGCTTACTTTTACTCAAGAAGTTCCTGGTATGTGGACTCCTGAGCGTTATATGAAACTATTAATGGGTGAAATTCCCCGTCTAACAGATGATAAAAACGGTTATGGACCACATGGAAAGAATTACATCAGCCATGTTGATATTCCTCTAGATGTCCACTCAGCTTACAAATTTTTAGCCGAAAAATACCCACAGATCAACCGTCCTAGCAATTCTCAGTTTTTTTCTTAAAACAATTTGAACTTTCCCCTTGCTATGAAACGGGTTCGATAGAATATCATATTTCATGTAGAGAAGTTAAGACATGTCGAACCGCTTCGTTGAATTTCAAAAAATGCAAGGGAGATAGATATTATGTTTAAAATTTTTAGAAAAAACCACACAACCGCAAATGTTGAATTAGAAGATAACAATCAATTAAGTGCTCTAAAATTAGCTGCTAAAAAGACAGCTGAAGAATTTAATGTTGATGAACAAAATATCCAAAGTAGTATCTTTGCTAGTGCGGCATCAGGCAACATTATTATCGAAAATCGTGCTGTCTTCATGTATGCCACAAATGACAAAAAGAGCCGTGCTCATACTATGATGATAACTTTCAAGAATCCCGTTGCTTGGGGAAATGACAAGACTCCTGTTGACTATTTAATCGTCGGAATGTTCCCTAGCGATACTACTCAAGCAACCGTTGATGCTTTAACTGAAAAAATCACAAATATCATGCATGACAAGTCAGACCAACTTGATGACATTAAGTTTAATGACAGCGATTTGAACAAGCTAAATCAAGCATTCACCGACTAATTTAGAGTTTTGGGATTCACTATTGCCACAAAAGTAGTCAGAATCACAATATAATAATTTACTTACAACTTATTCGAAGAAAAGAATAACTTAGCCGGAAGGACCCAGAAAATTAGGTCGCCGTGAAGGTGGCGTTAGGGATTTATCCCTTACACCACGGGACGACTTTTGAGACTTACGGTTCCCAGTAAGGCTCAAAATCGAGATTGGAGACCTTGGCTCCAATCGGTCCCCACAGCGACCTAATTTTCTGGGTCCTGGAGGCGGACTTCCACAGCATATTTAATTTTCAGCTTCAAAATAACTAATATAAAAAAATAAATACAGCCATTGCTTATCCATAGCAGTGGCTGTATTTGTCTATCTTATAATTACTTTTTTCTAATGGTCATCCTTGTCTGAAAAAAATTCCTGTGCTATTATACACACAAGCAAAATTAAACGACGTCAGAGAGCGTCCATTTTGGAGGGAATAAAAATGAAAATAGCATCATCAAAATCGAACCAGCTCGATAGCTACCAAGCTAAAGTGGTTGCTTCCACAGCCTCAGGATTTGGATTAGAAAATATGGACGTAATGTTTTTGTCCTTTGCCCTTTCATCCATCATCGCTGATCTGCATTTAAGTGGAACACAGGCGGGACTTATCTCGACTATCACAAATATTGGTATGTTATTAGGTGGTATTTTTTTTGGAATTTTAGCCGATAAAATCGGTCGTGTGAAAACTTTTAGCCACACAATCTTTATCTTTGCTTTTGCCACCGCTGCAATGTACTTTGCCAACAACTTAACAATGGTTTATCTTTGCCGCTTCATCGCCGGTATTGGTGCTGGTGGTGAATACGGAATCGGTATGACGGTCCTTGCTGAAAGCTTTTCAAAAGAAAAACTTGGTCGAGTTTCATCTTGGGTCGGTATGGCTGGACAAGTTGGTGCCATCTTTGCCGCACTTCTAGCAGCCTTGATTTTACCAAAATTTGGCTGGCACGCACTCTTCTTATTTGGGATAATCCCCGTAGTTATTACTTTCTTTGCCAGACGACATCTTCGTGAAAGCAAAACATTTACTAATTCCTCCAAGAAAACTAAAGGTAACATCAAACAACTTTTCGCAACACCTAAGATTGCTTATCAAACACTTGCCCTAATGGTTATGGCTATTGTTCAAATTGCCGGCTACTTCGGTTTAATGAACTGGCTACCAACCATCATGCAAAAGCAACTCAATTTAACAGTTGGTTCATCAACTTGGATGATTGCTACTATCCTTGGTATGTGTGCCGGAATGTTAACCTTTGGCTGGATTTTAGATAACTTAGGACCACGCCTAGCCTTCGGTATTTTCTTAACAGCTTCAGCTATCGGTGTCTATGTATTAACTTTGCCAAGTAACGTATGGTCATTAATTGTCGTCGGCGCTATCGTAGGTTACTTCTCAAACGGAATGTTCGCTGGCTACGGTGCGATCGTTAGTCGCCTTTATCCAACCGAGGTTAGAGCAACAGCCAATAATGTCATCATGAACGTCGGACGTTGTATCGGTGGTTTCTCAAGTTTAGCCATCGGATACCTACTTGATAACTACAACATTATGACAGTTATGATGTTCATCTCAACACTTTATATCATCAGCTTGTTAGTAATGTTAACAATCGGTAATTTGAAAGCCGCTAATTATAAAAATATCTAAAGTATGACAAAATATAATCACATTTCAAGCATTAAAATAAACGAGACTAGTAATCCGATTTTAGATTGCTGGTCTCGTTTGCTTTAGGTGGAAAAAGCTATTTCATGCTACTTAAGACAATTTCATAGCCCCAATTTATATTTATTTAAAATAATTTTTAGTAAAGTGGTGGACAAAGTCCACTAAAATGCTATAATAATTTTCATTAATACGTGTGGTCTTAGCTAACTTTTTGAATACGAGTTTAAATACTTCGTATCCTACAACCCCCGTCATCAATAACATAAAAACACGTTAAATTATTCAATATCGATTCAAAAACAAAGAATAACCTAGCCGGAAAGAGCAAGAAATTTCGGTCCCCATAGCGACCAAAATTTCTTGCTCTTGGAGGCGGCATAATTAATCAACACCACCATCAGGAGGTCTAATAACTTGCTAGATCAAGCAGCAATTTCAAAAATCAGAAATTTCAACCGTGATTACACAAAATTACTCGGCATCATGAATAAAAAAGTTCTTAACACACCTTTGAGTTGGACTGAAGGACGCGTGCTACTGGAAATCTCTTTTAATAACGACAAAACTCCTATCGAAGTAGCCAACAATCTGGAACTCGATAAGAGCTATACAAGTCGCATTCTCAAGCGTTTTGAAAAAAATGGTCTCATTAGTAAGTCTCCTTCAGCCACTGACTCTCGTTCAGTTGATTTGTGCTTAACAACGGCTGGTCAAGAGTTGGTTAACGAACTAAATGACCGTTCCAATCAACAGATTCAAAACTTATTAACTGACTTATCAACAGCTGAGCAAAAACAATTTTATCAGGCAATGACTACCCTTGATAATTTACTCTTTACTAGAAAGTAGGCCCTAATATGTGGCAAATAAAAACCTTTTCAGAATTATCTACCAAAGAACTTTACGAAATCTTCTATCTTCGCACCAAAATTTTCGTTGTCGATCAAGAACGAATCTACCAAGAAGTTGACGAAAACGACCTCAAAGCAATCCATATTTTCAAGATGATTGACGGAAAAGTAGCCGCCTATGCTCGAGTCTTCCCACAAGAAAATAAGGTCACATTTGGACGTGTTGTAACTGATCCAAAGTATCGCGGCCAAGGACTTGGCAACCAATTAATGGAACAGATCATGCACGCGATTCAGCAAAACTTTCCCCATCAAGAAATCGAAATTGAAGCACAAGTTCAAGTGGAAGGCTTCTACCAAAAATTCAATTTTGAAAGTCATGGGCAACCATTCCTATTCAACCACACACCACATATCAAGATGACTCACGCAGCGCTTTAAGCTAGTACATCCCAATGCGAATATTTGGAATCGGTCGCAATAAACTTCTTCATCAAAATATACTCTTTAGCTTTCAAAACTAACGGTGAACTATTTTCCAAATTTAAATCTTCTACGTCAATCCACTGTGAACCAGTCGAATTTTGTCCGACAAATTGCGAGACTTTCATCTTAGGAGTACCTAGATAATCATCAATAGAATAAAACACGCAGACATGATTATTCCACGTAAAATGTTGATAATTCCATGGGTAAGAGAAACTAATAGTGCCCAGTTGTTTTGAATCCAAAACCTTTAAGCCAGTTTCCTCTTTAACTTCTCTTGCAACAGCTTGGCTTAAAGACTCGCCTTCATCTAAACTACCTCCAGGCAAATCGTACCGATTAATGTACGGACCACCATTTTTATTAATTACCAGTAGTTTATTATCAGCTGCAATAATTCCATAAACTCCAAAAGCAAAATGAACTTTCTTCTGACTCATAATCGACACCTCGTATACAATTTTAGACTACAACAAAAGCCCTTGAGAATGCAATCTCAAAGGCTTTTTCTGATTTATTAAAGATAACTAAGCTTCCAAACACACCTTAATACTCTAATAATTATTTAAACAAAAATAATCTTTAAAGGACATTAACCAATCCTAAAATTTTAATTACCCCCATCGACAGGACAATACTGATAATGGCATGGAACATGAACAAGACCGAAAACGCAATAAAATACACTGATCCGCTAATGACGGCTGTTCTGACATTCAATACATAAAAGATTGACCCCAAAATTAGTAATGTCACAACCCAAGGTAAAATTCCTTTATTAACAGTCATCAAGTCATTACTGCTTAAATCATAGCCTGTACTAGCAATCATAATCGTCAAGACAATATAGAGTGCAATCATCCCCAACGAAGCATTAGCAAAACTAGCTTTCAAATTGTCCAAAACTGAATCAAAAATCATGCTAGCTGACAATGTTGTATTAATATTTAAACTTTGCGTTAAAGAACTAATGCTGAATTGAGCATTCAGCAAGTATTTTTGTAACAAAAACAATGCTACCGAGCACATATAATATGGTGCCAAACCGATGAAAAAGTTTCCTAACATCTGATAGACATTGCGATCATTCCAACGATGGTCAACTGAACCTAAGGCCCCAGATTGACGGTAATTCAAGTTTAACAACTGAACATTAGTAACCTTATGTCCAAAAAGATAGGCAAAGATAGCATGACCTAATTCATGAATAATTACGCCTAATCCGCCAACTACCAATTGACTGCTATTACCTAAATTATTCACTAACGTCCTTTTTGAAAGGTGTCCTAATAAAGACGTTATCAAAGACGTTAAATACGGTATCAAAGTAAAAATGGCCACGAAAGTTATAACAAATCCAAAATAACTATTCCACACATCAATCGCTCCTTGTGTAATTTCGTCAATTATACCTTAGGTTGATTTTCCAAACGCCGATTTGCTTCATTCTTAAACAATTGATAAATTGTTGCCGCAACTGGTACACCTAACAGCATCCCGACGATACCACCGAGTCCGCCACCAACAGTAATGGCCGCTAGCACCCAAATACCTGGTAAGCCAATTGATGTTCCAACAACTCGTGGATAGATCAGATTACTTTCTAACTGTTGTAAAACGATAATGAATATAACGAACAACACCGCCTGTAAGGGTGAATCTACTGCAATCAATAAGAAACCAACAGCCCCACCAGCCCAGGCACCAAAAATGGGAACTAATGAAGTAATTCCTACAAAAGCACCTACTGGTAAAGCATATGGGAACTTAAAGAGCAACATCCCCAACGCACACAACGTTCCCAAAATAATTGCTTCAGTTACTTGACCAACGATAAAGCTACTGAACATTTTATTAGTTATATCAAAAACATATTGAATTTTTTGACGATGCTTTTCTTTAATAAAGGCACGACCAGCCTTCTTCACTTGCGCCGTCAATTTCTCCTTAGTTGCTAAAATATAAATAGCAAAAGTGAACGCCAAAATAAAATTGAATAGCCCTTTAGCTACGCCAGTAACAATTTTAAACGTCGATCCAAAGAGACCACTGGCACCGGATGTCAAAAATTTCATTACTTTAGCTTGTACAGAAGACCAATTTACATTGATAGTATCCAGTTGATCAGATATCTCTGAATGACTATTTATCTTTTCAGCAAAGTTAGAAATATCAGTAACGAAAGCTGGTATTGATTTAAAAAAGTCAGTCAAAGCACTAATAAACTGTGGTAAAACCAAACGAAATACACCCGTCATGACTAAAATAACAATAATCAAAGTAATCAAAATAACAATCCCACGTCGACTATTTTGTAGCCATTTCATTTTAGTATTAGGAAAAAAATGATTTTCTAACCTAACAACTAAAATGTTTAAAGCATAGGCTAAAACACCACCCAAAATCAGCGGCATAATAATTCCGAGTAGGTTCAAAAAAATATTATAAATTTGAACCGGATAAACCATTAAAGCCAATACCAGTACAACAATCGAACCGTACTTAAAGATGTTCTTTTGTGTTAATTCCATAGATATTCCTCACATTTATACTTTCTAATTTATATATCATAACAAATTTTTTACTATGCCGCTTACAAGAGCAAGAAATTTAGGTCGCTATGGGGACCGCCGAAAGCCAAGGTCTTTCGGCTCGATTTTGAACCTCGCACAAATCACGAGTTTCAAAAGTCGTCCCGTGGTGTAATGGCTGAAGCCATAACGCCACCTGCACAGCGACCTAAATTCTTGCCCTTTCCAGCTAGTTCATTATTTTCTTTTGAATTTAAAAATTATCTCAAATCTATAGTAAAAAAATGGTACCGCGCTTAATTAAGGGTAGAAAGTGAGAAAAAACATGGTCAACTTTCGCGCATCAACTAAAAATGGACAGCAATCCCTTTCAGATTGTTGTCCATTCTTTTAATCTCTAGTGCTTTATATAAAAGTAGTGTAGCTTACATGCTGACCCTCAAGTCATTCTCTTACTTTCTCAAAACATAGAATAAACTAGCCGGAAGGAGCAAAAAAATAGGTCGCTGTGAAGGTGGCGTTGGCGCTTTAGCGCCTACACCACGGGACGAGTTTTGAAATTCGCGCACTCTGCGAAGTTCAAAATCGAGATTTGAGACCGCCGTTCGGCTCGAATCGGTCCCCACAGCGACCTATTTATTTTGCTCCTGGAGGCGGCACATTTAAACCTTATTGCTAGCCACCCAACGCTTAATAACCTCAATCTCTTTTTCATTTTGATTAAACTCTGAAAAGACTAAAGCCTTATTCATCAAGCCACGTACCTTCTTATTATTGCCATTAACTCGGCTCTCATTCATTGCCAATTGAGCATAAATCCGTGCAATATAATATGTCACATGGTTCTCGGCACAAACTTTTACACCATACTCTAACAAAGCATTAGCAGTTTCTAAGTCGTTACGTTCGGAATAATATAACGCACAGTAGAAAATAATATTGATATAACGCCAAATTTTTGAAACATCATCAATCGACATCGTATAAATATCATTGAAAACTTTGCTGAAATAATACTCGCTCTTACTATTATCACCTTGCTTAGCATAGACCATACCCATACCTACAAATGATAAGAAAGTAAATATTGTCTCACCATGTATATCCAATTCCGATAAGATACGATTAAAATCAAACACTGCATCGAAAAGATCACCGTCATCTAAGACATTCAAGTAACCTTTCAAGTAATAGTATTGCATCAAAGCATCACGGTCTCCTTCGAGATCTTTGGGATCGATTGCTTTGATAATACCCCATGAATCATCATATTCTTGAATTATTAGGTTAAATTCAGCCTGGTTCATCTGTTTGATGACCCTTTGGCTCTTACCGTCAGTAACACCTATTATGCTGTCCAAAGACAACCCTAAACGATTACATAATTGAATTAGAATCTTTAGTGATGGTATCTTTCCGTTATTTTCAAATTTACTCAAAGTTGCTTGCGTACAAATTCCATTGCTCAACTCTTTTTGAGATAATCCTAACTCTTTTCTTTTATCAATAAACGTCTGTATATCCACGCCATCGCCCCTATATAAAAATTTTATATATTGTTTGAACTTAATTATATACCCTACCTTATGTCATGTCATGTTGTTAAAATTTTAGTCTCCATTCACATTATATATAATTGTGTTTCTATATGATATATAAAATAAAACCTGTTTTAAATATTCCAAATTCAAATAAAAAGGAAATATTTACAAAAAAAAACCGGAATTTCTTCCGATTTTTAATTACTTTTATTTATTCTTTAAATCCTCAACGGAATTAATATTTGTCATATATTTTGGCACAGCAAGTCCAACTTTAGCACCTTCTAAGTTTGGTCCTAAGTCATCGAATCTACCTTTATAGTCTTTATAAAAGAGACCTGATGTTTTAGGCAGCCAAGCACTGACTTGTGCATCAGCGGCACCAGTTGCAATTGAAGCCCAAACAGGTTGAATTTCCATTGCTTGAATAGTTACTTTGTAACCTTGATTTCTCAAGACTTGAGCAATCACATTCGTTGAAGCAATTTCAGAATCCCATGAAACATAAGTCATCTTTAATGTTTTACCATGGACTTTCTTAACACCCTTAGTCCATTCATTAACTAACTTGGGATTAGCCTTGATCCATTGCTTAGCAGCTTTTTGGGGATCAGCGCCATTATTAACCTTCAACATAACTTGTGACATTTGTGCTGGAGTCCAATGGAAACGATCCAAAATTGTGTAGGCTTCCGGCATATCAGTCTTCAAGCCCTTACGAACAACGGTATTGATATGTTCTGCTTTACCATAGACATTTTTAGGATCCTTCAAAAACTTAATTGGATATTTAGTAAACATCCAATGTGGTTGCCAACCAGTAACAACGATTGGTCGTTTGTCTTTAATGGCTTTATCCAAAGTACTAGTCATAGCAGCGGTTGAACTGGTTTGTAATTGCCAATTATCACTAGCTAAACCATATGATTTCAAAGCTTTTTGAGTTGAAGACATGATTCCGGCACCAGCATCGATACCAGTAATTGTATAGTTGATCTGTGGTCCCAATTTTTCTTTACTGTTGTAAGAAGCAGTTTGGGAGCTGCAGGCAGAAATAATTGGGATAATTAGTAAAGCTAGTAAGAAAAGTTTAATAAACTTTTGTTTCTTCAAATAATCCCTCCTAATGTTTTCTGTGTGATCTAGTTAATGATTGTGTTAAACGATCCAAAATGATAGCCAAGATAACAATAGCTAAACCAGCGGCGAAACCATTACCAGCATCATTTCGACCAACAGCGAAGTAAACTTTTGTTCCCAAGCCCATAGCACCAATCATTGAGGCGATAACAACCATTGATAATGAAAGCATCATACTTTGGTTGACACCGGCCATCAAACTAGTTTTGGCAATTGGTAATTCAACTTTAAATAACTTTTGCCATTCAGTTGAACCAAATGAATCAGCAGCTTCAATTAATTCATCAGGTACTTCACGAATACCCATGTTAGTCATTCTAACTGTTGGAGGCATAGCGAAAATAACTGATGCTACGATACCAGGAACCATACCGATACCAAACAAAGCAACGGCTGGAATCAAGTAAACGAAAGCTGGCATTGTCTGCATGAAGTCCAAGATTGGCTTCAAGATAATCTCAGCTGTATGACTCTTAGCCATCAAAATACCAAGTGGAATCCCGATAACTAACGCAATCAAACTAGCTGTTAAAACAAGTGTTAATGTTTGTGTCATATCACGCCAAAAATCTAAGTTCCAAATCATCAATAAACCAAGGAACTCGAAAATCAATAAGCCCCAGTTTTGTTGATCACGATTGACATAATAAGTTAAAGCTAAAACTAAAACAATAAATAACCAAATTGGAATTAAATCAAAGACCCATTGAAAGGCATTGTTGATTGATCCAATAAAATTAGTAACTGCATTGAAAAATCCTGTAAATTGAACTAACCAGTCGACGAAATTGTCGATCCAGTGAGCTAATGGAAGTTGTGGAATACTACTAAAAATTAAACTATTCAAAATCGCTCACCTCATTTCCGGCTAAAGCACCTAGAACGGCACCACGCACGATAATACCCATTAATTGCTTCTTATCATTGATAACAGCAAATGGAATCCCTGTTTGTGAAATATCATCCATCAAGTCAGAGATAGGTGTGTCTTCAGTAGTTGTTGGAACCTTAGTTTGCACGATTGATGTTAAGTCGCCATTCTTTTCTCGAACTAGTTTGATAACATCATTGGCATCGACGATACCGAGTAAGTTACGACGGTTATCAACTACATAAGCAGTTGAAACTTCAGTATCCTTCATCATCTTCAAGGCCAAACGTGGACCAGCTTTTTCAATATTAACGATTGTTGGACGAATCATAACGTTACTTGCAGTAAGAACCTTACTACGATCAACATTTTCAATAAATTCTTCAACATATTCATTAGCTGGGTGAGTCAAAATATCTTCTGGAGTACCAGTTTGAATTACCTTAGCATCCTTCATAATCATAATTCGATCACCGATTTTTAGGGCTTCGTTCAAATCATGACTGATAAAGACAATTGTCTTGTGTAATCTTTCTTGGATATCCAACAACTGATCTTGCATATCAGTTCTGTTCAATGGGTCAAGAGCTGAAAAGGCCTCATCCATTAATAAGATTTCGGGATCATTAGCTAACGCACGAGCAAGTCCAACACGTTGTTGCATACCACCTGATAGTTGATCAGGATACTCATCGTTATAACCAGTAATACCAACTGTTTCTAGCGCTTCTTTGGCTTTTTGTTCACGGGCTTCTTTATCAACACCTTGAATTTCCAAACCATATTCGGTATTTTCCAAAACTGTTCGATTAGGTAATAACCCGAAGTTTTGGAAAACCATACTCATTTTCTTACGACGAACTTCACGAAGTTCCTTTTTGTCGATTTTCATTAAGTTTTCACCATCGATCAAAACTTCACCCTCTGTGGGTTCGATCAGACGGTTGATCATTCTAACTAAAGTTGACTTACCACTACCAGATAGACCCATGATAACGAAAATCTCACCATCATAAATCTTAAAGTTGGCGTTATCGACACCTAATGTGGCACCTGTTTCCTTTAGTATTTCTGCTTTATCTTTTCCTTGACGGCTTAACTCTTTGGCTTTATTAAGATGCTTACCAAATATTTTAGTTAAGTTTTTGACTTCTAGTTTTGTACTTTCTTGAGTACTCATTAAATCCCCCATTCTTGGAATTGAAAATGCATACCTGCTGTGAAGTATGCATTATATGGAAATAAAAAAGCTATTATTTAAACAATGTAAATAACAGCGACCTATATAACCCTAACAAATATAATTTTCTTATGCAAATTATCAGTTTTGTTGTAAGCATTTTACTTGACAAAAAAGGGTCATTTTCAGTTTAAAAATTATCGCTCAATAGTAGTTATAGTATACGATAGCGAGTTATATCTACATGACGATAAATTAATTAAAATTTTTTTGATTTTTTTTATTTTAAACCTGAAATTTGAACAATTACGGTCTAAATTAACTCAATATTGAAAAATTTCTACTATTTTTAAAAACTTGCTGCACTGGTCGTTATTAGCCTTTACTAGAATGAATCAACCGAAAAGAGCCAGAAAACCAATCTCTACAGTGACATATTTTTCTGGCTCCTAAGGGCATTCCCTAAACGTATTTAATTAACTAACACTTATATAATACTTAAAGTTATTCAATATTGATTCAAAAACAAACAATGAACTAGCCCGAAAGAGCAAGAAATTTAGGTCCCCACAGCGACCTAAATTTCTTGCTCTTGGAGGTGGCATATTAACTAGCGCCACACGTATATAATAAATATTTCTACAAAATTGCTTCAAGTGCGCGTGAAAACTCTAAAGCATTTCCAACAAAATAATAATCAGAATACTTGAAGATTTGCGCATTCTCGTCAGTATTAGCTGAAACGACAACTTTGGCATTAGCAATTCCGGCTGTATATTGCACAGCACCAGAAACACCTAAGTTCACTAATAGCTCAGGTGCAACTGTTTGACCACTTTGACCAATTTGTTCATTAATTGTGTATTGATCTAGGTCAGTTAACGGACGAGTTACACCAACTGTGGCGTGTAATTTTTGTGCTAATTTATTAGCGACGGTGATTCCAGCATCAGTTTTATCACCACGTCCCAACGCAACAATTCTCTTAGCTTGCGTAATATCATCACTTGTCTTTGGAGGTAAAACTTGGCTCTTAATTTCTAGTTTACTATCTTTTTCCCAATCAAGTTGACTAATTTCTTCTACTTTAAGGTCAGGATTTGTTTGCTTCTCAGCCGCAAAAACATTTGGTCTGGCAGTTGCCATTTGTGGATGGTGATTAGGAATCGTGATTTCACACATAATATTGTCACCATACGATGGTTTAGTTTGAATCAATAAATCGCCCTCAAACTTCAAATCCAAGCAATCAGCGGTTAAGCCAGTTCTCAAACGTGCTTGAAGTCTTGGGGCAACAGAACGTCCCACAACCGTTGCTGGGAAAATAAAGGTATTTGGTGTGCCTTGTTTTTGAATCAACTTATTTAAAGCATCGGTCAATTCAAGGTCATCCCCATCTACCAATTGGTCATCTTTAATGAGAAGGATTTTATCTGGACCATATTCAGCCAATTCTGTTTCTAAGTTAGCATCAGTCTTCTCAATCAAAACGGCAACAACGGGATCATGACTGATCTGTTTCATCTTCGTAATCAATTGATAAGTAACTGGATTAATTTTTTGCAAATCTGTTTCTACGAAAACCCAATTTTCTTTAATCAATACCATCCTAATCTTCCTCCGCTAACATATTTTGTTTTTTCAAAGCTGTTACTAATTCTTTAGCTGCCTCCATTGGATCATCGGCCAACTTATGACCAACCTTGGCGGTTTTTTCTGGAGATGAAATTGAACGAACAATCGTTGGTGAACCGGCTTGCCCAACACGCTCACTATCTAGTTGTAAATCACTAGCATGCCAAGTTGTGATTGGTTTAGCAAAGCTCTTGGTAATTTCAACGACATTAGTATATTTAGGTTGATTGATCGTATCTGTAACAGTCAATAGTAGTGGCAATTGAGCTGTGATTTCTTGAGCAACATTATCTAAATTACGTTTGATCACTAATTTATTATCTTGAGCAGTTACTTCATTAGCATATGTGACTTGTGGTACCTGCAATAGCTCGGCCATAATTGGTCCCACTTGTCCCGTATCGGCATCAACTGATTGTTGTCCTAAAATAACTAAATCGACATCACCAATCTTTTTAATGGCTTTACCCAAGACGTAACCAGTGGCCAAAGTATCGGCTCCAGCAAAGGCACGGTCAGATAAAAGAACTGAACTATCAGCACCCAAAGCTAAAGTTTCACGTAATGACACAGCAAAATCATCAGGTCCCATAGTTAAAGTAATTACTTCTCCACCAACATTTCGTTTGATTTCTAAAGCGGTCTCTAAAGCGTGAAGGTCATATGAATTTATTACGCCACCTAGACCACGACGATCGATATTTTTCGTTTTTTCATCAATTTTGACATTCGTAGTTTCTGGTACTTGCTTAATACAAACAACTATTTTCATAATTTTCCTCCTAGGCCCGATTCTTTGCTTCAATGAGTGCAATGGCTGTCCGCATCTTTTCTACGGTTCCTTCAGCTATTTCCATAGCTCTAGCATCTCTAATTAAATGTTCAACTGGATAATCAAGACTGTATCCATAGCCACCTAAAATCTGTAAGGCATCATCTCCAGATTTAACCGCACTACGACTTCCATAAGCCTTAGCCATAGCAGCTTCTTCTTCATAATCTTGACCATGATCTTTTAACCAAGCAGCTTTTTGATAAAGCAATTTGGTTGTTTCTTTGGCAACAGCAATATCAGCTACTTTTCTTTGAATACCTTGCATCTGAATAATCGGCGTATCGATTGCCTTACGATGAGTTGCATAATCAGTGACAATATCTAATTCATGTTCCATAATTCCGGTCAAAACTGCTCCCATGAGCACACGAGCATCATTATGGGCGCTATCACCAATTTCCTTTCCCATACCAACTTTACCTAAGAGATGATTTTCATCAACTTCTATATTATTCATGACGATTTCGCCAACGGGTACACCTGTCAAGCCAAGGAAGTTTTCTTGTTTACCATATTCGAAACCTTCCATATCTTTATCAACGACAAAGAATGATAATTCTTCCGGAGCAGTCTTCACTAAGACACAATATATTTCAGCCAATCCACCATTAGTGATCATGATTTTATCACCATTGATGATCCACTTATCGCCCTTCTTTTCAGCATGTGAGGTTATTCCTAAAGGATTGGAACCTCCACTTGGTTCAGTCATAGAAAAAGCTATGATTCGTGATTTAGCTTGTGGAAGATACTCATCTTTTAAAGCTTGATTACCATACTTCACAATCTGATCAACCGATTTGAAGTGACCTTCAAGAGTAACACCTAAACTAGCATTACCACGCGCGATTTCATTGATCATTGCAGCAGTAGTTTCACCATCAAATCCAGCTCCACCGTACTCTTCAGGCAACATTGTACTTAGAAAATCATATTGCTTGATCTTGTTCAAGAGATCATTGACATAAGAACGCGTATGATCAATTTCCATATCATACGGAGCCACTTCATTTTCAGTAAACGACTTGACCATTCTTAAAAGGATTTCTTTACTTGTTTGTTTTTGATCCATCAGAATTCTCCTCACATGTTAATTTTTTCACATACATATGTAAAAAAATATCCAACGATATTTTAATGATTTCATCATAAGATATTTATTTGAAATTGTCCATATAATTATTTTATATATAAAAAGATAACGTTAATATATGTAAGCTATTCATTTATTCAAAATATACCTTAATTCTTAGACAAATTGCTAACTCATAGTGGCCCGAAGCGCTTGACACATTTGACTAATACAATGCGTTCTTTAGTTCTTAGCTAAATCAAAATATACTTTAAACCTTAAGACTCTGGGAGTTATTGATGTGCTTTAAAATGTAATACTTCCATTTACCAACTATTTATTCAAAACAAAAAATAACCTAGCCGGAAGGGCCCAGAAAATTAGGTCGCCGTGAAGGTGGCGTTAGGGATTTATCCCTTACACCACGGGACGACTTTTGAAATTCGCGCACCTTGCGAAGTTCAAAATCGAGATTGGAGACCTTGGCTCCAATCGGTCCCCACAGCGACCTAATTTTCTGGGCCCTTCCGGCGGACTAATACCATCTCCACATCATGCTTAACCTTTAGCTATACACAAAAAAGCTGACGATAAAAATCGTCAGCTTTTAATTATTTATTGTTTGAAAATTTCGTATTGTTAGCCCAAGTATCAGTTAAGAAGTAGCTATCCATCTTATATTGAGTATCTTTAGGATTTGCTTTCTTATCCTTATAGAAGCCCTTTAGGTGATGGTCAAGCATCAACCAACCACGCCAACCCATGTGAATAGTATCTTCGGCGATATAGTTTGGATTCTTAACATGTGATAGGTCCACAATATTGTTGAAACCTTGTGATCTTAATTGATATTTGATTTTTGTATCAAAGTTAGTAATCGTACTCATTGGCATCCCAGTATACTTGACCCAATGTGGGTTAACCGGTTGGATAACGAACATTACTTCGGTCTTGTTTTGTGCAAACATATATAACAAAGCTTGGAAGTCATTGTATTCAGGTGAATGAGTATATGTTACATGACGGTGCGCATTCTTATATCTAACGATTCTCTTTTTCAATTCCTTCTTATAAAAGGAATTTCCGATTTGCAAATCATTATCACTTGAGTGCTTAGCTGCTAATTTAGTAGCTAGTTTATTTAAATCTTTGTAATCATACTTATCGGGTAATTGACTAGCTGCACGATCAATTGCTTTTTCATGGTCATTCATGGAAATTGAACCAAACAAATCATCTTGGCTCTGCAAACTAGAACGAGCAAAGTTTTTAATATAGAAACGTTGGAAGCTAGTAATTTCCTTACCTTCAGAGATTCGTTTCAAAGCACCATCTTCAATCGGTCCTTTATCAACATCCAAATCAAGCATTCGATTAGCAATGTATTTATTCATTGCTTTATCTCCATTGCTTGAATTTAAAATAAAACCGGTCAATTGTAATGGTGACAAGAAATATTTAAATGCATCAGATGGTACACCGGATTTAGTAAACCATTGTGGGGAAATGATAAAGACGGCCTTATTCCCCTTCAAGTTAGTCATCCCTCCGACATTCATTGCCTGTGTCAATGAAGCCGTTCCGGGATTACCTTGCAAAAATGGCTTATTCTTCCAATGATATTTTTGCGCCATGGAAGATGGATGGAACGGATCCATTCTAGAAAGTTCCGATGAACCAATAATAGGGATATAGTTTTCCTTCTCAGCAGCATTCTTAACGCTTTCACCTTTTAAGACCCGAACATCCAACGAAGTAGCAGCTTGTCTAACTTTTTGTGGTGTAACGGTTTTAAAGTTGATTGGAGCCCAGAGAAGGATTAACAAAGCGGCAATAGCAACTATAACAGGTCCAAAAATCATCCATAACTTTTTTTTCATAATCTATTCCAATTCTTGTACTTGTTGAGCAATTTTGTTAACTGTTGACCATTGTGAACGGTCGAATTCTGAAACTGGGACCGTAATATCAAACTCGTCTTGTAAGTTAACTAAAACTTCTACAGTTGCCATTGAATCTAGAACACCGTCTTTGAATAAGTCTTGATCTGCATCTTGACCAGCATCATCCAAACCTGTTACATCTTTTAGAATATCAACAATCTTTGTTTTAATTTCATCCATAATAAATTCTCCTAACTAAACCATAGTGTATTTAAAAATCCTGAGAAGATTAAGAAACTGAAACATACAATATTAAACGTCAAGAAGACGGCAAATGCATGTGTAAATTTGTTGCTTGGAATGCTTTCGCGGTGTTTCTTCTTATACCGTAGCCAAGCATCGTTGGTGATCATTGCAATGGCGTGGAAAATACCATAAACAATGTAGTACCAAGTCTCACCGTGCCAGAATCCCATGATAAGGAACAATGCCACATAACCAAGGTTGGCAATCGTGACACGATTCTTGATCCACTTGTGCTTGATAATTGTGAACATCAAACGCATGTAGATAAAATCACGGAACCAGAATGATAGTGTCATGTGCCATCTGTTCCAGAAATCTTTAATATTCTTGGACTTGAATGGCGCATTGAAGTTCATTGGAGTCTTGATACCCATAAAGTTACTGATTGCGACCGCAAAGAGTGAGTAACCAGCAAAGTCAAAGAACAGATACATACTATAAACATACATGTAAGCTAGAACCCACCAAGACAATCCTAGTGGAGCTTGATATCTGTATGACATAGCCAAAATTTGAACTTTTGGTAGTAATAACGTTCCAAAGAAGTAACCGATAATAAACTTGTAAAGGAGTCCCTTCATCAACTTATCAACACCGCTGTGTAAAAGTTCAACATACTCTTCACGACTAGGAACTTTATCCACATCTTTTTGGAAACGTCTGAAACGGTCAATTGGTCCGGAAGTAATAGTTGGGAAGAATAGTAAGAATCTCCCAAATTCATATGGTGTAATTTTTTTAATCACACCATCACGAATTTCCATGATAATTTCAACTGACTTAAATGTTAAATAACTGATACCCATGAAACCAAAGAGCGAAATCGTTTGATTCTTAAGCAATGGATCCAGTTTGACGAAGACTAATGGCACAATGGCCAAAATAACGAACATAGTAAAGATCCAGAAATTATTATGTTTCTTGCGATACGACAAGAAGATGAAAACTAAAAGCATTTCGTACAGGACGTAACACAATAGTGAAATCCCCTGTGTCATATTTCCACCAAAGAAAGCGGTAATCAAGATAACAACTGTTGCGAAGAAGTCATAAGCTTTAAAGCGTTTACCAAACCATAATCCGATGATTATTGGTAATAAAAGTAGAAGTAGATAGATAAAGTAATGCGGACTGCTGTAAGGTGTAATGTTATCCATTAATTTCGCCTATCAAAGTCTTTCTATCAATTTTTCCATTTTTACTAATTGGTAATTGCTTTACGAACTTCAACACATTTGGAATCATATATTCCATTGTTGTTTCTTTAAGTGAATCTTTAATATCTGCTGTTAAATCTTTCTCGTCATCGTCATTAAATTCATTCTCAAGCACAATGCAAGCAATCATCTTGCTGACTTGTTTTTTGTTGTTATATAAAGGAACGGTACATGATTGCTTGATTTGTTTAAGGTTACCAAGCATTGAATCAACTTCTTCTAGTTCGATTCTATAACCGTGCATCTTAATTTGGAAATCAGTTCTACCGTGATAGAACAACAATCCATCATCACCTTCACTGATCATATCGCCAGTGTGGTAAAAGATTTTGCCATCAATTTCTTCAAAGGCTTTAGCTGTTTGCGTAGGATTATTCAAATAACCCTTAGAAACATCTGGACCACTGACTAATAATTCACCAGTTAAACGGCCAGTTGTTTCATCAATTTCGCCGTTGATCATGTGCTCCATATTGCCCTTCAAGTAACCAATTGGTAGTCGATCATAAGTATCTAAGGATTCTTGATCAATTTTGATTGAAGTAATGGCAACTGTGTTTTCAGTTGGACCATAAGTGTTGTAAAGTTCAGCATCTGGGAACTTCTTCAACAACTTTTTAGCTGTGGCATGTGTTAACTCCTCACCACAGAAAATAAATTTGTTCAAGTGTGGCATATGTTCAGCATCAAATCCTCTGAACAAAAGGCACATTTCAAAGAATGATGGGGTTGAAACCCAGGTATTGAAATCTGAATTAACGATAGCTTCTTGCAGCTTACCAAAATTCTTAGTTGTATCTTTATCAACAACATTAAGCGTTGCACCGCTCATCAAGCCTGGATAGACATCGAAAACTGATAAGTCAAATGAGAAAGGTGCTTGAAGTAACATATTCATTTGATCTGAATAGTTGAACTCCTTTTCAGCCCAATCTGAGAAATCCAAAATATTATTTGTACTGATTTGAACACCCTTTGGTGTTCCGGTTGTACCTGATGTAAAGATGATATAGAAGTTGTCATCAGGCCCAACGCTGCGATTGCTATCGTAAATATTATTATCTGAAGTAAAGATTTGTTCTAACTCAGCCTTTGTGACTTGAGGTGTTTCTACTCCAAAGTCTGTGATGTCACTCCAGTTTAAAATCAACGCTGGTTTAGCAACTGAATTAATTTGAATAACACGTGATGGATCAGAACCATCATCTACTGGAATGTAAGCATGTCCAGCCTTAATTGCGCCCAAGAACATTACTAACATTTCAAATTGTTGTCCACCGAAGATAATCACTGGGCTCTTAGCAGGTAAAAATTGATTTTGTAAGAAACTAGCCACACGATCCGATTTTTGTAGCAATTCTTGATACGTATGTGTTTCATTACCGTTCTCGTAACATACTTTTTCAGGTGATTGCAATGCAGTAGTGGTGATTTTTTCAATGATTTTATTCATATATTTTTCCCTTCTTCCTGCTAAAATTCGTTATAAATAAATTTGGCGCTTCCAACACCGTTATATCCATAGATATATAAGAGCACTAAGAAAATAGCGAAAAATACAACAGTTTTAAGAATAAAAACTGTTACTGGTTTCTTCAAGAATGTCAGCAAATTATTTTTCATAATCTACACCTCACTGAAAGAATTTACTTATGCGGAAATTAATATAACCATTCTCAACAAATGGTGTCAAACCGAAAAATGAATCAAAATAATCAAATATAGTTATTTCTATATCACCTGTATAAACATTATAATAAAAATTTGCACCATACTAATCGGCATATTTCGTAAAAATATTTTGCCTTTTTTAGAGAAAAGCAGTAAGTCCGCTGGCTCAGGCGATATTTGTTTAAACAAGTACATTATAAAAATTTATTCGTCAATTTTCAAACTATACGCATTGTAGCTTGCGATTGTCATTCTAACGTTTGACAAACACAGCCTGTATCGGAATAAGAATCTATTTCCTATTACCGTGTTTTATTATTGAACGTCGTAATTTAAAAGTAAATAACTCTTGTTTACAATGACCAAAGTGTTAGTCTCATGTGACATTTTTGTAAGATAATACGCTTACATTGACCGATACTTTATCGCTTATTTTTTATAAAAATATTCAACATAACTAATATAATAGAAGATTATAAAAATGAGTCTGGGATAAAACACCCTTTCTCCGGTCAATTTACTAGCAAACAAGAGAGCTGTTACATAACTATTTCTTTCTTTAAATGTGGAACAAAACATAATTTTTTATCTTAACCAAACAAGACTAGCAATCCGAAATCGGATTACTAGTCTTGTTTGCTTTGACACTCAGGCCCTCTTTTTCTATATTTTTGAGCTAGTCAACTTAATCATTACATATCAAATGTTTTAAAAAAATATGTTCGTTACTTATTTATTAGAAAATAATCGGTGGCATTTTTAACATTATAAACATATTTTTTGAATATCGGCCAAACCTTTTATAAACATAGATACAGTAGACTTATTTCAGTTTAGATAAAAATCATTTATAAATTACGATACAATCTGTAAAGAATATTTTGCTAAACTCTAATTATGGAGCGGGTCCGTATGGATCTACTAATAAATAAAGTTAGGGGGACATCTGATGAAAATCTTTAAAAACATCGTACGCTTATTAGTACTAACAAGCCTTAGTATGTCCCTCACACCCTTAACTACAGCTAAAGCTACTACTAATAATGAAGCTATTAAAGTCAATAACACCACTGATTCTCTTGCTATTTCCTACTCTGCTAATACAACTCCAACTACTGAGGCAGCAAGTACTGATACTAGCTCTAATACAACAACTACTAAAGCAGACGGCTCCCCAGCTACATCAACTGTTAGTGTCACAGTACTTTCAGGTATTTTGACATTGGAAGCTGTTCCCGATTTTAACTTCGGCACAATGACCGTTGGATCAATCGGTAAATTAAAGAGTAACGTTGTTAATACCGATGGTTTTACAGTTGACGATGGTACTAACACAAGTGACGCAACTGCCGGTCGTGATGGTAATACTGACGGTACACTTTCAGTTATCGATTCACGTAATAACTTAAAAGATATGCCCGGATTTACTCTTTCTGCCGCAATTGGAAAATTGAATCCTACTAACACTGACGGTGGCTCAACACTTGATGCTATCTTACATTTGAATCCAATGCCTCTAGTTAATGAAGAAAACAATAACGTTTCCAATTCAGCAACACCACTCAAAACTGACAAAATTTCTGTAAGCAGTGTAACTGGTAATTCCGCACCAGTTATGAACTTAACAAAGGGCTCATACAATGGCGGATTAATTAAAGCAACCTTCAATACACCAGATTCAGCTAGTCTAGAAATTCCTAATACTGCTGACAATACCAAAACCTCAGCCAAAAATATGAACGCTGTTGTTACTTGGACATTGAATGCTGCACCCGCTACTACAAATTAATTGATGGCCGGCTTTGAATCATTAAAACAAACAAATAGGTCCGTAATCTGCTGCTTTTGGATTACGGGTCTATTTATTTAGAGGACTATGTTTTTGACCTGAAAATAGTTCTATACCAGTCTTCATTTTTTTACAAAAAAAATTAAATAATTTAACTATAACGCCTTTTAAATGTTTAAACATGTTATGATGACTATGAAAAGCCTTTCCATTCCAAAGGGGGACTAATTATGATAACAACTACCACTTGGCAACACACTTTTACAAACTACCAAAATATTAACAACATCAATCCCACCGGACACCAGCATCTAAAAATATTCCAACCACTGGCGACTAAGCGAATTCGTTTACAATTAAACAATTTGTACGATGAAATTCCCTTACAAATTTCAAAACTGGAAATTTACATTGATCCACAAGATAAGAAAACCGTGACCTTAGATGGGAACATAGATTTTCAAGTCGAAGCTCGGTTGATTGAATGGTCAGACTGGATTGATTTTGATATACCTGAGAATTCTTTTTTAAATATCGATATCAGCTCCCCCAATCAAACTATTCATTCAGTTGGAATGACGATTTCGAATAACCTGATTGAAACTGATTTAACTGATACCGCGATTCCCAAATATTTTTTCGGTGTCTCTGGTATCCAAATTAATACTGCTCAAACTTACAAAAAAATTGCATTCTTTGGTGATTCTTTAACTAATCAGGGCAATTTTTCAGCTCCTTTATCAAAGGACTTAGAAAAGGATTTTCAAATCATGACTGCAAACTATGGTATAGCCGGGAATCGTCTCTTGCGACCTGGCCATAGTACCTCACCTTGGTCTGACAGTTTTGGAGAAGCCGGATTCACACGTTTTGATCACATGCTAGCCGATTATCAACCTAATATTGTCATCTTCATGGAGGGTATTAATGACTTGCTACATCCCGGAACAGGCTCACCTATCACCGAATTACCGACTGCTAAGGCAATTGTTACCGCCATTCGTATTCTCAAAGAAAAATGCCGTCAACACGATGCAAAGTTTGTACCAATGACTATTACTCCCGCTGAAGGCAATAGTAACGACAATATTGCTGGATGGAATTACGAAAAGGAAAGTCTACGTCAAGCTATTAATTCTGAATTACGACAATTACCACACGTTATTGATCTTGCTAATCTGACATCTGAAAATAACCAGCTTAAGCCTGAATTTGACTGTGGAGACCACGTTCATTTCTCAGTTACAGGTGGAAAAATTATTGCCCAATATATCAAAGATCAGCTAATTCGTAAAAAAATGGTCTAAATATTCTTAGTTTTTTTGTAATATTTATGAGAATGGAATATATTTTTATTAATTTTATTAACAACTTCCAATTATTATGTTTAAATCATTTTCAATATAATATATTATTAAATAGTATATACAAACAATTTATTGGAGCGCTAAATATGGCTGAAACTACTAACAAAAATATTTATCAGGAACTTAAATCACGTGTCATTAATGGAAAATACAATATCAAGATGCGCTTACCTACAGAAGAATCATTAATTGACGAATTTAATGTTAGTCGCTACGCTATCCGTAAGGCTATCAAGCAATTGTCGGATGAAGGTCTCGTATACAGCGTAAAAGGAAAAGGCGTCGTCGTTTTGGAACACACGCCCCAAACTCAAGAAATCAATTTAAGTCTTAAGGAAATTGACAGTTTGCACACGTTGAATAACTCTGAAGATGTAAAAAGAACAACAATTATCGCTGATTTTCAACAAATAATCGTCGATGAAAAGCTCAGTCACAAAACTTCATTTGCTGTAGGCATTCCCGTCTACGCGATTAAACGTGTTCGTCGTATCAACAATAAAAATGCAGTCCTAGATATTAATTATTTTAATGCTCAAATTGTTCCAAATATAACACCTGAAATTGCTAAAGGCTCAATCTATTCCTATATTAAAGATAATTTGGAAATGAAAATTGCTGTCGTCAAGCGTCAATTAAGAATCGAACATGCTGAACAAGTCGATTACGAAAATTTAAACTTAGGTATCAACAATTGTGTCGGAAACATGATCAGTTTTGCTTTTAATGATGACGGAAAGCAATTCGAGTATACCGAATCACACTTTATTCCTGATAACTTCATATTTAATCAAATCATTAAGTTTTAATATTTTTTGGGGATTGGGTATTTGCCGTCTCTGGGTGCAAGAAATGTTGGCGCTGTGGGGACCGACGAAAGCCAAGGTCTTTCGTCTCGATTTTGAACTTCGCAAAGTACGCGAATTTCAAAATTCGTCCCGTGGTGTTATGGCTGAAGCCATAACACCACCTGCACTGTTGCCAACATTTCTTGCACCCAGAGACTAATGTATTTGTTGTTTTTTAGTATAATTTAACTAACTAATTCGATAAAAAAGTACCGCATTATTCGAAATTGAACACAGAAAAAAAGGCTAGATATTTTTCTGGATTTATATCAAGAAAAATATCTAGCCTTCTTTTATATTCAATTCTAAAAACAAACTTGAGAAAGAACCCATAATCTCAAGTTTGATGTTTTTACTAAAAATTCCAAACAACGAATAAACTAGCCGGAAGGAACAAGAAATTTAGGTCGCTGTGAAAGTGGCGTTATGGCTTTAGCCATTACACCACGGGACGACTTTTGAGACTTGCACGGTTTATGCAAGGATCAAAATCGAGGTTGGAGACCTTGGCTCCGACCGGTCCCCATAGCGACCTAAATTTCTTGTTCCTGGAGGCGGAACCCCTTAATACGACTCGAATCCAACTAATGAATAATGGTTAGGAATATATTTAGTCTCTGTACATTCAAAGAGGTTACCTAAGTCAGTATAGACGTACTTTTTCAATACACCGACACAATTAGCATCCCCAAGATTCAAATTTTTAAATTCTTTTTCAGTGGCAGTTTCAACTGATGCAATGGATCGTGCAGCAGCTATCTTAAAAAGATTTTCGTCGCGAATATATTGATATATCGAACCTTCAGCATCAGCGAGTGACAAATTAGGTACGCTGTCTTTTCTGAAATAACTAGCATCAATCGCCATAGCTTGTCCATTGACCATCCGTAATCGCTCAACATAGTAAGCTGTATCACCCAGGGTAAATGAAGTATGTTTTGATAGTTCTTCATCAATTTGAACTTCTTTAAATTCGAGCACTTTAGTAGTTAATTGTTTGATGAATTTATTTTGGGGAAAACTCATTAAATCTTGAAATCCGAAATGGTTGGCAGCTGAGAAAATCACTCGGTTGTCGACAATTGGTTCCAAAACCACTACACCACGGCCTTTTACCGTATAAACTAAACCGTCAGCTTGTAATTTTTTTAAAGCCCGACGAATTGTATTTCTAGTCACACTAAAACGTGATGACAAATCTTCTTCACCTGGCAAAATTGATTTTGGCGGATAAACATTACTATCAATCTCGCCTTTTAAAATATGGTATATATCTGAATATAAGTTCTTTGGCATATTGTCTCCTCAATTAGTCCTGCAATTTATTAAATTACCCTCTAATGAAAATAAATAGCAATACCCCTCACAGTATTACTTATTTTCTAACATTACAGATTCGTATGGCCGTAAAGTTACCGTTTTATTGCTCATTTCTACGTCCTCATAATTCCCCAACAATAAGTCGAAGCCATCAGCAATTTCTCGCGTTTGAGTTTCTGCAGTAAAATTAGCCATTATTAAAATTTTACCCTTGTCATTAAATCTTTCATAGCTATAAACACTATTATCTTCGGCATTTAGTAATTTATATGCCCCATCTGTTAATAATACCTTATTTTTACGCAAGAAAATCAATGCACGATAGAAATTAAAGACATTATTTTTCATTTTTAAGACTTTTTCAACAGAATAGTCATCATGATGCAATGGTTTTAACCATGGTTGACCAGTAGTGAAGCCGTGATATTTACTAGAATCCCACTGCATAGGCAACCGAGAATTCTCACGTGATTTTTGTTGTAAAATTTTAATTGCTAATTTTTCATCAACACCGTTTTTCATCAATTCGTTGTAGGCGTTGATAGATTCATGATCCTGATATTGGCTGATATCCGTAAAATACGCATTTTTCATTGCAATTTCATCGCCTTGATAAATATACGGTGTCCCTTGCAAGCCAAATTCGACCATTGCTAAAAGCTTGGCCGATTGATCACGATATTTGTCATCATCCGTAAAACGAGAAATAGCTCGTGGCTGGTCATGATTGTTCCAAAAGAGTGCATTCCAACCACCTTGGCGATTCATTTTGACTTGCCAATCACTCAATATCTTCGTCAAGTCAGTCAATTTGTAGTGACCCAAAGTCCACTTATTACCGTCAGTATAGTCAACCTTCACATGATGGAAAGTGAAAGCCATAGAAAGTTCTTGGCGCTTAGGATTAGTATACTTAACAGCTTCAGAAATAGGTGTCGACGAAAGTTCCCCAACAGTCACAAACTTATTAGGTCCAAAGACTTTCTCATACATTTCATGAATATATTCGTGTACGTGTGGTCCATTAGTATAGAAATTACGTCCATCATCTAATGGTGTTTTAAAAGTATCGTTAGGAAGGTTCTTATCTTTAGAAATGTTATTGATAACATCCAAACGGAATCCATCGATACCTTTGTTAGCCCAGTATGTGAGCATCTTAAAAATTTCATAACGTAATTTCTCATTACGCCAATTCAAGTCGGGCATTGTAACATCATATAAGTGCAAATAATATTGACCTAATGATGGTACAAATTTCCAAGCACTACCGCTAAATTTGGAAACCCAATTATTTGGTTCATGACCGTCCACTGGGTCGCGCCAAATATAATAGTCATGATAAGGATTATCTTTTGACTTCAAGGCTTCTTGAAACCAACGATTCTCATTTGAGGTATGGTTCAAAACCATATCCATAATAATTTTGATACCACGTTTATGAGCTTCCTGTAACATCCTCTCGAAGTCATCCATAGTACCAAAAACAGGGTCAATTTGATAATAATCTGCTATATCATAGCCATTGTCATTTCCTGGGGAACGATACATTGGCGTTAACCAAATCAACCCAATGCCTAATTCTTGTAAATAATCTAGACGCGATATAATTCCATTAATATCACCAATCCCATCTCCATTTGAATCTTGGAAACTGCGTGGATAAATTTGATACACAGTTTCTTTTTTCCATTCCTTCATTTAGTCAGAACTCCTCGATTTTAAATTAATTTAAGCCTACTTGACGCGGTAAAGTTTATAATATGTTTATACATCTGTCAACGATTTGATTTTTATATTTTTTAAAAATTGTTACTTAACTACTGTCATGATAGTTATTCCATAGTAATTTAGCAATTATAAATTTTTTTAATTTTTAAATATGCCATTTCAAAGTTATGATAATTCGTTAGTTTTTAATTTTAGATATATTCTCATATTCTTAACTGAGAACCGAAAAATTAAAGATGCCACCTCCAAGAGCAAGAAATTAGGTCGCTGTGGGGACCGACAAAAGCCAAGGTCTTTTGTCTCGATTTTGAACCTCGCACAAATCGCGAGTTTCAAAAGTCGTCCCGTGGTGTAAGCACTAAAGTGCTAACGCCACCTGCACAGCGACCTAATTTCTTGCTCTTTCCGGCTAGTTCATTGTTTGTTTTTGAATCAATGACTAAAATTACTGGATATGTAGTATGTTCTGAATCTTTTGAATTTGAAAATTATTCCAATTCTATAATCAAAAAATCAACTAGCACCACGAGTATTTCTACTATAATTATGAGTAAAATTTAATACGATATAAGCCCCATTATTTTTCTTTTGACTAATTGTACCTGCGGTTTAAAAACTCACGTCAAAACGTACGAATTCGCTAAATAAAAGTATTTATCACTCTGTATCGTTTGCAATTCAAAGTCTAACTTTCTAACTTATTATTTAACCAACTTCTAGCGACTAGATTTACTAACTACGAGACGAGTTTCCAGGCCGAAATTTAAGGCCAATTCTTTTGCGCTAATGGGCGGCATATCAACCTTTGCACGGACACTTTAGCTTTTAAAACACTGTCTCCGAAATAAATTTGTTTACAGTATTGGAATAATAGTTTATATTCAAATTCTAATTTAATATTTGGAGAAAAAAAGGATGCGTCAAATTATAACAGAGAGATTAATCATTCGTCCGATCAAAATGACGGACCATGATGAATTAAAAGCGATTTTGTTGGATCCAAAAGTCGTTCGATACACACGCTATCGTGACGTCAAAACGCCAACTAATTTCACTGCGATTTTTGAAAGCCACTTTTTAAATACGGCTTATACATTTGGAATCGAAACAAAAGATGAACATAAGTTGATCGGTTTCTATGAATTCCATCCTGAAGATACGACTGGCATTTTGACTTACGCTTTAGCTCAAAGTGCTTGGGGCAAAGGTTATGTGGCCGAAGTTGGCATTGGTATGATGGCTTATGGCTTCAACGCCTTGAATTTCAAACGTATCGAAGCCCACTATGCAAGCAGTAATCCACGTTCTGGCAAAGTTATGAGCAAAATGGGCATGCATGATTTAGGTTCAATTGGAACTTTCCCTTCACCACACACAGGTGAAGTTCGCAAAGTCATGGCTTACGAACTGACTAAAGAAGACTGGCTCTTAAGCAACAATCAAGAACAAGCAGTTTAGCACGAGCATCATATTATTAAGACATACATTTTAAACCTAGTTATTCCACTTAAACCAAACAAGGCCCGCAATCCAAAATCGGATTACGGGCCTTGTTTTACTTAATGCTAGAAAGCTGACTATATTTTGTCCCGCTCTCTACTCTTTTTGTATTAAATCAATTCTTTATGAATTCCTTGCATACCACGTTCAATTTGTTCCAATTCTTCCGCATAACCCTTCAAACGGTCACCATATTTACTGACTAGTTCAGGATTTGCATCCGTCTTATAACGTAATTTATGTTCTAAACTAGCCCACATATCCATACCGACGGTTCTAATTTGAATTTCAACAGGTACATCAATCGGACCAGTGGCTTGAAAGACCGGAACCTTAACGACAATATGCAAACTACGATAGCCACTATCTTTAGGATTCTTAATGTAATCCTTGCGTTTTAATAGTGTCACATCAGTTTGATCAACTAACAATTTTTCAACATTGTAAATATCATCAATGTAATTCGTAATCACTCGAATACCAGCTATATCGTATATATTATCTTCAATAGCCTTTGTCGTAAGATCATAGCCCTTGCGTTCAGCCTTTTGTAACAAGCTTTGCATTTCTTTCATCCGCGATTCCATATGATGAATCGGATTATAATCATAATTAACTTGAAATTCAGAATCCAAATTTTCTAGTTTGGTACTAATTTCTTTTTGACCAGCTTGATAAAGTTGATACATCTTAATTAATTCAGATAATTCATCCATATCGGGGCGATTAACGATACCATCTAATTCCGACTGCAATTTTTTCAAATTAATAACGCTGGGTCTTTCTAATATCATATATTTATCCTTTGACTTTAAATTTCAAAAGTTATTTCGATTCCATAATTAAAAATCAACTAGCATCACAAGTACTAAATATATAATTCAGTTTCAGCTGGCTTGGTTTTACCGATAACCTCACCGTTATGAACGGACAACAATACTTCAGCACGTTTGTTCAAAGCATCATAGAAATTATGGGCATTGAGCATAACAAAGTTGGCTGGTTTACCTACTTCAATTCCATACTGATTTTGGACATGCATAACTCTAGCACTGTTGGTTGTAATGAATTTGTACGAATCCATAATTTCTTGATGTCCCATCATTTGCGTAGCGTGTAGACCTTCTGCCAAAACATCATACATATTACCGTTACCCATTGGATACCATGGGTCCTTAATATCATCTTCACCAAAAGCCACATTGATACCATTTTCGTTAAGTTCTTTGACTCTTGTTAAGCCACGACGTTTAGGATATGTATCAAAACGGCCACCCAAGTACATATTGACCAAGGGATTAGAAATAAAGTTCATATTAGACATCTTCAACAAGCGCATCAATTTATACATATAAGCATCGTTATACGATCCCATTGCGGTAGTGTGTGACGCCGTTACACGATCACCTAGACCACTTTCATAAGCTAAGGTAGCTAGTGTTTCTAAGCTACGTGAACTGGGATCATCAATTTCATCACAGTGTGCATCAAACAACAAGTCATTTTTTTGTGCCAAGTCAAAAGCAAAGTGCAACGATTCTACTGAATATTCTCGATTAAATTCAAAATGTGGAATAGCTCCAACAACATCTACACCCAAATCAACAGCTTTTTCCATTAATTCTTTTCCGTGTGGATATGAAAGGATTCCTTCTTGTGGAAAAGCAACAATCTGCAATGTCATCCAGTCTTTAACTGTTTCACGAACATCAATCAAAGCCTTCAAGGCCTTCAAACTCGGATCAGTCACGTCAACATGTGAGCGGACAAACTGAATACCATGACTAGCTTGCATCTTCAAAGCCAAAATAGCCCGTTTTTTAACGTCTTGATAGGTTAAATCCTTTTTACGTTCAGACCAAATGCGAATTCCATCAAACAACGTACCATTTTCATTCCACTCAGGTTGGCCTGCTGTCAAAGTACTATCCAAGTGCACATGAGGATCAACGAATGGTGGTAAAACCAATTTTTCATGACCAGCAATTACTTCTTCACCATCTTTAGGCGTTAGGTGTTCAGCAATTTCAGTAAACTTACCGTCTTCGATTCTGATATCTTGAGCAGGTTGATTCTCAATTCTGACTTGTTGTAATAACATCGCGATACACTCCTTTTATTTTTGATATAGTATACAATTTCTGTATTGACAATGCCAAATTTCTCAATTAGACTTACAGCAATATAGATCTTTTTAAGGGCAGTCCAGCGAGGCTGACAAAAGAGCGGTAAATTTTGAAAATTGAGGGGCCTGCTCATTTTAGCAGTCCCCCTTTTTTACTGCTCACAAGACAATATGGGGGTAAAAAATATGGCAACAAAAGAACACATTCAAGCAACCACATCCGACCAGCGGGCCATGTCCAAATGGGATATGTTCGCTACTTGGATCGGAGCCAACGCTAACAACGGAACATGGTATATCGGTGGTGTTATCGCAGCTGTTGGTCTAATCAAAGCATCTACACTGTTGGTAGTTGTTGGTTCACTTTCTTATATTCTATTAGGATTAGCATCATATATGGGCTATAAAACAGGACTCCCAGCTATGGTGTTAACTCGACCATCTTTCGGCGTTAAAGGCTCTATCATCCCTTCAATCGTCAATGTTGTCCAATTCATCGGTTGGGCAGCAATCAATACTTTTATCGCTGCAACATCAATCAGCTTTATTCTAAAAGATCTTCTCGGTTGGGACAATTCATCCTTCCACAACCAATTCAGCATTATTATTGGTATTGTCGTTATGTCCATTCTACATCTAATTTCTATTTCATTAGGTGAAAAATCAGTTAAATGGATCGAACGTTTTGGAATTATTCTAGTTATTATTTTAGTTACTTGGGAATCTATCGTTGTTTTGAAGACAGTCCCTTTTCACGATATCGTTAAATATCAACCCGCCGCAAAGTTTCAACTGCCCAGTGGTAAAATCGTTGATATCTTAGCCGCTTTTAACCTAGCTTGGGTCACGGCCGCAGCTGACTTCAGTCGTTTTACAAAAGATAAACACGCTGCCACAACTGCTTCATTTTTAGGAGCAAATATCGGTTTGTTCTGGTTTGCCTTTATTGGTTTGATCGCCACTATCGCAACAGCTATTACCATCAATAAATTTGATCCTAACAACGCCGACCCTAGTACAATCGCTGCTAAGTTAGGCTTAGGTATTTTAGCAATGCTAGTTATCGTTATCACAAGTACAACTGCTAATGCGGTTAACTTAATGGCCGCCGGTTCCGCTCTAACCAATATCTTCCACCGTCTTAAACTAACGCCAGCCTTATGGATCGTTACGTTAGTCGCAACCGTTATGACATTTATTCCTGTCTATATCGCCAGTTTCTTAACAACCTTTGAGACATTTCTCGACGGTATCGGAATGTTCTTGGGACCAGAGATTGCCATTTTCCTAGTTGATTTCTTCTTTATCAAACGCAAGGATTACGAAGTTTCTCAATTTTCAAAAGTTAATGGTAGCTACTGGTACACCAAAGGGGTCAATTTAATAGCCATTGCCACTTGGGCTATTGGGGTTATTAGTTACCTCGGACTAAATAAACTCGATTTCATCGTCAATACCGTTGGTGCCACTTTCCCAGCAATGTTAATCACTGCTATTTTATATTACGTAGTTGCCAACATGAAAAATAAACAAATTAACTAAAAAAAAGAGTTTGGGACAAAACTATTATTATCTTTAAATATGCAGCATAAACGTGGAACAAAACATAGCTTTTTCCGCTTAAAACAAACAGCCCCAGCAATCCAAAATCGGATTACTGGGGCTGTTTGCCTTAATGCTCGAAAGCTGAACATGTTTTGTCCCACTCTTTTTAATTTTGCATTCTTTTAGCTTTACGATGCCACAAGAAAATACCCAATAATAAAGCCACACTAATTAAACAAGATAATCCAAAGGTAAGGTGCATTCCATCAATAAACAACTGTGGATTATTAGGTGTGTATGATTTAACACGACTTCCATTTAGAATCGACATCGAGCCAAACAATAACGTCGTTGATAAGGCTGAACCAACGACCATTCCCACCGTTCTGGCTAAACTGTAGACACTACCTGCAGAGCCATAATCTTTGGCAGCAACATTACTCATAACTAAAACATTATTTGGAGAATGGAATAACCCATTTCCTAATCCTGCCAAAGCGGCTCCAATCGCAAAAATCCAAACGGGATTATGTAGTCCACTAAAGACATAGAAAATTTGTCCGAAACTAATTATTGCCAAGCCAACTAAAGTAATCTTAAACGGATCGTGACGATCTGCCAATGAACCTGACATCGGTGCAATAAATAATTGAACCACTGGAAAAATCAACAAGAAAAAGCCGCTAAATAATGGACTAAATTCACGTGCATTTTGTAAATAAAATGGCGCTAAAACATCGAAAAAGAAATCAACGATGAAGACCATAAAACAGGCTAATAACTGCATCGTAAACCATTTATTTTTGAATAACGAAACTGGTAAAATTGGTTCTTTTTGTTTTGACTCATAACGATATAAGATTATTAATAAAATCAATCCAACCAGCGTTAAACTAAGAATCCGCCAATCGGCCCAGCCCCACTGTTGGCTCAAAAGAATTCCGATAAACATACTGGTGAAACCAACTAATAATAAAATTGATCCCGCCAAATCAAAGCCATCGCTGACAAAAGTTTTATCCAATTTACTAGGAAGATATTTTACTAAAAGATAAATTGCAATTGCTCCCACTGGGACATTCAACCAAAAGATAATATGCCATGGAAAGAAATTCAATAATATTCCACCAAGACTGGGTCCAATAATTCCACCTAGTGAAACGAACGACCCCATCCATCCCAAGGCTTGACCACGGCGATTATCTGGAAAACCCTCGACAATAATCCCATTTGAAGTTGCCATTGTCATTGCTGCACCAATTGCCTGCAAACTTCGAGCTAATATTAGTGACAGCCAGTTTAGTGATAAGGCACAGAGCATTGAACTAATAACAAATATAGCTGTTCCCCATTTGAAAAATCTGATTTTTCCATATTTATCACCAAGTTTTCCAAAAATCATCAAAGTACTACTCATTACTATCAAATATAAAGTAACGACCCAATTGACTAAACTCATATTGGTATGAAGTGCCCGACTCAACACTGGTAGCGCCACGGTAACAATGCTACTATCGAGAGTAGACATAAAAATCACAATCCCAATACCTAGCAAGATCATTGTTAGGTTTTTATTTTTAACTTGTTTCATAATTTTCCTCAATACTATATATTAATATATATAGTTTAATACATAGTAAAAAATTGTAAAGGAGCTTTTTATGGCACGTTCTAACACATTGCAATACATGATTCTAGGCCTACTTACTCGTCGACCAATGACTGGCTACGATATCAAACAAACTTTTGATAAAGAAAAAGCCGAATTTTGGACAGCCCCATTTAGTCAAATCTATCCCGAGTTGAATCGGATGCTTAAAGATAACCAAATTAATCTCCTTAAAACTGATCCCAAAAATAGTCGTCGAAAAACCTATCAGCTAACCAATCAAGGACAAAGTTTTTTCAAAGATTGGCTAATCCTACCATTATCATCAGAAAGTACAACGCTAGATAATGACAATTTCATTTTACGGTTACACTTTCTAGGAACCCAACAACAATCCACTATAAATCAACTACTAGAACTAAGAATCAAAACGATAAATATTGAAATTGCTCAGCTAGAATTAGAATTAACTGAAGTGATCAATCATCCGGAACAACTAGGTCGGGAATTGATTATCAAAAAAGAGTTAACTAATAAAAAGGCTGACGTGAAGTTGTGGAAAAATGAAATCAAAGGATAGAAAGTGGGGCAAAACAGGTTTAGCTTTCTAACATTAAGGAAAATGTCGCCAGCAATCCGATTTTGATTCCTTCTCAACTTTGGTTATAGAATCGAATATAAAAAGGCTAGATATTTTTTTGGTATACAAAAAATATCTAGCCTTTTTATTATGTTAAATCTCGAATAATATAGCACTTGTTTATCGAATTAGTTAGTTACATCATATAAAAAATAACAAATATATTAGTCTCTGGGTGCAAGAAATGTTGGCTGCAGTGCAGGTGGCGTTATGGCTTCAGCCATTACACCACGGGACGAGTTTTGAAATTCGCGCACTTTGCGAAGTTCAAAATCGAGGTTCGAGACCGCTTTTCGGCTCGAACCGGTCCCCACAGCGCCAACATTTCTTGCACCCAGAGGCGGCAGCTAACCAAACTTCAGAAAGAACCCAATTTTGGATTACTGAAGTCTTTTTTCTTAAATGGAAAAATCTATGTTTTATTCCAAATTCTATTTTTTAAATTTTAACCATTCCGATACCAACTAAACCTGGTCCAGTATGAACGCCAAGGGCTGGTCCAACTTGACCTAAGAATTCTTGTTGACCATGGATATCGTTAGCATGTAGTAAATCAAGCATCTTTTGCCCACCAGCTTCATCAGCTCCATGTCCGACTGCCAAAAGATAATCCTTGTCATCACCCAAGAAGTCTTGAGCAAAACCCAACATCATCTTTTGACCTTTTTTCATACCACGCGCTTTAGCGGCAATCGTATATGATCCATCGGCTTTACATGTAATGATTGGTGCTAACTTTAACATGCCACCGACGGCTGCAGCAGTTGCGCTAATTCGACCACCTGCACGTAAGTAAGTCAACGTAGGAATGCAGAAGTACACAATCGTATTAGTTATCATTTCAGCAACTTTAGCTGTAACATCGGCAAAGTCTTTACCGTCGTCAATCATATTTTTAGCACCGACAGCGATTAATCCTGCCGCCACAGCTACTTGTTTCGTATCAAAATAAGCTGACTTAAAGCGATCATCTTCATCAAGAAAAACCTTCAAAAAATTAAACGTTCCACTTAAACTTGAAGAAACCGAAATTGAGACAATATGGTCATAACCATCTGCCGCAATCTGATCAAGCGTTGTTTGAATTGAATCACCTGATGGTAAGGACGTTTTAGGAATTTCAATCGGTAAATTTTGATAAACCTCTTCGGCGGAAATTTCTATCCGATCACGGTAAGTCTTATCATGGTAAGCAATTTGCATTGGTAATTCATAGATACCAGTTTTATCGAGATATTCTTTTGGCAAATCACAGCAGGAATCTACCAATACAGCAATCTTTTCCATTTTAATTAACTCTTTTCGTCTAAATTATGTGTTTCAATCATCAATATTTTTTTAGTAATTAATTTTGTGGCAAAGGCGATTGTTACCATTTCGACTAGCAAATAGGCTGCTGACTGATTCTTTTCAGACAGTACCTGCCCCTCTTCTCGATGATTCAACATCTTTAAGGCCAATTCCTGTTTCTCACAGAAAAAGTCGTAGGCTTTGGCAATCCCACCATTTAGTTTGGTTTGAACGTCTAGACCTTCTTGAATCTCACTAATTGAAACGACCTGTTTCAAGAAAGTAATAGCAATCAAATAAGCTAAATGTTCACGAGTGTAACGTTTCTTTTCTGGATGTGGCATCAGACCATTTTTCACATAGTTATTAACCATTGAAGTTGTAACAACTGGACCATCTTCCAACCAAACAGGACCGATATACTTATCAACTAGCGTCAACAGTTGATCACGATATAAGTCCAATTCAGGCAGTTCATCAAATCTTGGTAAACGATAATCCTCCATTTTATCTAGCCAAACTTGCAATTCATCCATATACGTACGCACTCCTTTTGTAATTACTGTTATAATTTATCATAGTTATCTTAACTATTCAATCTAGTTTTAATAACTAGATGTAAAAATATGCTCATTTTATTTTCTAAAGAACGTGTCTTTAAGTATGCCGTCTCCAGAGCAGAGAAGCAGTCACTGGCAGTGCGGAACAGCCCGAGCCAAGGTCTCGGACCTCGGTTGAAGCCTTGCAAGACCAGCAAGTCTCCAACACGTCCGGTGCTGTAAGAACGACAAAATCAGTCGTCCTAACACCACTTTCACCGCCAGTAACTGTTTCTCTACTCTTCCGACTAGCTTTTTTAAACTGAAAAACATTATGATAATTCGAATATCATATAATACCTGATAAAATCTTGAAATCATTGAATTGATACAATCTAATGCTGTTATATACTTTCATCTCCGATACCCAGCTATTAAAATTTATTAATCAACAACATCCAAACCACCAAATAAACTAGCCGGAAGGAGCAAGAAAATTTAGGTCGCCGTGAAGGTGGCGTTATGGCTTTAGCCATTACACCACGGGACGACTTTTGAGACTTGCGGTTTATGCAAGGCTCAAAATCGAGACAAAAGACCTTGGCTTTTGTCGGTCCCCACAGCGACCTAAATTTTCTTGCTCCTGCAGGCGGCATACAAAAAAAGCCCTGAATACTACTATTCAAGACTCTCCTTCAAATCATGTTCGCGCCAACCCATAGCTATCGTCAGTATGAGTCCTGCGGCTGTTAATAAAATGATATACCCAATGTTACGATTGAAATTGGCATCGCCCAAATACAAATCGCCTAATAACGTTGCCATAACTGCCACACCAATTCCGAAACGTTGTATTTTCGTAAAGGCTGTACCAGTTTGACTGCGTCTTTCTCTCTTTGTTATGTATGGTAATACAAATCCTAAGCCAATTAAAACAATAATGGCTACAAAATTTATCACCAATTCATACCACCACATTGATGAACCAAACGGAACATCTTGTGGTCCAATCGCTGCAATCGTCGCAACGCCTGTAACTAACAGACACCACCAGCCGACTGCCAACGACATTGTTTTATTTTTTATATAAACATATCCAGACTTATACTTATCGTCATCCATTCTAATCTTAATATAAGACCAGAAAATCCAACAAGTTACCCCTGGCGAAATAATTCCATTTAAATTTAATAGCCAATTAAAGATATCTTTCATATTAGGTAACAAAATACCTAAAAACATAATGAAAGCACTCAAACCAACCGTTAGTAGATAACCGTTAATTGGCAAGCCTGCTGAATTTGTTTTCCGCAAGAACTTTGGCATATAACGATTACCCGTATCAGAAATCAACATTCTAGTCATTGCATTTAGCAAAACAGCCAACAAAGCTGCTAAATAAAAGATTTCTGTAAAGGCGAAGAGATACATTAATGTATTGCCCATGTGGAATCTTTGACCCAAGGCTTGAAAGGCATAATAGGAACCATTGATTTTCAAATCATCTGGTAAATGGTAAGCGTTGAAAAATACGCCCAGAGAAAATGATCCGAAAATGGTCAAAAATCCCGTCATGATGGACAACATAATCATTGCTTTAGGAAAGTCACGGTTAGGATTACGCATCTTTGTTACAAAGGGCGCAATTCTCTCGGCACCATTAATTGCAAAAATCAAAAACCCTAAGGTAGTTAAATAATGCAAATTAAATGTTGGTACGATTGTATGAACCGTCAATGGTTTCGTCGCAATATGACCACCCATCGACAGTGCCGTCACAGTCATCAAAACGAATAAAACCGTCATTCCAAACATGGCAATTCCACCGATAGTACTCAGTACTTCAAGTGATCGCTCAAAGCGGGATTGAATAATTATGAAGAAAATAAAAATCAATAACGTGAATAATGCGAAATGACTATTCGACATCTGTGTCTGCAAACGTGCATCGCCATTAACGACCCAGCCCATTGCCACAGCAATTGTATTCGCGGTATCAACAACGTAAGGAATTGAAGCAGCCCAATATGTCCAAGCTGCGAAGTAACCTAAGAATTCCCCACTAGTTTCTCTTACCCATGATGTTAACCCGCCTCCATCATCATCAAACGTCGAGCCAAGTTGGCCTACCATTAATGAATACGGAATAACATACAGGAGAATCATAATGATCCAGGACGTTATTACGCCCATTCCCTGATTTTGGAAGTTGTAAGTCAGGTCATCGAACCCAACAACTGTCACAAAATCCATAAGGGCCAATACTGGCCAGCTGATATACTTCTTCTTTGTATCTAATTCTGTCATGGCGTTTTCCTCAAGTGAAAATAAATCATTCTTTCTAATTTATTCACCTAACGGTTACTTCAAATATACAATATTTTAAGCTTAATAGTAGAAAAATGATTTAAAAATATCAAAAAATTTAAGCGCTTACTTACCCGACATGACCGCAATCCTTGAGATTGACCTTTTGGTATACATTATGGAAAGTTAAGCAACTCGAAATATTTTACCATAAAAGAAGAAGCTAGGATATAAAAATATTTTACTCAGATTGACCAACCAAAATAACCTAGTGTCTATTAAAGCTTTTTAACTACCAAGGCAAATGTCAACGGAATTTGTGGAGCATCTTCCGGCAATACAAACCAGCCATCTTTTTGAACCAAATCTTTCAAGGCTGGCCATTCAGTTCGCGGATATTCACCTAAAAATTCAATCGTTAATCCAGCTTTCAATAAGGCGGATGTTATTTCTTGAAAATCATGATTCCAATTATGGTTTAGTGTATGGGTGATTTTAATTCCAGCATTATCAGTATACGATTCGTCACTTCTATAAGTATCAACATCAAGATTGAAGTAATCCGCCGTCATATTAAACGTTTCAAAATTTAAGGTATTTAAAATCGGATGATCATCTCTAATCATGAACGTTCCACCATCTTTCAAAAGTTGGTAGATTGATTTTGCCCAGTTATCTAATTCAGGTAGCCACGTAATCGTTCCCATACTAGTTACAATCACATCAAATTTGTCAGTAATTTTATCAGACGCAAAACGGGCATCCCCTTGGACATATGTAATTTCCGCTTGAGCTTTTTGGGCAATCTCTTGAGCATAACGTAACGACCGATTCGAAAAGTCTAAACCAAAAACTTTCTTGGCACCCAAACGCTTCCACGACAATGTATCTGTCCCAATATGACACTGAAGATGTAACAAATCTAACCCTGAAATATTACTATTTGGCAAAAAAGGCTTGAGAACATCGTAATCATGTAGCGTCGTCTCTGAAATTTTATGAGAATCATTTATTAAATTCTCAACGTCGTAAAATTTTGAATTGATATGAACCTTTGCACGATCATTCCAGTTAGCCTGATTGTCGTTAATATCTTGTCGAATATCTTCCTTAGCCATAAACTAGCGTCCAGTTTTTCCAAAGTCTATCAGATACTAGGAGCTTCTTCAAATATAATTCGATATAATACATGTGATACATATTCAGACACAAAACGGAGGTGCCACATGCCACAATTACAAACTGGTTTTACTAACATTCAAGCTCTTGATTCCAGCATTATTGTCGACCTGCGCTACGCCACTACCAATAATTTTACTAATAAAATAATTTATGATTTTACCACAGCAATCGCTCGAACTGGAACTGCAAAAAAACTGGCTATTGCCAATGCAGACTTAAGAAACCAAGGTTACCGAATTAAGATTTGGGACGCCTATCGACCAGTTAAAGCTCAAGAAAAATTATTTCAAGTTTATCCTGATCCAACCTTTGTCGCTAAACCTAATCCCAATTTCTCACATCAAAAAGGTGTGACCTTCGACGTGACGCTCTGCGACTTAGACGGAAATGAATTAACCATGCCCACACCATTTGATGATTTCAGTGAAAAAGCTCATCGAAATTCCACCTGGTCTCCCAAAGCAGAAAAGAATTATCAAATTCTCAATACTGCTATGGAAAAAGCAGGTTTCATTGGCTATGAAAACGAGTGGTGGGATTATCGCGATGCTGATATGGATGAGTATGAACCAGCAATCGCTGACCCAAACGAATACTAAATAGTTGCCGTCTCTGGGCGCAAGAAATATTGGCGCTGTGGGGACCGATTCGAGCCAAGGTCTCGAATCTCGACTTTGAACCTCGCAAAGTACGCGAGTTTCAAAGCTCGTCCCGTGGTGTAATGGCTAAAGCCATAACGCCACCTGCACTGCTGCCAATATTTCTTGCGCCCAGAGACTAATACGTTTGTTATTTTTTATACAGTCAAACTAACTAATCTGATAAACCAGTGCTACATTATTTGAAATTGATTACAATCAAAAAAGGCTAGATATTTTTCTGGATTTATACCAAGAAAAATATCTAGCCTTATTTATTTTCGGATTCGGACAAAATACCTACAAAAGATACTAATCCTCTCCTTTAAGATTTGAAACTCTAATCATCATTGACATAAAAGTAACAAAATTTACACCATGAAATTCAAGTAATCCGACCATCTATCCACAATAACCTAGCCGGAAGAAGCAAGAAAATTAGGTCGCTGTGAAGGTGGCGTTGGCGCTTCAGCGCCTACACCACGGGACGACTTTTGAGACTTGCGGTCTATGCAAGGCTCGAATCGGTCCCCACAGCGACCTAATTTTTCTTGCTTCTGGAGGCGGCATATTTCAAAAAAACTAATCTTCAATCAAGTTATATTCTTTCCAACCAAAGACAATTACCAAAATAATCCCCAAAATACTAATACCAACAATTGAGACAATATTATGTTGATAATTTGAACCACCTAAGTATAAATCACCAACAATCGTTAGGAACAATGCTGCCAAAATTCCACTCCATTGAAGACGTGTAAAGGCAGAACCTGTTGTACTACGTTCTTCACGACGAGTTACATATGGCAAGACTACTCCTAATCCAATCAATACAATAATTGCGACAAAGTTAATAACTAATTCATACCACCAAGTTGAACCACCAAATTTAACATCTTGTGGTCCAATTCCAAAAATAGTTGCCAAGGCTGTGACAATCAAACACCACCAACCGACTGACAATGCTAACTTGTCATTTTTGATATAAACATAATCTGATGGATACTTTTTACTATCTTGACGAATCTTAATAAATGCAAAGAAAATCCAGCAAGTAACACCTGGTGAAATAATTCCGTTCAAGTTCAAGAGCCAGTTAAAAATATCATTCATACTTGGCAAGAAAATACCTAATAACATAATAAAGGCACTCAATCCACAAGTTAGTAAGTAACCATTAACTGGTAATCCATTACCATTAGTTTTACGCAAAACTTTTGGCATATACTTGGCGCCAGTATCTGAAATCAACATTCTGGTCATTGCATCCAACAAGACGGCTAACAAAGCTGCCAAATAGAAAACTTCGGTCCAAGCAAAAATATACATTAATAAATTACCCAGATGATATTGCTCACCTAACGCTTGGAACGCATAATATGAGCCATTCATCTTCAAATCATTTGGTAAATGATAGGCATTGAAGAAAACGCCTAGTGAGAATGATCCAAAGATTGTTAAGAAAGCTGTCATAACAGCTAACATAATCATAGCCTTAGGAAATTCTCGTTTAGGATGACGCATTTTCGTAACGAACGGTGCAATCAATTCTGCACCATTAACCGCATAGATCAATAAACCAACGGTCGTTAGATAATGCAAATCAAACTTAGGAATAATCGTGTGAATATTCATTGGTTGTGTAGCAATATGACCACCACGAGCTAAGGCTGTAAAAGTCATTAACACGAATAAAACAGTCATTCCAAACATGGCAATTCCACCAATAGTACTCAAGAATTCCAATGAACGCTTGAAACGTGACTGTACAAAAATAAAGACAATAAATGTGGCTAATGTCCAAAAAGCAAACCAGCCATTTGACATATGATCTTGCAAACGAGCATCCCCGAAGTATGCCCAACCTAGACCAACGACAATTGAATTGGCCGTATCGACCACATAAGGAATTGAAGCTGCCCAATAAGTCCAAGCAGTAAAATAGCCTAAAAATTCCCCACTAGTACCACGAACCCATGACGTCAAACCGCCACCTTCGTGATTGAAAACTGATCCTAATTGACCAACCATTAATGAATATGGGATGACATATAAAAATAGCATGATAATCCATGAAGTAATAACACCCATACCTTGGTTTTGAAAGTTATAAGTTAAATCATCAAAACCGATTACAGTAACAAAATCCATTAAGGCAAGAATTGGCCAGCTAATATAGCTCTTTTTTGGTTCCAAATCTTCCATAATAAGCTCCCCGATAAAAAAATTAATAAAACACAAAGATATATTTTACAACTTATCATTTTCTATAAATAGAGCTTAAAAACGTTTTCTTAAAATAATGGTATTTTTTTGGTATGCCGCCTCCGGGAGTAAGAAATTTAGGTCGCTGTGAAGGTGGCGTTAAGGCTTTAGCCTTTACACCACGGGACGAGTTTTGAGACTTGCGGTTTTTGCAAGGCTCAAAATCGAGATTCGAGACCGCACTCTGGCTCGAATCGGTCCCCACAGCGACCTGAATTTCTTGCTCCTTGTGGCGGCATATTTAACCAACACCAATCGTCATCTATTCATTTACTTCGTCATTATCCAATTCTTCGATTCCAAGTGTCACGTTCTTCTTAGAATTTTCAACGGCATCAATCCCAACCAATGCTACCATATCAACTCCAATGCTGTGATACTTCTCGTCTGTATCTACTTTATCATCGCTTGTTACCATCGTCGTTGGACGAATAATAACGGTTCTGAAATCACGCTTATTTAGGTTAGCTTCAGCATCGCGTTTTGTTTGAATATAACGCTTGTTGGCGTTAGGAATATCTTCAGCTGAAATATAAACAAAGACAGGAACTTTGTTCTCTTCTGCTGCATCGGCAATATTCAAAGCACTTTGATAGTTAACTTTTTCAAAGGTTAAATTCTCATTTGGTTGTTCTTTATATTCTCCAATTGTGTCCACAACTACATCGGCATCTTTTAGATTTTCACTCCAGAATCCCTTTGACAAAGCATTCCCAATCTTCCAATCAACTTGTTTGTGCCAAGCATCGTTGCCTAGAGGTTCTCCGGTTCTTGAAACACTTGTTACTGAATCACCATTTTCAATAAATGCTTTAGCAAACTCACTTCCTAAAAAGCCATTTGCTCCAAAAATAACTACTTTTTTTGCCATAATACTATTTCTCCCTTATTATAAATACTCTCTATTCGAAATCGGAAAATGCTTCGTCAATTGTATGATAATCGGTATTCCCTAAATCTACGTTCAATGCTTTAACATTTTGCTCAACTTGTTCTGGCTTTCTTGCACCTGGGATAACAATAGAAATGTCAGGATTCTTCATGTACCAAGCAAGTACAACTTGGGCAACAGTAGCGTCGTATTTCTTAGCCAATTTACGTACTGAATCAATTGCTGCCAAAACTTTATCAAACTGAGATGGTGTATATTGACTAAACTTCTTAGCATCCGCAGCACTATACTTTCCAGTTAACAAACCTGATGCTAGTGGGAAATATGGTACGAATGAAATATTATTTTTCCGCAAATATGGGAACAATTCTTTTTCTGCATCCCGGTGCAACAGACTGTAATTGTCCTCAACGATATCAACTAACCCCTCTTGATTAGCCTCTTTAATTTGATCTAAGGAAAAGTTTGAAACTCCAATAGCTCTAATCTTGCCTGCTTGTTTAAGCTCATTTAATGCAGCTACAGCCTCATTCTTTGGCGTTTTTTCATCTGGAAAATGAATATAAAAAATATCAATATAATCAGTTTTAAGGCGTTTCAATGAATCATCTACAGCTCTTTTCAAAAACTCAGGATCATTATTATTCTTTAAATCATTATCAGGATCTTGAGCGCCTTTAGTTGCAATAACCAATTTACTACGGTCATAGTTTTGAATCACATCACCAATGATTTCCTCAGAACGACCCACACCATACACGTAAGCTGTATCTAATGTCGTAATTCCACTGTCGATTGCTTCCTTAACAACCGCATAACCGTCCTCATCTTTTAGATTCTTAAAAAGATTATGTCCACCAACCTTGTTAGTTCCTAGGCCGATTTTCTTACTCGTTACATCTGTGTTACCGATTTTAATCAATTCATCCATTAACATTAAACCTCCACATTACAATCGGGTTGTTTTGAAACCGTTACCTTTATAATAGCTCAATGAAACTAAAAAAATAAGATTATGCATATTTTGCATAATCTTATTTTTATATTTTAATCTTCTGAAGGTAACTCGCGACTTTCGCGTTCTTCTTCTAATGAATTGCGAACCGCTGCTTCAGTTGCTTTACGGCGTTTAGCAAGTTCACTGTTTTCAATTTTATCTTTAACAACTTCTAATTCATCAACTTGAGGATGTGCTTCCGGATTATTACGTCTAAAGATAGCCATAACACTGTAAGCAATCTTTTCGCCAATAAGTGTGATCAATGAACCAAGTAAAATTATCACGATACCAACAATGGTATTGGCTGTCATTGATTCACCTAAAACTAATAGTGCTAGGACTGGTGCCAAAGCTGGTTTTACTAAGAAAATTAATGAGGCTTGCAAGATACCAACTTTTTCCATTGATAAGAAATACAAACCAAAAGCTACACCAGTAACAAGTACAGAAATATAAAGAATCAATGGTAATGTTTGAAGGCTAATGCCTTGGAAATATGGAATTCTACTAAATTCAGAAAAGCCGCTAGGAATAGCTTCAGCAACTGCAGGAATATGAGTAATACCCATTAAAATTCCTAATTCAGTAGCACCAAACAAGAATGCTAAACAAGTCATTGATAGACCGTTTAAGTCAAGTTTGCCACCATAAACACGTGACATAACACCGTAAATACCAAAGATAATTGAGGACAAAAGTCCTAAGATGATGCCCATAGCCCCGGATAGATGGAATGGGTTGATAATAACTAATAGACCTACCAAAGTTAAAATCAATGCTAAAACATTAGTTCTGGATAATTTTTCTTTGAGAAATACGAAACCAATGATCAAACCAAAGATTGGGTTGGCACTCAACATAATGGCAATGACAGATGCTTTTGTCATTCCAATTGAAAGTTGATAAAGTGTCATACTCAAAACAACGATAACGAAACCAGTTAACGCAATCTTGAACCAACCTGATCTATCGATATGAACATTGTTCTTCTTCAGGTAAAGAATTGTAAATGGTAATAAAGCCAATCCACCAATCAAGAAACGAATAAAATTCAATTCGATTGGATTGAACTGTCCTCCAGCAATCTTCAATGCAATTTCCATTGAACTGAATAAGAATGTTGGTATCAATATGTAAAGAAAACCCTTTAAATTCAAAACTTAATGTCATCCCCCAAATTTTTGTAAATGAATATCTTCAGTGTACTCTCATTTTGGGGCTTCAAAAAATGTAAATGTTTTCATGTGCTGATTTTTAAGTTCTTTATCGAATTTGGTTAGTTGCCGTCTCCAGATTCGGACAGTGGTTACTGGCAGTGCGGAACGGCCCGAGCCAAGGTCTCGGACCTCGGTTTAAGCCTTGCAAGTTCGGCAAGTCTTAAACGCGCCCTGTGCTGTAAGAACGACAAAAGCGGTCGTCCTAACACCACTTTCACTGCCAGTAACCACTGTCCGAATCTTCCGACTAGTTCTTTATTAACTCAAGAATAGCTTAATAACTCAAACATTTTCCATGGCTTTTATTACCGTCCTGATAGGATTCTGGAACAACCGTACTCTTAAATTATTTATCCATATCAGAATAAATTCTTATCAAACCAATTTGAAAACAAACCTTAACTAATTAGATAGACAAGACTTGTATTATTTGAAATTGAATATAATAAAAAAAGGACGAATCCAGTAATTTAATTACCAAATTTATCCTTTATATTTGAATTTAATATAATTAGCCTAATTTAGGTTGCTGTAAAGGCACCTATCACGACACATTAATAAAACGCGTGGTGTAGTTGGTTTTTGACTATGATTTTAAAATTCAAGTATAATCACATATCCTATAACTTTAGTTATCAGTGACATAAAATAATACTGAAAATTGTTCACTATTGATTCAAAAACAAAGAATGAACCAGCCGGAAAGAGCAAGAAATTTTGGTCGCTGTGTAGGTGGCGTTAGTGCTTTAGCACTTACACCACGGGACGACTTTTGAAATTCGAGCGATTTTCTCGAAGTTCAAAATCGAGCCTGGGGACCTTGGCTCCAGGCGGTCCCCATAGCGACCAAAATTTCTTGCTCTTGGAGGCGGAACTCCACACGCATTAGTAAAGAATCTACTTATTGATTGTTTTCTTACTATAACCTTTACCGACGGTCAAATCGTATTGAACTAATTTATAATCGTGCAATAATTTCTTTTGTTTATCAGTTAAGTCCTTGGTTGTAACTTGCTTACTATCAGCATCTACGTACAAGTTTTCATTTTTACCCACACTATTTTTTGCCATGGCAGGAATTTCTTCTTGAACTTTTGTTAACAAAGCATAATACGGTGTAACTTTTTGTTGCATCTGCTTCAAAGCTAACGGAATAAAACCATTGGGATCAGTTACTTCGGTTGAATCGGTAAGCTTTCGCGTACCTTTGCCGTGATCAATGGCGTATTTATTACTATAAATAAAGTAATCCGTTTCGTGTTGAACGACGTTATACTTTTTCATCGAATTTTTGGCATATAGACCTGGTAAATGATCGCCGTACCAAACAACTGTAATTGGCTTTTTAATTTTATCCAATTTATCTAAAAAGGCCTGTGTGGAATCATCCGTAAAGTTAATACTTTTAGCATAATTAGAAACTTGTTGTGGTATCTCGGCGGCTTTACCATCGAGAACTGTAAATTGGTCATTGTCATACATAACGTTATAAGGCATGTGATTTTGCATCGTCACTAAACTAATAAACTGTCCGCCCTTAGTTTGATTAACTTGCCAAAGCGTATTTTTATATGAAGCCTCATCACTGACAAAGGGATCACCGCCAATAGTATCAGTGTATTTCAGTGCCAATTTACCAGTTGAATCAATATTACGGAATGTTTGAAAGCCAAATTTAGGATAGACGGTTTGACGATCGTAGAAATTACCGTGATATGGGTGAATGGCAGCCGATGTATTGAAACTATTAACAATATTCACAGGATGATCTTGCTTTGTAACTAACTGTGTATATGGTGATTGCAATGATTTGGAGAACTGGTTATAAGCTAAGCCGGTAAAAGTCATATATTCCATATTGGCAGTCCCGCCACCGTAACCTGAACTTAGCATTAAGCCGGAAGTGTTCTCCTTCTTAATATTCATAATTTTAGGTGCAGCTTCTTGGTTAAGCTTAATATTGGGAACTCGACTTGGATCCGCAAAACTTTCACTCAGAACAAAAATCAACGTCTGTTTGTGTAAATCGTTATTAGGTCGATTTTGATTAATCCCATTTGCAACGTTACGATATTTTTTCACTAATTTATTCATCGTGGCTTCGTTATAACCACTAGGTTTATCCATGATATCTACATGCATATTACCTAAAAAGGTTAGTAACGGACCATTCGTTGTGGCTGTCATACTAATATTCGGCGTAAAATTAGAATAACCAACTTTGGACATCAATTTATTGATTGTTGAACCCTCTTGGTTAACATTATAAAAGCCACCAATACTAAGTCCCGCTAGTAACACTAGAATGATTCTTGTAACGATGTTAAAACGCAGTAATTCTTTGGAAAAAATTTTCTCTAACATAACGCATATCGTAACAATCAACAAAATTGCCACAACTGCTAAGACAAGAATCTTAGTGCTAATCATTGGCAACATTGCCTTAGCATCCGATATGAACTTCAAGTCATTAGGTAAAACGGGTTCAGAACGATAAATAACTTTTAACTTATTGGCGACAATATAAATGGCAAAGAAAACGTAAAAGACTGCCGTCGCATAAAAGAAGCGATTAAATAATCCATAAACACCTAAATAAAGTAACGTTAAGATTAATGCTGTGACCAAGTATGGTGCAACGTTTGTCTTAAATAAAATTCCATTCGTAGTCTGTACTGAAGCGGTTTGCGAATAACTCAAAAGATATCCTACTAAAAACGCTGATAGGACAATAAATATTAACTGTAAAAAATATACCGCAATAGATCTTTTTGTATGCATGATTAAAAACACCCTTATTTGTTGAGTCACACGTGATGATGCTAGTTTATTTTTTGACTATGTGTCAAAAGATGCAGAATATACCCCGTATCTTATCATTCTAACCATTATTGACAAAATAATAAACTAACCGGAAAGAGCAAGAATTTTTGGTCGCTGTGTAGGTGGTGTAGGCGCTTTAGCGCCTACACCACGGGACGACTTTTGAAACTCGCGATTTGTGCGAGGTTCAAAAGCGAGCCGAAAGACTTTGGCTTTCGGCGATTCCCATAGCGACAAAAATTTCTTGCTCTTGGAGGTGGCATATTTAACTAGCACAACACGATAACATCTATATTAACCCATTTTTATCAATGCACGACTGATAATTCAAAAAACAGTTTCCAATTTTCTTATGAATCTGAAGAGAACTACTTGTTTATTGTACTTTTAGAATAATTATTACCAGCTGTCAGATCGTATTGGACGAGCTTGTAATCGTCGATAAGTTTCTTTTGTTTAGCGGTTAAATTCTTTTCGTCTACTTCCTTACTATTTTTATCAACATATAAAGAATTAGTGTTATCAGAAATACTTTTGGCCATTGCTGGTACTTCTTCTTGAACCCTAGTCAAAAGAGCGTAATATGGCGTAACCTTTTGATTCATTTGCTTCAAAGCCAACGGAATAAACCCATTTGGATCAGTTACTTGTGTCGCGTCATCAAGTTTAGTTGTGCCATAGTTATGTTCACGAGCATATTTATTACTGTAAATGAAGTAATCTGTCTCATGTTCTGGCACGTTGTAAGTGTACATATCGTTATTATCATAAATTCCGGGCAAATGATCACCATACCAAACGACTGTAATTGGTTTATCAATTGCATCCAGCTTATTCAGAAAATCCTTTGTCGCTACATCAGTAATACTCATGCCTTTAGCATAGTTATTGACTTGGTCACGATTTTTATCCGTTACACCAGCACCAGTATTTTTAAATTCATTGCTAGAATACTCATTCACATAAGGCATGTGATTTTGCATCGTTATCAAATTGATAAATTGACCACCACTAGTTTGATTAATTTGCCACAGAGCATCGTTATAGGCTGAGTCATCACTGACATATTCCATCCCCGGCAAAGTATTTTTATACTTCAGTGCTAATTTTCCACTAGTGTCAATATTTCTAAATGTTTGTATTCCAAAATTTTGATAAACAGAATTACGATTATAAAAATTCCCATGATAAGGATGAATAGCGGCAGACGTTTGAAAATTATTAGCAATATTGATTGGGTTTTCCTGCTTATTCACAACCTGTGTATATGGTGACTGCAATGTATCTGAAAACTGATTCATTGCCAAGCCCGTTAACGTCATATACTCCATATTAGCCGTTCCACCGCCATAGCCAGAACTCATCATCAAACCAGACGTAGTTTTATCTTTGATAGCCCTAATATTAGGCATCGGATCTTGATTCATTTTAATATTGGGAACCCGTGTTGGATCAGAAAAACTTTCACTTAAAACAAAAATCAATGTTTGCTTACTCAAATCGTTATTGTCACGATTCTGATTGATTTTTTTAGCTTCCTGTTGATATTTGCTAACAATCGATAGCATTTTTTCCTTACTGTAATTAGCAGGTTTATCCATAATATCAACATACATATTACCCAAAAATGTCAGCATTGGGCCATTGCTATTAGCCGATCGATTAATATTTGAATCTAAATTAGTATATCCTGAAGCGGCTAAAATTTTATACGTCATAGAATTAGTGTCACTCGCCGTATAAAAAATACCGATACTAAATGCCGTCAAGGCAACAAAAATCAATCTAGGTATCGTTTTAAAACGCAACATGAATTTACCAAAACGGCGTTCTAGCAAGACAAATATCACAATCGCCGCAATCAAAACTATCACTAATGCAACGATTAACTTTGTCGTAACCATCGACATCAGACTCTTAATATTTTTCAAAAGTAATAGATCACTCGGCAAAATTGGTTCTGAACGATAGGTAACCTTTAATCTATCCGCAACGGCATAAATCAAGAAGAAAATAAAATAGACCGCCGAAGCATAGAAGAACCGATTAAAAATCCCGTAGAGACCCAAATATATTACAAATAAAATTAGAACTGTCAGTAAATATGTATTTAAATTAGTTTCAAAAACAATTTGTGTTGTAAAAATTAAATCATTAGTTTGAGCGTAGTTTAAAACAAACCCGACAGCAAAAGATGACGCTATCATAAATAGTATCTGTAAAACCCCTACTGCCCTATTTTCTTTATGCATTAAATAAAACATCCTCATCTTATAATCATAGTATGTATTCTAAACCAAATTATTTTAATATCTAGAGAAATATTATAACGCTTGCACAATAATAGCAACTTAACTAACGCGTGGTGCTAGTTAAATATGCCACCTCCAAGGGCAAGAAATTAGGTCGCTATGGGGACCGACAAAAGCCAAGGTCTTTTGTCTCGATTTTGAACCTCGCACAAATCGCGAGTTTCAAAACTCGTCCCGTGGTGTAAGAGCTAAAGCTCCAACGCCACCTGCATAGCGACCTAATTTCTTACTCTTTCCGGCTAGTTCATTTTTTGTTTTTGAATCAATATTAAACAGCTTTAAGCATTATTTTGCCATCAGTGACTAGAATTATAGAATATAAAGCATGTTTTGAATCTTTTGACTTTATAAATTATTTCAATTACACAATCAGAAAATCAACTAACACCACGAGTTAACTATGATGCCCGTATATGTGAATAGGGTTATCATTAGCATCGAAAAATAGACTAGATATTTTACCGAGATACACCCAGATTAAAAAATATCTAGTCTATTTTATTGTTTTCTACTTTTTTGCATAAAGGTCAGGTATTTCATTTAAGAATTGTTCACGTTTTTCATCCGTCGTTACATTGACCTCTCCAAAGTGAATCCAATTAACATTTTGAGGAGAGATTCCGATATCTGCCAAAGTCCGATTTATAAAGATTTGCCGAATTGGGTCGCCACATTCTTCTTCTAAATAACTCTTTGTCACAGTCGAAGTAGTTATGACCGTCACCTTTTTAATATACGTCAATAACCCTTTCCAACCATCATCTTCGTTATAAGCAAAATTATTCAGCATTACTTTATCAAAGAACCCTTTTAACATTCCAGGCATATTTTGCCACCAGATTGGGAAAATAAAAATCAATTCATTTGAGACAGCAATTTTTCGCTGGTACCTTCTTACCAATTCATCATCCGTTTTTCCTTCACTGTACAAAGCCAGTTCTTTTTCCGTAAAAGTGGGATCGAAGTTATCAGCATATGGATCGATTATTTCATATTCTTCATCATTCTTTGAAAAGCCATTCGTCAATCGATTCAAAATCTCATGATTAAAACTTCCCGCATATGGATGAGTATAAATAATTGTTTTCATATTCAAAATCTCCTTGTCACTTTATAACTCTAGTATATTACGTTTTTAAGGAATTAAAGAATCAATTACCAGTGATATTTATAGTCAAATTTGAGCTAAGACGTTCAACCTTTAAGCCTGTAATAGCAAGCAATTCCTAATCTTTTTGAGCCTATGAAGTTTATTCCAATTTAATATTGTATTACATAATTTTTCTATATAGAATGCTGTAAATCTCAAGTGTCATATTAGCCCATTAGCAAAGAAGACTAGTAATCCTATTTTGGATTGCTAGTCTTCTTTATTTTAAGTAATTTTTCTACATATTCCATTTATTAAAGATGTCATATTCTTACTCAGTACTAATGGATTCTTTGACTACGGAATCAAAATTATTATTTATTGATTCAAAAGCCAGGAATAACCTAGCCGGAAAGAGCAAGGAATTTTGGTCGCTGTGAAGGTGGCGTTGGAGCTTCAGCGCCTACACCACGGGACGACTTTTGAGACTTGCGGTTTATGCAAGGCTCAAAATCGAGATTGGAGACCGCTCTATGGCTCCAATCAGTCCCCATAGCGACCAAAATTTCTTGCTCTTGGAGGCGGCATAAATAAATTTAATTATCGTTAAACTTACCTGAAATCGACATTGTTGGTTGAATATTGATAAACGCTTCCGGATCAACTTTCATTACAATCTTCTTTGCAAAGAACAACTGATACTTTGTCAAAACTGTTGTAATCGAGCCAATTTCCTCACCTGAATACGCACCACGTAAATGGTAATCAAGCGTTAAACCACGATTTAATGATTTCAACAATTCCTTAGATACTTCATCAACTTTATGTGAATAAATCGTAACAGTAATTTTTTGTTGTTGAATGTACATCTTATCAATCACCACATTGGTAATATAGATTGAAATAATAGTGTAGAGGGCTAATTCCCAGCCAAATGTAAATCCAGCAATTGTAATAATAACTGCATTGATAGCAAAACTAACTTGTCCTACTGAACGACCAGTGCTCTTTTGGACTATCAGTGCAATAATATCAGTCCCACCGGTTGAAAATCCGTAACGGAAACACAATCCGATACCCGCACCAGACAAGATACCACCAAAGACGGCTGACAACAAAGGATCTTTAGTTATGGGATATAACGGCACTACTAAAATACATAACGATGCCGAAACGACTGAAATAATTGATAGAATTGTAAATTTTTTCCCCAATTTAAACCACGCCAAAATAACTAATGGTAGATTCAACAGAGCAAACCAAAGGTAAACAGGTGTGTTCGTGTGAGCAAATTCATTTAACAAGTTAACAATCAACTGTGAAGCACCAGTAACACCACTGGTATAAAGCTTAGCCGGCTGTAAAAGTAATTGAATACCTAAAGCCGAGGTTATTCCATAAAATAAAGCTGCTAAAATACTTTTATAATAGTTCTTTATGAATGTCATGAAATCCCTCCCATGTCTATTTAAATTTGATTACGCATCATCTGAATTATAGCAAACAAGCACCATTAAAAAATAGCCAAAGCATATTATTTTGGTTCTTTCTCAAGTTTGATTGGCTGCCGCCTCTGGGTACAAGTAAAAGGCCAGACGTTTTTTTAATTTATACAAAGGGAGCATAACTAACTCAATCATTACATAAAACAAATACTTAGTTAATAATGTTAAATTAAAGGTATACTACAAAAATAATCACGAACGGAGGACTTAATATGCAAAAAATTGGTTTTATTGGTACTGGCGTCATGGGCAGCGGCATTATTAACAATCTTCTCAAAGCTAACTATGATGTCGATATTTATACTCGAACTGAATCTAAGGCCGAACCGTTGATTTCTAAAGGCGCTCGTTGGTTTCAAAATCCTAAAGAAATTGCTGAAGATGCTGATATCATCTTCTCAATGGTTGGCTTTCCCCAAGATGTTGAAGATGTTTACTTCCAAGATAACGGTATCTTTGCCGGTTTAAATTCTGGTAAAATCATCGTTGACATGACTACTAGCACTCCTACTTTAGCCAAAAAAATCGGTGAAAAAGCTGAAGCAGATAACATTGAATGTCTTGATGCTCCCGTATCCGGCGGTGATGTCGGTGCCCGTGACGGTAATCTGACCATTATGGTTGGAGGTTCTAAATCCGCCTATGAAACTTTGCAACCCATTTTTAATATCATTGGTAAGACAAATCACTACTTTGGTTCTTATGGTGCCGGTCAACATGCCAAAATGGCCAACCAAATAATGATTGCGGGAACTATGACTGGTTTAACCGAAATGTTTGTTTACGCTAAAGCTGCTGGACTTGATCTACAGGCCGTTCTTAACACTGTAACCGGCGGTGGCGGTGATAACTGGAGTCTAGAAAACTATGGTCCACGTATTCTTAATAACGACTTCAAGCCAGGCTTTTATTCCAAGCATTTCCTAAAAGAACTCCGTATTGCACTTGATGAAAGTGAAAAAATGGGATTGAATCTTCCCGCAACTAGACAAGCCAAACAGCTTTACGAAAAACTTGTCGACGAACAAAAGCTTGGCAATGATGGTACACAAGCTTTAATTAAATTATGGTGGTAAATTTACATTTTACGACGAGAGTATTCAGCTTCTGAACCTTAATGCAGAAGGACCCAGTAATCCGATTTTGGATTGCTGGGTCCTTCTATTAGCGGAAAAAACTATGTTTTTGTCACTTAATCCAAATTCAACAGACAATTCATCAATTGAAAATGATGCATTAAGGATAACTTCTTAATCTTTCCCAATCCGGGAAACTTACTTTGGTCGTTATACTTTATCAGTTGCTCAAGGGCTGGTGTCATATTGATTCCATGCATATTTTGACTACACCATGTGACTAATTTGGCTAATGCTTCAAAAAATTTATCTTTTTGACCACTCATGTGCTCGTTGCTATCCGAAACAAAGTGATGTATTCGCAATGTTCCGTCAACTGTAACGTAGATCAAGTGCAACGCAATGGCCCGCGCTGGCATCCCCTTATCAAAATACACATGTCCTACCATTGAGTAATCACCGAAGCCATTATATCCATCAACTTGTTGATACCAATTAGCCGGTTCAAAAAATTCATCCTCCAAATCAGCATAATCTTCAACATGACGAACAAACGTCAACGGATCAGTTAATAATGTCGCCTTAGTTTTCACTAATTGATACATCCTAGCTTCATCGGGAATTAACACCTTATCCACAGCTTGTAAAACTTTTGTCTTCTGATAAGTCTTGAGCAACTCATAATTGTTAGCTATCAACAGTGATTGTTGATTTTTCCCCGGCTTAACAAAGTCACTGCTGAAATCAGCTGCCAAAATTGCACTTGGATAATAAAAATCCAAGTTATTCAACTCTGGTAGTGTATAAATCTTCGTATCATTTAGACCATAGACACTAACCTGTGGATTCGCAATTACACTGAATGGTTGTTGGTGATCAATCAGCGTTTGAACCGTTTGTTGCAACTCTTTTGAATCCCTCACTGGTTCAATAATCGGCACAATTTTAGAACTTAATTGGTCTTGTTCAACTAATTCTTTTAATGCTAATAAATCATACATTCGCCCACGCAAATAAGGAAAATAAATCATAATTTATCCTCCAAATTAGGTTGTTGTAGTTGCTGCAATTGTAATTTCAATTCCTGATACTCTGCATTACGGGCATCAAGTTCTTCCTGTAACGCCGTTATAGCATCATCTTCTATCTCATCGACAAAACGGTCATACAAGTTATAATCTGGTTTATAAACATCATAACCTGCCTTCGAACGTTTTTTTAATTCCTTAAATAACTTATCATCCGAATACAATTGCAACCCTTTTTCCACACGTTTGGCTTTATCCACTTCACGAAAAAGTGAGGCTACAAAATGACTAGTCAATTGCTTTTCATCTACCTGTAAATCTTGATACTGCGCTTTTTTGGCGACGGTTAGAAAACCTGGTGCCCGTAGCGTCTGTGGCGAAGCTTCCATTGCTTTTTTATCAAACGCACGATAAATCAATACCCCAATGTGAGTCGGTATCTCATCAGCAACTTCTTCATACAACTTTTGCGGTAGAACAAAATAATTGTAGTTACCAATAAAAGATAATTTAGCTTTCGAATGAAAGTCGGCTTTAGTTACTTTCAATTCGTAACAGCGCCATTCAATCTGATTATCTGATAGCTGTTGATAACTCAGCGTATCAACAATCCCTTTTTTATCTGGCATTGATACTTCTTCAACTACATAAGAACCTTGTTCAAAACAATATTGATACAAGGTGCTCTCTAATTCTTTTGTTAACTTAGTTTTCATGCTCTCGCCCTTTCCAAAAGTTATGCACAGCAGTGGTTAATTGTGGCAATGAACTGACACGTTGATAATGTTGCCAATGCTGTGGAAAAAGTCTGGTATACCTAGAACTGCCAAACCGTTGATCCATTAATAAAATTACTCCGGCATCATGACTACTACGAATCAATCGTCCCGCCGCTTGCAAAACATTGTTGAATCCCGGCATTTGATACGCGTACTCAAAGCCATGACCATTCTCTTTATCATAATAATCACGAATCAAGTTATTCTCAGCACTCAAACCAGGCAATCCGACACTGACAATCGCCACGCCAATCAACTTATCACCTCTTAAATCAATCCCTTCTGAGAAAATACCGCCTAACACGCAAAAGGCAACTAATGTTTCCTGAGGTTTTTCCACAAATCTATCTAAAAATCTTTGTCGAGCATCATTATCCATTTCTCCTTGTTGGGCAATCACTTGAATATTAGGATACGCCGTTTCAAAGGCATCCTGAACTTGCTTCAAATAGCTATATGACGGGAAAAAGACCAAATAATTTCCCGTTTTGCTACTGATCAAAGTATTCAAACTTTGAACGATACTATTCTGACTATATTGACGCTGACGGTATGTGGTTTGAATATATTGAGTTATTAAAATATTTTGGTTTTGAGCCGGAAATGGCGATGGCAACTGATAGGCCAAACTATTATCAATTCCACCAAGAACGCTTTGGTAATAATCCATTGGTGATAAAGTAGCAGAGAACAAAACTGCTCCTAAGCCTAGGTTCAGTGATTCATCAATAAAGTGACTAGGATCCAGACAAAGTTGCTTCACGACCAAATTTTTACCATCTAGGACCAATCTAGTCTTATAACTGTCATCAAACAATGCACCGATTTTGACAAAGGTTAATGATTCAAAGAAATAATCTTTTACACTGTCTAAAAACGCTGATGGCTGCTGATCTTGCATCCAATCACCCATGAAATCATTGAATTTACCTAAGGTGTTAATTAATTTATCAGGTACATCTGAAGTGATTTTCTCTTCTTGAGCGTCTTCTTTTAATATCTTTTTCATCTGATTAAATACACGCCGAACTTTCTTCAACTGCTTTTGAAAGTCCTCACTGGCCTTAGTATCAATTGTTTTAGCAGTCTTTAATAGTTTAGCAATCGGTTCATCAGTTATCGTTGCGGAATACATATCACGAGCGCGACTAACTAAATTGTGTACCTCGTCAATCAAGAAAAAGTTATCGGTATCTTTTTCAACAAAAAAGCGCTGTAAATAAACTAAGGGGTCAAACAAATAGTTATAATCACAAATGATTAAATCACAAAACAACGAAGCATCCAGCGAAAATTCAAACGGATCAACCGTATGTTTCTTAGCATATTTCTCAATCACAGCACGCGTTATAGCGTCCTCATTAGTTAACAAATCAGACAAAGCTGGTTTCAATCGATCATAATAACCAATCATATAAGGATTCTCTTCGGGGGCACATCTTGTTCCTCTGGAAAACGAATTTTATCCTTAGCGGTCAAAGTAATACTTTTTAACTTCAGACCCTTTTTAGCCATTAAAGCAACCGTTTCTTCAGCGACATGACGCGTACTCTGTTTAGCTGTTAAATAGAACAGACGTTGAACCTTTTCCTCTCCCATCGCCTTGATAGCAGGAAAAAGCGTTGAAATCGTCTTACCTGTCCCAGTCGGAGCTTCCACAAATAAGCGCTTTTTCAATAAAATTGTTTTATAAACAGCCGCTGCCATCTCATGTTGTCCAATCCGAAATTCTGGGAATGGAAAAGCCAATTTCTTAATCGACGTATTACGCGTCTTACGTAACTTAGCCCGAAGAACTAACCAATATTCATACTCATTGATTAAATCTTGGAAAAATTGTTGTAATTCTTCACGATTAAATACCTTCTCATCAGTCATAACTTTTTCAGTGCTGACTTGAAAATAAGTCAATTGTAGCGTTACATGATCAAATTCTGGATGTTCTTGCAAAATAATATAACCGTAAACTTTTACTTGTCCCCAATAAAGTTCCAATGTATTATCACTCAATTCATCGTATGCTTGATCAGACGTTTTAATTTCTTCAATTGAAACCTTATCATCAGTTAGCGTTATGCCATCAGCACGACCAGAAATGACATACTGCGTATCATTCATCGTAACGTCCGTTTTTAAATAAACTTCACTTTCATAAGCAGAAACCTTTGAACGTTCCTTTTGGAGTCGACGATGGATTCGAGCACCATTTAGAGCTGTATTTTGACTATTCTTTGTTTCATTTAAATCACCGCTACGCAAAACAAACTCTACCAACTGGCGAATCCCAATTTTAGTCGTCATAAATTACCTCCATAAATTACTAAATAACATTGTAAAACATGTGTTCGTTTTTGTCTTTAACTAAACTACCCATAATAACTAAAATATATTTTCTCTTACTCTTGGAGACACCAGATTTAACTAACAAAACACATGCTATAATATAAAACATTGATTATTTTTTGAAGGGGAATTCATCTTTATGACAAATGATACAAAAAATATCTTGAAGGAATCTTTATGCGCGGTATTACATCACAAAAACATCGATAAAATCACTATCAAAGATGTCGTCAGTGAATGTCACCTAACGCGTCAAACTTTCTACAATCATTTCTCAGATATTTATGCCCTCGTTGAATATTCCTCTAGCCAAGTAGCTGACGATGTTTTGAAAAATGCCGACTATGATAATTGGCAAGAAGCTTTCTATCAAATTATGATATTGATTCAAAACAATCAAAAATTAGCTAAAAACGTCTACCTCTCTGTTTATCGAGATGTTATGCACAAGTATATTTACGAAGTTATTTACAAATACATTATCCAAATTGTCGAGGAGCAAGCTAACGGTCTCAATGTCGATCAAAGTCATAAAAACTTCATTGCACATTTTTACAGTTTGGCCTTCATTTCCATTATTTTTGAATGGGTTCGTAACGATATGAAAGAAGATCCTCGCAACATTGTTGACCAAATCAGCGTTTTAGTACAGGGTGATTTTAAAAAAGCCTTACGCAAATATTCAATTTAAGTATTCTAGAATAAAACGTGTGACACCAAGTTGAGTTAGTTGCCGTCTCTGGATGCAAGAAATGTTGGCGCTGTGGGGACCGGTTCGAGCCGAAAGGCGGTCTCGAACCTCGATTTTGAACTTCGCAAAGGACGCAAATTTCAAAACTCGTCCCGTGGTGTAATGGCTGAAGCCATAACGCCACCTTCACTGCTGCCAACATTTCTTGCACCCAGAGACTAATACATTTATTATTTTTAATACGATGTAACTAACTAATTCGATAAACAAGTGCCATATTATTTGAAATTGAACATAAGCAAAAGGCTAGATATTTTTCTGGATTAATACCCGGAAAAATACCTAGCCTCTTTTTATTTTCGATTCTATGGTCAAAGTTGTGAAAACCAATTTTGGATTGACTCGACAATAAATCTACTTCACTTTTCCAACAAGAATTGTTGAACCAACAGTAATTTGCTTAACTTTGGTCCAATCAATCAAAGAGTTATCCACATTAAATAATAACGGCGTCATACCGATGAAAGCTGTTCGTTCTTCGGGTGTAACGTTATAAGTCTGGGTAGCATCAATTTGATCGACCAATTGATAATGTTCTTCGAAATAATCCAAGACCTTTTTATTGGAATATTTTTCTTGCTTTAATTGGTCTTTTGCCTGCTCGCGCAACTCTTGGACATGGTATTGGTTGGGGATAACTTTCAACACATAGCCGCCTGTCTTCAAAATACGATTAAATTCTTGGTAATTAGCGGGTGAAAAGATATCCACAATTCCGTCAATTGATTGGTCTTGAATCGGTAAATGTGCTAAATCACCTACGAACCACTCTACCGGTGTATTAGGCCCCTTAGCTGCTAACTGAATGGAATCCTTTGAAATATCAAAAGCAAACACTTTTCTATCAGGTAGTTCAGCAATCTTTTTAGCATAATAGCCTTCTCCACAACCAACATCGAGAACACTGGTCAATTTTAATTCTTTAACCAAAGCCAATATTTTCGTAGCTATATGATCATACATCCCATGCTCTAAAATTAAATGACGATTTTCAAAAGAATCTAAATCATAATTTTTCGATTGCTTATTATTCAACACAAAATCCACAAATCCTTTTTTGGAAATGTCAAAATTATGATTTTGTCCACAGGTTAAACTATGACCATTCAATTCCAGTTTTTCCCTACAAATTGGACATTGGAAATACTCATTACTATTATCAAATTTTTGAATTTTACTATTCATAAAACACCTATTCTTCTACTTGTGATATCAATTGTGGCATTGAACTATGTATGAATTTCTTAGCAAATTCATCGTTATATATCCACGAATTGATCTGATTTTTAGCCAAGATCAATGGCATCCGATCATGAATTTGAATCATCGATTCGTTGGGCTCGGTTGTAAACAAAATACTTTGTGCTACATCATCAAAATAATTATAACAGCCTGCAATGAACAACGTCTGTGGATCATTACTAAAATTAAACTTATATTTCTGCTTAGCTTTACTCCACTCAAAAAAGCCCGTTGTTGGATAGACACAACGACGTTTCAAAAAAGAGTCGGCAAACATCGTTTTCTGTTGAACCGTTTCAGAACGGGCATTAATAATTGACTGGCCCTTTTTAAAACCCGGAAAGCCCCATCTCATACCAACAACTTTGACCTGCCGCTCTCCAGCAACAATTAAGGCTGTTTCATCAGTTGGAAAAACTTCACCCGTTTTAGGAGAAAAACCAGCATCAACAGCCAATTGATAAATACGCTTTATTTCCGGATTCTTATCCGGTTGAAACATGTAACGTCCACACATCGTTGTATCCTCCTCGCTTTATTATCTACTTTTACACAAATTCAGCCTGAAAAACAATCTTTTACAAAAAAGAGTGCAACAAAAAATGTTCAACTTTCGAGCATTAATACAATTGGCCCTAGTAATCCGATGTTGGGTTCCTTCTCAATTTTGGTTATCGAATCGAATATAAAAAGGCTAGATATGTTTCCACTGGTATAAATCCAGAAAAAGCATCTAGCCTCTTATCGAATCAATTAGTCTCTGGGTGCAAGAAATTTTAGCAACAGGGGTGGCGTTATAGTTCTAGCATTACACCACGGGACGACTTTTGTCGGTCCCCATAGCGACCTAATTTCTTGCTCTTGGAGGTGGCATATTTAACTAGTTAATTTAACTGTTTAGGCCACCGATTTCCGAAGTCTCTTTGTGGTAAGCACGTCAACACAATCAAAGCAATCGCTCCAACAAAGGGAATAATCCCCAGTAAAACCCACCAGCCATGCATTTTAATATCATGCAGGCGCCGAATTATTGCGGTAAAAACAGAGATCCAATAATATCCCAAACTAATTGCCATCGCAACGCCAAGGATGGAACTCCAATAAAAATCATTAACTGGCATTTTTATGATTGCAAATACTAATAAACCAACAATTACGAAGGCTGTGATTGTCATGCCCAAAAAGCCCCACCAAAAGTCCTTCCGACTCATTCGCTTAGCGCCAACAAACAAATCTTGAAAATATAATCTAGTTGAAGAAATTATTCCTGGATGAAAACTTTCATTCCAAACTGATCCATTAATTTGCATTTACCTACTCCTAAATATGAATACCAATCACGAAACCTAATATTCCAAAAACATAAGTTAAAACAAAGTACCAGAAACAACGCCATATTTGATGTTGAAACCATAATTGACTTAACTCCATATTAAAAGTTCCGAATGTGGTGAAACCTCCACAAAATCCAGTTCCTAGCAATAATAATATCGCACCGTTACGAATTTGTGCAGTTAAAATACCTAAGATGATTGCGCCACTAATATTTATCAGCATCGTTATAATCGGAAAGTCGATTTTTATTTTAGCTTGTATTAACGTTAATTCATTTCTAAAAAAGGCCCCGATTGAGGCACCAACCCCAACAATCAAGAAATTTATCACTTTTTACGCCCCTCTCTTTTAACGTAATCATTAAAAGCACGTGACGCTGCCCAATAATTTCCTAAAATTGCTACTAAAAAGCCACCAATCATTGTTATCGTCAGATAAATTAGCAAAAATACCCATTGTCCACTGTTGTAAAGTCGATATGCATCCGCCGTAAAAGTTGAAAAAGTCGTATACGATCCTAATACACCCGTGCTCAAGGTTAAAATAACCCGCTTAGATAAATTAAAACGGTCTTGCAAATAATGAATTAAAAATGGTAACACAAGCGCCCCACTTAAATTGGCAACAATTGTTCCCAGTGGAAAGCCGCTACTTGTTTTAAAAATCAAACTTTCCAAATAACGTAAATCACTACCAATAAAAGCACCAATAAATAAAAATAGAAATACCTCACCTTTTTTTCTCACTCATCACCAAATCCTTTCTAAACAAAACATGGTCAGCTTTCGAGCATTAAGACAAACAAGACCCGTAATCCGATTTTGGATTGCGAGTCTTGTTTGATTTAAACGAAAAAAGCTATGTTTTGTCGCACGTTTACAAGTTTTTCATACTAGTTTATTTTTTGTCAACATCATGTCCGCCGAATTCATTTCGTAAAGCTGCAACAACTTTACCAGTAAATGTATCATCTTCTAGCGAACGGTAACGCATCATCAATGAGGCTGCAATAACTGGTGTTGGAACTTGAAGTTTCAAGGCTTCATCCAAAGTCCACTTACCTTCACCTGATGAATGCATAACACCCTTGATCTCATCTAATTTAGGATCTTTTGAAAAGGCTGATTGAGTCAATTCCATTAACCAACCACGAATAACTGAACCATGTTCCCAAACTTTTGCAACGGCCTCGTTATCATAATCAAATTGACTATGTTCTAATACATCGAAACCTTCCGCAATTGCCTGCATCATACCATATTCAATACCATTGTGGACCATCTTCAAGTAGTGACCACTGCCGGCTTTACCTGTATATAAGTAACCATCAGTTTGAGCGATTCCTTTGAAAATGGGTTCAATATATTCAAAGGTTTTTTCATCGTCTCCACCAATCATGAAGTTACCATCACGATTAGCACCACTCATACCCCCTGATGTACCAACATCGAAGAACTTAATGTTTTTGGCAGTCAAAATTTTGTTGTGTTGCAATGAATCTTTGTAAAATGAATTTCCACCGTCAATAACGATATCATTTTCATCAAGAATCTCACTCAAGGTATCAATGGTTTGGTTCGTTGGGTCCCCCGCTGGTAACATTACCCAAACAATCCGTGGTGCACTCAATGCCGTAACAGCATCTTCTAAGTTATCTTTCACTTGTGCCCCAAGCGTTGAAGCATCATTTCTAGCTCCATCGCTCAAATCAAAAGCAACCACTTCATTACCATTGCGAATCAAATTTTCAGTCAAATTGATTCCCATCTTACCGAGCCCAATCATTGCTAATTTCAAAATTAATCCTCCTAATTTGTCTTATCACAAGTTCTAATTATACATAAAAAAGCCGCACCAAAACCAACATTTTGGTACGACCCGATTGCGTAAGAGGTTGATATCATAAGATTAATTGGCTGACTAGCTCATAAACTTGTTCCACCAATGACCCTTTTTATCATCATTAACTTTTTCATTTACACGTTCTTTGATATTTTCATCTTTTTTAACGCTTGTATTTTCAGCTTTTTCTTCGGCTTGTTGTTTCAAAGTTGTTAATTCAGCCTGAAGTTGTTCTTTAGATTTTTGAGCGTCCGCCAACTCTTGTTGAAGTTCTTTAATTGTTAGCTCACGTTTCTTATTTTCAGATTCCAACTTGGCAACAGTCGTTTGCAATTCAGTGACTTCATCACTTTGCTTAGCCTTACTTTCTGATTTAACGTCAGTTGTTGGATAAATCTGAATGGCAGCAGTTTCAAGGGTCATCTTTGGACCATGACTCAACTTAACCATTTCTTTGAAATCTTCGATATTTTTTTGAGTGTATAGACGGTTGTTTTGACTATTGCGTTCAAAATATTGGCTATTCTCAGTCGTCTTTTCGACTATCAAAGAGTATTTACGTAGCGTTGCAACGCTTATTCCTAAGTCCTTAGCAGCTTGTGCAGGAGTTAATAAATTGTTCGTTTTCACTTTACTCAAAAGGATTCCCCCAAGGTTGTTTCATTCTCTTCATTATAAAAATAATGATTACTAAGTTCAACTACAAAATTGTAGCGTTCCGAAATTAGGAACGTCATAGCTATATTTTAACCATAAAATTGGATATACTAAAGGTGTAAAAAAATAAATTATTTACTCTTGGCCGACACAGTCGGTTTTTCTTTGGTGTATAATTCGTCTTACAAGAATAGAAGGGGAAATCATATATTGTCTAGTTCTGTAATTACAACTAATTTTATTATCATACTGATAACCTTTATCTTTGCCTTCTTCTTCGTTGCTGCTGAATTTGCCCTTGTGCAAACTAGAGCCAGTCAACTGGAAGATGCAATCCAAAAAGGTACTGGTAACAAAAAGAAACTCCAACGAGCATTAATGATGGTCAACAACCTGAACGAGTACTTGTCCACCACACAAGTTGGTACTAGTATCGCTGGTATCATTTTAGGTTGGATCGGTGAAAGTACTATTGAATATCTCTTAGTTGAGGTCTTTGGTTTTGTTCATCTTTCCGCTGGCGGTAGTAGTGGTCTACATGCACTAAGTTCCATTATCGGTGTGCTTCTACTAACATACTTAGAAGTTGTTTTGACTGAAATCGTACCTAAGAATATTTCCATTGATATGCCAATGACAATGTTAATGTTAGTCGTTACACCATTAAGATTCTTCCATTTAGCTGTATATCCATTTGTTTGGTTATTGAATGTGTCAGCTTCCGGAATCGTTCGTTTGATGGGGATGAAACCAGCCGATTCTGAAAACGAAGTCTTTTCACAATCAGAAATTCTTCGTCTTTCCAAATCATCTATTAAAGGCGGTGATATGGAGCCTGATGATGTTATCTTCATGCAACGTGCCTTTGAATTAAATGACAAGGTAGCAAAAGATATCATGGTCGACCGGACCAGTCTTTATGTTGTCGACATAACGGATAAAGTTAAAGATGTTATTAAAGATTATTTACAACAAGGATTTTCAAGATTCCCAGTTGTTGCCGATAACGATAAAGATAAAGTTTTAGGTTACGTTTATGCTTACGATATCGTCCGTCAAAATCAAGTTGATGGTGATGTTGGTATCAGCCGTATTTTAAGATCAGTCAATACCGTTCCCGAAACAATGCCTATCCAAGATATTTTGGATAAGATGATCAAGAAACAAACACCTATCGTCGTTGTTGTTGATGAATATGGTGGTACTAGTGGTATTGTTACCGATAAAGATATTTACGAAGAGTTGTTTGGAACAGTTAAAGATGAAATCGATGATGTTTCTGATGAATATATCGTCAAAAATGACGACGGCTCATACAATGTTTCTGGTAAAACAACCCTTTATGATTTCGAGCGTTACTTTAGAACCGATGTTAAGGAGTTCCAAAAATCAGATATCATTACCGTTGGTGGTTATTTGATTGAGAAGTATCCAAACCTTCAAAAGGGTTCTAAGTTCGATATGGGTAACTTCCACTTCGTCGTTGCTGAATTTGATCACGGTTTTGTTAACTGGTTCAAAGTTTCAGTCGACAAAACAGCCGTTACTAAACAAGATAATTTAGCTTCGTTAACCGACGTTGACGATTTGAAAGAATAATAGTTAGTTTTGGATGCCGCCTCTGGGAGCAAGAAATGTTGGCGCAGTGGGGACCGGTTCGAGCCAAGGTCTCGAACCTAGATTTTGAACTTCGCAAAGTGCGCGAATTTCAAAACTCGTCCCGTGGTGTAATGGCTAAAGCCATAACGCCACCTGCACTGCAGCCAACATTTCTTGCTCCCAGAGACTAATATATTCGTTACTTTTTATATAATGTAACTAACTAATTCGATAAAAAAAGTGCTATGTGATTTTAGATTTAATATAATCAAAAGGCTAGATATTTTTCTGGATTTATACCAAGAAAAATATCTAGCCTTTTTTATACTCGCTTCTATAACCAAAGTTGAGAAAGGACCCGATTTTGGATTGCAGGTCTTATTTAATTTAAGCGGAAAAAGCTATGTTGCTTTGCATGCTTAAGACAAAAACAGCTATATCCTAAGCCCTTCTCTTTTAAATTTCAAAAAAGACAAAACACATTATCACGCCACCCACACTGTATTTTTAAGCCTCTTTAATAGAATAACTGGCCCAAAAGGTTGGAATATTGTAATCATGTAACTTTCCTTCACTGTTAGTATCTTCATACAAGTCAACAATTCGAAAACCGGCTTTTATCTGACCACGTAACTGTTCATTCAATGTATGTGAAAATTGTATTCCTTCTTCTTCAGGAGGAAACTCTTCGTTAACGGAGGGGTCCTTCAGTGGATTATATGGCAAACTATGATAAAGCTTTGTTTCAGTCTTATCAAAAATATAATTAACACCATTATCAAGTCCAACTAACAAACGACCACCAGGTTTTAAAACACGATAACTTTCTTCCCAAACATGTTGAACATCTTCAATATAACAATTGGCAACCGGTTGAATAATCATATCAAAACTGTTATCAGCAAACGGTAAGACCTTCGTCATATCGCCACGAACAATTTCAATTTGATAACCTTCACGGTCAGCCACCATTTTTTCAGCATCCAGTTGTTTTTGTGAGTAATCAAATACCGTACATTCTCCCCCTAAAGCAGACAAGATTGGCATTTGTTGACCACCTCCAGAGGCCAGTCCCAGAATCTTTTGCCCCTTAATTGGATCTGGATACCACTCCTTAGGGATGGCCAAATTAGGTGTTAAGACCAGCTTAAACTCTCCTTTAGTTGCAGCAATATATTCATCATGACTGACAGGTTTTCCCCATTCCCAGCCTTCATTGACCCAACCATAAATAATTTTTGCGTTGTAACTTGTATAATCCTTCATAATTAATACCCCTTTCACAATGCAATTTTTAACATTATAGTCTGAAAATTAACACATCATCAACTAAGTTAAATTCTTTCTCAAATTTGGTCATAAAATCGAAAATAAAAAAGGCTAGATATTTTTTCGTATAAATAAATCAAGAAAAATATCTAGCCTTTTGGGTACAACAAATATCGGCAATAGTGAAAGTTGTATTTGGATTTTAGCTCTTTTAAATTAAAACATAAAAATTGAAAGATTATAAATATGCTTTAAGTCTTGGTGCCCTAGTCGCTATTGGAATAAAAGCAGTTACGAATACAATTTACTTTTCACTGATTCAAAACAAAGAATAAACTAGCCAGAAAAAGCCAGAAAATTAGGTTGCCGTGGGGAACCTAATTTTCTGGATCCTGGAGACTCATCTCCACAGCATATTTAGCTTTCAACCTTTAGTTGTCTCTACTTGGACCGATTAACCTTCCTCAATCCTTCAATTTTATCGAAATCAACTAAGTGTAATTTATTGATAAAAACTATGGCAATAATAATCAACAATGTTAAGAACGAAATTCTGCGACTAGCTTTTTGTGGCAATGTTTCAAAGTAATCAACAATCACTTTACCGCTGCCATTGATAGTTACTTGCGCTAAATTATTATTTTTGGAATCCATTTTAACTTTGGAAACACTCCCCTTTGATTGGGTTGATTGGAATCCATAATAAGAAATGATTGGTAAATCAACTTTAGCATTTTGAGCCTTCTTAAAGTCAAAACTCAAGCGTGTTCCATACTGCTTAAAATCGCTTATTTTGGCTTTACCAGTCATTATCTTAGGTTTATGTGTAGTTCTCTGTAGTTGTCCAAGATTTGTCCCAACGGGTAAATATTCCTGTCCTGCGCCAATACTAAAGGGTGCCTGTTCATTGTACGTGGCATACGTATTGCGTTGTAACGGTGAACCATTAACTAAACGATAACTAGACGATACCGCAAATAGCAGAACCATTGCTATTAAACCAGTTTTTGCATATTTTGACGTGAAAAAATTCAACGGATCAGCCGCTATAACGATGGCTAACAAAATAGTTGCCAACATATCAAAACGCCAAGGGTATTGAATCATCTTCAGCGGAGTATTATTAAAAATCACCCACGGCATAACTTTGGTGCTACAAAGTAACATCAAAATCGCAATGACTGCAAATTGTTTGAGCATCGGATTCTTAATTTTAGTAAAAGATACGATTAGTACAAATGCTGCCACGATAAATAATAAACCAACATTGGGTTGGCCAATGTTATTGTTCAAACTCCAGTTAAGCATATCGGCAACATCTGATGCTCCCTTAGGCAATAAACCACTTGTCTGTGTCAAAACAAACTTGGTGTGACGGACTTGTTCAATCATAGGAACGAAATAAGCTAAGCTTAATAATCCAGAACAAAGTGTTGCCCATAGTAATGACAATAATCGTAACGGATTGTTTTTTAACTCTTTTATTTGGGCAATAGCGATTACCACAATAAAAATAGCTACCAAAATGGGAGAAATGGCATGGGAATAAATAATCCCAGTCATCCCGAAGGCTAAATACAACCAACGTTTGCGATCGCCATAAAAGACTTCATAAATCCCTAAAACAGCTACTGGTAGAAAAATAAGTGCTCCCACTTCACCAATATCTTGTCGAAACAACATATCATGTAAGCGATAAGTCGATAAAGTATAAATAAAACTGAAAACCAAGCTATTGAGATACTTAGGACTGACTTTGTAGTAACAAAGAAAAGCCACCCCAAATGTTAGAAAGTTTAACAGCCAGAAATAACCTACGATTGCTTGAGCACTCGTAAAGCCGGCTAATCGTAAAAAGGCCGCCGGATAAAGCAAAAAATCAGAATAAAAAATATTAACGATATATCCAAAACCATTCATAAATGACATATTTACGAATGGGAAAAATTGGTGTCGTTGAATCGAACGATACAATCCTTCAATTCTCATCATATGGAAACGATTATCGCTTGTTCCCAGATATGCCCAAATTTTTCCCTGACGAATTCCAGTTTGATAAATAGCCAGAAAACTTACTAGTGCAAATAAAGCAATAGTAAAAATAATCACAGCAATTTTTTTAGATCTTTGATTCTTAAAAAGAGTTAATTGCATAAAAATAAATACCCTTCTCTAAAGAAAGTCAAATTTTCACATCATCTGAACTGACTTTCTTCAGACCTTTCTCTGATACATGCAATAACTCTTATTATACTAACTACTTTTGAAACAATGATACTTTATTTTGCATTCTTTTTCTGAAAAGCTATTCCAACCATCAAAATTATAAAACTAATCATCGAAACAATTTGGCTGTCCTTTTGTATAGCCGTCCGATAGTAATTTATCCGAACTGTGCCTGCACCATTGACAATCACTTGACCTAAACCGTTATTAGCTAGATCCATAGTTAATTTTGAAACCTTTCCAGTTGAAACTTTGGCTGAATAACCATAATAACTAATAATCGGTACATCGATTCGGGCCTTATTAGCATTTTGAAACTTAAAACTAAGTTTAGAATCCTGTTGCGAAAAATCACTAATAGTTGCTTGACCTGCCTTTAGCTGGGGTTCATGTGGCGTAGAAATCAGGCCATCCAAACTTGCATCTTTGGGTAAATACTCTTCACCACCGCCGATACTGTAAATATCCAAATCATTAAAAGCTGAATATGTCCGATACTCATCCGGATGTTCCACAATCAAAACTTGCTCCGCTCCGATAACTAAACTTAGAGACACAACCACTAGCAAAACTTTTTTCCATCCCTGACTGAACCATCTGAGCGGATCACTTGCCAAAAAAATCGTAAATAAAATAGAGACTAACATGTAAAAACGCCAAGGGAATTGAATCATGTTGAGTGGTGTATGAACAAAATATTCCCAAGGAAACCACTTTGTAGATAGGAATAACAGTATTTCACCGATAAGGGCAAAATCCCTCAAGGCGGGATTTTTTACAAATTTAATTATGAAGGGAATCGTAATTGCTACGAGCAATAAAATTAAACCGATATTTTGAATATACAAATCATCCGTTACACTCCAATGAATCAAATCTCCCAATTTCATGCCACTCTGTGAAACATCAATTAGTGGCGAATATGTCAATTTAAATTGCGTATGGTGTAACTGTTCAGCCATCGGCAAAAAATAAGCTAATGTCAGCATCAACGCAACTATCCCAGCATAAAACAATGCCAACCAACGTTTAGGTTCTGCCAACAAAACTTTCAAGCGAAAAATTATAACCAATAAAATAAAAACGGCAATTAATATCGGTGATAACGCATGAGCATAAATTACAGCCGTCATACCTAGTGCCAAATACAACCACTGTCGTCTATCACCATAAAATATTTCATAAACGCCCAAAATAACAACTGGTAAAAAAGTTAACGTCAACACTTCTCCTACATCAAAACGACGAACCATATCAAAAATACGATATATCGAAAGTGTATACATTAAACTAAAAACTAGACTCTTATCATATTGATGACTAACATGGTGAAATGCCCAAAATGATAACGATAATGTACAAAAATTCAATAAAATATAAAAAAGCACAAAGGCTTGCACTGCCGTTAATCCTAGCAGACGCATACAAGCAACCGGATATAGCCATAAATTAGAATAAAAAATATTTGAGATATATCCAAAGCCACCCAAAAATGACATATTTACGATTGGAAAATACTGCCCATGTTTCAAAGCTTCATACAAACCTTCAATTCGCATCACATGAAAACGACCATCATTATTCATACCTAAAAAAGACCAAATATGACCATTTAAACTTGTTAAATAAATTGAGAATACACTGACAAAAATAAACAGAACCACCGTCAAACTGAATCTATGTTGAAACATCCATTTTTTCATCATCATTTACCCAGAGAAAAAGGGAACTCAAAGACCATGTCTTCAAGTTCCCTCAATATTTTAAGTTCATTTAACTAAATTGAAATCTTTTAAATACGCCATTAGTCCTAAGACTATGTGTAATTTACACTTGAGCAAGCCAACTATTTATCCAACAAAACAAAGAATAAACTAGCCGGAAGGCGCAAGAAATTTCTGTCGCTGTGCAGGTGGCGTTGGCGCTTTAGCGACTACACCACGGGACGACTTTTGAGACTTGCGGTTTGTGCAAGGCTCAAAATCAAGATTCGAGACCGCCCTTTGGCTCGAATCGGTCCCCATAGCGACAGAAATTTCTTGCGCCTGGAGGCGGAATATCACAATTTAAACAGCATCATAATCAATGATATTGACACTATTATCAATAGTTTCTTTCGTATTAGCAAATATTATCAACTGTGTCTTGGGATTGATCCGTAATGACATTCCCTCATCAAGAAAGTCTTTAGCACTATCTTTAAAATAGATTGTTCCCACAGCACTGTCCAAATGGACTGAATAGTCAGACAAGTCTTCTGAAGAGTCGACCACTAAAATACGAAACTTGGTTAACAAGGCGCAAGTTCCCTCATCTGAAAAGCGTCCAAAGCCATCATCCAAATCTAACAGAAGTTTCTTATCAGCCGAAACATATCGTTCAAGTTTTGCTTGTGCTTCTTTACTTACTTCGATTTTCATTTCTAGCCTCGTTTAATACTTGTATTTGGTCGTACTACCCCACTCTAACAAACTCACGATGAAAACCATGAATATGATAGAAATATAACTGAGTAAAATACCATTTAATACATTATATAGAACATCCCGAATATTGTAATCGATATTGCTTGCGATTAAATCTTGCAGTGGATAATAGGTACATCCCATCAACAAAGCCAACAAAATCGACGTACAAATACCGACAGTTCCTAAATGATGGAAAAAGAGCATATTTGATCCCACCATAATCCGCAAACGAATCGACAATAATACAAAAATCACGGCCGAGACCACCATAAGCACTTTTATCAACCGTTTAATCGTCTGAATCTTGCCAATGACTCGCTCAATTTGTCCTAAGTCATTATTAACAATTTGATTCATGATACCTTCATTACTACGAATGACAGTATCGATCTCACCATCAATATTTAATCCGTATTGTTGTGCTTCTTTTTTTAGCTTAGAACTAATGGTCGCCAAAATAGCACTGCCAACTGTTAATTGAGCATCATCATTGTATACTTCATCCACAGATGTACTAATAATCTTTTTCACGTCATTATTAGTCAGCGTTACAGCTGAAAGGTTTGAAGACACTGAATAACTGTTTACTAAGCGTCCCAACCTTTGATTAGTATAATTTCTGATTAAAGTAACATTAGTTTCGCTACTAACCACTTTTTTGACATAGTTACTGTTCAAAACAGTTGAAAGTGTGATTCCTAGAAAGACGATTACCATCAAGCAAATTGATAGTAAAACTAATGTAAAACCGTGTCTGTTATACGACAATGACTTGCTCATAATATCAATTCTCCATAGCTAGTTTAGCAATCTCCTGTGGATTATTTACGATCCATTCGGAGTTAGCAGCTTTAAGTTCATCATAATCACCAAAACCATATGTAACCCCGATAGCCTTGAGATTATTCTTATGCGCCCCTACAATATCACTGCTACGATCCCCAACCATAACAAGATTCTTTGTATCCAAGTCGACAGATGTTTTCTCTATCCCGTAAGAAATCACATCTTCCTTTAAAGAACGGATTGATTCATCCTCAGCCGCTCCAAAAACGTGTCTAACATATTCTTTCATATTTAATTGATCGATGATTTTTTTCGCAAAAATCTCTGGTTTCGAGGTTGCGATAAAAATCTCTTTATCAGCATGTTTCAAGGACTCCATCATATCATAAATACCGTCAAAAACTTCGTATTCTTCCCAGCCTTCAACTTGATAATACTCACGGAAGGCATTTATACTTTGGTTAATGTATGGGTCGTCTGGAGCAACATGATCATATTTTTCCAACGAAGCACCAATTGTTGGTCCGATAAACGTATGTAACGTTGCATCATCATGTGGAACATAGCCCAAAGTATGATTATACATATACTTCAAACTCTTCATAATTCCCTTTTCGGAGTTAATAATTGTCCCATCCAAATCAAAAAATAAATTGTTCAAATTAAATTCATCCTTTTATGTTAAATTTAAGTTATAAACCGTGTTGTGTTTTTTTATATATTCCGTCTGCAGAGCCGATAATGTTTAACTGGCTGTGCGGACCGACTTGAGCCAAGGTCTCAAGTCTCGGTTTGAAGCCTTGCAAGCAAGTCTCCAAACTCGCCCGGTGGTGTAAGAGCTAAAGCTCTAACGCCACTTTCACTGCCTGTTAAACATTATCGGCTCTTCCGACTAGGTTATTTATTTTTTTTGGTTGAGATTCAACTTTAAATTAAATAGCCAGCAATACAGACATATGATAATTAACAGCTCACACAACTCGTTATGTAAAGAGTATATAGCATTCAGTAGAAAATAACTAACAGTCGTAGGTAGAGTATGGTAAAAATAAAAAAGCCTAATAAATACACCAGTCTCGAATCCGGATTAACTGCTACACAGGTTGATACCAAGGTCAAAGCGGGGCTTACAAACGTCCAAATCAAAAAATTATCACGACCTATTCCCAAAATCTTGGCCGATAACTTATTTACACTTTTTAACTTTCTAAACTTAGTTATCGCTGTCCTAATTTTTTGGACTGGATCATATCGAAATCTATTTTTCTTAGGTCCTGTGATTGCCAATATTATTATTGGTAGTTATCAAGAAATTCGTGCCAAAATAACGATTGATAAAATCAGTCTTGTTAATGCGGCAACTTATACCGTTACCCGCGATGGCACTGAACAAGAAGTTGATATCGCCGATTTAGTTGAAGACGATATTGTCTCCATTAAACGAGGCGATACAATTCCAGCCGATGGTGTTGTCCGCTATTCTAACGGATTACAAACCAATGAATCAAGCATTACTGGTGAAGCCGACACTATCAGTAAGAAAACTGACGATGAAGTCTTTTCCGGTAGCTTTGTCATTGCCGGTCAAGCAAAGATTCAACTAACTCAAGTTGGTCACGAAAGTTTTGTTTCTAAAATTTCGTCAGCTGTCGGTAAGGAAAAACGTTCTGTCAGTGTCTTGATGAAAATTATCAATAACATCATTAAAATTTTAACATATACGATTATTCCTGTTGGGTTAATGTTATTTTTCCGTTCTTTCTTAAAGAGTGGGGATATTTCTAAAGCCATCTTAGGAACATCCGCTTCAGTTATCGGCATGATTCCTGAAGGTCTAGTCTTGTTAACTTCAGTTGCTTTGGCTACCGGAGCTTACAATCTAACCAAACGTCGCATCCTAGTTCGTTCTTTGAGTGCAATTGAAACCTTAGCCCGAGTCGACGTCTTATGTCTGGATAAAACCGGTACTATTACAACTGGTAAATTGACCGTTAAAGAAACTAAAACATATGGTGCCAGTGAACAACAAGTTCAAGCCATTGCACAAAAAATTGTTGACGCAACACAAGAAACGAATGCGACTGCTTTAGCTGTTCAAGCTTTAAATTCTACGCCATTGACAATCGATGTTGAGGAAGTTATCCCCTTCTCATCTGAAACCAAGTATTCTGGTTTTGTTGCAGCAGATGGAGTGCGCTACATTATGGGAGCTCCCGAGTTTATCATCAAAAATCCTTCAACTGAGATTACCAAAACTGTGGAAGACGCTGCTAAACATGGCTTTCGTGTTATCGCCGTCTTAAAAGAAAATCCGCAACAAAAACTTTTGGGATTATTAATGATTTCCGATGAAGTTCGTAAGCAAGCGCCAAGTACATTTAGTTACCTCCGCAATCAGGGTATCAATTTAAAGATTATTTCTGGAGATAATCCCGTAACCGTCGCTAACGTTGCTGCTCAAGCCGGCATTTCATCTGGAAAAGATTACATTGATATGAGTACGGTCACCGAAAAAGATGACTATCACGATTTAGTTAAAACGTATAAAATCTTCGGACGCGTTCGCCCAAGTCAAAAAGCTGATTTAATCAAGGCTATGCAAGATAACGGCTTGACTGTTGGGATGACTGGGGATGGTGTTAACGATGTTTTAGCTATGCGCCAATCCGACTGTAGTATTGCTATTGCCGGAGAAAGTGATGCCGCTGAAGCTTCAGCTGACTTTGTATTATTGAATCGTAATTTTGACTCAATGATCTTTATGCTTAACGAAGGACGCCGAGTTATTAATAACGTTGAGCGAGTCGCCTCATTATTCTTAATTAAAACCATTTACTCAGTTGTACTCTCAATTTTCTTCATCATTTTGGGTACAGGCTATCCTTTCCAACCTTCGCAATTAACCCCAATCAATGCTTTAACCGTAGGAATTCCCACCTTTCTACTAGCCTTAGAACCAAATTACACCCCACCAGCCGGACGATTTATGCGTAACGTTATGGAAATCGCCTTGCCAGCTGCCATTTGTAATATTTTATTGATAATGACAATATCGATTTTGGGAAATCATCTTAACTTTACCTATGAAACAACCTCTACCTTTGCAGTCTTTGCAATCGGTTTGATTGGCTATTGTGCTCTGATTTCAATCAGTAACCCACTGTTCATTAGGAAGAAAGTTATGATAGGAATTTCGATTGCCTTATTCATCGTAACGTTTATCTTTAGTGGCAATACATTTGGATTACAGAGCATTTTAGATTGGCAATACACTTATATTTACGTGGCATTGTTGTTGATCTCATGGCCATTATTTATGTTTATGAGAGAAGTATTAGGTAGAAGAGTTTTCTCTAAGATAAATTGGAAATAGAGAGAGGGCGGAGACAAGGCGGTCAGCTCCCGAGCATTTTCGTAGATTAGTCAATTGCACGCGATTTTGGCGTGTGATTGACTAATCTATGAAAAGCGGAAGGAGTTGCCTTGTCGTAGCCCATTTCAGAGCCACTGCCTATATAAATCAAAAGATATTTTAACAGTCAATGCATACATCAAATAGTTTAGGACAAAACTACTATTGTCTTTAAACATGCAGCATAAACGTGGAACAAAACATAGCTTTTTCCGCTTAAACCAAAAGGTGCCAGCAATCCAAAATCGGATTGCTGGCACCTTTGCTTTAATGCTCGAAAGCTGAACATGTTTTGTTCCACTCTCTATCTCTTAATTCTCCTAAGAACAATCGTACTAACAATCAAAATAATCACCAATGCTGCCCCAATAGTAGTTTGGCTAACATGCAACATACTCAGACCAAAGATGACAATAAAAGCGACGAAGCCCAAAATCATTCCCCGTGTTAATCTGTCCATGGTTTTCCCCCTATTTTTTGAATCTCATAATCAAGGCGATTGCATAGATGACTAGTCCAATCAAAACGGCATAGATAATACTTTGTAAAATACCATTCATTCTCAACGTTGAAATAATAGCAACAACTAACCCAGCTACCATCGCTACAACTAACATTTCAATCATCTGACGCATTCAATCAACCCCTTTACTTTAATACCAAGTGTACACTTTTGTGAAAGCGCAGACAAAAAAATACACTAATAATTAAATTAGTGTATTTTGACAAAACTATTTCAATGTTGAGTCTGATGCTTTAATCCATTCATCAGTTGCAACACGATACATCTTTTGACCTCTAATTGTTGCTGAACGGTCTGTGTACCATGGAGTATTTGTATCTAGGGCACGATCAATGATTACTTGTCCGCGACTGTTATAAACAGGTGTCAAATTTGTGCCATTTGTTGTGGCAACGGTTTGAAGAGGTGTGTATTTATATACATCACTAGCTTTTACATATTCATTTGTAGCGACACGATAGTATTCTACCCCATTGATGGTCAATGATTGATCGATAATCCAGCTTGAACCTTCTGAAAGAACCACATCATTGTTCAATTTACCACTCTTGTCATAAATCTTAATATAACCATTCTTTGGATATCCAGAAACAATGTTATCTTCAGTTTGATCTGATTTTTGAACATAAACAGTTGATTTTGGTGTGTCTTTATCAATCTTATAATTAATATCATCAGCACTGACAAAGGCATATCCTGTTGGGGCTTTAAGAACAATCTTTGATCCATCGGCACCCTTACCAGTTTGAGTACCTACTTCTTTACCAGTATCTTGGTCAACATAAGAAATATTATATGGTGTATCGGCAGCAACGACATACTTAGTTACATTTTGGTTATTCTTCAACAATAAGAATCCATTATCAAGAACTGATGCAAAAGCATAACCATCTGGAGCTGTTAAACCAATATAGTCGCCTAATGCGCCTTCGCTTTTGACTTGTGTTCCCACTTGTTTGCCAGTTGTCTTATCTCTAAATGTTACTGTATATGAAAGATTTCCTACTGTAGTTTGAATTGGCTTTACATAAATATCTTTGTTTGGTTGATCAGCGTTTAATTTTTGTGCAAAGTCGCCTACGTTTACTAATTGATACCCTTTTGGAATACTATTCAAAATAGTAGATGAACCATTATTACCTTTAAGCGTGTCCGTTCCGACTGGCTTACCAGTAATGATACTAATATAGTTAACCGTTGTATTAGCATCTTTAGTAACCTTGAAATCCATTTCAGTAGTGTCAGCGGCTATTTTCTGCGTTTGGTCACCACTAAAGGTATATCCCGTACCATTAGCAACATCTTTATCTATAGTTTCTCCAACTTCGCCTGACTTATCCATAGTGTAAACTGTATTTCCCGTATTAGCGTCCTTAAAGACAATCATATAGTTTATGGCTGTATCGCTGTTATCTGTAACCGTAACATTGCCCTTTCCACTATATGTTATTGCCTCTCCAGTTGCTGAATCATTTACAGTGTTACCCATTGAATCAATGGCAGTAATATTATAATTAACAGATACAGGATTTACTGATGCAGCTGGTGTATCTGTTGTTGTAGCAGAAAATTTTTGACCACTGTTGGCATCTGTAAAGACAAACGGATTTTTAATAGTGGTTGATGTCACAGATTTTCTATCTGGAACTGTTGGCGCACTGTATAGATTAACAGTTCCAGTAGCCGGAATACCATTTCCATAAATATCACTAGGAGTAAACTCTATATCACCACTAGCGGTAATTGAAACAGGGTTTGCGCTCAACTTTGCCGCATTAGTATTTCCATTCGCGTCATCGCCGTTGGTTGTCTTAGCAGTGACTATTTTACTTGAATTATTACCAATTAAATTGCTTATACTCTCATTAGCTTCGTTAGCTGACGTAAAGTTCATCGTTGTTCCTTTACTAAAGGAAACTGTTGGCATGGTTAAATTATATTTTACATTAACTGTTTTTGTTTTATTGTCCGATGTAGTATAGGTAACTGTTTTAGCGAAGCCATGTGAATCTGTGTCACCTATCGTCATAGGAACCAGTTGGCCACTATCATTAACAACATTTAATTCACCTTGTAAAGCTTTCGTAAACTCTGTACTGGATTTCTTACCAAAAATAGGCGCAGCTGTCAGAGTGGTCTCTTTATCAACTAGATCAGAAAACTTAGTCTGTGCATTAACTTTATTTACAGTAGTCTTTGAATCTAATAATTCATTAATTACTTGAATAGCATTTGTAAGTAAACTTTTATCAACAGTCAAAGGACTGTTTGTCGTACTTGTACTTGCAGCTTGAACGACTGAAGTATTTGCCCCTAAAATAGTGCTTGACAGCAAAATACCAGCCAAAACCATTTTCTTATATTTTTTCATAAACACATATCTCCCTGATAAATAATATATATCTACATACCTTAAGAATATCAGTTATGCATAAAAAAAGAAGGCATTTTTTGTCGAAAATGTCTTCTTTTTTCATAAATCTTAAATATTTTTTAAATAATTTTATTTAATAAAGGATTTTATTCTTTGCGACGATGATGCATGAAGTTATCATGGTCTTTTTCCATTCCACATAAATAGACCGCTGACAAGATAACGACCGCAAATAACGCTAATACTGCGTTTGGTTGATTCAAAAAATAGAGTCCAACTCCAAGTACTACTAATACAATGATTGATAATCTCAGCGTGACCCTCGGTATTTTATCTTTCATAAGTAATTACCTCTTTGCTTTGAGATTGTACTACTATTATGAAAGCTTTTTTGACATCACGCAATCACGACGCTCAGAAATTTTACAATTCTTCACCATTTGATTCGATAACTTTTTTGTACCAGTAATAACTCTTCTTTGGTGTCCGGCTGAAATCACCTTTATTGTCATCATCACGGTTAACATAAACAAATCCATAACGTTTAGCCATTTGACCAGTTCCGGCTGAGACCAAATCGATACAGCCCCAAGGTGTATATCCAATCAAATCAACGCCATCCTTGATAGCTTCTTTCATTTGTTCAATGTGACCTTTAAGATAATCAATTCGATAATCATCGTTGATAGATCCGTCTTTTTCAACGGTATCACGGGCACCAAGTCCATTTTCTACAACCATAATTGGAATCCCATAACGACCGTAAACATCATTTAGATACCAGCGAAGTCCTTTAGGATCCATACTCCAGCCCCATTCACTATACTTCAAGTAAGGATTTTTGACCCCAGTTGAAAAGTTTCCAGCCGCTTCACCTTTACTCTCATCGGTCGTCAAAGTATTTGATGAATAATAACTGAAACTATAGTAATCGACCGTTCCTTCTTTCAAAATTTCCGTATCCTCAGCGGTAATATTCAATTTTACATTGTGTTCATTCCAAAAACGTTGTGCAAAGTGTGGATAAGCCCGCGGACTTGAACATCACCACAGTAATAATTATTAATTTCGTTAGCCAATTGCGCCTTCAAAATATCATCCGGATTAGATGTCAAAGGATAGTTGACGTTACCTGCAATCATACAACCAATCATATTATCAGCATTGATCTTGTGACCAATTTTAACAGCTAGAGCACTCGCTACAAATTGATGATGCAACCCTTGCAAATTATTTTGGACATCTTCATCAGACATCTTGGGATTGAAAGGTGCAGCTCCGTCCTTAACTGGCAAGCCCAGTGACATATAGCCACCAAATAACATTCCGATATTGATTTCATTAAAAGTTAACCAGTATTTAACTAAATCCTTATACTCTGTAAACAAAGTTTTCGCATATTTAACATAAAAGTCGATAACTTTCCGACTACCCCAGCCGCCATATGCTTCAGTTAAATGATATGGCATTTCATAATGAGAAATCGTGACCAAAGGTTCAATCCCATATTTATGACATTCCTCAAAAACCTTACGATAAAAATCAAGACCTTTTTGGTTAGGCTTTGCATCGTCGCCATTAGGAAAAATTCTAGTCCACGCAACTGACATACGATAAGTTTTATAACCCATCCCTGCTAATAATTTAATATCTTCTTTATAGTGATGATAAAAATCACTACCTTGATGAGATGGATAATAAGCTCCCTCTTTGATGTCTTTGGTAAAGACACGTGGCTTATCATAAGTTCCACCTAGCAAAAGGTCAGCGGTACTGACACCCTTACCATCAACATCCCAAGCACCTTCATATTGATTAGCAGCAGTGGCACCACCCCATAAGAAATTCTTTGGAAATACACTCATATGCAATTACTCCTTCTTTTTTAACTATGTATATATGGTAACGCTTACCGAAAGAAAAAATAAACAATGAATTTATTTAAAGTAGCAAAACTTACCTGATAATAAACTTTTACCCAAGGCAAAAAGAAACTAACTGGGATGAACAAACATTTCATATACATTGAATTTCAATATATTTATATTGTTTATCGATATAAAATGGCGTAAAATACGTTTAACAAACAACAGGAGTATTTATTATGAAAATCAAAACAACGCTACTCAAATTAGTAACAACTGGAATCGATGCTTTCTTATTATTATTTGCTTTTATGTTAACCATGGGATTAACCTCATCAGTTCATGAACACTCCCTCTTCTTTCTTCAAATTACGACAAGCATTGCACTTTATGCGACCTGTCTCGTTGTTTTTGTCATTAGTTTTTATTTATTTCGTATTTTTCATTTAATTGATCAACGCAATTTCTTTACACAGACGGCCTTGCATTTTGTTAGAGTCGTTCGTTATTTATTCATCACCGCCTCAATCACACTGATGGGTACCTTGCCTTTTGTCTATTACAACGCTGACAAAGGCGATGCCCCTGGCCTAATTTTCATTGCTTTGGCCTTTGTGCTCGTACCTTTGGCCATTGCGGCTTTCATTTCAGTTATGGAAAAAATTCTCATCAATTCTATTAAATTCAAACAAGAAAACGAACTGACAATTTAGGTGACTTATGATAAAAATAAATTTAGATATACTACTCGTTCAACGAAAAATGACTGTAACTGAATTGGCAGAAAAAGTTGGTATTACACAGGCTAATATATCCATCCTCAAAACTGGTAAAGCTAAGGCTATTCGCTTTTCCACGCTCGAAAAAATTTGCCAAGTTTTAGCATGCCAACCGGGCGATATTTTAGAATATGTACCCGACGATTTGTCCAATTGATGTAATTCATTTAACTTCACAAAACTATCACAAATTATTTAAAATATATGAAAACAGCTATGGTAGAATTAATGAAAAGATAAATGAAAGGAGTCTTCAAAATGTCTGAAAAGATAATTGCTGTGGCCCTGGATATCAACAAGATTCCCTATGTTAATAATATTGAAGTTATTTTTACCCCTGGGAAACAAAAAATCTGGTATACATCAAATACCGTTTCCATCGAAATTCCCAGATACATTAAAATTGGTGATAACATTTTAAACAACCTAACTAAAAAGTTTGCAAAAAAATCAAAACGATACAATCGTCTCGAATTTAATTATTTTGCTAAAAAAGTTGCTAAGTCTTTGAGAAAAGCTGAGTATGATGAACTGGTTTTTGAAAATGATCAATTAAAACACCAAGTTATGTCAAAACTCAATAATCAAAAAACATACCGTGTTAGAAATACTAAAAGAGCTTTATCCGCTGAGGGATAAAGCTCTTTTTGATAACTCTATTATTTAATTTCTGTATAGCTATCACGTACTTCAAACAATGAATCAATTGATTCATTCAACTCTGTCATACGAATGGCGTCACCGACTAGGTCTGTCACTGATAAAATCTTTAGTTTATCAAATTTGCATTCGTCAGGAACAACGATTGAATCTGAAACTAAGACGTCCATCAAGATTGAGCTCTCTAGTCTCTTAGCAGCATCCTTAGAAAAGATTGGGTGTGTAGCTGCAGCTGAAATAGTTTTAGCACCAGCAGCTTGGACAGCTTTAGCACTATTAACCATTCTTGTACCTGTATCGATCAAGTCATCAACGATAACACATTGTTTACCGTCAACATCACCGATAATATCAGGAACAACTTCCTCATCTTCAGTTGATCTTTGGTCAACGATAGCAATTTGTGAACCGAAAACTTCAGCTAAAGCACGCGCACGTTTAGTTGAGTTATGATCTGGAGCTACAAAGACGAAATCATCTGGATTCTTGATTTTCTTTTCAAAGTAGCTGGCGAAAATAGGCATAGCACGCAAGTGATCAACTGGGATATCGAAGAACCCTTGGATTTGATCAGCATGCATATCAAGTGCAATCACACGATCAACACTACCTAATTCCAACATGTTAGCAAATAGCTTAGCTGAGATAGGTTCTCTAGAACGAGACTTTCTATCTGAACGAGTATATGCAAAGTATGGTAAGACACAAGTGATTTTGTCTGCACTGGCACGTCTCAATGCATCAACAGCAATCATCAATTCCATAAAGTTATCGTTAACTGGATCTGAAACTGAATGGATAATGTAAACGTCTCGACCACGAATACTTTCATTAATTTGGATGTTAATTTCGCCATCACTAAAGTGTGAAACTGAAGCATCCAATAATGGAATCCCCAAATAGTCAGAAATTCTCTTAGCTAATGGTTTGTTACCATTTAAAGAAAGTAAAGCAATTTTATCTAATGAATTATTAGACATATTGTCCTCCAAAATTATATAAGCACTGGTTTATCAACAGGTTTACCCTCGTTAGCAATAACTAAGCCCATGTCATTATCAGTCAACGGACGGTCTCGATTACGCATTCCCGATTGTGAAACTATTGTAAACTTATACTTTAATTTTACACTCAAACGGAGGTAATTATCCAGTATATATGAATCTATTTTTCCATTTAAATACAGATGATACCCTGGATATTTTTTCATAACGCTTTCAACCGTCGTCTGGTTCTCGGGATTTTTAATTTGTGCAACTGTCAAAGCAATCGCCACGCGTTCCGCAAAATTACCGAGGAACTTGTTCTTCTCATCCGGTTTTAATTGTGGTTTCCCAAATATATTATCTTTGATGTAGTCTTCAACATTAGTCATTTTTTACCCTCCATATGCCATAGTATAGCCGAGATGTCGATGTAATAAAAGAAAGACAAATACTGCTTTATCTTCCGGCAAAAATGTATAATGAACATAAAGAGAAAGGATGTGTTACTTATGGACGAAATGGTATTTTTTAATCCCGGCGATGCAATTGCCAACTCAAAAGACTATGGCGAGGCAGTCCGTGGAGCACAAATTTATAAGGCTAAAGATCCTTATGAATCATCCCTAATTATTGCTGAGGATGTCAGTGACAAGAAGAGTTTTGCTGTTTACTTTGCTAAAGATGAAAAATCAGACGTTAAAGATTCTGATAAGAGTGTGGTTCAATATCACTTGAAGAAGAAGATTTAAAGAACGTGGAATAAGAACGTGGAATAAAGGTTAGATATTTTTTCTTGGTATAAATCCAGAAATAACATCTAACCTTTTTGATTATCTTCAATTTCAAATAATGTGGCTTTTATTTTCTATATCGAATGTTATAATACCTTTTTATTATGTATAAAGAAGGTGTTCAAATGATTTATTCACCACTAAATGAATGTGATGTTCCAACTATCCGTTAATCAACGGGTAGTTCCGTTGATTAATTTCTCAAGAAATTAAATAACGGAAGGAATTTTTCTATGAATTCAAAAAAAGTATTAGGTTCAGTTTTATTAAGTATGTTAGCTTGTATCTGGGGTGGGATGTTTGTTGTCGTCAAGATAATTGTTGACGAAATTCACCCTATCCAATTAGTTTGGTTGCGTTATTTGATAGCGATAATTTTTCTAATGATATTTTCATTATTGAGAAGGGAAAAATGGCATTGGAATTGGTCAGATTTAAGATTGATATTTTTAATTGGACTGATTGGTAATACAATTTCAATTGTTGCTCAAGAAACTGGAACCTGGTTATCCAGCGCTCAAACAGGAGCTGTTATCACTTCAGCAACACCAACATTCATGTTGATCTTTGCTTGGCTAATTTTGAAAGAGAAAATGACTAGTGTAAAAATTATTTCAGTTATTATGGCAACACTAGGCGTAATAATGATTGTGGGACTACACTTGTCTGGAAACTATATTCTTTATGGGGTCTTGTCGCTGATTGTTGCTGCCTTAACTTGGGCCTTAATGTCTGTTTTAGTAAAAAAAGTAAACCATTATAGCTCATTACAGACAACTATTATTTCAACCATGGTGGCTATTGTTTGCTTAACTCCAATAATTATGTTGAATCCCTCAGCATTAGGTAATATTAACTTTTTAAATATTAAAGTAATCCTTTGCTTATTTTATTTGGGTGTTATTTCAACAGCCATGGCCTTTGTAATGTGGAATCAAGGCTTGAAATTAGTTAATGCCAGTTCATCAGGATTATTTTTTCTACTACAACCAATTGTTGGTACATTGCTTGGATGGCTATTATTAGGCGAGAGTATTAGCATTAGTTTTATAGTGGGAACAATTTTAATAATTGGAAGTGTTTGGTTCTCAATTAAATTCACAAAATAGATTCTGCTCTCGAGCATTAAAAAATGGCACCAGTAATCCAGTTTTGGATTGCTGGCGTCATTTATTTTAAGCGGAAAAAGCTATGTTTTGTCCCAAACTCACCATTTAGTTTAAACAAGAAAACTATGTCTGATTATTCATTTACGCCACGAATCTTTAATCACGTTCAATTGAAAATTGTTTGTTAATAATTTGACCAACATCGAGACGTTTACTTGCTGGAACATTTACTGCTCTACCTTTAGTCGTTATTTTATCAAAATTATCCATCCGATAAAGAACGGTTTTATCTTCGTCAATTAAATACATCATGACATAAAAGTGTTGATCCTCATAATGAATACCCAAAGGCACACCAATCTGCACTAAAGAATTATTTTTCTCATTATATTCAAAAGTAATCGATTTTTTAGCAATTATCCATTTAGAAAATTGTTCGACTCTTGGCAAAATTGGACTCGTTACTGATGATGTATAACTTTTATTAGTCATGGCCAGCAACTTCTTAATTTTTGATTGGTCCTCTGTGGCAACTAATTTAATTAGTTTATTTGTCACTTCAGTAAGTTCCTCTTTGGGCATCGCTTGACTATTAATTACAATTTTTAAAATAGCCAAAATTTCGGCTGCATTAATGACGCCATTATCAGTGACGTAATGTTTCTTTTGAGTGCTATCATAATGCAATGTATGATTTTCATTAAAGTACTCATTATCACGAATTGCTTCCAGATCCCGGTGGTAAGTTCGACCTGATTTTCCATAGAGTGCAAGATAACCATCTAAATCAATTTTCTCTCCTTGCAACATTCCCATAAGTACATTAACAACTCTTTCACTAGTGTTCATTTGCTCATCCCCATTTTCTGATACTTAGGATTCATCAAACGGCTTAATGATTAATCCTTATAACAGATTTCAGGTTATCATCATGGTGCGACACATTATGACAATTGACGGTTTTGAGCAAAATTTCTTAAAAAAATGTACTTTTATTTAAAGAAAGACGACTCCAAGGAACTATCCCTCAGAGCCGTCTTTTTAAATAAGCTACTTATTATTCAGAACAATATCTTTCAAAAACCCATTATTAACCATTGTTAAGTTAATAATATTTGGAATTGATTGAAACGCCTCACTCATAGGATTCTTAGCAGTGTTCCATCCCAATCCATCACTTATCCAAACAAAGTCAACATTACTAGCATTCTTTAAACTCGTATTATACATATCACTGAATTCGCCCGCAACGGCTTTTAACTTAGAACCTCCACCATTGTAAAAGTTAGTCTCTATAACAGTGACAATATTAGTATCAGGATTGTAGACGGCCCCATCATATCGCCGACCACCGTTCCGTTTCTTATCCAAAGATTCAGGAACAACTAATCCCCACTTAGACTTTATGCTTCGTGCAGTTGCTTGGGTCGAATATTCAAGATTATTATTCTCTACCAACCGTTTTAAATTTATTTCCAAAATATTTTCATTTTCAGTACCACCACGATTTTTCCGTCCGTTACTATCCAATCCAACTTGAACTCCAAATACGTAATCTACCAGTGAAGAACCAATTTCATTATTTTTAAGCACATCTAACAATCCTGTAGCATCCAAGAATTTAATATAATCATCAATTTTACTTAAATCCGGGTTGATAAAATCAAACTCATTTACTTTCATCTCTCTATCGCCAAAAGAAAATGAGTTCATTTTTTCATCTCTGCTGGCCAACATTATAGGAATAGATCTTAATAATTTAGGTTGTGATAAAAAGAGAGATTTGGCTTCCTCCTTGATATTATTTTTACCCAACAAATAATTCAAAGTGTTTAGGTTTATCTCATGTTCTTTAATGTTATTTCTAACATTTTCCCAATTAACCCAATAAGTAGGTCTTCTATTCGTCGATATCCTTGTATTCATAAAATACTCAAATTTATCATTATTTGATAATTTTAAATATGATTTCAAATTCATTGTATCTTGCCCACTTTCTCATTTCGAAAATCTTCAACCCTATGCTTTGCAATATCCAAAAAATCTTTTTCACTATCTACCCCAATAACTCTAATATTCAAAAGTTTTCCAGCAACTGCAGTTGTTCCTGAACCAACAAACGGATCTAGAACTAAAGATTTATTGTTTGTAGATGCTTCTAACAGCCTAATCATAACCGCCAATGGTTTTTGTGTCGGATGCTTACCAAATCTTTTTTCAGATTTGTTTATTGTCGAAGTAGTCCAGACATCTTTCATTTGCTTATGATTATTTATTTTCCTCATATGATCATAGTTAAATAGCTGCTTACCATCTTTCTTTTTTGCCCAAAGAATTGTCTCAGTGGAATGAGTAAACATCCTTCTACTTAAATTTGGAGCAGGATTAGACTTTTGCCATGTAATATTATTCAATATTTTAAAACCAACTTTTGGTAATAAATATCCAATAATATAAATATTATGCATTGAGCCAAAGATCCATAAAGTACCATTGTCCTTTAAAACACGGTAACTTTCTTCAAGAATCTTGTTATAAAAAGCCTCAACATCCACGTCGCCCTTCTCATCCCATTCTCCTTTATTAACACTAACTTGTTTTCCGCCGCTATTAGACATTCCACCATTGCTTAAAAAATAAGGTGGATCTGTCGCAATCACATCAATAGATTTGTCTGGAAGGCTCGTTAAATATTCAAAAGCATCGGCTAAAACTAGCTTTACATTATTATCCCCGTATACTTGCTCCAATATAAATCTCCTTAACTAATAGCTTGTAATAATTAATTCTCCAACTTTCCCACGTTTACTACCAACAGAATTAATTGCTCGATTTGCCGAAACTTCATATATATTCGCACCAGTATATAATTCTCTAGTTAATTTCGTATCAGAATTACTGAGCATTACTTGAACACCTCTATTTTTTAATTCAAAAAATAGATCACGTAATCTTTTTTGGTCATCTAATGTAAATCCATCAGACGTGTACGAAGTAAAACTAGCGGTTTCTGATAACGGTATATATGGCGGATCAAAATAAACTAAATCTCCCGAAGTAGCCGATTCCACCGCTTTTTCAAAATCACCGTTCTTGAAGGTAATATCGTTTTTATTAAAATAATCACTAATATTAGTAATTAAATCTACATCAACAATTTTAGGATTTTTATATTTTCCATAAGGAACATTAAATTGATTTTTACTATTAACCCGATACAGTCCATTAAAGTCAACACGTAGCATGTACATGACCCTGGCAACTCGTTCAACCTTAGACATCCCGTCAATAGTTGCATCTCTATCATATGCCCTAACTTTCAAATAATACTCTTTACTATTATTTCTTTGGTGAATAGTAAGTAAATCCATCAATTCTTTAGGATCATCTCTAATCACCTCATACATATCAATTAGTGATTTATTCATATCATTTATTACTGCTTTTTGAGGTGCTAAATTGAAGAACACTGCGCCACCTCCAATGAAAGGTTCATAATAACAATTGAAACTTTCCGGCATTAATTCATTTATCTTTGGTAAAAGCTGTCTCTTACCACCAACCCATTTTATGATTGGCTTTAAGTCTACTTTTACTCTATCTTTTTTATCCATTATTTTCCCCAAATTGTAAGTTAATTATCTTACATTCTAAACTACGAAGTTAAAAAATTAAATAACAGGTAAATCCGATTTGAATTTCAGATTTACCTGCTATTTAGTTTTCGCTAATATAATCCAACAATTTATAAAGTGTTTGTTTATTATCATCAGAAATATTAGTTTGTAAAATTTTTTCACTAGTTTGACTTAGCACTGACCCTTCAATATATGGAAAATCATTTACAACCATCTCACGCACATTATCAGCTTTCGGTTCCAAATGAAATTGCAGGCCAACCACTCGATGATTCAAAATAAACCCTTGATTTTCCACTTTATCACTTGAGAAAAGTAATTGAGCATCTTCAGGTATTTCAAACATCTCTTCGTGCCAATGCAAAACGTTCAATTCCTCTGGAATATTAAGGAACTTTACATCACGACGATACACTGGTGCAAAACCAACCTCTTTAGCCGGAGCCTCAGTGACCTGATATCCTAAAGTTTTAACAACTTGTTGTGCACCGTAACAGACACCAAAAATTGGTTTATCTTGAGATAACAATTTCTGAATCAGATCACGTTCTTGTTTGATCCAAGCTAAGCCATCATTGGGGCTCATTGGTCCACCTAAGATAACTAACATGTCGGTTTCGTCAGCGGTTGGTAAATAACCAAATTGATAAGGATGATAAATGAACATTTCATAACCATTCTTTTCTGACCAATCTTGAATCATCCCTGGACCTTCATTAGGCGTGTGTTGTAAAACGTTTATTCTCATAGGAATTCCTTTCACATCAATGGCAATTTTTATTTGGGCATCAGTAGATGAAGTTATTATAGCATGCTTCTTTAACAAGATAATTCAAACAGAAAGAATCTGTTTCATCATATTCTACCCTCACTGCTCATCTGTTATAAATCAAAATTCTTTTCAAATTCACCAATCGCATTATTACTATATGGAATTTCGCAAATAATCGGTGTCGATATTTTTTTCAAAGCAATTGCCCTCGCTTTTATTCTCTCCATTTAATGATACATTCTAGTTACGATAGGTAAAAGTTAGTTTTATTTATATTTTTCTTTAATCAACACTGTATGCCATATTATGACATGATATAACCATATAATTAAGACATTAAAAGATAGCAATGGAGGACAATATCATGAAATTAAATAACATTCATACAAAAACAGTCAAAAATAGTCGCGACTTATTTTTAACTTTACAAAAAGCTAACGAAGCCAATAGCCATATTCAAACAATCATCCTAGAACCTGGCAAATACTTTGCCGACGAAGACAATATTGTCCTATCTGTTAAAAAAAATCTGACAATTAAAGGCAAATATTCTAATGCCAAAGCTACTCATCTAAATTGTGGCTTTTTACTGGGCGATAATAATACTTTGATTCTTAAAAACTTGGCTATCGATTATGATGGCGAAGAATGCAATACCATTGCTCTTTACGATGGTGCTGAATTATATGGCGACAATATTATTGTTGACCGCACAACTGAATCACACTGGGATACGATCTTTTGTAAAGATTCGACACTTTCCTTAAAAAATTCCGAAGTCTTAACTGATCCAACACGTAATATTTGCGGCATTTCCCTTAAAAATAGCCAAATCATTGCGACTCATTCTAATCTGAATGCTCCATTATTAGATAACTCTACTGCCTATTTAAAAGATGTCTTCACTAACTATGCCTTTGCCTTAAAAAATAAATCAAACTTATCATTCACTGACCTAACACTTGATACATCCCAAAATACCGAATTCAGCGATTTCTATGTCGACAACCACTCCACTGTAACTGGCATTAACCTTAACTTACCGAAAAAATATTCTTACATTGATGTAATTAATAGCCATTTTGAAAATACTAATTTTGCCTCTGGTCTCGATAATGTCCGCTGGCGTTTCGATAAAAATTCAACTGTCCTTGCTGATGGCGATGAACCTTTTAACAATTTAGCTTAAAAATAAAAACGACTGTTACGAAAAAAATATTTCGTAACAGTCGTTTTTTATTTTAATCGGTCGTAACAATAACCTGTCCAATCGGACGATCATGTTTCATAATATATTCTTGTGCTGCTTGAATTTCATCCAACTTAAATACTTTAGCGATCGGAATCGTCAAATGATTATCATTGATCAACTTGAACATGTCGTTAACCATTTCATCATTGATATCTACACCATCAAAAGCTGTGACGTACTTACCGGCAATATTTTCAAATGGATCAAAATTATTCCAAATCCATTCTCCAGACAGTAAGCCAATTGTTGTATAGTAACCACCACGTTTAACATGTGACAATGAATCACTGACCACGGGAGCACCGACCATGTCAAGCATGCCATCATAAGAATTATTTGTTTGTAACTTGCCATCTTGGTCAATTACAACTTCATCAGCACCCATATCTAACAACATTTGACTGCGTTCTTTTCGACGAGTAGTTGCGGCAACTTTCAAGCCCATAGCTTTGGCAATAACTAAAGCAGCCATCCCTACACCAGTTGTTCCACCACGAACTAACAACGTTTGACCAGCATGCAATTTAGTTGTCTTCAAGGCACCAAATGCTGTATAAAATGTTTCGGGATAATTAGCAAATTCTACCCATGAACCATCAAAAGTAACCGGATGAATAATTTCATCAGGTACTAAGGCGTATTCTTGTTCACTACCATCAAAGGCACGACCGAAACCACCGTTAACAACCATAATTTTTTGTCCTTTAGCCAATTTACTATTCTTAGAAGGCTGGTAAACTTCACCCACAGCTTCAACGCCAATAACTCGAGGAAATTTAACCGATGGTGACCCACCTTCACGTGTCAAAACCTCATAACGATGAACCGCAAAGGCTTTAATATGAATAACCGTTTGATCCGTAGTAGCTTGGGGAATCGGACGTTCCTCAATTTGCAAAACTTCTGGACCACCAGCTTGGTTAACAACAACTGCTTTCATATTTATATCTCCTCCATATCAAATATTTAATAGCTCTTAATAATATCTACTATAACCCGCAACATTACGTTACTGCCAACGATTAAACCTATCCTTTTTCAAAAAGCTTTTGAAAGCAGCCATCACCCTTAAAATGGTATTCTAAAGGTGTTCGATAGCACAAAAAAAGCCAAGCCTAGACTTGACCTACTATTAATACTAGATATTCTAAAAGATATTACTCAAGGTTGAAGAATTCAAAATATATTCTAAGCCCCAACACTGTAATACTCCAATTACTCAAATCACAAAAGCAGAATAGCTTTAGTTATCAGTATCACAATAATGCTGAAAATTGTTCACTATTGATTTAAAAACAAAGAGTAAACTAGCCGGAAAGAGCAAGAAATTTTGGTTGCTGTGCAGGTGGCGTTAACACTTTAGTGTTTACACCACGGGACGACTTTTGAAACTCGCGATTTGTGCGAGGTTCAAAAGCGAGCCGAAAGACACAAGGCTGTCGGCGGTCCCCATAGCGACCAAAATATCTTGCTCTTGGAGGCGGAATATTTAACTAATCTTCAGTAATTTTCTTAAATCTCGTCTTTTTCACTTCGAGTGCTATCTCGAATTGTTTTATAAACTTTCATTCTCGCAACTCCAACGTCACGGACATTTTCCATCGCAAATTTCTGAGTAATACTGCCTTTGCGGGAAACGTAATGATATAAGGGAATGTTATCTAAATAAAATTTTCTAGCTACTGTCGCATATTCGACATTGAAAACTTGGTCTTCCATCAAATCGAGATCCGTTTGAAAGCCGAGATTATTATCATCAATAATTGAACGGACATAGGCTTTATTCCATGTATAACCCATAACCGTCCCAGTCATTTTAATAATCTGTTTCACGGCCTCATCACGACCAACTATGGAAGTCTGACGCTTAGCAATTTTATTCTTAACTTTGCCATTTTCATTTTCGTTGAAAAAGCCACATGTAACCATATCAACATCATTATCATTAAAGATATCTAAAAAATGATCAACGTAATCGGGTTCAACCCAATCATCACCGTCGATAAAAGTCACTAATTTGCCATCGGCCATTGCAAGTCCGGTATTCCTCGAGGCCGAAACTCCGGAATTTTGTGTATGGCAAACAACAGATATCCAATCATACTTTTTTTCATACAGACGGATTATCTTCTGAGTTTGATCGGTAGAGCAGTCATCCACAATAATTAGATTGAAATTCTGATTAGTTTGAGCAACTACTGAATCAATCGCGCTAGAAATGTAATTAGCTACATTATAAGCTGTCATAATAATTGAAAGTTTATTTTTCACCATAAATCACCTTAGTATTATTTTACTTCTAATGACCTAAAATACGCAACGACTCGGGGAGGAGAAAAAATGAAACGCATATTAAATCTTGAAGGTGCCATAAATTTACGTGAACTTGGTGGATACCCCACTAAAGATGGTACGACAATTAAATATAATAAACTCTTACGTTCAGGGGATATAAGTAACTTAACAGGAAAATCTTTAGCTTACCTTAAAAAATACGGCTTAAAGTATATTGTTGATTTTCGTTCCAACGATGAACAACGTAATTGGGCCGACACCACATCTGATTTCTACAAAATTTATTCTGACCCCGTTTACCCACTCAAAGGCAACGGCGACAAACTTGCAGGCATCCTCAATCGAAATAGTTATAACTATTTAGGCATGATTTATCAAAGCGTCGTCTTAGATGCCCACGGACAACAAGCCTACAAATTATTTTTCGATTTATTATTACATAACGACCAACCAAATACAGCCCTATTGTTCCATTGTGCAGCTGGAAAAGATCGGACAGGTATCGGTGCCCTCTTAATTCTCAAGGCCCTAGGTGTAGACGACGAAACTATTACCAAAGATTATTTATTAACCAATTTAATGTACGAAAGCGACCACGAAATAGACCGCATTTTGAACGATAAATCAGGCAACCAAAGCGTCAACCAAATGAACATGACCGCCGCCGACCTAGAAAGTATCACCTCAGTATTTGATGCCATCGAACATTATTATGGAACCTTTGAAAATTATTTGGACAAGGCACTGGATATTGATGCCGATAAATTAGCTAAGTTGAAGGCTATTTATACGACTAACGATGATAATTAAAACATAACTTCTTGAAGATTATATGTTTTAATCACAATGTTATGATTCTTAAAATATAACAATAACCTACTGTTATTTATCACTCAAAAATAACAGAATACTAGTCGGAAGGAACAAAAAAATTGAGAGTCGCTATGCAGGTGGCGTTAGAGCTTTAGCTCTTACACCACGGGACGACTTTTGAAACTCGCGGTTTTTGCGAGGTTCAAAGTCGAGGTTGGAGACCTTGGCTCCAACCGGTCCCCATAGCGACACTCAATTTTTTTGTTCCTGGAGGCGGCATACCACCAAGCATTTATACCAAATAATCAGCAAGTTAATATCTTGTTATATCAAACTAGGTTGGCAATGGTAATTCCATATTAGTTATAATATTTTTGCAGAGGGGGCAATCTCACCTCTTACAAAAAAATCCAGCTTGTTCCCTCTGCCATTACCAATTTGTACCATTCCCATACCTTACAGTTTGACTAATACAAAACCAACAATCGTTTCCCTCATACATCTTCCCAATGTATGAGGTTTTTTTGTGTCCTTAAAAATAGTATCCTTATACTAACTTAGAGGTCGTCCTAGCAAAAATTTTACCTAACTGCCTGAAGGCGACCCACAATACTCTCTCAAATATTAACCAAAGGAAAATACAATGCACTTTAAAAACAATGCTGGTTTCTACTTACGACTTTTTTCTCTATTGATCGTCATTTCAGAAATAGCTGTCCAAGAACTCACTAATCCGATTAAAGTTTTACTAATGGGAATTGCTCTATTTGTTGCAGTTTCGGAATGTTTATTTTTCAGTCCATGGAGTAATCATCCCAGTGATAAATTTGCGGAATACTTCAGTTACTTTGTTTTTCTTATTTTGGGGATCATTCAATTATTTATTCAACAGTCTTTTCTTATCATCTACTACTACGTCTTAGTTGTGACAACCGCTGAATACACCATTAAACAAAATCCCAAGCCTATACATATTATCGTCATCCAGTTTATTATCTATTTCTCATACTTCGTCATTCCTCGCTCATTGAACTTTAACTACCACTCCTGGGTCGGCTACGTACAAGTGATTCTTTCACCATACACCGTTCAATTCTGGAGTACTTATTTAATTTCTTACTTATACTTAAATCTCTTGACCAAAAATCGTGCTATTGACGGCTTAAACAAAGAATTGATAACTAAAGTCGATCAGCTCCAAGATTACTCCAGTAAAATCAAAGAATTAACTTTAATTGAAGAACGTCAACGTATTTCACAAAATTTACACGACATGCTAGGTCATTCATTGATCGGTCTCAGATTACATTTAGACGCTTTAAACCAAGTTATTGATACCAATCCCGAGAAATCGCACCAGATTCTTGATAAATCTAAGGATATTATTGACCACAGTTTAGTGGAATTGCGTGAAACCGTTAATGAACTAAAGGAAACCAAGGAGTTGGCAGACTTACAAAGCGCCCTCGACGAATTGAAGAACTCTATTTCTGTGACTGAAGAAGTCAAAGTTGATTTAAAAACATACTTCAACGTCAATAAACTAGATATCGCCGTTAAAGATTTAATTTATAAAACATCTCAGGAATTTATTACCAATAGTATTAAACACGGTCACAGTTCACTTATTACTATTAAATTACGTCTCATTGACAATAAAATGACTTTCAATCTTAGTAATAATGGCTTAGATGCCAAAAATATCGTAGCTTCAAACGGTATCAATGGAATTAAAAACCGTGTGGAAAAGCTAAACGGTCAAGTAAACTTTTCTAACAATAAACCAAGTGGATTCAAAACTGACATTACAATTCCGATTGGAGAAAATTTAAATGATTAAAATGATAATTGCCGACGATCAAGCTATTGTTCGTGAAGGATTAAGTTTAGTCCTCGGTTTTGATGAAGAAATTGAAATAGTCTTTCAAGCCAAAAATGGTCAAGAAGCAGTTGACTATCTAGCAGACCATGATTGCGACATTGTCCTGATGGACATCAAAATGCCCGTATTAAATGGCGTTGAAGCCACTAAAGTCATTCATCAAAAATATCCTGACGTTAAAATTCTAGTGTTAACCACCTTCAATGATTACGAATATATTTTCCAAGCCTTAAAAAACGGCGCCAATGGTTACCTCCTAAAAGACACCGATGGCAAGGAATTAATTGCCGATATCAAAAAAGTTCATAACAACGAATCCATCATCGGCAGCCAAATCAGTGATAGCCTAGTAGCCGGACTTCAAAATAACTCGCAACAAAACATGATATCCTCTTTAACACCCCGAGAACTAGAAATAGCCCGAGCCATCGCCAACGGAAAAAGTAATAAAGAAATCAGCACGATACTTTTCTTATCAGAGGGAACCGTTAAGAATTACGTCACAAATATTTTCGAAAAATTACAATTAAGCAATCGCACCGAAGTCGCACTCTTTATGAAAAAATATGATTAAATATGCCGCTTCCAGCTAGTTTATTTTTTATACAGAATAATATTTGACTAAGAGTATATGATGGTTTTAATATCTTTATACTCTGAAAAACTAGAGCACCATAACTTAACTTAAGACTTACTTTTCACCTTTTAGTTGTTAAGTAAAAACACTAATCAAATTGATTGATGTTTTTTTCTATCCTAAAATTAATAATTACAAACTATTAAACTAGCCGGAGGATGCAAGCAACAAAGTCAGCAGTGACAGTGATATTGGGGCTTTAGCCCCTACATCACAGGACGTGTTTTGAAATTCGAGTGGTTTTCTCGAAGTTCAAAACCGAGCCTGGAGACCTTGGCTCCAGGCGGTCCCACAGCAGACTTCGTTGCTTGCATCCGGAGGCGGCACATGACTAAAGTCATATAAATCTTATGACCTATCTCAATTACCCAAAAACAAAAATCATTATATACTTCTAACTGTTGAAAAAATAAATAAACATATTTTACACAAGCAATAAATTTCTAAAAATACAGAAAGAAATTTACAATAAAATGTATATCTAGTTGTGCAAATATGGACAGAACAGGGGTAACTAAATGACCTTACTAGAATTAAAAAATGTAAAGAAATCATTTACGTTAAATAAACAAGAATTTCCAGTTTTAAAGGGTATCGACCTCAAACTTGATCGTGGCGAATTCGTCTCGATTCTTGGTGAGTCCGGTGGTGGTAAAACTACTCTACTAAATACAATTGGTGGCTTGGATTCACAATTCCAAGGGGATATCCTCGTCAATGGTCAATCTTTGAAAAAGGGTTCTGACAAGGCCTTAGACAATTATCGTAGCCACACTGTTGGTTTTGTTTTCCAAAGTTTTCATTTGATCAGTCACTTAACTATTTTGGAAAATGTTATGGTTCCACTTGAGATGTCTTCATTAAGCAAAGCTCAACGAACTGATCGAGCCAAATCATTACTTGCTAAGGTTGGGCTTTCTGAACATCTAGACAAGCATCCCAATCAATTATCAGGTGGTCAAAAACAACGTGTTGCGATTGCTCGTGCCTTAGCTAATGATCCTGAAATCATCATTGCCGATGAACCAACCGGTGCTTTGGACTCCGAAAATACTGAAGAAGTTTTGAAAATCTTGGATGAAATTGCTAAAGAGGGCAAATTGGTTATTGCCGTTACTCACTCACAAATCGTGGCTGATTACGGTACCCGAGTGGTTCACTTGCAAGATGGTAAAGTTGATTCAGATAAAAAGTTGCGCGATTCTTATCAAGCTCCTAACGAGACTCCAAGTGAAAAGAAGATTACTCATTTAAGCTTTGGTGATACTTTCCGTCTAGCTTGGGAACATATGCGCTACACCAAGGGACGAAATATTTTAATCATCTTAGGTGCCGCAATCGGTATTTTCTCCGTAATTTTCATGTTAGGACTGGGCTCTGGTATTACTGGTTATATCAACGGTGAAATGACCAAACAAGTTAATCCCAATGCTATTCAAGTAACTAAAAATGTTTCAAGGGATACAATTGATCCTAACAGTGTCAATATAAGCAATTCTGACGTCAATCGGTTCAAAAAAATCAAGAACGTTAAAAAGGTTGAAAAAGCTTATTTTGCACAATCACCTAAAGTTAATTACAACAATAAGAACGTTGCAGTCCAATTTTTCCAAACTTGGAACGCTACTGAAAAGCCGGACGATATCACTAAGGGTAAAAAACCGGGAAATAATCAAATTATCCTTTTAAAATCTGACGCTCAAAAATTAGATAAAAAGAATTACAAAAACATGGTCGGCAAAACGGTCAAGATGTACGTTACAAGTCTTGATAAAAATAACCAACCTGCCCAAATCACAATGAACTTGAAAGTTTCAGGTATCATCAAATCTGGTTCATCAGCCGTTACATATAACACACTTGAATCAGCCGCTAAAGATGCTAATGTCACTATCAAACCTAACTTTGCGACATTAACAGTTAACAACACTTTAAACGTTAAAACCGTTCAAGAAAAAGTTAAATCTTACAAGACAACAATTGATAAGAAAAAACAAAATCGCTACATAATTACCGGTGTTGGAGCTATTATTGATTCACTAAATACTTACCTCAGATTAGCATTTGATGTCTTAGCCGCTATCGCTGGTATTTCATTGATTGTTTCAGCAATCATGATTATCGTTGTTCTTTACATCAGTGTTTCTGAACGTACACAAGAAATCGGTATTCTTCGTGCCATCGGTGCTAGAAAGAAAGATATTAGAAATATGTTTATTTCCGAGTCATTCTTAATTGGATTACTTTCAGGAGTATTTGCTTCAATCATTGCCTGGCTAGTCCAAATGGGAACCAATTCCATAGCCCAAAACGCCTTTAACGCAACAATTGTCTCAATCTCCCCCGGTAACTTTATCTTCGGTATTGTTATCAGCATTATCATCAGTTTATTAGCTGCTTTAGCTCCATCAAGACGAGCAGCTAAACTTGATCCACGTGATTCATTAACTGATGAATAATAATAAGACGCGTGGTGCTAGTTAAATATGCCACCTCCAAGAGCAAGAAATTTAGGTCGCCATGGGGACCGACAAAAGCCAAGGTCTTTTGTCTCGATTTTGAACCTCGCACAAACCGCGAGTTTCAAAAGTCGTCCCGTGGTGTAAGCACTAAAGTGCTAACGCCACCTGCACAGCGACCTAATTTCTTGCTCTTTCCGGCTAGTTCATTGTTTGTTTTTGAATTAATATTAAATAACTTTAAGTATTATTTTGGCATCAATGACTAGAATTATAGGATATAGAATATGTTCTGAATCTTTTGACTTTAAAGATTATTTCAATTCCATAATCAAAAAACCAACTAGTACCACGAGTGACATAAAGTAACGACTAAGAGAATTTGACAAAATACGGTCACTTTTCTAGCACTAAAAACAAATAGGTTAAGTAATCCAATTTTGGTTATAGAAACGACTAAAGAAATAGGGTGGATAAGTTTTTATTTAATTTTATCCACCCTATTTTTTGATATTATATTCTATTTACAAATCACTTAGACTTCAAATACGTCACATGAAAAATGCTAATACCCTAGTCTCTGGGTGCAAGAAAGGTTGGCAGCAGTGAAGGTGGTGTAATGGCTTCAGCTATTACACCACGGGACGAGTTTTGAAATTCGCGAACTTTGCGAAGTTCAAAATCGAGCCTGGAGACCTTGGCTCCAGGCGGTCCCCACAGCGCCAACCTTTCTTGCACTCAGAGACGGAAGCTAATAACTGATTCTAGATTATTGGCTTCATCAGTTTTAAGAAAAAATAATTATGAGCAAAGTCCCTCAAAATTTTGTATAATTGAGTTTCGGATATACAACATGTGACATTTCTGTGAACTTTCACCGAATGTCTTCCTATAGAATAGGTTGTCTTGTATACTTATTTTGTCAACGTAATGGAGGAATGCTAATGTTTTGTCCAAATTGTGGCCATAAAGTAGACCCAGATCAAAAATTTTGTGATAACTGTGGTTGGGCCCTAAAAAAGAAAAAAGCTGAAGAAACAAACAAAGTAAAAGATGATGACACTGTTCGTTCATTGTCTGAAATTGAAAATGAACTAAATGAAGAAGAACCTGCTAAAGATACTAAATCAGTAGAACAACCTCATTTACAACAGGCACCAGATCAACAACGTGAGTATGGATCATTTGATCATCCTAAGCAAACTACTGCATCAAGGAAGACTACCCCACGTCCAGATCCTGAACCTGCTATGAAGACTTACGAAGGTTCAAATCGTTCTTCTTTCAGTAAATCAAGTGCTACTGAACCAATCGATGATAAGACTCAAGTTTATAGCAAAAATGATTTCAATCCAATTTCCCAAAAGCCTTATAAAAAGGCCGAACAAGTGGAATCATCCAAGAAACCATTTACTGATCCAATTAAAGATCCTATTGGTAATCCTTTCGAACCAACTGAAAGTGAAAAACGTGCTGCTGAAGCTAAACGTAAAGCCGAAGAAGTCGATCCTAATGACGGCTTCATTCATAATATGATGAAATTTGCCAAAAATAATGCTTATATTAGTATTTTGGCAGTTATCATAGCCGCTATTTTATTAGTAGTTAAGAGAAATTACGGTTATATTGCCTTAGCTATCATCATCATTCTATGGTTCCTACTTTCCCAATTGCGTCACGGAAATGAAGTTGGTGCTAACAAAGCGCTTAAACACGAAACTTCTTTGAAGAAAGATTCTAATAACGGTTCTAGTTCCAATACGCAAACATATAACGAACGTCCTGCTCAAACTAAGAAGGAAGCTCGCGATAGATATGAGAATGCCGCTGATCGATTAAAACCAAATCATAAGACAACTACTCAAAAAGTAATTATCTTTTCATCATTTATTGGGTTCATTGCCTCAGTTGCAGGCCCATTCCTTGATGGACTCTCACTATCAGGAACCATTGCCAACGCCGCTAACTACACCGCCAATAACCTAGGTGCACAACCAACTTGGATAACAAATGGATTCTCAGCAATCCGCTTGATCTGTTTCCTTTCACCAGTTATCGCCTTAATTGCAGGTTGTTTCAGATCACGCGGTAGTATACGTTTGGTAAGAATCTTTACTTTCTTACCAACTGTCCTTTACGCCGCATTATATGCAGCCTTAAACACAGGCTTAGTAAACTCATCAGCTATTACTGGCCAAGTAGTAGTAAACGCCAGCCGTTCCTTTGGAATGAGCTTCTACGTCCTACTAGCTACTTCAGTTATTTCATTAATAATGGCTTATACTTTACGTCCTAGAATTAAATAACTTACTCTAAGGCTGACTAAATTCAGGTCAACTTTAGAGTCTTAACTAAAATAGCTCCAGTAATCCGATTTTGGATTGCTGGAGCTATTTTGCTTTAAACAAAGAAGTCATTTGGAAATATCCACTCATCAAATCTAACTATTCATCCAAAACAAAGAACAACCTAGCCGGAAGGAGCAAGAATTTAGATCGCTGTGAAAGTGGCGTTGGCGCTTTGACATAACTATTTTTGTCTTAAACATGCAGCCATAAACGTGCAACAAAACATAGCTTTTTCCGCTTAAACCAAACAAGACCCGCAATCCAAAATCGGATTACGGGTCTTGTTTGCCTTAATGCTCGAAAGCTAACCATGTTTTGTCGCACTCTCTACACCACGGGACGACTTTTGAAATTCGCGGTTTTTGCGAAGTTCAAAATCGAGATGAAAGACCTTGGCTTTCGTCGGTCCCCATAGCGACCTAAATTCTTGCTCCTGGAGGCGGCCATATAATTATTTTATTCAAAATCCACCAAATAATTTTACAAAAAATTACATAAGTGTTTAAACATCTTCCTATATAATTATATTGCTCAGTATATTGGAGGTGCTCTCATGAAACATCGCAAATATGCCAAAACACTTATAAAATTTTTATTCTTATTAATTTTTCCCTTGATTTTACTTGCTCTGACAACAAAATCAACTGATCATCAACTCAAAGCTGATGAAGAAGACGTTGTTGTTACACCAAAATTCAAACCGACCAAAGACCCTAAAAAATTCATTGGAATTTGGCTGACTAGTGGTTACGACTTACAACCACAATCTGATTATTACACGACCGTTGGCGACCCTGTTACCATTAGAACCAACACTGGACGCTCTGTTTGGGCAGTTCTAACTGGAATTTTTGACGGAATCCACTTTCGTTGGTGGGAAACTCCAGATGGTAGTAATTGGTCAGAAGTTGACAAAAGTAATAATGGACAAAAAAAGAATTTCACTGTTACTCCGACCGAAGTTGGAACTACTTGGTATCAACTAGACACACAATTTTATACTTATCTCACTTGGTATTTAAAGACCCACCTTTACTCTCAAGTAACGGCCGTTCACGTGCTCGAAGAAGCAGTTGATGCCATCTCGCTTGATGTTACTGTTGATGATGATTATTTGTACAACACTAGTGATCAACTATCAAACACAACTTACGCTCATGCCAAACCTACCCCTGTTAATGCCACGGGAAAAATAACTTGGTCGATTGATAATCCCGACTTAGCAACCATCGACGAAGATGGCCACATTACCGCCAACAGCAATGGCAATTCAGGTACAGTAACAGTCACAGCCACCATGACTAATAGCAACGGGCCAAATATCGAAGGTTCTAAAGAAGTCGAAATCGGTGGTGGTTTAGACGACCAGACTGTTAAATCCGGTACAAGTGCTACTTATGCCCTCAAAGGTAATACTGGTGGTGATGGAGATGACGACGACGATGGTGCAACTGGAACAATAACTATTGACTGGTATAAATACATGCCCGGCTCTAATAACAAAGTTAAGGTAGCTTCTGGAGACAGTTCTACTTATGTTACCGAACTTGTTAACATGGACGACGACGAATCCTACTATCAAGCAGTTATTACTTTGAAGTCTGGTAAAGTTACCAAAACAATTACTTCTAACAAAGCCAAATTAACCGTTATCCCTTCTGGTGAACCAGACATTGAAATCAACAATACTATCAAAAACGAAACTTATACTGACGATAAAGATACTGATCTGCTTTTGAATAAAGTAATTAATGGCGATAATATTTCCTATCACAACACCTTAACCAATCAAAGTTTGGACGGTATTCTCAAAAATAGTAACTATGTTATTCCTTTGAGAATTGGCACTCAAGTTAATCAAGTTAAACTAAACGACCAAGTCCTAGCAGATGACCAGTACACAATTATAACCGACGAAAGTAGCAATACAGACGATTTAGTTATAAAATCTGGCAATATCAACACGAACCAAACAATTAATATCGATGTAGACACCACCGTTCAAAATGTTTCTAAAAATGATAGTTTCAAAGGTACCCCGTATATTTATGGAACTAATAATGATGGCGAAGTATACCGTCGAGAAACATCCAATGAAATTATCAACTATTTATCTAACCAAATCGAACCAACAATTCAAGATATTGATTACGGCACCATCACCACATACTCCAAAAACGTACTCAAATATCGCCCCGATTCATCCAATAACCCGAATAATATTATTGATATAAGCGACAACCGACGAGACAAAAGTGCCATGCAACTTTACCTGTCACAAGAAAATGACTTTCTCCACGAAAACGGCGAAACATCCCTACCCGTCAGTTTACGTTATTACAATAATGGGTCACACCAAAATATTTTAAATAATAAGACATTAATCTCGTCTTCAAATATCGGTGACGAACTAACTTCAATTAGCTGGCAACGTCAAGAAGGATTGTTACTTTACGTCGACAGTCTGCCGCTATTAGCTGGAAAATATAGTACAACGCTCAACTGGCATTTTGAAAATAGTATTTAGTTCAAAGAATCCATCCATTACTTAATTTATTAAATCCAAATGCAATAGTTTCAGTAATAATTTAGGTTAGCTGTCATCTCTGAGTGCAAGAAATAGGGTAGATAAATTTTAAATAAGATTTATCTACCCTACTTTTGTAGTTATCTCTATAACCAACGTTGAGAAAGAATCGATTCTGAATTGCTGAAACCATTTTTTGAGTGAAAAAAACACTATTTATTCCCAACTCCCTAGCCGGAAGGAGTAAAAAATTTAGGTCGCTGTGAAGGTGGCGTTAGCACTTTAGTGCTTACGCCACGGGACGACTTTTGAGACTTGCGGTTTGTGCAAGGCTCAAAAGCGAGGTTGGAGACGCAAGGCTTCAACCGGTCCCCATAGCGACCTAAATTTTTTACACCTGGAGGCGGCATATATATTTAAAAATCCTTTAATTAAATATTTGAAACTATATTTCTAATCATTTTATTAAAAAATAAGTTTGATTTTCTGTCATCTTTTCAATATCATGTTCTATATGCTCAAAATGGTATAGACGAATATTTAAAGGAGACCGCTCATCTACTCAACAGCTAAATTTAAATCGTTTCAGAAATTTCTATTTTTGTTGTTCATTGTTTCGACCGTTATTCTAAGCTTTTCAAACACAAAAATATTAGCCGCTGACACAAATGAATATCCTGATGGATTCTATGATCCCTCTCCCAATGCTCAAAGAATTGGCCCCATGTACACGACATCAGGAATTATCAAACAAGTTCAAGAAAATTATTACGTAAAATCTGGTGAAACAGTTGAAATCACTGCAGACGGACGCCGCTCGCTTATCGATGTTCGTTATGGTAAAAATCGTGCCCTAACATACGAATGGCGTATGGCCTCAGATAGTGAAGCTTGGCACGTCATTGGTTCTAATTCAAAGCATTTATCCTTTACACCAGAAAAAGACGAAACTTACTGGATTCAATTAAAAATCAGTTATCCTTTTTGGGAATTCATGGCTTTACTAACTGGTGGTGACCCTACGATTAAATACATCTATTCAAACGTCGCCAAAGTTAACATTACTTCTGAATCAACCAAAACAGACCAACTAGAAATCACGACTGACAATGATTATATTTACAATCGTCCCAACTTTTTCAACGGACAATCCACTTATGCCACAGCTCATACCAAGCCTTTCAATACCACTGAACAGCCGACTTGGGCATTGCGAGACAAAGATAGTGAATTAGCCTACATTGATGAAGACGGTAAAATCACGGCCAATGTTTTTGAAGGTGACATTTATAAATCAGGTGAAATTCAAATTTCCGCTACGACTAACCATAACTTTTTTGACGCCGATTTTCTTAATGCCACAAAAACGATTCAAGTTGGTGGCGGACTCAATGATGTGCAATCTGCCGTAGGTAATGAAGCTACTTTTCGATTAATGGGCTTTAGAGAGGATGAACCCCTCGGTAAAGATGTCAAAATTACTTGGCATCGTAAAGAACGAGGAAATACCGACTATGTAGATGTTACATCGGAAAACGCCTCAGAAAATCCTTTATTCTATAAGATTCCGGATGCATCGCCACAAGATGATGAATCATTTTATAAAGCTACTATTGAAACTCAAGTAGATAGAAGACCTTATAGATATGAAACGAATCCGGCCAAATTACTAATAGCTCCTGCTAATAAGTCAGATATTTTAATCGAAACGAGTATTGATAACAACACCTTTACTAGTCACGAAGACACCACTTCTGATTTATACAATGTGGTCGCCAATGACGAAATCAAATACTATTTTAAAATAACTAATTTTGGCAAAAATAAGATTCAAAGTTCTGAACTTAAATTTCACCTAATTAAAGGTTCAGAAATAGTTGAAATCAATGCCAATATGATACCCGAATTTCAGGAACAAGGTGAGCAACAAGAAGTCAGTATTCCCACAGGTTCCTTGATGCCAAAGCAATCTGTTGAAGTTCAAATAAAAACTAGCACGCCTACAATTAACAAACGTCATAAAATAATTACTCAACCAGTTTTTGTCAGTCACTACACGGCTAAAGAACCTTTCATAGTGGAAGGATCAGAATTGAGTTTGAATTATTTAACTAATAACGTTGAACTCGCACCTAAAAATATTACTTTTGAACCAATTCGACCAAGTGATAACAGTTATATAAAATATCGACTTCCTACTAGCGACATTCCTATTCACATTGATGATCAAAGACGTAATAAATCTAAAGCTGTCGGATTATTCCTGCAACAAGATACACCCTTCATCAATCAGGATAATGAAGTCTTACCAGCCAATTTATTTTTCCATCGAGAGAATCATGCTTTCCTAGATATCTCTGAAAAAACTTTGATTTCGACATCAGATCAATTCGAGGCGTTAAAATCAGTCGAATGGAGTCACGATAACGGCTTATTGCTACATCTGAACTCAAATAATAATTTAGTTTCTGGCGACTACCAGGCACAATTAAGCTGGTCAATTGATGATTCAATCTAGAGTCCTATACAAACAGTACGTTTCATCTCAATTAATTGGATAACGTTGCAAAATGTTTATACTTACGGGTAAGAAGAACAGAAATAGAACTTAATTTATTCCTCTTCTTCGAAGTCTCACATCAGTGAGCAACATCCACCGAAACACCCACGATTTAAACAGGTCGCCATGGAGGTGGTTGTGTGAATGGGATTAGTTTTAAAGATTAGATTTGAATCGAGATGAGGCAAAATCAGTAACAATTTAACTTTAGATTTTGCAAAATCGATCCATGTTAATTGATAAAAAATTTGTATTTGGAGTAAGCTTCTGCCCCTTTAAAAACCAGTAAGCTGTTAATTTTCATAATGAATCCTCCGAAAAGACAACTAAGTCTAGACAAAAAGGCCTCGGGATAAAATTCAGACCGTGCTGAATCCCGAGGTTATTTTTGTGCTTATTTTTCTAAGAAACTCATTCGATCGGCGATGTTGGTAATGATTCCATCAACACCCCAATTTAATAATTGTTGGGCACGATTAATATCATCAACTGTCCATACGTTGATCTCATAACCGTAATCTTTCATTTGCTTAATTTTAGTTTCAGTAAGACCGGCACTATCAGGATGAACAATTTTAGCATGGCATGCTTGCATAACTAAATTCCAATCATCACCCAATGTTGCACGACTGAAGAGTACAGCATATTTTAAATCAGGTCTTAATTTATACATTTTTTCTAGCATGATGGGATTGAAACTTGAGATAATCAATTCAACATGTTCATCCAATCGTTCCAATGCTTTAGCAAATTCTTCAACTAAACGATCAGCTAAATAATTAGCATTGTCCCCTACAACACCTTTTAGCTCGATATTAGCGTTTATTTTGTGGATATTAAGAAAATCAATCAATTGGTCCAGTGTAGGAACCTTTTCGCCACGGAACTTCTCAGCGAACCAGTAACCGGCATCAGCATTTTCAACAGTCTCACTATCAACTGTTTCGATTGACCCAGATTGATTAGTTGTCCGATTCAACTTATCATCGTGAATGACAAAAATCTTTTCGTCCTTAGTGATACTTAGATCTGTTTCAATCCATTTCACTTCATGATTAACAACGACATTAAAAGCCGCCATAGTATTTTCTGGGGCTAATGTTGGTATTCCTCTATGAGCAATAATTTTTTCTGCATAGTAATCCTCCAATAAGTAGAGTATACAACAACCCACAAGCATAAAAAAAACCGAGCATACAATATGTATCCTCGGTTTAAGTGGTTTCTTTGATTTTTTTATCGGTTTAAATAATTTTTTGATTTTGGAATTGTGAAATTGATTTGGCAGTGGCTTCAAAATGAGCTACACAAGGGCAACTCCCTCCGCTTTTCATACCTTGATAAATCACCCGCAAAAACCGGCGGGCAATTCATCAAGCTACGAAAATGCTCAGAAATTCCCAGGCCTGCTCTACTCTCTAATTAAGCTTGGTATCTTGAAACACCGTCAAGGTATGTTTCTGACAATGTCATATCGTCATCAAGCACGATGAAATCAGCATCTCTACCGTCAGCGATAATACCACATTTGTCAGCAACCTTTGAACTCTTAGCAGCTGTGTAACTTGCCATTTCTACAGCTTCTTCTTCTGTAGCAACGTTCCAGTCAACAACGTTCTTGATAGCATCCTTCAATAATAAAATTGAACCAGCAAGGTTATGTGTTTCATCCTTTAATCTAGCTGTACCGTTAGCAACAACAACTGGTAATTCACCTAGTACATAGTCACCATCTGGCATCAAACCAGCACGCATACAGTCAGTAATTAAAGCAACGTGTTCGGCACCTTTCTTTTCAACAACAATTCTTGCTGCAAATGGGTTAACGTGATGTCCATCACAGATTAATTCATCGTCAACTAAGTGCATTGAAAGAGCTGCACCAACCATACCAGGCATTCTGTGGTTCAAACCACTCATACCGTTGTATGTATGTGTAAATCCAGTAGCACCAGCTTCAACACAAGCCTTAGCTTGTTCAAATGTAGCATCACTGTGACCTAAGTAAACAGCAACATCATCAGAAGCAACGGCCTTAACGAATTCTGGAGCACCTTTTCTTTCAGGAGCAATAGAAATCTTTTTAATCATACCGTGAGCAGCATCTTGCCAATCTTTGAATTCTTCAGCATCAGGGTCTCTGAAGTACTTAGGGTTTTGAGCACCCTTGTGTTTTTCTGTATAGAAAGGTCCTTCAAAGTGGATACCTTGAATCTTAGCACCAGTGGCTTTCTTATAGTTGTCACCGATTGTTTGACAAATATGTTTTAGTTGATCATGTGAAGCTGTCAAAGTTGTTGGTAACCATGAAGTTACACCAGCTTTAAGCAAACCTTCTGACATTTCGTTCAACTTTTCAAAGTCGTCATCCATAACATCATGGCCAACAAGACCGTGAATATGTGTATCAACAAGACCTGGGGCAATAAACTTGTCTGAATAATCAACAATTTTGCCTTCTGGCTTCTTTTCATCAGCAGTAAAGAATTTACCAAACTTACCGTCATCAGTAACTTCTAGATAGCCACCGTTTTCAGTTGTGTTTTTTAAAAAGAACTTCTTAGCATGAATATAATATGACATTTTCTAGTCTCCTTACTAATTTTAACAATTTCATTATAGCATTAGATAATGGTCTATACCACGGTTAATTATAAATTTTCCTATAAAAGACCACTTTACTTAATACATGAAACCTTAGAACTCTTTGTATCACGCTTACATAGTAACAAAGTTTTATATTTTTAGTTGGATATTTCAAAAAATTTTGAGATACAAAAAAGATGTTAGGATTTTATCCTCAACATCTTTTTTATATATAGACAGTGGTTTCAAAACGAGCTACACAAGGTCAGCTCTCTGATTTAAAACGAGTTCCGCAGGCCAATTTCTTCCGCTTTGCCTAACTTCCCAAATCATCCGCAAAAAACGCGGATCATTCGTGAAGTAATGCAAATGCTCGGAAATTCCCAGGCCTACCCCACTCTCTAATTATGCTTGGTATCTTGAAACACCATCAAGATAAGTTTCTGACAATGTCATATCGTCATCAAGCACGATAAAGTCAGCATCACGACCATCGGCAATGACACCACATTCATCAAGGACTTTTGAACTCTTAGCAGCTGTGTAACTTGCCATTTCAACAGCTTCTTCGTCTGTAGCAATGTTCCAGTCAACAACGTTCTTAATTGCGTCTTTCAACAACAAAATTGATCCAGCTAAACTATGTGGTTCTTGTTTTAACTTAGCTGTTCCATTTGCAACGACAACTGGTAATTCACCTAGCACGTAGTCACCATCTGGCATTAAACCAGCACGCATACAGTCAGTGATTAGGGCAACGTGTTCTGGTGTCTTCTTTTCAATTACGATTCTAGCAGCGTATGGATTAACGTGGTGTCCATCACAAATCAACTCATCGTCAACCAAATGCATTGAAAGTGCAGCGCCGACCATTCCTGGAAGTCTGTGATTCAAACCACTCATACCATTGTAAGTATGTGTAAATCCAGTAGCACCAGCTTCGACACAGGCCTTAGCTTGTTCAAAAGTAGCATCACTGTGACCTAAGTAAACAGCAACTTTATCTGAAGCAACAGCTTTAGTAAATTCAGCAGCACCCTTTCTTTCAGGAGCAATCGAAATCTTTCTGATCATACCATGAGCAGCATCTTGCCAGTCTTTGAATTCTTCAGCATCAGGATCTCTGAAATACTTAGGATTTTGGGCACCTTTATGCTTTTCAGTATAGAAAGGTCCTTCAAAATGAATTCCTTGAATCTTAGCACCAGTAACCTTCTTGTAGTTATCACCAATTGTGTGACAAATACTCAAAAGTTGATCATGAGAAGCAGTCAAAGTGGTTGGCAACCATGAAGTTACACCAGCCTTCAACAAACCTTCTGACATTTCATTGAGCTTGTCAAAATCATCATCCATCACATCGTGACCACAAAGACCATGAATATGAGTATCAACTAAACCAGGAGCAATAAACTTGTCAGAGTAATCAACAATCTTACCCTCAGGCTTCTTTTCATCAGCAGTATAAAACTTACCAAATTTACCATCATCAGTAACTTCCAGATAACCACCGTTTTCTGTAGTATTCTTCAAAAAGAATTTCTTAGCATGAATAAAATATGACATTCTCGTTTCTCCCTTTTTGTTTTTAAATAATTTTTTATATTGAATGATGCCGCCTCCGGGGGGAGAAATTTAGGCTGCTGTGGGGACCGATTGGAGTCAAAGAACGGTCTCCAATCTCGATTTTGAACCTTGAGAAAACCACTCAAGTTTCAAAACTCGTCCCGTGGTGTAATGGCTAAAGCCATAACGCCACCTTCACAGCCGCCTAAATTCTCCCTCCCTACGGCTAGTTTATTAGTTCATTTCAAGCATATCGTCACTCTAAAATTCTATAAATCTAATTCTGATAATTTAATGCATTAATATTTCAGCATTAGTATTAAGGTCTTATTAATACATAAACAACCTAGAGCATAAGAACACATCAAAAAAATTAAATATCCTAGCCGGCGGGCGTGAATGATTCTGGCAGCAGTGACAATGTTGTTAGGACGGCGGTTTCCCGTTCTTACAACATGGACGTATTTTGAGATTCGCGTACCTTGCGAAGCTCAAAATCGAGGTCTGAGACCTTGGCTCAGACCGGTCCCACAGCAGCCAGAAATCATTCACACCCGCCGGCGGCATTTTTAAACCCCACACACAAAAGGCTGAAACAAATTAATGTTCCAACCTTTGAGTTGCGACTACTTATTACTATTCGTAATCGTGAATTGTTACACCTTTAACAACACGGTTAACTGTACCGCTTGCTGATGGTGTATCAGGTGTGTTGTTAACTTTGATTGAATTCATCAATGCAAATGTTTGTGCGAACACTACGTCTGGTAATGCTTGATATAGTTCAGGTAGATTTTTGTCCCCGGATTTAATGAAGAAGTTATCTCCTGAGAAATCATTGTCATCTGATGTACCTACACCAACGACTTTTTCACAGATTTCATCACCCTTGATTTCTTCCAAGATATCTACATCGTATTGACGAGTGTATTTATCGTTGCTCATGAAATCAAAGACGATTGTCTTACCATTTACATATGACTTAGGACCGTGACGGAATCCCATTGATGAATCGAAAATCGTAGTCAATGCTCCGGCAGTTAATTCTAGAACTTTCAATTGCGCTTCACGTGTAAGTCCTGAAAGTGAACCACTACCTAAGTATGTGATACGGTCATAATCTAAGTCTGCATAGGCTTGAATTTCGTCCTCACGGCTGATAACTTCTTGACCCATCTTGATCATAGTATCAACCCAAGCTGTCTTCTTGTCTTCGGCATTTGTATCAAAAATCAATGCAGCTGTTAAAGTCATGCAAGAGAAGCTTCCGGTCATGGCAAATCCCTTATCATTTGAAAGTGCTGGTTGAAGAAGTAGAAGATTGCCGTCTTCGTTTTCAGCTTTCTTAGCTAAATGTCCTTCTGGAGCACAAGTGATAGTGATTTGATACAAATTCTTAACAAGTTTTTCAGCTAATTCCACTGTAGCAACACTTTCAGGAGAGTTACCACTTCTAGCGAATGATACTAAAATTGTTGGATCTTCACTTCTTAGATTATCTAGTGGAGCAGATACAATATCAGTTGTGGGAATGCTTTCAAACACGAAATGTGAAGTGTCCCCAACGCGATTCAAATATGGTCTAAGCGTATCCCCTACATAAGCTGAAGTACCAGCACCTGTGAAGATAACTCTGATTTTTTGGTTTGGATATGTCGAAGTTATTTTATCAAGAAAGCTATCAATTTCTGATTTCTTAGCTGTGTAGTTTTGGAAAGCTTCTTTCCACAAGTCAGGTTGTTGTTGAATTTCACGAGTTGTGATTTTAGCACCCATTTTTTCTAGTTCTTGATCTGATTTTGTAAACATGATATTGGATCCCTTCTCTAAATAATTTTTAACCTAAGAATTTGATGTGAAGCACTGCTAATTCCTTAACATTAAAGTCAACATGATAGATTCCTTTAGAATCTAGCGTCACATCTAAGACTTTGTTTTGAACTGAATTGTCCGCGTCACGATATGTAATAGAAACTTGCTTAACATTTCGATCTTTCAAGAAGAAATTAATTCCGTCAACATCATCAATCGACCAGTTACTAATGATCATCTGTGATTGGCTTTCATCGATGACCATCTTGCAATTGTACATATTGACCAAATGTGGCACGCTTAATTGTTCCTCAAAGAAATGTTTCAAATCTCCCTCACGAATATCAGTATATTGAGCTTGCCATCCATACTTAGGAGAATCAGTAATTGGTAGGATATAGAACTTATCGTCGCTGACAGTTACTGGTCCCAACTTATTCTCTAAGCGGTCGTAAGCTGATGAATGTACATTTACGTGAGCTTTATAATTAATTTTTACGTAGTCACCCGTGTGAGTTAACATCGTTAATCTTGGATTGTTGATACCAGAAATCGTCTCTCCGTCAAATTGTTCAAATGACTGTTGTCCAGAACGATTCTTGATAACTTCAATACTTGTCGCATTTATCAAATCCAATAGATGACGATTATTCAAAATAACTACTGCATCCCCGTCCAATAGAACAAAGTTACATGAAAGCATTTGAGTAATTTGTTCATCTGACAAGGTATTTAAGAAATTACCCGTAATTGCAACACACTTATTTTTGATTTCCTGATCAGTATAATTAAGCGGTTTAGTTGCAATCCCAAGTGTTGAAAGCAACTCAAGCCATTGAGTTTGTGATGCCATCAAACCTTCTAAAGTACCTTCAGAATCAATCTTCGTCTTAGCAACATCTTGATTCATTGGAACTATAACGCCGCTACGTTGTTCAATAGCAATGCCGTTTTCAGACAAGAAATCCAAAAATTCCTTATCGTTTTTTAGCAGGTAGGCATAACGATATGTCGTATTAACGCCATCACCCATCATACTGAACATATTTAGCAAAACGCCGTTCGCATGAACCAAACTGGTTGTATCTAGTTGGAATTGTGTAAATTTATTTGACTTAGCATATGGCGAGTACAAGAAACTTTCCATTTCTGGATAAATCTTGTGCTTAGTGCCAATTTCGGTTCTCGTTGCAACTGTATACTTCTCAAAATCGCGTGCATATTGTTGAGGACTGACCTCGTTATATGCTGGCAAGTGAGGACGTGATACAGCGGGGGTATTCTCACCACTCAATTCATCTAAGAGCTTCTGCCAGTCACGACCTTCAAGGGCGTGAACCTCTGGCCAAGAACTCATCAAACCTAATTTTGTAGTTGGAGAAACTGCATGAACCTTTTGTTCAATCATACGTGCGACATGTAAAATTTCAGCACGTGCAACTTTTAAATAAGCATTACGGTATTTATTTTCGCCACCAGTGAACATTTTTTGGACGAATTCTTCACGTGATAAGTCAGTTTCCAAAAGCTCATTATATTGTTTCATATGATCTTCACAGAAACATCCTAGTTTGAAGGGTGCGTTCTTATAATGTCTGAAATCATCTTCCAACCATAATTCATTGGGGTGAATACTTGCCCAAATAGCATAGATATCACTGATATAATCAGCCCAACCTTGATAGCCGGGACAAGCCATTGAGATACTTTTAACACCTTGATAGTTAACCATTGGCTTGATATCAAGTTTTGGATTGATGTGAATACCACGATCTGAATGATTCATGGTCGTCCAGGGATTCAAACTTACAGTAATACCAAGCTCCTTTAAGGGCTGACTAACTTCGTCAATGTTAGTAATTAATTCTTTAGCTTTTTCTAGAGTTATATGAGCATCTGATAGTTCCTCTTGATTGATGAAAAAGGCAACATCAGAAACATGAGCTTCTTTAACAAAATCAATCAATCGTTGCTTTTTGTCAGCATCATAAATGTTCTTATCTACTGCGAAACGCAGCGTATAACGGTAAGAATTATTCATCTTCTTCATCATCCTCATCAGAGTCAGCGTTGATAAAGGCGTTGACATCGACGATTCCGTCTTTTGCTTCCTTCATCATATCGGCAACTTTGATATCTGAACCAATGAATTTTTGATTAGCGTAGTTAATTACCATTGGCAAGTTTAAACCAGAAATAACGTGCATTTCAGGATAAGTTTGGGTCAAATTAACAGCGACGTTACCTGGTGTTCCACCAAGTAGATCAACGATTAAGTAGACAGGTTCTTTTCCATAATACTTTTTAATTTCTGTTTCAGCTTTTGCCTTTAAGTCTTCAGGACCATCAGATTTTTCAAGTCCTAAAGCTGTAGTTTCAGGTAGTTCACCGATAATTAATTCTGCTGATTTTAATGTTTCGATTGCCATATTTCCATGACTCATCAAGATTAATGCCATAATTTAAATCCTCCTAGATTTTGCCTAGTACGCCGATTGCTGATAGTGCAATAGCGGCAATAATAACAATAAAGATAACCTTTGTTGATGTCATACCCTTCTTACCTAGTAACCAGTAAACAAGACCTACGATACATGCTGGAACTAACTTAGGAAGAATCATATCAATGTTACTTTGAACACTTAGAGTAACTTTACCCATGTGAGCAACAAATGGGACTTGAACGTTGATCATAGTAGCAACCAAAGCACCAACGATGAAGACACCTAGTAATGTAGCGGCGTCAGTTAAAGCATTCAATTGACCTTGCATTTCAGAAACAAGTTTTGTACCTGTCTTGTAAGCAAAGTGAAGTTGTTTCCAACGGAAAACCATGATAGCAATATTAACTGCTAACCATAGGAATAGTCCCATTGGGTTACCTTGAGCAGCCATAGTAGCAGCAATAGCACCCATGATAGTTGGTACCAAAGCAGCGAACAATGAATCACCGATAGCAGCGAATGGTCCCATAAGACCTGTCTTAATACCAGCAACTGTATCTAGTGAATCAGCACCTTCTTTACCTTCAACGGCAAGATCGATACCTGTAATAATTGTGTTAAAGAAATTACTTGTGTTAAAGAATTGGTTATGTGTCTTCATAGCTTCTTTAAGCTCTGGAGTACCATCACCATAAATTTTTCTTAGTTGTGGCAAGATTGTATAAAGATAACCTGAACCTTGCATTCTTTCGTAGTTCCAACCCATTTGGAAACCGAACAAACTACGTTTGTTAATTTGGTTGAAATCTTTTTTAGTTAATTTGTATTCTTTATTCTTCTTCATCACCGTCTACCTCCCCGTTAGCGTCTTCAATTTCATCGTCTTCGTCTTCATCTTCGTCATCTGAAGTAGCTTTTGGACCTGCAGTAGTAGCAGCGTTCAATTTAGCCATTGATTTCTTGTATTCAAGAATAGCAAAGGCACCACCGATTAAGGCAATAGCTAACATTGGAAGTGAATTGAATGTTGTTGTAAAGGCTTTGTTTGCAGCTGTAACACCTGCACCAAGTGCTTGGATGTTTGAAAATACTGTTGATAGTAGAGCTGTAATTGTGAAACCAAGGATCAAGTAAGCGATGTGTTTCTTAACTGGCAAGTAGTGAAGCAAGATAGCAAAACCAACGGCTGGAAGTGTAGCACCGGCTGTTTGTAGACCAGTGTTCAACCATTGTAGGTCACCATTTAGATATGTAACCATTGTCTTAACAACACCTTGACCTAGAGCCAAAGCTAGGAAAACAGGAATACCACGTGATAGACACCATGGTAAGGCACCTAAAATAGTATGTCTTTCAATACCTTTGTAGTTGAAGTTTTCGATATCTTTATCAACTTGGTGTTGGAAGTAAGTGTTAGTAAATCTAGCAAGAATATCAAATGATGTTAGAAGTGCGGCAACTGGAACACCGATAGCGGCAATAGCTGTAGCAGCTTTCATACCTGTACCGATTGAAAAGGCAGTAGCCAAAACAGTACCTGAGTTAGCATCGATCTTAGAAGCACCACCGAAAGTACCAACACCTAGAACTGTCAATTGAAGAGCGGCACCGATAATAAGTCCGGTCTTCATATCCCCCATGATTAAACCAGAAACCATTCCGGCCCAAACTGGTTGACTCAATGATGAATTCATTTGTAATTCATCATAGATGTTATACATAGAATATGCCGTGAGAAGCAATATTTGAACAATTGTAAAACTCATAGTTCTTTCCCCCAAATTTAATTGTTATTTTTTATAATCTTTCAAGATACCTGCAAAGTCCTTGATTGGGTCACTTGGAACCATTTGTGCTGTTACTTTAACGCCAGCATCCAAAAGTTTGTGGAATGCATCGTAATCGTCATCAGTAACGTTGATTGATTGTGTCAAATGTTGTGAGTCATCTTTTTGTGACATATTACCAACATTGATAGTGTCGAACTTAACGCCTTCTTCAACCATACTTACAAGTGTTGCAGGTTTCTTAACAACAAGAAATACTTTTTGTGAATCGTATTTTCCGGCTAAGATATTTGCTGAAGATTTCTTTGTTCCTAAAATACTTAGGTTGACCCCAGCAGGTTTAGCTAATTTAAGGGCAGTTTTTTGAATGTCACTCTTTATAATTTCGTTATCAACTACCATAATTCTTGATGCTTGTAATTTAGTTGTCCATAAATTAGCTACTTGTCCATGAATTAATCTTTCATCAATTCTTACTGCAATAATGCCCATATCTTTATACCTCCAAATGTTTACTCTTCCTTAGGATTTATTACTGATATCGTGTCGAATGTGATATGCAAATTGATCACTTCTGGCAACGCTCAAAGTAAACTCAATAATTTGATTGTGTGGATCATAAGTCTGTCGTCTGAGGTTCAAACAAGGTGCACCTTCTTTGATATCTAAATACTTACTATCATTGGCACTAGTTATGCCGGCAAGAAAATACTCATCAGCATAATAAACTTGTTCATTGAACTCTTCTGAGAAAACTGAATATAATGATCGATTGCTCAACATCGATTCAGTCATTAAATTGAAATGGTCAGCCGGTAGATAAGTCCGCTCTAGCATTACTGGGATTCCATCAGCAAACCGGAGCCGCTTGATCTTGATTATTTGACTACCCACTTCAGTTTCCAAATTCTTAGCAAAATATGCATTGGCCTCCTTTCGTTCAAAACTAAGAATTTTAGTTTGTGGTTTTTTCCCCAGCGATATCATCTGCTTATTGAAACTGTAACTACTATTCAAATCGCTATTTAGATCAACCCTATTAACAAAAGTGCCTTTGCCATGAACCCGACGAATCATCCCAGTAACTTCCAGTTCCATCAAAGCGGCCCTGACAGTTGTTCGTGATAATTCGTACTTTTCAGCTAGTTCCCTTTCGGAAGGTAATTTAGCATTGGCTGGTAAAGTTTGAATGTAATTAGTCAGCAAGTTGATTAACTGTTCTTGAAGAGTAATTTTCATACGAATCGAATCCTTTCTGGTATCAACCACAAGACCATTGTATACGGTTACAGATGATAAAACAACAAAAGGAATAGACCGTTTTCTTGGTGGTTTATTCAAGAAAATCAGTTATATCAACGCTTTCATTAACACCCCGATTGAGTGGTACTTTTTAAGAACGGTTCTTGAAAAGATACCAGTTAAAAATTGGTCTAACCAATTTTTCAAATGTATATTCTTTTTTCATTAATGAATTTATTAAGTGGTTATACCATTTGATATATTAGTAATCAGCAAAAAAGAACGTAGCGTTATGCATGCGTTCTTTTCGATAAAATTTATCTATTTTTTGATTAATTTTTATTTATTGGTTTCTGCTATGGCTTCTATCTTAAGAATCACTTTCTACGATTCCTTCAGGCAATTTACTCTTAATATAATCAGCTGAATATTGCAATTTATCCAATTCTTCTTGTGGCAAGTCTAATTGAATCTGCTTCACAATTCCATCACGGCCCACAATTGCTGGGTATGATAAGTAAACTCCATATTCTTCACGGAAATTAGAAACAGGCAACTCAATATATGCATCATTCAAAATGGCTAATGTCAAACGAACTGCTGCTGTGGAAATACCATAATTGGTATACTTTTTCCCTGAAAAGACTGTGAATCCACCCATTCGGATATCATCATTTAATTTATCCAAATCCAAACCATCTTTTTCAGCTAACTGTGAAATTGATTGATCCAAAACTTTAACTGTCGACCAGGCTGTAAATTGAGAATTACCATGTTCACCCAAGTTATAACCTTGAACTGAACGGGGGTCTACATTCAATGCAGCACCCACGGCACGTTTCATTCTCGCTGAATCTAATAATGTTCCAGTTCCCATAACGTGTGCTTTAGGCAATCCGGTAATCTCTTGATAAATTGAAACCATTACATCGTTAGGATTACTAATGACAACGATTTTCCCATTAAACTTAGTTGCTTTAATCTTGGTAGCTACATCAGTTACGGCATTACTTGTGTAATCTAATTCGGCAAAACGGTCTGGTTCCACGCGATCCTGCAATTTAATCTTTCCCACTGCAGAAATAATTACATCTGTGTCGTCCAACTGAGAGTAATCATTAACGAAAATATTTGTATGAAATGGCAAATTAGCCATCGCATCTTCGAAATCTAAGGCATCGGCCTGAACTTTCTTTTCATTAATATCAATCATGACCAAGTCATCAACAAATCCACTGCTAACGATATAATGGGCACATGCGGCACCAACATTACCTGTTCCAATAATTGCTACTTTTCTTGTCATATCAATCTACCTCTCAGTTCAAAATAAGTTGTGTTGCCATTATACTCTAATATCATTAAAAATTAATTAATAAATCTATTTTTTTCAAAAAGAATTTGGGACAAAACTACTTTTGCCTTGAAACATGCAGCATAAACGTGGAACAAAACATAGCTTTTTCCGCTTAAAACAAATGGTGCCAGCAATCCAAAAATCGGATTACTGGCACCATTTGCCTTAATGCTCAAAAGCTGAACATGTTTTGTCCCACTCTTTTATTCTATTTAAGATTCTTTTTAATGTAGTCAGCTGAAGCTTGTAATTTATCTAATTCTTCTTGAGGCAAATCAAGTTGCAATTGTTTCAAGATACCATTGCGACCAACGATTGCTGGATACGATAAGTAAACTCCGTAGTCTTCACGATAATTTGATACAGGTAATTCAATATGTGCGTCATTTAAAATTGCCAATGACAATCTGACTGCCGCTGTTGAAACTCCGTAGTTTGTATAACCTTTACCATCAAAGACTGTAAATCCACCCATACGGACATCTTCATTAATTTGTTCCAAATCAAGTCCAGAATCTTTAGCCAACTTTTCAATTGGTTGATCCATGACTTTAACTGTTGACCAAGCTGTAAATTGAGAATTGCCGTGTTCACCCAAGTTATAACCAGAAACTGAACGAGGATCGACAGAGAAGGCTTTTCCAACCGCACGTTTCATTCTAGCTGAGTCGAGCAAAGTACCAGTACCGATAACACGTTCCTTAGGGAAACCAAGGATTTGTTGATACATTGAAGTCATGACGTCATTAGGGTTACTAATAACCACCATGATTCCGTTAAACTTCGTTTGCTTAATTTTTTCAGCAACATCAGTTACTGACTCACCAGTTGGTTTTAATTCACCAAAACGGTTCGGATGATCTCCACCAATCAACTTAATATGGCCGACAGCAGAAATAATAATATCAGCATCATCTAATTGAGAATAATCATTTACAAAAATATTAGTATGGTATGGCAAGTTGGCCATCGCATCTTCAAAGTCCAAAGCATCAGCCTTGACCTTCTTTTCATTTTTGTCGATCAAAACCAAATCATCAACAAATCCACCAGCTACAATATAGTGGGCACATGCGGCACCAACGTTACCCATACCGATAATACCAATTTTTCTAGTCATAAATAAAACTCCTCACAATCAAAGATTTTAAAACAACTTCTCTATACATCATACATTAGTCTTTAGAGAAAGTTTAACCCGAGATGTAAGCCTTTGAAGAAAAACTTGGTTCCAGTCGGCTTCCTAGTGGGCTTTTAACAAAGCCATTATTTTCTTTAAATGTGTAGTGTAGATACAAAAATAGCCCCAGCAATCCCAAATTGGATTACCGAAGCCACTTGTTTTAAGACACGAAAGTTGAACTTATTTGTTCCACTCTTGCTTCTAAATAATTAAAGCTTTTCTTCGTAATATTTCATTTTACTCTTAATGATTCTTTCACATAAGTCAGGATATGAAATACCCACAGCTTCTGCTTCTCTTGGCATCAATGATAATGGTGTCATACCTGGCAAGGTGTTGGCTTCCATAACGTACAATTGACCATCACGTAGTAAGAAATCAACACGTCCATAGTTACTCATACCTAAAGCTTCAAAAGTTTTCTTTGTCAAAGCTTGCATCTGAGCATGTGTTTCATCATCTAAGTTTTCTGGTGGTGTGATGAAGTGAGTTACATTGTTCTCTTGGAATTTGTGTTGGAAATCGTACCAACCTGTATCAACGGCGATTTCAACGGCTGGAAGAACCAAGCCATCAACGATAGCGACTGAAAATTCACGGCCCTTGATATATTCTTCAATCAAGACTTCGCTATCAAATTGTAAAGCGTCCGCAACTGATTCTCTTAATTCAGTCGCATTTTCAACGATATGTGTTCCGACACTTGAACCACCATTTGATGGTTTAACTACCATTGGGTAATTGAATGGAATATCTTCAGATAAGATTTTAGCTGTCTTAGTTGTTGTGTACTTGGCTGTTGGAATCTTATCTTGAACAAAAATTTCTTTAGAATACTTCTTATCCATGGCAAGTCCTGAAGCAAGTGAGCCACTACCTGTGTATCTGATATCAAAGACATCAAAAACTGCTTGCATCTTACCATTTTCACCATCTTCACCGTGTAGTCCCATGTAGACAATATCGGCATGTTGGCAAATTTTAAGAACGTTGCGACCTAGTAGACCGCGAGTTCCGTCAGTACGAAGGGCATTGATTTTTTCATCAGTTAAAACTTCATCATCAATGACAAGTTTACTTTCGTTTTCTGGTTCAGTTGTAAAAAGATCATCAATCTTATCTTCATCAACATCCTTACCTAAAAATGAATCAACGTATGCGACTTCATAACCCTTACTACGTAGTGCGTTGGTGATTTTAACTCCGGAAGATAAAGAAACATTTCTTTCTGTACTTCTTCCACCTGAAAGAACGACAATTTTCATTGTGTTTCACCTAATCCTTTTAAATTTATTACTTAAGCGTAATCCTAGAACCTACAGAATAGCACAATGGCGGGCAAAAAACCATTTTGAAATTCAGGTTTTTAAATTTTTTTTGCGAACTTCTCGAATTTTTCACACATTTTTGGTTTAATTGGCATTAAGGAGGGTAACAACCTTGAAAAAATTAAATATCATTTTATTAGGTTTATTATCTGTAATCACGCTGGGAATCTTTTCAGCACAAAGTGTTAAAGCCGATGATCTAAGTGATCAACCAGTTATGACTTTAGGAACATCTTTAACTGCTGACCAACGTCAAGGGACAGTCAATGCCCTATCATCACAAATTAACAATAGTAATTACAAAACCATCACTGTTACTGGTGATACATTAGTTAAATATTTAAATCCTAGTGGAAATTCTTTCACAAGTAACTCTGGTGTTTGGTCATCAGCCTTGATTCAAAAGACATCATCTGGTTCTGGTATCAACGTTAAGATCGTTGACTACAATGGTAAAAATAATATCACTACCATTACAGCTGACCAATATCGTAATGCTGCTGTTACGGCTGGTATTAGCGATGCCAATATCTATGTAACATCAGCTACCCCAATTGATGGCTCAGGTGCCCTAGCAGGTATCTACGCAGCTTATTCAAATAGTGGCGATACATTGAATCAAAGCCAAGTTAACGCCGCTCAAAAAGAAATGAACGTCTTGAGTGGAATTACCGATGCCAACAAAGGTACAAATGGCTATTCTGATAAACAATTAAATAACGCTGTGGCTGGTATTAAGTCAGATATGGCTCAAAAAGGCGATAACATCACCGTTAACCAGATCACAACAATTGTAAATAACAACTTACAAAAGAACAATTTACAAAACATCATCAACGATAATCAAAAACAACAAATCATCAACTTGATGGTTCAAATCAGAGATTCAGGTGCTTTGAAGAACTCAAACTTCAAGGAACAAGCTTCAAAATTGAGCAACGATATCATGAGTAAAGCTAAAAATATTTTTAACAACTTAAATACTCAAGAAAATCGTAACTTCTTACAAAAGATTTGGGACAGCATTGTTTCATTCTTCAGCGGACTATTTAATTAATCCGTTCTTATATTTACCAACTATTTAAACATGCAGCATAAACGCGGAACAAAACATAGCTTTTTCCGCTTAAAACAAATGACCCCAGCAATCCAAAATCGGATTACTGGGGTTATTTGCCTTAATGATCGAAAGCTGAACATGTTTTGTCCCACTCTCAACTATCGTTCATTTTTTAATACAAGCAAAGTTAAATTTTTATATACTACAATCAGAATCATGCTTTCAAAGGCTCATTACCTTTGTTGACTTTAGTCAGAACGTTTAATGGTGCAACACCTCTCGCCTATTCCGTTTTGATGGAGGTGTATGACTTGATAACCAGGATAAGGTCGAAGGTGTGGTTTTGCAGCTCTTAGAGTTTGCAATTAGTGTTTATTACTTGTCGAAAGCATATTTCGTATATGTGAAAGCTAAGACACTAAAAAAGACTAATCACTTAGATTAGTCTTACCCATTAGTAAACCATTTTCCGTCTGATGTTTGAGACTACAAGAACGTCACTCTTGTGGTCTCTTTTCATTTGTCATTATAAGTGATGAACAAATTGAAATCAACTGTTTACAACACTCTATAAGTATCAAACAACACTTATTTTAGATGATATAAATTATTTTATTCAAAATCAATTGATTAATAGCTACTCATTAATCTAGTTGAACGGTAGTCATCAATATAAATGAGATAAATATCCTTTGACAATAGACATTAAGCCCCATATCATAATATACACAAATATAATTATACACACACGGTGCTAGTTAATTTTTTTGACTGTGGATTTAACTTTTGATTTAAAGAACTAGCCGGAAAGAGCAAGAGATTTTGGTCGCTGTGCAGGTGACGTTAGGGATTTATCCCTTACATCACGGGACGACTTTTGAAACTCGCGCTTTCTGCGAGGTTCAAAATCGAGATGCGAGACCGCTCTTTGGCTCGAATCGGTCCCCATAGCGACCAAAATTTCTTGCTCTTGGAGGCGGCATATTTAACTAGCACCACGTGTAATTATACAAATGCTGAGGAACTAAAAGGCATTCGGCAAATAATTGAAAGGAAGTGGGCAAATTGGTCTTCATTGAGCAGATCTATCATAATTTAACAGATAAATACAACTAAATAGGAGTAAACAAATTAAATGTTACTAGAAGAAAGCAATACGAGTTCCAAAGATAATTCCAAAGAACCCCCGAGAAACTCACAAAAATTATGGCAACTAAGTGAGGAAGACGTAGGTAAAACTTTTCAAACTAACACCGAAGACGGTTTGACCAGTGCTGAAGTAAAACGTCGCCTAGATCGTAATGGTCGCAATGAGTTGGAAGTTAAGAAGCAATCGAAGTTTATCCAATTCATCAAACAATTTAACAACAGTATCATCTATATCCTAGCGGCAGCCGCCATCATGACTTTCTTGATGCATCGCTACTCTGATTCCATCGTTATTGGCTTGGTTATTATCGCCAACGCTATTATCGGTTACGTTCAAGAACAACAAGCTGGTAACGCCTTGGAAAAAATTCGAGAAATGCTAGTTTCCAAAAACTTCGTTTTCCGTGACGGTGAAAAGTTGGAGATTGATGCCCGCGAGTTAGTTGTTGGTGATTTAGTCAATCTTGAAGCCGGTGACGCTGTCCCTGCTGACTTACGTCTAATTTCCGCCGATAATTTAAGTGTTCAAGAATCCACTCTAACCGGTGAAACAAACGCTGTTGAAAAAATTGAAGAAGCTATTCCTGATACAAAGTTACCTTTAGCTGAACGGAAAAACATGGTTTATGCTTCAACGGCTGTTACTCACGGTTCTGGTTTAGGAATTGTCGTTGCAACTGCTGGCGATACCGAAATTGGTCAAATTCAAAATTCAGTCGAATCCGTCAAAGAAAAGCCCACTCCTTTGATGCAAAACTTGAATTCATTAGGATTCGGCCTCTCAATCGCCATCTTAATTGCTGCGGTTGCCTTGTTTATTATTGGATATTTCATTGATACTTACAGCTTACCAACCTTATTGATAGCCGTTATAACGATGGTTGTTGGTTCCATGCCTGAAGGTCTCCCCGCTAGTACCTCTGTCGTTTTAGCTATGGGAACTCGGAAGATGACCAAGCGTAACGTAATCGTCAAGTCATTACCCGCTGTAGAAACTTTAGGTGCTGTTGATATCGTTAATACCGATAAAACAGGTACTTTAACTAAAAACGAAATGACCGTTAAAAAGGTCGTCACACCAACCCATGATTTTGATGTCACTGGTGTTGGTTACGATGCTGACGGCGGAGTCGATTTTGAAGGTAGCTTAAAACTCGCCGGTCAAACATATGACTGGCAAAGTGATCCAAGCATGAAATGGTTAGTTGATATTGCTGGTCAAACTACCGATGCTCAACTTCATTTTGAAAATAATCGTTGGGAACTAAATGGTGAACCAACTGACGGTGCTTTAACAACTTTGTACCGTAAAATGACTGGTGTTGACCCTGAAGTCGACGAAATTGATTCTCTACCATTTGATTCAGCCTTTCGTTTTTCAGCTCGTCTAGCCAACTTAAATAATCAACGTGTTTTAATGGTCAAAGGTTCACCAACTACAATCATTAACGCTTCAACTAATTCAACTGACGAAGATTATTGGAACAATAAAATCAAAGAACTTTCATCTGAAGGATTACGTGTCGTCGCCTTAGCTTACAAATTAGTTGATGACGACGTTGAAGAAATTCAGTCCGACCAAATTAATGGTTTAACTTTAGCCGGAATGGTTGGTATCATCGACCCTCCTCGTGAAGAAGCGCGTAAATCAATTCACGAATTACGCATGGCCGGTATTAAGGTCAAAATGATTACTGGTGATCATCCTGATACTGCTTCAGCAATCGCCAAAAAATTAGACTTAGACTCAGTCATCCGTGCAGTCACTGGTCCCGAAATTGATGCCATGTCTGATGACGAACTAAATGCTAAGATCGATAATTACAACGTCTTTGCCCGAACTACTCCAGCTAATAAACTGCGAATCGTGCGTGCTCAGCAAGCTAATAATCACGTTGTTTCTATGACCGGTGATGGTGTCAATGATGCTCCAGCCTTGAAACAAGCCGACATTGGTGTTGCTATGGGTATTAAGGGTACTGAAGTTGCCAAAGAATCAGCCAACATGGTTTTAGCCGATGATGACTTTGCTGATATCGTGGTAGCTGTTCGCGAAGGACGACATGTTTTCGATAACATTCGTAAAACCATTCGTTTCTTACTGCCAACCAGTTTTGCGGAAGGATTGATTGTAGTAATCAGTATCCTTCTAGGACAAGATTTGCCACTTTATCCAGCTCAATTGTTATGGATCAACATGGTTTCAGCTTTAACAATCCAGTTTGCTTTCATCTTTGAACCACCAGAAGCAGGCATCATGGCTCGAGGACCTAGAAATGTTAAACAAGGATTACTGACGAAATTAGATACCTTTGAAATCGTCTACGCTTCCTTGCTAATTTCCGGACTAGGAATCTGGGCATTTGATCTCTTAACAGGTAAAGGTATGCCCGAAGTAGTTGGTAGTACGATGGCATTAAATATCATCATCTTTGGTAAAATCTTCTACCTATTCAACTTACGAAATGACCATCCCGTTATTTCCAAATACTTCTTCCAAAACAAGATGGCCTTCTACATCATTGGAATCTTGATTGTCTTGCAGTTAGGAATCATTTACCTTCCATTCATGCAATCAATTTTCCACACAACCAACATCAACTTCACCTATGGTTGGCTCATCCCAATCATTGCCGGGGTTATTGTCTTGATTGTAACTGAACTTGGGAAATTCATTCGTTTCCATTTGTTACAACGAAATATTAAATAATTTAAAAAGAGTGGAACAAAACATGTTCAGCTTTCGAGCATTAAGGCAAACAAGACCCGTAATCCGATTTTGGATTGCGGGTCTTGTTTGGTTTAAGCGGAAAAAGCTATGTTTTGTTCCACGTTTATGCGGCATGTTTAAAGGCAACAATAGTTTTATCCCAAACCCTTTTTTTATTTTTTACCATTAAATTCTAAAGTTAAATGCCTTAGCCGGAAGAATCAAGAAATTTAGGTCGCTGTGAAGGTGGCGTTATGGCTTTAGCCATTACACCACGGGACGACTTTTGAAATTCGCGTACTTTGCGAAGTTCAAAATCGAGACTTGAGACCGCTTTTTGGGCTCAAGTCGGTCCCCATAGCGACCTAAATTTCTTGATTCTGGAGGCGGAACTCACATCTTATCCATGGTCTCATTCAACAATTCATCAACCCGATTATTTCCTATATTAGTAGCATGACCCTTAGTCCACTCAAAAGTTTTTTTCGGAACAGTTGGCAATAAACTATCCAATTCCTTCCACAATTCAACATTGGCTGGAACACTGCCATCAGCCTTTTTATAGCCACGTTTTTTCCAACCTGTCAACCAATTTTGGGTGATTGCATTCAAAACATACTTCGAATCTAAGACAAATATCGTATTTTGTTGATTGATTTTTAATTCATTTAATCGTTTAATACTTTGAATCAGGGCCAATATCTCCATGCGGTTATTTGTTACCCCAAATTCGCCTGCTGTACCTTCAAAAACTTCGTCATGATTACTGATATGATAGGCCCAAGCGCCTTTATCTGTCTCTTTTACATGACCACCCTTATAGTTACCATGGTTTCTAGAACCACCATCAGTATAAACGACCGTTTCAAAATCTTTTATATCTGACACCGTTCGTTTTGTTGCTTTTGTTTGTGGCTTAGATTTTTGATTCGTTGTACTCTTTACGTAAGAATCCTTGCCACCAAGAAACGCTTCAGCCTGGGCTCGATCAGGAAAACTTTTATATCTAGCACCGGCAAATCCATCGACTTGTGCCTTACATTCTGGCCAAGTTAAATAGATTCCAGGTTTCTTTCCACGTCTCACTGCATAATATTTTTGCAATTGTCATACCTCATTTGGTTAAAATTTCTCAATAATAATTATATAATAATATCTTGTTGGGGTGAATTTATGAAAAATGGGCAATGGCCGATACTCTACATCCACGGATTTCGTGGTGGAGATTATACGACAGAAAAAATGATTGAATCTGCTTTGGAATGTAATGGTAAGAAAAAAGGCCAATTTCTCAAAGCAATTATTAATTGGCGCGGTAAAGTAACATATGAGGGAACTTGGACTGATGATGAACATCCTATCGTTCAAGTTGTTTTTCAAAACAAGTGGGTTGGCAGTAACCAAATGGAATATTGGTTAGTGAAACTCTTATTTGATTTGCGTTTAAAACATGAATTTACTACATATGACGCCATTGGACACTCTTTAGGTGCTGTCGCTTTAGTTCTAGTCAATCTAAGGGAAAAAATGCGTCCTTATATGCCTCGACTTAAAAAATTAGTACTCATTGCTGGACCGTTCAACGGTATTTTAGGATTAGGTGATCTTCCCAACATCAACCGGATCAAGCCAAATGGACGTCCTGCTTTTATGAGTCCAACATATTTTAGAATATTTATGAATCGTAACAATGTATCCGATGATCTCCGCGTTTTAAATATTTACGGTAACGTCGGCGACCATTCGAATAGTGACAAATATATCTCCGTTACATCAGCAAAGTCAATTTCTTACATTCTCGCACCACGAGCAAAGGAATATACCGAATATTCAATGAAAGGTACTAACGCTGAACATTCGATGTTACATGATGATTCTGAGATTTTAGATACAGTCAACGGGTTCATTTACTACAATCCGTTATCATAACGTTATATAATGACAATACGTCATGCACTTTTACACAGAGAGTTGGAGGGGATTTCTATCAAAGCTTGGGAGCTATTCAGATTAGATATAAAAAGGACCTTGCAGTCAAAGCCCGCAACATTGTTAATGTTAGCTTTGATTATTTTGCCATGTCTTTATTGTTGGTTTAATGTTTGGGCCTTATGGGATCCATATTCCAACACAAGTGACTTGAAAGTTGCTGTTTATTCAGATGATCAATCAGTTAAACTTGAAGGTCAAAAAATTGAAATTGGTGATCAACTGATCGATAACCTAAAAAAGAACCACAAGTTAGGTTGGACCTTCGTTGATTCCAAAGCACAACTAGACCAAGGAGTTAAGGATGGTTCATACTATGCTGGTATTTACATTCCTAAAAACTTCTCAAAGGATATCGTTAGTTTCTTATCAGGTAATATCAAGAAGCCAGCCCTGGTCTTCAAAGTTAATCAGAAAATAAACGCCATCGCCCCGAAGCTGACTGAGACAGGTGCGACGACGTTACAAAATACTATCTCAGATGAATTTATTGGGACAATCAGTAAGACCGTTACAAAGGTTTTGAACAAGTCTGGTGTTGATATTGAGCATAATTTACCAATGTTAAGACGTCTTTCAGCATTGTTGGTCACAACTGATGACAACTTGCCTGAACTACAAGATATCATGGACAAAGTTCAACAAGCCAACACAATTGTTCCTAATTTGAACCAAAAATTACAACAAGTTAATGATATGTATGGCTACATGCCACTACTAAATCAAGATGCCCAAAAACTGGTCAATTTGAATAACTTCCTACCGCTAGCCGATGCTGGTGGTACTGCTGCCAAGGATTTACAAACGAAGATTCCACAAATCCAAAGCGCTGGTTCGCAAGTTAACGAAATTGATAATGATTTTGGAAAGATTTCTAATTTAATGGACAACAGTATCACTCAAGTTGAAAACGGAATTAACGTTGTCAACAAGGTTCAAAACGTTATGCCAGATATTCAACAACTGGGACAAGACGCCGAGAACGCTACTAACAAAGTTAACAATGAATTGATTCCAAAGATCCAACAAGCATTACCAGTTATTAAAACAACTGTTGATACTGGTCTATCAATGATTATCACAATTGCTAAACAAATCAGTACGTCAATGTCAAACATCAATACTTTGATCGACAAAATCAAGGCTGATCCTAAGAACCAAGAATTGAAAGAACAACTCAAACAAGTTATTCAAAACGTTGCTGATGACGCCACACAAATGTCTAAAGTAAGTTCTCAATTAGCTTCATCACTAACTGACCTGCAAAACTTCTACAACAGATTGGCTGAACAATTAGGTCACGATCAAACAACTATCTTCAATAAGCCTATCAGTCGTTTGAATGACCTAGCAGCACTTAACGATGCCCTAGCAGCTAAAGCAAATGATATCTTGGACAACTATACTGACCTTGATACTACCGCTTTACAGGACAAATTAGCCGACTTACAAACACAGTCAGATAAAATTGCTGATGGTGTAAGTGCAATTAAAGATCTTAACGTCATGGACAGTGTTTCTAACACAATCAACGATGTTTCAACACTTCTAAAAGATGCTAGTTCTACTTTGAATCAAGTTAATAACAATATCATCCCAGCCATCCCAGGACTTTTGAACAACACTAAGGGTGTCCTCGAGACAGCTTTAACTTACCTTCAAAAATATCAAAAACAATTGCCTGCTGTCGGTACTGAAATTCACAGTGCTAACCAATTGCTTAATGGTAATATGAGCAACATCATCACTGGTATTAATCTGGTCAATGATTTCTACAATACTGACTATCCACAATTGAAGAAAAAGATGGCTACTGCTACCTTCTTCGTTCAATATCAATTGCCACAAATTGAAAACGAGTTGACGACAACGTTAAACTTAGTCAATTCCAAGACACCTGAACTTGAAAAAGCTCTCTCAACTGCTAATGACTTCGCCGTTAACGACTGGCCACAGTTGAAGAAAGACGTTCATCACTCAGCTAAACTATTGAAGAAGGGCGAAAAAGACGTCGACCTTGGTGCTTTGATTAAGTTAATGAAATCAGACGCTAATAAGGAATCTGACTTCTTCTCTAACCCAGTTAAGTTGAAACAAGAAAACCTTTATGATGTGCCAAATTACGGATCTGCCAGTGCCCCATTCTACTTGGCATTGTGTATCTGGGTTGGTGCTTTACTACTATCAAGTGTCTTCACAGTTCATTTCCAATTGAATGACCGTCAAAAGTATCGTTATTCATTCAAGCAACGTTTCAATGGCCGTTACCTAACCTTTGGTTTCTTAAACCAACTCCAAGCCATTGCCGCTGCCCTTGGTAACTTATTTATCCTTCACGCTTATACGAAGGAAAAAGTTTGGTTGGTACTGTTCTGTATGCTGGTCAGTTTCGTCTTCATCTCGATTCTGTACTCACTCGTGCAAATGTTTGGAACGGTCGGTAAGGGACTAGGAATCATCATTCTGGTGCTTTCGATTTCCGGTGCCGGTGGTAACTTCCCTGTCGTCCTATCTGATGGTTTCTTCCGTATCATTAACCCATACTTGCCATTTACTTATGCCGTTAACCTGATTCGTGAATCAGTCGGTGGAATATATTGGCCTAACGCAACCAAAGATATTATTATATTAGTAGCTTTTGGTGTCGTCTTCTACTTACTAGGCTTACTCACAACTGAGAAGATCAAGCCATTCATGCACAAGTTACATAAGAGTGCTAAGAAGAGTATGATCATCGAATAATTTGGTTTGAAAGAGGGAGAAATTATTTTAATGTCTGATATAAAAATGAAATCTTATCGACCTTTCATAACTGAGAATTTTTTCTGGGATTTCCCAACACACTTCAATTTAAAAGAAGTCAGTGAATTTCTTGGCATGGAGATTGATCCAACGACCCACTACATTTCTGATACTGCCAAAACAATTATGCGTAACGATGGCATCTATTGGTTCATTCAAAGAAAACATCACGACGAAATTGTCGCTGCCATTTCGTTAAGCGATGTCGATTTAGAAAAGAAACATGCTGCTTTAATCGTGACTTTCGCAAATTTAACCACCGCAGAAAAACAAGAAATTTCACAACGATTATTAGTCTTTTTAAAAGACCAACTACATTTAGAAACAATTGAAATCAATCAACTAGATCGTATTATTCAAGAAAACTTCACAAATAATGGCTATAATATTGCTAACAACAATTTATTAAAGAGGAGTTAACATCTATGTACGGATATGGTTATGGTTTTGGTCCCAGCTATCTGTTGATAATCATTGGTTTGGCTATCAGTATGTGGGCATCATGGTATGTAAATCATAATTTTAAAAAATATGATCAATTTACAAGTCACCGTGGCAAAAGCGGTGCGGATGCTGCGAGATATATTTTAGATAGTGCCGGACTACAAGATATTCAAATAAATAAAGTTAGCGGGAATTTGACCGATAATTACAATCCAGGTAATAAGACGTTAAATTTATCCGAATCAACTTACGATTCCACCTCAGTAGCGGCTATCGGCGTTGCAGCCCATGAATGTGGACACGCAATCCAAGATCAAACAAGTTACGTTCCCATGCGCGTCAGAGCTGCATTAGTTCCAGCCGTTAACCTCGGTTCAAACGCATCAATTCCATTGATTATTATCGGTGCTCTATTAGGAATGAACCACACACTAATTACCATCGGAATTTGGCTATTTGCCTTAGTAGTCTTATTCCAAGTCGTAACATTACCAGTTGAATTCAACGCTTCAGGCCGTGCCATCAAGATCTTAGGATCAGGTGACATCCTCGATAACGATGAAGTACCAATGGTAAAACAAGTCTTGTTCGCAGCCGCTTTAACATACGTCGCTGCAGCAATTTCAACAGCATTACAACTCTTACGTTTAATCCTAGTCTTTGGTGACAATCGTAATTAAAAAAGTCGCGTAAGCGGCTTTTTTATTTTTGGGGTTGTTATTAATTTATAGAACGATTTAAATATCTTTTTTTGCACTTAACGGTAATTTATAACACTAGAGTATATCAATAACACTGCCCATTTAAAACAAACTAGCCAACAGAAGAGTGGGTGTCTGCCAGCAGTGACAGTGGTGTTACGGCTTTAGCCGTTACAGCACAGGACGTATTTTGAGATTCGCGTACTTTGCGAAGCTCAAAATCGAGACCTGAGACCTTGGCTCAGGTCGGTCCCACAGCAGGCAGACACCCACTCTTCTGTTGGCGGCCCCCACCAAACAATAGATTTTATAATGATTTTGAAGTAAACTTTCAAGTATGAATAATAGAGGGGAATTTATTTTATGATTGATATTTGGATCATCTGGCTAATTCTCATTATCTTAGTAGTCAATACGGTTTCAGCACTGATCACTGTTTTCCATAGACCACGTAATATCGTTACTACTTGGGCGTGGATCTTAGTCCTTGTCTTATTGCCAATTGTAGGATTCCTTATTTATGCGTTCCTCGGTCGTGGAATTGCGCAGGAAAAAATCTTCAATATCAGTAAGCAAGAGCATTACAGTTTAAGTCAGTTGAAACGAATGGCGATTGCTGCCCAGAAACGTCCTCAAAACGCTTCTAGATACGACGAAACACGTTATGCTGATCACATCATTCGTTTTTTCAACGAAACCGAAGAGGCTCCCTTAACACGCCATAATGAGATTGAACTTTATTTCGATGGTAAAGAAAAATTCAGAGATATGTTTGAAGATATCCGCAACGCCAAAGAAACAGTTCACGTTGAATATTATGCTTTCATCAAAAGTCATATTGGGGACGAGTTTTTAAAACTCTTAACGCAAAAAGCTAAAGAAGGTTTGGAAGTCCGTTTACTCTATGACCCATGGGGTTCTGGTGGTACTAAGCCACGTTATTTCAAAGAATTTCAAGCTGCCGGTGGCGAAGTCTTGCCATTTATCACGTCCAAAAACGTTATCGCCAAAACACGTTTAAACTATCACTTGCACCGAAAAAATGTTGTTATTGACGGTCAAATTGGTTGGATCGGTGGTTTTAACGTTGGCGACCAATATGTCAATACAACTGAAAAATTTGGTTATTGGCGTGATACACACTCACGAATCTTTGGTGCAGCTACATTGTTGTTGCAGGAGCGCTTCTTTAGAGATTGGAATGCTTCACTTGATCGTAATGCCAAACCTTTGGCTTTCTTAGAAAAATATTTTCCATCCGATAAGTTCAATATAGAAGCTAACCTACCTATTCAAATTATTTCTGACGGACCGGATAGCCGTGAGGAAATTTTGAAAGATGGATTCATTGATATGATAGTTAGTGCTAAAAAGAGTGTTTGGATTCAATCGCCTTATTTGGTTCCAGATGATGCGATGTTTACTGCCCTAACAATTGCCGCCCGTTCTGGTGTCGATGTCAGAATCATGATTCCTTGTATGCCTGATCATCCCTTCATTTATCGGGCCACCCAATACTATGCCAATTTATTAACAACTTATGGCATCAAAATTTATAGTTATCAAAAGGGCTTCTTGCACTCAAAAACTTCCGTTTTCGATGGTAAAATTTGTTCAGTTGGTTCTATGAATCATGACTTTAGAAGTTATTCATTAAACTTCGAGGCAAATGCCTTTATCTATGATGCGAAAGTTTCTCATAAATTGGTACGAGCTTTTGAAAAAGATATGGAAGATTCAATCTTCTTAACACCAGAAATTATTAAAGAACAAGGTGCTTGGTTACACTTCAAACAACGATTCTCCAGATTGTTGTCACCTATTCTTTAAAATCAATATTAAAAGAGTTTGGGACAAAACTATTGTCGTCTTTAAACATGCAGCATAAACGTGGAACAAAACATAGCTTTTTCCGCTTAAAACAAATGTCCCCAGCAATCCAAAATCGGATTACTGGGGACATTTGCCTTAATGCTCGAAAACTGAACATGTTTTGTCCCACTCTCTTATTTTGGAAGGAATTACACATAATGACATATTTTTTAGTTGTTTTAATTGCCCTTTTCGGTGCTTTAATGCGAACTGTTTTCGGATTTGGCGAAGCACTAGTCACAATGCCACTACTTGCTTTAATCTCCTTTGACCTTCAAACGTCAACTGCCTTAATCGGAGCCTTGGGTTTATTAGTTGCCATCCCCGTCGCAATCAAATATCGGCAACACATAGACCTCGCTACTTTAAAACGATTAGTCTTAGGTTCTATTTTGGGTATTCCTGTCGGTATCTTAATTATCAAATTAGGCTCACCAATCATAATCATGCGTGTCTTAGGCATTTTTATCATTGTCTATGGCGTTTATAACTTATATACACTCAGACATCCCAGAACCAGTCAGTTGCATCTCAGCGACCGCTACGACTATTTGGCCGGTATCGTGTCTGGAATTCTCGGAGCTTCATTCAATAGTCATGGTGTACCAATCGTAGTTTACGGTACAGCTAAAAAATGGGATGCGGATAAATTAAAGGGTATCCTGCAAGGACATTTTGTCTGCGTGGGAACTTTGGTTGTTTTGAGCCAAGTGTCTTCAGGAATGTGGAATATCGAAGTTGTTAAATTACTGGCAATTATCATCCCATTGCTGTTTATCGTTGTTCCTTTAGGCAATTGGATTGGTTCTAAAATCGATAGCCAACATTTTACCAAGTATGTTTATGCCATTTTGATTATCTTTGGTTTGATTTTGCTTATCAAACACTAAATTTTTAAAGGTATGCTGTGGGATTCCGCCTCCAGGAGTGATGATTCGTTTTTTTGAATATACGTAGTTATTATCTTTAAACTTTGAAAAACTAGAACAACATAACTTAAAGTTTATTTTGGAACTTTCAAATTTAGACAATCCTGTAAAAAAGTTCAGATATATGCCCACTTTGGCATAATATCTGAACTTTTTTTATCCCCAAATTTACTTTATGTATTAATTTTTCTAATATTAAAGGCTCATTTTTAATGAAAATTAAATATTTTTTAATATTAGGACAATTATCATTAAAAACGGTGCTATAATTACTCCCATAAATCTAAAAAGATGGGAGTCCTAACTCATGGAATACCTTAAATTAATCGGAATTATTATAATTATCTTAGGATTTGCCTTTAAGTTGGACACAATTGCCGTGGTTGTTGCCGCTGCTTTAGCAACCGGTCTGGCATCTGGCATGTCGATCGATCATATTTTGACTATTCTTGGAAAAGGCTTCATGGATAACCGGATGGTTTCGCTATTCTTCCTCACCCTTCCCATGATCGGTGTTGTTGAAAGTCACGGTATGAAACAAGCGGCTGTCAACGGGATTAGTAAGATTAAGAATCTCTCGGCTGGGAAAATTTTCAATATTTATCTAGCTATTCGTGAAATTACTGATGCCTTTGGTATTGCTCTTTCTGGTCAGGTGCAGTTCATCAGACCTTTGATCAATCCTATGGCTCAAGCTGCCGCTAGTGTTAAGCACAATTTAACCCCTAAGCAAGTTGACTTGATTAAAGCTCGGGCCGCTGCCACTGACAACTTTGGTAATTTCTTTGCTCAAAATCTTTTCATCGCTTCTAGTGGTGTCTTATTAATGGCAAGTACCATGAAGTCACTCGGACATCCCGTTTCTACAACTAGCATCGTTCTCTACTCTATTCCTGTCGCTATCATTACCTTCATCATCGTTGGTTATTACAATATGAGATTCGACAAACAATTCAACAAGTAGGAGGTTAGAAATATGAGTGTTAACAATATTTTGGAAATTTTTTATATTTTAATGGGAATCATTATGATTTTTGCCAGTATTGAGTCTTTTCGTGACAAAGAAAATTCTGCACGCATTGGGACTGGACTTTTTTGGTTGATATTGGGACTGATCTTCTCAATCGGTAAGTATTTACCTAACGTTGTCATTGGTTTATTGATTGTTTTTATCGGTATTTTGTCACTGCTCAAGCAAATTAAAGTTGGTAAAATCAAAGAAGTTAACAAAGAGATTGCCGAAAAATCAGCTAAAAAGCTCGGTGGCTGGCTGTTCTTCCCCAGTGTCGTTTTAGCCGTTTTATCTATTTTAATTAGTGAATTCACTAATTTGGGTGGTCAAGTTGGTATCGGGATTGCTTCAGTTGTAGCCTTAATTATAGCGATGATTATTTCAAAAACTGATGCCAAAACAACTTACCATGATAGTGAAAGAATGGTTCGTTCTGTTGGTACCGCTGGTATTTTGCCCCAGTTGTTGGCTACTTTAGGCGTTATTTTTACCGCATCAGGTGTTGGTGAAGTTACATCTAAAACTATTTCCGGCATATTCCCTGTCGGCAATCATCTTTTAGGCGTTGTCCTTTACTGTGTCGCCATGGTTATTTTCACAATGATTATGGGAAATGCTTTCGCTGCTTTTGCCGTTATAACGGCTGGTATCGGCGTTCCATTTATCGTTGCCCAAGGTGGAAATCCAGCAGTGGTCGCTGCCTTAGGTATGACAACCGGTTATTGTGGAACCTTAATGACTCCAATGGCCGCCAACTTTAATTCACTACCAGTGGCCCTGATGGAGATGAAAGATAACCTTGGGGTTATAAAGCAACAAGTCCCAATCGCATTGAGCATGTTAGTGATTCAAATTATTTTGATGTATTTCTTAGCATTTTAAGGAGGAAAATTATGAAAATTTTAGTTACAGGTTTTGACCCATTCGGAACAGATAAAATTAATCCGGCAATTGAGGCAGTCAAAAAATTGCCCGATGAAATTGAAGGTGCGGAAATTGTTAAGCTTGAAATTCCTACCATTTTTAACAAATGTGCCGAAGTCGTCCACCAAGCAATCCTAGATAATAAACCAGATTACGTTTTAGATATTGGTCAAGCTGGCGGACGCTATGCCTTAACACCAGAACGAGTTGCAATTAATTTTGACGACGGAAGAATTGCTGATAACGCCGGTTTCCAACCACGAAATCAACCAATCCATGAAGACGGTCAAAACGCCTACTTCACCCAGTTACCAGTCAAAGCCATGGCTCAAGCTGTTTTAGATGCCGGATTGCCAAGCTACGTTTCAACAACCGCCGGAACCTACGTCTGCAACCACATCATGTACCAAGTTCAATACATGATCGACAAAGAATTCCCCGAACTAAAAGCCGGTTTCATGCACATCCCATTCTTACCAAACCAAGTCGTAAGTCGACCTGATACACCTTGTTTATCACTCGCAGATGATGTAACAGGAATCACCGCCGCTATTGGAGCAATTGTTAAACAAGATGGCAAAGGTGATATCGAAGCAATTGGTGGTTCATTAAATTAAAATCATGTTCAACTCGCAAAAAAGACTCTTATACTTGAAAGAGTCTTTTTTGCTATGATTAAAAACAATATTTATAAATAACTAATTTATTAATAATCAATAACTGAAGTTTTAGATAACCTAGCAGGTAGGCGAGCATGAGGATATCAGCCGTGAAAGTGGCGTTAGAACGGTGATTTTCCGTTCTTACACCACGGACGTATTTTGAGATTCGCGTACTTTGCGAAGCTCAAAATAGAGCCTAGAGACCTTGGCTCTAGGCGGTCCCACAGCAGACATCCTCATGCTCGCCTACCTGCGGCAACAAAAAAAGAGCACCGAAGCTTAACGCTCCAATACTCTCTTAGTTACAACCTTTTGATGATAAAGGTCACTTCCCTGTCCCCAGAAAATAAAGCTTAGTGATACATAGACAATGGCCAATATTATATTGAAAACATCGAATTTCATTTGGTCAGTGAACATCATCCAACCGATAAAAATAATCGATGAAACAGGAATGATAGCACCTAACCAAATATGTGAGTTATTCCCTAGCACATATTTCTCAAGGATTAAGGAGGCTATTGAACCTATAACAAAAATAATACCTAACATAATTACACCCCCATAATTAATTCAGCGTATATTATGGTAACACTAATAATTTTCTGAAATAAAGGGAAAAGTGTTTGAAAACGTCTCCAAAGGATAATTTGGTCCTCAATTACGCTTATACCACAATTCTCAAGACATCCAACTGCTATCTGAAACAGAGAATAGACTAGCCAGAAGGAACAAAAACCTTAAGTCGCTATGAAGGTGGTGTAATGGCTTTAGCCATTACACCACGGGACGAGTTTTGAAATTCGCGTCCTTTGCGAAGTTCAAAATCGAGACTTGAGACCGCTCTTCGGCTCAAGTCGGTCCCCATAACGACCTAAAGTTTTTGCTCCTGGAGGCGGCATCGGAGACGACTTATTTTACTAAACTCAGTATCTTATTGGATAATAACCTTCAGGGGGATTTTTATTTTGTACAAACAAATTACTATTTACGACCTATTAGAAATTTTATCAAACAAGCTCGGACCCCAAAATTGGTGGCCGGCTGAAAATAACGAAGCCATGCTTTCGGGCATGATCTTAATTCAAAATACCAATTGGAAAAATGTCGACCGGTCATTAGCTAATCTAAAACAGGCGACCAATTTTGAGACAGATAAAATGTTAGCTTTATCAACAGAAGAAATGGAACAGTTAATTCAACCTAGTGGTTTCTTTCACAACAAGGCTATTTATTTACGCTCAATCTTGACCGCCTACCGCGATAATTTTGACGAATGGTCTAAATTGCCAACACCAATGCTACGTAAAAGACTCATTGCAATGAAAGGTATTGGTAATGAAACGGCTGATGTTTTATTACTCTACTACTTCCACCGTCCAACCTTTGTTGCTGATAATTATTCGATGAAATTATTCACTAAATTACATACCTTTACGGAGAAACCAACTTACATTCAATTAAAAAATGCCGTTCAACACGATTTCAAATTCAATTCTAAGCAAGCTGAAGAATTACACGCCTTAATTGATGAATTCGGTAAATTAAAGAGCGATTATTTCGACGATTACCAGCTACGTTTGCCTTACTTAACGGCCCATAACACCGTAAAAGAATAAATGCATTAAATCCTTTTCATGATTCTTAATTTCAATTGCGCTATGAGCATTAACTGGATTAGGATTCATCGCATAATTAACAAACATATCTAAATAAATTATGGCACTCTCATCTGATATATCTGGATTAACCGCGCCTTCTTCACGTCCTTGATCCAACAACCTTTTCCAAAAGCCATGTTTGTATTCGTTATAAGTTTTCATAACGCTGTCGTCACCATTTTTACCACTGAATTCGTTATACATGAAGACGACAAAATCATCATGTATAGCATCAGCAACGTTCACCCCATACGACATCATCATTTCCATTTTTTCCGCAAAAGTCCCATTGGAACTATCCAGAGTATCTTCGCACGCTTTGTATCCATCAATAATTTGTTTAATGATAACTGCACGTGCCAAAGCAACCTTGCTTGGAAAATATTTATATAATGTCACTTGTGATGAGTGAGCCTCTTTCGCAACTTGCGCGATTGAGGTTTTTTTGTAGCCTTGTTTAGTAAAAGTCTGAAGTGCCGTCTCCAAAATTAACTGTTTCTTTTCTTTTTTACGCTGTAAATTATTAGTCATTATAATTACCTCAAATTTTTTTATAACAATAGTTCAGTTTTTTGATTGGTCTAATAAGACTTTCTAAAAAAGCCCTCTAAATAGTTCAATATCAACGTTTTTCTCAGTTGACTTTGACATTTCCCAGACCTAATATACTCGGTAAATAGTGAACTATTCAAGAAAAATATTTCATTTTAGAGGTAATTATTATGTTGAACGAAAATGTACCAACCTTACATATCGATCATTTACAAAAGAAGTTTGGTAAATTTCAAGCTCTAAAAAATATCACTTTTGATATTTATCCCGGGGAAGTTTTTGGTTTCATCGGACCTAACGGCGCTGGTAAATCGACAACTATAAGAACTATTTTAGGAATTTTGCGAGCTTCAGGTGGTAAAGCCACTATCTTCGGCAAAGATGTCTTCAAAAGCTCCGTTGAAATTCACAAACGTATTGCTTATGTACCAGGTGACGTTTATCTTTGGCCTAATTTGACTGGTGGTGAAATCATTGACCTCTTCTTAAAACTAGGTCACAGTCACCATTCCCGTAAAACTGATCAACTGATTAAACTATTTCAACTCGACCCCACGAAAAAAGCTCGAACTTACTCCAAAGGTAATCGACAAAAAGTGGCTTTGATTGCAGCTTTTTCGACTGATGCTGACTTTTATATTTTTGACGAACCAACTTCAGGACTAGATCCACTTAATGAAGAAGTTTTTCAAAATGAGGTTCTTAAATTGAAAGTAGCCGGTAAATCCGTACTTTTATCTAGTCACATTCTTTCAGAAGTTGAAAAAATGTGTGATCGTATCGGAATCATTCGTAATGGTGTAGTCGTTGAAACAGGTACCCTTGATGAGATGCGTCATTTGACTAGAACCGTTGTTAAAGTCAAAACGGTTCAACCTACACCTGAACTTGAGACTTTACCTGGTGTTCATAACGTCGTTATGGAAAATAATCAGTCTCTTACACTTTCAGTCGATTCCGAATATCTTGAAAATACAATGAGCTACTTGTCTCAAAAGCAAATCATCTCTCTTCAAGCAACCCCACCAACACTAGAAGACTTGTTCATGCGTTACTACGATTCTACAAACGGGGGCACTCGTCATGAAAAGTGAAAGATTTCAAAGAACGTTTTTCCTAACACGTTTTAGTTTTAAGCGTGATTGGTCTAAATTAACAATCTGGGCCCTTGTCCTAATTGGTTTGTTCGTCGGTGTAGCCGCTAAATTCACTGGTCTTTATGGTAGTAAATCAGCAATCGACCAAATTATTAAAACACTCAAAACACCAGCTATGGTTTCACTCTTTGGTAAAATGCCCGCTGGTCCTTATACAACGGCCGATGTATTTGCTTCCGAGATGACCATCTTTATGGCCATTATCGCGGCAGTAATGAATTTCTATTTCATCATCCACAATACTCGCGGTGAAGAAGAATCTGGTATTTTGGAAATGATTCAAGCCCATTCTGTCGGTCGTCTATCTAATTTAACAGCTGCTTTATTAGAAAGCTTTGTGTTTAACTTCGGTATTGGTTTGATTTATGCGGTCGGCCTACAATTTGCCAATTTAACTGGAACCAATCTCAATGGTAATTTTCTCCTAGGTCTAGGCTTAGGTGCTGCTGGTTTCATGTTTGCTTGCATTGCCGCCGTTATAGCGCAACTGACAGACAATTCCCGAACAACCACTATCTTTTCTTATTTAATCTTCGGCGTTATGTATATTGCCCGGATGATTACTGATGTATCACATCCTAAATACACTTGGTTTATTCCCATGGGCTGGGTCGAAAAATTTTCAACTTACAAAGATAACAATTGGTTACCCGTCTTCTTAATGTTGGGCTTATCTTTAATTTTGATTCTACTAGCTTTTTACCTCAACAATCACCGTGATATCGGTTCTGGTATGATTGCCACGAAACCTGGACGTGCGACTGCTTCAGTATTTCTTCATGATCCTTTATCACTATTTTGGCGTTTGAATCGTGTCAGTATCATCGTTTGGATTGTCGGTATCATGATCCTCGGCGCAACTTACGGTTCAGTATTCAATACCATTGGCGATATTTTGAAAACTAATCCAATGTTGAAACAATTATTAAACACCCAAGCTATCAACGCTGCTAACGTTTTGATTATTAAAGAATTCCTAGCCATCTTAATGATTGTTTTTGCTGCTTTAGCCTTAGTTCCCGGAATCTCACTGATTAATTATTTGAAATCAGGTGAAGCTAAAGGTTACTTAGAAATAATTCATTCTAAAGAAACCAGTCGTTTCAATCTATTCTTCTCTATTTTCGGACTGGCAACCGTTACAAGCATTGCGGTTTTATTTGCTGGAATTTGTGGTTTGTACGCAGGTGGTAACGCCGTTATGAATCATCATATTGCTATGTCAATCTTCATGCGAGGCTTCTATGGTTACCTATCACCATTACTTTTAATGCTTGGAATTTCAGCTTTCCTACTCGGCTGGTTGCCAAAATTAACTACACTAAATTATGGCTATCTAGTATTAGCATTTTTCATTCAATACTTCGGTAAGTTATTGAAATTACCTGATTGGACGGAAAAATTAACTCCATTTGGATTCATTAACCATGTACCGGTTAAAAACTTTGACGTCGCTACTTTCTGGTGGCAAATTGGCATTGCCGTTACCTTAATCATTGTTGGTTACATCGGTTATCGGAGACGTGATTTGATTATAAACTAACCAAAAAGGGGCTGTGACATAACTATTCTAGTCTTAAACATGCAGCATAAACGTGTAACAAAACATAGCTTTTTCCGCTCAAACCAAACAAGACCCGCAATCCAAAATCGGATTACGGGTCTTGTTTGCCTTAATGCTCAAAAGCTGACAATGTTTTGTCACACTCGCTTTTATTAATCATTACTTATAAAATGTCTCGCGAACTGCTTGTGCAATTGCGATTTGTACATGAGCATATGACAATCCACCTTGAATATATAGTGAATATGGCGGTCTTATTGGACCATCAGATGATAATTCAATGGTTGAACCCTCAACGAAACTACCTGATGCCATAACGACGTCATCTTCGTAACCATCTTGGTGACTAGGAATTGGGTCAACGAATGAGTTCATTGGTGAATAATGTTGGATAGCGGCACAGAAAGCAATCATTGGTTCTGGCTTACCAAAGGAGACTGTTTGCACGATATCAGTTCTAGGAGCGTCCCATTTTGGTGAAACGTTCATTCCCATTTCTTCACAGAGTGCTGATGTAAAAATCATACCTTTCAAAGCTTCACCAGTTGTATGAGCTGCCATGAAGAAACCTTGATAGAAGTCACGTAAGTAACCCCAAGTGGCACCCTCACCTTTACCAGCACCAGGAACCGTCAAACGTGAACCAGCACCTTCAACTAAATCTTCTCGACCAACGATATAGGCCCCACTCTTAACGATTCCGGCACCGGCATTTTTGTAAAGTGAACCAGCCATGATATCAGCACCATAGAAAGTAGGTTCTTCCATTTCGGAAAATTCACCGTAACAATTATCAATAAAGACATTAACATCTGGGCGAATTGACTTAACAAATTTAATCATTTTAGCAATTTTTTCAACAGTAAAGCTATCACGAACCGCATATCCACGGGAACGTTGAATGGCTACAACTTTAATCGAATCATCATTCTTCAAAGCTTTTTCGGCATTATCATAATCAACCGAACCATCGTCCAACAATTCCGTTGTCTTAAAATTGATGCCGTATTCGCCCATATTTCCTGGCTTATTACCAGCTAGACCAATAACTTCTTGAATCGTGTCATAGGGTGTTCCTGTTAAATAATAAAGCGTATTGCCTGGACGCAACATACTAAACAAAGCAGTTGAAATAGCATGAGTACCAGAAGCAAATTGCGGACGAACTAGTGCATCGTCAACTTTAAAATAGTCAGCATAGATTTGTTCGATTTTATCTCGACCAATATCATCATATCCATAGCCCGTTGAAGGAACTAGGTCTTCTTCACCGACATGGTGTTTTCTAAATAAATTCAAAACACGTTGTTGATTGTAAAGCACCTGTTGATCAATTTCGTCTAAACGGGGACGAATCATTTTTTCCACTTTATCAATTTTTTCACTTAAATCTTTAGGTAAATCTTCTTTCCATGATAATGCCATTATTAAATTTCCTCTTTTTTATTTTACTTTGAATGCCGTCTCCGGCCACAAGCATTGAATCCTGCTGTGAGGACCGTCTCGAGCCAAGGTCTCGAGTCTCGATTTTGAATTTTAAAAATACAAGAAACCTTACTTATTCTTCAAAACTTCCGCTTGGACTGAAATACTGCCGTCTGCTGCTTGATTCCAATAAACGCCCTGAATTTCTGGCACAAAGCCTGGGAAGCGTTCGATGGCTCCGACTAGGACTTCGAAATAAGTCTGATCTATATCAGCCCACTTTTCACCCGGAGCTACGATAAATACCCCTGGAGGGTATGGGAGTGCTCCTTCAACAGCAACTCGTCCTTTGATATCTTTCAAGTTGACTAGCTCACTTTGATTACGCATGAACAACTGGTCGGCTTGAGCTGGGGTCATTGTATAATCTTGCATGTCCTTTTTAGCAAAGAGCTCTTTTTGGAGGGTAAAGGTCTTATTTTTACGATAATACTCGTGCATTTCCTGACACAATTGTTTTAACGTATATTGGGCATAACGCTTTGGATATTGCTTAGCTAACTTAGGTAGAACTTCGGTTAATGGTGCATCTGCCTGATAGAAGTTTTCAAATTCCAAAAAGGCCTCTAACAATGTATCTAATTCCGCTTCAGTGTCTCCTGGTGTCAACAAGAATAAGAGTGAATTCAAGTCATCTTTAGCCCGAATAATGCGCTTTTCCATTAAAAATTCTGCTACAACTGGTCCTGGAATACCGGTTTCTTGATATTGAGCATTTTTAACATCAATCCCCGGCGTTATAACGGTGATTTTGAGTGGATCAATCATCGCTTGACCTTTAGCTATTTCATTAAATCCATGCCAAGTATCTTCGGGATTCAAAGCCCAATATTTACTGTTTGTAGCCAATTCATTTGTACTAATTTCTGCAAAATTATCAGGAACTAATGGCCGGAATAACTTAGATTTCTTCAATAATTTCTTGCGCCATTTGATTCCCGTTCGCAAGGTTTCGTCCCACCAATTACGATTACCTTGACCGGCTGTTAAATAAGCATTGACGGTCAAAGAAGCATAGATTGGATAAGAATAACTTGATGTCACAAATTTTAAGTAGGCGTTATTGAAATGTTTATGGTCGACATAACGATCTTGACCTTTCAAATGCGCATCTTTCTTCAAAATTTGGGAAGTTTGAGCTAAACCGGCTTGTTGTTTGTGTAACGATTGCGTCACTAAGATACCAGGGTCATCTGGACCATACTCTAATGATAATGGTGACAAGTGTTTCATGATTGGCACAAATTGTTCAAAACCGCCCCATGCACAATCGAATAAAATATAATCACACAACTTACCAATTTTATCGATCATCCATTTAGCATCGTAAAAGACACCATCATATGTTTCTAATTGCACAATAGCTAAACGGAAAGGACGCTTAGCTTGGGCTTTTTTAGGATCAACCTTGGCAATTTCTTTTCTAATATTAGCTTCATCCAAAGCCTCAGGATTCATTTCACCAATCAAGCCCAATGGGTTGCGGTCTGTCGGAATATAAACTGGCTTGGCACCGCTCATAACTAAAGCACTATTATAAAGTGATTTATGATTATTACGATCAAATAAAACTAAATCATCTTGGGCCAACAAAGCACTAGCACAAATCGAATTGGCGCTAGTCGTTCCGTTAGTACAAAAATAAACTTTATCAGCATTATAAGTTTTAGCAGCCTTTTGTTCAGCCGTTAAAGGTGTCCCACCGTGAGTCATCGTATCACCCAACTCATCGACAGTATCACTCGTATCAGCGAACATTAAATTTTTACCAAAGAAACGATTAAAGACAACACCAGCGGGATGTTTTTCGTAATATTGACCGTTATGGTGCCCCGGAGTCGTAAAACTAATCGGACGGTCTTCAGCAAAATTAATCAAATCAGTCAAAAATCCCGGCACCATTTTACTCTGATAAGCATTTGCTTGTGGACTGATTTCTTTTTCAGAAACCTCAGTCGTATTGATTTTAATAATAGGGATACCAAGTCCTGATGTTTTTTGTAGATTCTTAGCAATCTCGATAGCAGTCGTATCGTGTTCATTTAGAACAATTGCAGCTAGTTCGGCGACATCGATGTCACTGGTAAAAGGTACCGTTGACCACTCGATAGCGTCGTTAATTCTCACATCATTACCAATGGCAATTTTCAGAAAATTCATAATTTCCCCCTATTTTTGAATTATTTTCATAAAAAGTATTGCAAATGACATATAAACACCTATAATTTTTTGGGTATGTTTTTTTTATAATGCAATATAAATTACGAAAGACATCACAGAATTGATTATATATACATATTGAGGTTATGCACAAGTGAAAATAAACAGTTCTTTATTAACATTAAAACCCCCAAACTTTGAAACTAGCATTTAAAGTCAAAAAAAAAGAAAATATGCCTTTCATATATTTATTCGTTAATAACATTATTATCTCAATCAACGAATACACTAGCCGGAAGGAACAAGAAATTTAGGCAGCTGTGAAGGTGGCGTTAGAGCTTTAGCTCTTACACCACGGGACGAGTTTTGAAATTCGCGTTTTTTGCGAAGTTCAAAATCGAGATTGGAGACCTTGGCTCCAATCGGTCCCCACAGCAGCCTAAAATTTCTTGTTCCTGGAGGCGGCATATTAAAAAACACTCGGGGGAAATACAATTGGAATCATTAGAACCAAATAAAAAACACTATTTAAGCTGGCCGGTCATTGCCTTGATCGACTTCGTTACTATCATTAGTTTTGAAAACATCTTTTACCCTTTTCAAAACCAAGGTCTATCAGTTGTTATCTCATGGATCTTCCTACTCTTCGCCTACGTTATTCCTTATGCATTAATTTCTAGTCAAATGAGTTTAACTTTTGACAATCAAGCTGGTGGACTTGCTTCATGGGTCCGTCACAGTAGTAACGATACTTTAGGTTACTGGACTTCATGGATGTACTGGGTTCAAAGTGTGCCTTATATCGTCGACGTTTCCAACTCGGTTATCGTTTCATTCAGTTGGATGTTTCTTGGTAACAATACTTTGGATGATAAAATGTCACCTTTCTGGTTCGGTATTTTAACATTCGTTATTATTTTGCTTTTCATTCTTTTGGAAAATGTTATTAAAAATTCACTAGAATTGCTTTCATTGATTGGTGGGGGTGCAATGTTCATCATGTCTGCCCTCTTCGTACTATTAGCAGGTTACGCCGTTATGCATGGTCACCACATCGCTACCCAGCCATTTAACTGGGGTGCTTTCAAACCATCGTTTAGCTTGAAATACTTCTCAACGACCGGACTATTGATTTTCGCCATGTCTGGTGCTGAATTAGCTGCTCCTTATGTTGTGCAAATGCGTGATCCTAAACATGAATTTCCTAAAGCTATGTGGCTTTTGGCTATCATGACTGGATTCTTAACTATCTTTGGTACCTTGGCCTTAGCAATGTTCTTCAATGCTAACCATATTCCACATGATTTCAAGATGAACGGTCCTTACTATGCTTTCCAACTTCTTGGTAATAGTTTGGGTGTCGGTAAATTATTGATGTATATCTTCGCCGTTGTACAAGCAATCTTTATGATGGCACAATTGGCTGTCCTCTTGGATGCTTCAAGTCGTGTCTTTGCTGGTGATGTCGCTGACAAATTCATGCCTAAGTGGTTAACTAAGAAAAACAAAAACGGTCGTCCAATTCACAGTTACACAATGACAACTGGTTTAAGTTTGTTCCTACTGTTATTGACCGGTACTTTGCCAAATATCAATACCATTTATAACTGGTTACTAAACATTAACGGAATTATTTCACCATATAAGACTTGTTGGGTCTTCTTCGCCTTTGTCGCAATGCGCTGGCAACAAGATAAGTTCCATTCTGATTACACATTTATCAAGAATAGAACCGGTGCCCTTTTAGTCGGTGGCTGGTGTTTAGCCTTTACCTTTATCTGTGCTACTTTAGGATTCATCCCTCAAGAAGCTAAGTTTGGTACAGGAGCATTTAACCATCAATTACTATTGAACTTCATTACAGTTATCGTCTTGTTCGGCCTTGGCTTTGTTATGCCTTGGTTGCGTAAACGTGAACAACGTCGCGCTGGTTTAATTGATTAAAATACAAAAAAGCAAGTAGCTATAAATTAGGCTGCTTGCTTTTTTTGTATTCTCAATTAATAGATTTATTTATCTCATCCGTTAACTTAAAGAGCGATTTAAATTTAGATTTTTCTTTCTCATCTAGATTTTGAATCAATTTATCATTTATTACGTATCTTTTCATTTTAGAATTATAGACCCAGTATTCTTCCTCAACATTTAACGGATCAAATTGTTTAATATTATCTGTTTTACCACCGTAATCTATCTTACTTTTCTTCAAGGAAATAATAACTTTTCCACCGATGGCAAGTAACGGATATTTAGACCTTGTTACATACACCATTTTGCCATTGTTTTCTGGTGACTGACCATCCGGAGTAGAATAATTATTTTTAGGTATTAGACCACCTTCAGTAAAAAACTTCAGATTAGTATTCAAGAGTTTCTTATCACCTGACAAAACGTTATCCACATGAATAATTATCTTAGTTGTTGGGATTATAGATTGATTTCCTGTTTGGAGATTCAATACTGTCCCTTGAACTAAAATAACTTTATTCTTCCTATACTCATCTAAAGATTTCAGCGTAATGTCATGCTTTTGAAGTTCTTCAGTATATTTAAGCGGTTCTCTTTTTTCGGCAGATGCAACTTTATGGTTCCAAGCAGTTCTGTTGGAATGTATACTCTTGACTTTAGATTCCGTGTAATAGCTTTGATTGGCAGATTCATTATTCATTTTAGAATTTCTTGAACAACCAATTAGCGTTAAAACGCAACTAGATAACAAAAAAATGGTTTTTATTACAGCATGTCTATTAAAAGTAAAATTCATCATATTAATTCCACCTTTTACATATATTTAAAATCTTGAAAATGATTAACTTTACTTCAAATAGACACTCAGACTGCTTTCGTAATCATATACTCAATATTAATTTCATTTAATGATTCGACTTTTTGATCAATGCATACGTCATTTGTAACAAACTAGCCAGTATCAAAAGATCAGTTACACTGTTAAAGTTAAATTTCAAAAATGCATGAATAGCCAATATCATTAATATTATTGAGAAATAAAAGCTTCCATTTCTATAAAACGTTCTATCAAGTTCAAATTTCAATTCAGGTCCCCCTTTCGAATAATCTACTTATATTCTATTAAAAATTACTACTCATCAATTATTTATATCTTGAATCACTATTATGATTGTCTTGAAAAACGATATACTCGTATTCATTTCATTAAGGAGATATATTGTCACATTCACGATGTATTTTAATTTTAATAACCAAAATATGTGATAATTAATAGTATACGCATTTGATTGGGGAAATTATGATTTATATTAGTGCACGGCTTTTGATTATAGAAACGGCAATAACACGACTATTTTTAATGTTAAATTTCATTTATCTTTATAGAAAATTTCCTAAGATAAAATTAATGATTCTGCCAATCTGTTATTTGACCATATTAACAATAGATTTTTTATGAACCCCATTATTTTAGTTCCCTTCATCTTTATTATGTATTTATTATTAAAAGAAAAGGGACAAAAAGATTACTTTTTACTCAATACCATAATTACCAGCTTTCTAATCAACATACTATCAGACATAATATCGTCTTCCATTATTTCTATTTTTTACAAATCGAATAAAGGCGATGCATTTATCGTAATAATAGAACTTATTTCGGTATTCATCATAACTTTACTTTTAAATCTTGTTCTTATTAAATCTCCAATACTACGAATAATAAAAAGTGCAAAAACACCAACTTTTAGTATTATCGAAATTTATTTTTATACCGTCACAATCTCATTCATCTATTTCATTCAAAAATTCAAAGCCTATACGACTTTAATATCAGGAATTCTCTTATTTTTAATCATTCAAGCCATCATAGTAATTTATTTCTATTTATATACAACCAAACATCAACAAGCAAAATTTGAAAAGAAACTAATGCTTGAGCAATTAGATAACCTCAGCCAATACACTAAGCAACTGGATAAAGATCAAAAAGAAATGCATAAATTTAAGCACGACTTTAAAAATATTCTCAGTAGTCTTAATACGATTGCCCTATCCAATGACAATCCCAACTTAAAAAAATCTTTAACCGAACTGGAGGGATATTCTTCCCAATACTTCAGTAATATCTCTATGGATGATTTTAAAGATTTGGAGTATATCTCAAATATTTACATCAAGTCGCTACTTATAAGTAAATTGAAGACTATCAAAGCTAACGGAATCACTTGTTATTTCGAATGTAAGAATGATATTTCCCATATTGATTTGAATATCTTTGATCTAATCAGAATTCTTGGAGTATCAATTGACAATGCAATCGAAGAAACAGCCCACCAGGCCAATGGAAAAATCCAAATTATTTTAATCAATAAGAACAATCAGATTGATATCATCATAAAAAATACTATTACTAAATCAATTCCTATCAATCAAATCCAACAATATGGCTTTTCAACCAAAAAGAAACATGAGGGCTTAGGAATGGTCAATATTCAAGACATCAAGCAAAAATATCGAAACCTATTAATTCACTACAACGTTCTTGATAAATGGTTTTACACCCAAATTTCGATTATCAACAAAGGAGTTATAAAATGAGTTATCCCATTATTATTTGTGAAGACGACACAGTCCAACTGAAAAATTTACGTACCTTAATTGAAAATTATCTATTATTCCATAATGATTTCTTTCAATTAGATTTATCAGTCCAAACGCCTAACGAAGTTCTCGCATACATGAATACTACCGCCCCAACAGATGGGACATATATCTTAGATATTGACCTCCAAGCAGCTATCAACGGTATCGACCTAGCCGAACAAATAAGGAAGTTAGATATCAATGGTAACGTCATCTTTACAACAACTCACGATGAAATGGCGCCTACAACCTTAAAAAGAAAAGTTGCAGCAATTGGTTTCATCGAAAAAGACCAATCAATTGAAAGTTATCGCGATGAATTATACGGGACATTAACTTATATTGAAAAATTAGCTAATAAGTCTCACGCATATCAACAACAACACTTTTCGTTCGAAGTTGGTAATCAATTATTCAACTTTGATCAAGATGAAGTTTTCTCAATCGAATCATCTCCAATCCCTCATCAACTAGTTTTCACTTCTAAAACTGGTCAATATGAATTTTATGGCAAATTAAAGGAACTGGAAAAACAGTATACTTTCCTATTTCAATTAAGTCGTTCTTGTTTGATTAATGTTGTTAACGTCCGTAAAGTAGACTTTCCTTCACGTTCAGTTTTATTGAAAAATGGTACGACCAAAAGATTCTCTATCGGTAAAGCTACAAAATTAAGAAAAGCCATAAATGCATTGTAGAAATTATTTAAAAAACTAGAGGGTGGGACAAAACATAGCTTTTTCCGCTTAAAACAAATAACGCCAGTAATCTAAAATCGGATTACTGGCGTTATTTGCCTTAATGCTCGAAAGCTGAACATGTTTTGTTCCACTCTAGTTTTTTCATGAATATTACCATTAGAGAAAAGCAGAAATCCCTAAAACCGTTAAAGCAACTCCAACCACTATTGATGACCACATTGCTATTGGAGCAAATGGGGATGTACTTTTATTCGCATTTTTCTTTAAATTTTTAACATAAACAATTGTGATAAATATCTGCCAAATACCAATGACCAAGAATAGAATGGCTGCTATTATATCGATTTTGCTCATTATGATGTCACCTCTATATTTTTTTCTTAAATAAAATGTTGTGCCAGCTTTTTCTTGAATCCATGAAGTTGAACTAAAGAAATAAGGCAAGCAATTAAACTAATTACCACTACTATCATTAATAATGAGTAGGTTTGAGAATTGGTAAGTGTCGTAGCTGATCCACCAGAAGCTAATAAAGGCAGGTCACTCAGAAAGTGCAGTATGATAACAAGCGATAAATTCTTTGATTTCAAATATAAGGTTCCAAAAAGCATCCCTGTTCCGAATGCTAAAATTATTTGAGATAAAATCATTAAAAACGACCCATGTTCAAAATTGACTATATGAGCAAACGCAAAACCAATACTACTAATCAGTACCGATATGAATAATTTATTATTCGTTAATTTTAGACTCAAGGGTACTAGAACTCCCCTATATATGTATTCCTCACAAATGGCAATCAATAGTATAGTTATGAGTCACATGAGAACTGGTCCCTTAATGGAAAGTACGAAGGGATTCTTTGTTAACAGTAATAATACAATCGCTGGAATAGCATTAAAAAATTGATAAAGTGGTCTTTTGTCGGAAAAGATATCAACTCTAACATTCAGCCAGATTTTATTTAAGATTATGATTACGATAAGTGCAAACAAATCGCAACTTATTTGTTGGTAATTTTTTGGAATCCAGAAAGTTAATGATGGTATAAAAAAAGACATAGTGGTAATAAAATAAAAACCGCAAAAACTTTCTCTAACTTTTTAGACATTATTCTTTTTGCACACTTTCTGTTTTAGATTTTAGCTTTGAAAACCAATTCTTCTAGAATTCAAATTAGTTAATACAATTCTTTTACTTCATTGGGATTCCTTTTATAGATTTATTGTACGCTTTTAAGGAAAACGCTTTCAACAGCTTATGATATTTTCTTTTAGCATGTAACTTTCAAATACAAATAAAAAATCCCCAACTCTTGAGTTGTCTCAGGAGTTAGGGGTTTTTTTTAAAAAACGTATTGACGAATGTACCAACCGCCGTTTTAGTTATCGTATATTGATTAACAGAAATATTATACTGACTCAAAAATTCAGTTATTTTTGCTTTGAATTCATCATCATGCAATTTAGTTCCAATATACCAAGTGTCATTATTAACTGTACGACTGCCAAAAGTATTATCGTCGTACTTTGCCATGGTCGAATCATAGATTGCATGAGCTGTATCTCTGTCCTTGAATTCAATCGCCCAAGTGACTGGAATCATATCGTAAATTGACTTTACCATAATAAATTCTCCTATCATAAATTGCTTAATTGGGCACATTGTAACCTCGTCACATGACAAATTCAAAATATAAGTATTCGTTAACTATTAACGTCATAGACATTAACGTGTAATTTATTACTTTACACAAGACACATATTAACGGTATTCAGGATTATCCGAACTATATGTTTCAAATAATTGATACGATAGAAGCATCAAAATAATTACTTAAGGAGGCACTCCATCAAAAAAACAAAAAAGCTAGCAGAAATAAAACACACTAATTTTATACTCCAAGAATTGGACAATTCAATGAATAATGTTACTTTAAATAATCCTGCTAAAATTGCGGTTAAGCACGCTTATTTCATCATAAATCAATCAACTAAGATCAATAAAAAGTACAGAGAAATCCCCCATACAATATCTAATCTAAAAACTTCATTACGATTAATTTCCATAAACGGGGAGTATTGTTTTACCCCAAAACAAAATGATTTAATCCATAAATTAAGTCACATTCACCATAGGTCTTGGTTGCATCAATTATCGGCTGTCATCAACGGACCTGCTTTCTTTCATTCGTAAGATATTCACTCGAAAGGATGGCAACACAAAATGAAAAATACAACTTTATTCAATTTAATAGATGCTTCATATAACGAAGATCTTTCACGCCAACCAATTGAATACAAAAAATGCCTCCTGCAAGCAGCTCAAGAACTTAACAGTGGCAAAGATGAAATTAGTATCTGTGTAACTATTTACAAGGGGTATCATGATAACTTCATTGTTCCTATGACTCTACCGACTAAAAATCGACAACTATATCAATATATTAAAGACAAGTTGAATAATCCTAGTCAAAAAACACTGAGTGATGCTAATCTTGGTTACGGTTTAATCGCAACACACTTTACTTTTGGACCCTTTAATTAAAAAATCCCATCAAAAATGATGGTTTTCTTGTAATCACCAATACTAAAATCAATTTATCACTGTTTAATCGATAGACTACATCCCAGTTATCGTATTGTCCGTAAGCGTCGTACGATCAAGTAAAGTGACTATTTTAACTCCTCTAGTCTTCTTGATACTAACGGAACGTAAAATATTTGATAAGTGTACAAATAAATGATGAACTGTTTGGTTAAATTGTTGAAGAATAGACATGCACACTCCTTGTATATTTCCTTAATCATACTGATGTGAGTAAGTTCATGTCTATTTTTGTACAATAAAGCCTCAAAATGCTGGACTTATTGCAGTATATTCAATTTTCAACCTTTAGCTAAATTAGAAAAGCATCGTGAATAATGCCAGGTGACGTCACAGAAACATTTTTAACAATCGTCATCGATTCAAGATGAATATTAGTGCCTTTCAAGATATTTTATTCTCAACATATGGCCATCGACATATTATTTAGATAAGCAAAACAACAATTGCCGCTATAAGAAAAGAGATTATAAATAATGAAAGAAGTGATATCTGATGATGATGTATCCGTATATAAAATTAGGTCCTAGAGATGGTGTCTTGATAATTTCAATTTTTATTATGTTAGTCTTAACACTAATTTTTAAGTGGTCGGTATGGGAATTTTCGTTTTCTGTTATTGCAGTAATAATTTCGTTCTTAGCAGGAAACATGAAACCAAATAAGAAGAATGTACTTGCCTTCTTGAAAAAATAGTTTGAATTGGAACAGGGTATCCTGAATTCTTGTAGATTTCAAACCCATTCTTAATCATTAAAGTTTCAAGTACATTATTGAGTTGAATTAAAAAAATCCATCAAAATTGATGGATTTTTTGTTTACCGATCAAATATTTCATGTGCTCCAGTTGCTACTAATACCAAAATCAGTTTTTCATTATTTTATTAATAGAATCCACGATATCCTCGTCACTTACCTTTAAGTGTATAATCTTTAATTTGTTTCAATGCAACACCATCTCATTCAACAATTGCTATTAAACAAGGCTTAATATTTTAACTGGAAAATGCTTTTTGAGTAATTTTTTAATTGTCATTCAAACGACATTGTTAATTTAATCTGTATCTATTTTATCAATCCAAGCATCAAAGTCATTTGATGATCCAATGGTACTTACTTGACCTGTTTCGGCTTCATTTTTAGCCTTTATAGCTTCTGGAGAATCCAAAAAGCTTACCAAACGAACCTCATTATTAGCAGCTTTAATTAAAGATAAGCGAATATACTCGGAAACAGTCAATCCTTGTTTAGCTAAATTGTCCTTAGCTTTTTCACTAATATCTTCAGTAACGCATGTCGAAACTGTTTTATTTTTAATAACACTATTACTCATTACAGTCGCCTCCAAAAGTTTACCATCGTATTGCATCGTTAAATTTTATCTTTAAATTTCTTTCAACTAATTACCTCAAATATTTTTTTACAGCAAAGTAATTAACAATAACTGTAATCACAATAAGTAACATTAAACTTAAAATATTATTTAAAATCGAAAAAAATAGACCCCACACGAGGTCTATTTTTTATATTTGTCCAACTTCAACTGATGCGTCATTAGACAATTTCTTCTGTAAATACTTTTCCATTTCTTTATAGGAAATATTAAAGTTCATTTCCACTTGTTGTGGTCGTTTCGTATTAAAAATCACTGCTACTTTAGGTTTTCTACCTTCAATTTCAATTGGAATTAAGGTTACGTGGACAACTTGGGCATAGTCTAAGACACCGGAATAGAAACCGTTTAAAACGATTTTTCTTTCACCGACTCCACCGACACCATTCATGATGTTCAACAACATGAATAACGCCACCATAACGATGTAAGATAATTGACCGGTTGGTGATACTAACAGCCATGCGCCAATAAAGGCCGCAAAGATTAATGATGAAACTTTATAAATCGATCTGATTTCAATCTGTGATTGCCAATAAACGTTAAAGACAGCACCGAGAAAAAAGATGACATCTACTATTAATAGTATTGTGCTCATTTTATTTATCCCTTTTCTAGTAATTATATTTAAGATGCTTTTAATTTCAAACTTTATTTACTACCTATATTGTATCGTACTTAGGTCCTAAATTCATGAAAGCAATCTTTTATTACCTAAATGCTTAAATTTATCGCGTGAAATTCATATGATGGCATAAAAATCCTTGTTAAGAAATCTTTGAAAACACTTTTATGACGCCTTTTTCAAGTTTTTTATTAGGTTACCTTAATTTTTTTGTTTCCGGGGTTTAATGTTAGTCTCTAACATGATATTATATCTTGAGACAAAAAAAGGGGGATATAAGCTTGAGTGAAAAAAATAAAAAGCACGAAAGCCTTATTCATTATGCTAACGGCCCTTCCTTGGAAGAAATTAATGATACCGTTGAAGTGCCAACTGACGCTGGTTTCTTTAAAACTCTGTTAGCATATAGTGGTCCGGGGGCACTAGTTGCCGTAGGTTACATGGATCCAGGTAACTGGGTTACATCAATCGCCGGTGGGGCACAATTTAAATACAAATTACTATCTGTTATCTTGATTTCTAGTTTGATTGCGATGCTTTTGCAATACATGGCAGCTAAACTAGGCATTGTGACCGGAAGAGATTTGGCCCAATTAACTAGAGATAGAACTTCCCGTGTTGGTGGTTTTATCCTATGGGTAATTACTGAGTTAGCCATTATGGCAACTGATATTGCAGAAATTATTGGTTCCGCAATTGCGTTAAAATTATTATTCAATATACCAGTCCTTTGGGGTGTTATTATCACCGCATTTGACGTCTTATTACTACTGGTACTAATGAAATTAGGTTTCAGAAAAATCGAAGCTATCGTAGCCACATTAATTATGGTTATCCTCTTCGTCTTCTTATACGAAGTTATCTTGGCCAAACCTGACATGGGTCAAATGGTCGTTGGTTTTGTACCTGATCCAAAGATCCTTCAAAACCAAAGCATGCTTTACCTTTCATTAGGTATCGTTGGTGCGACAGTTATGCCACATAATTTGTACTTACATTCTTCAATTTCACAGGCCAGAAAATATGACCGTAACGATTCCAAGAGTGTTCATCAAGCAGTTCGTTTCTCAACTTGGGATTCAAACATTCAATTAACATTAGCTTTTATCGTTAATACATTATTATTACTACTTGGTGCGGCTTTATTCTATGGTACAAACAGTGATTTAGGACGTTTCGTCGACTTGTTCAACGCTCTGCAAGATCCAAAAGTTGCTGGAGCCGTTGCTAGTCCAGTCCTAAGTATCCTCTTTGCGATTGCCCTTTTGGCTTCTGGTCAAAATTCAACAATCACAGGAACACTTTCCGGACAAATCGTCATGGAAGGTTTCGTCCACATGAAGATGAAACTTTGGGCACGTCGTGTTATTACACGTTTGATGTCAATCATCCCTGTTATCACATTCGCCATCATTTATAATGGTAACGAAGCTAAGATTGAATCACTTTTGACATTCTCACAAGTATTCTTGAGTGTCGCCTTACCATTCTCAATCTTCCCATTGATCAAGTTCACAAGTAATAAAGAACTAATGGGCGAATTTGCTAACAATAAAGTAATCGAATACATTGGTTACTTCATAGCAATCGTGCTAACCATCTTGAACATTTGGTTGATCTATACTACATTCGTACCCGCAGCTTAATTAATATTCAAAAATACAATTATAAAAGTAATCTTCAGATTTCTCTAATCTAAGATTACTTTTTTTATTTACGGCATAAACAATGGCACAATTAGTAAAATTTTGAACCATTGTTGTAAAAAATTAGGACGATTAACGTACTTTTTAGTAGGGACAATTAATTGATAAAGTTTAATAAACATTGTCATTCCCAACGAAACAATCACCCAAATACCCATCCACATAGCTATAATGACAAATTCAGCTAACATAATTAATCCTCCCATATATATTTTTTAATTATTATATATGATATTAAACGAACAACTAAAGAAACTTTCAAAAAGAGTTTAAATTCTGTCATTCTAGACGTTCAGAAAATAAAAATGGTAAATTATCTATTTTCAATATATATTAAAAAAACACCGAATAACCTAGCCGGAAGGAGTAAGAAATTTGAGTCGCTGTGCAGGTGGCGTTGGCGCTTTAGCGCCTACACCACGGGACGAGCTTTGAAACTCGCGTACTTTGCGAGGTTCAAAGTCGAGGTCTGAGACCTTGGCTCAGACCGGTCCCCACAGCGACTCAAATTTCTTACTCCTGGAGGCGGCTCATTTATCCCCATCAAAACTGTCAACATATGATATAATCTGGTATTATCGAAATAAGAAATCAAATAGAAAGCAAGGAATACTGATTGAATGCACTTGTAAATATGTATGGTCCATTCTTTGATCTTCATAACTGGGCAACGGTTATCGAATCGGGGGAAGATTGGTTAATTATTTTATCGTTAGTCGTTATGGAATGTATGTTGTCAGTTGATAATGCCGTCGTTTTGGCCGCGCAGACACAATCATTGCCTAACAAAGTAGAACAAGAAAAGTCGCTTTTCTATGGACTCTTCGGTGCTTACATCTTTAGATTTTTAGTTATCGGAATCGGAGTTTACTTAATCGACTTCTGGTGGATTAAGGTGCTAGGCGCCGGCTACTTATTCTATCTCTTCTTAAAACATTTCTTCTTTAGCAAGAAACAGCCTACCGAAGCTCCAACTAAGCATAAAGAAAATGCTTTGGAAAAGCATCTGCACATTTCTCGTTTTTGGCAAGTTGTTATCTCAATTGAATTAATGGATATCGTCTTCTCAATTGATTCTGTTTTAGCTTCATTAGCCGTTTCAAGCAACCCAGTTATCGTTTTGATTGGTGGTATGATTGGTATTTTAGCAATGCGTGGAATCGCTGAAATGATTATGGGACTTATGAGTAAGATTCCAGAATTAAACGGTATGGCTTACTTTTTAATTCTCTTCATCTCAATCAAATTGTTCCTATCAATTCCCGCAATTGATATTGAAATTCCGAACTTAGTCTTCGTTGGTGTCTTAATTGGAGCTATCATTGTAACTTTGATTATTCACCAAATTAATAATAACCGCGCTCCAAAGAGCAAAAAATAAGGCTGTAACAACAATATTATTGCCTTTAAACATTCACTTTTTCCGCTTAAAACAAAAGGCGTCAGCAATCCAAAATCGGATTACTGGCGTCTTTTGCCTTAATACTCGAAAACTGAACATGTTTTGTTCCACTATCATTTTTTATTTTGTAATTTTGAATGTTTTAATCCATATGCAAAGTAAACGACAATTCCTATTGCAATCCAGATACCAACACTAATCTTAGAAATAGTTGGCAACATCAATAAGAAATACAAGCTGGCTAAACCAGCTAAAATTGGTAAAAATGGATACCAAGGCATTTTGAATCCGTCATTTGGAATATCTTTTCGCTTACGTAATTTGATAATACCAAAGGAAATGAAAACAAACGCCAACAGGGTTCCGGCATTGATAAGTGACGTTAATTCCGTCAAAGGTACTAATCCAGCAAAGAATGCTTGGACAATTGTTGCTACCCAAACGGCATTCTTAGGCACAGAGAATTTAGTATCGACCTCACCCATTTTCTCGGGTAACAAGCCATCACGTCCTAATGCATAAACCAATCGAGAGCCACCAAAGAACATGGTCAATAATGATGTAAAGATACCAACTAAGGCACCAACCGTAATCAACTTATTCCAAGTGTCTAGATGCACAACTTTTAACGCATAAGCCGCTGGATCATCAACGTTTAAATCTTTATAGTTAACGATACCTGTCAAAACAAATGAAAAACCAACGTACAAGATTACAGCAACGACGACTGTTCCCAAAACTCCACGGACAACATCTTTTTTAGGATTGATTGTTTCCGCCGAATTGGCAGCCAAAGCATCAAAGCCGACAAAGGCAAAGAAAACGGTGGCCGTAGCTGTTGAAATACCACCCATGCCGAAAGGTTGTGTATGGAACTGTTTAGGATAAAATGGAACATAATTTTTAGTATTAATGTAAAAAGCCCCTACAATGATAAACAAAATAATAATAGCAACTTTAATTAATACGGCGACATTTTCTACCTTCTTAGAAAGGCTAGCTCCCTGTAAAATAATGAAAGCAATCAATAAAACAATCAAGGTAGCTGAAAGATTGATCACACCACCTTCAAGTGGTCCATTTGCCAAAAATTTAGGCATGTTTAAACCAAATGCACCTAAGATATTATTATTAAAATAAGATGCAAACCCAACTGCTTCCGCAGAAACAGTCAAAAAATATTCCAGAATTAAAGCCCAGCCTAGAATCCAACCAATAATTTCTCCATAAATAACTGCTCCAAAGGAATAGGCTGATCCGGCAACTGGCATTGCTGATGAAAATTCAGCGTAAGCCATCCCCACAAAACCAGAAACAATCGCGGCAATCAAAAAAGCAATCGTTACAGCCGGTCCGGCATGAAGTGCAGCCTCATGTCCGGGTAAAATAAAAATACCTGTACCAATTACAGCACCAATTCCCAAAGAAAGCAGATCCTTGGCGCCAAGTGTTCGTGTCAATCTAGAATCAGCTTCTAAATACGTATCGACCGATTCTTTTTTAAAGACGTTCTTCATGAGTTTTTCTCCTTAAAACTGCATAACCTAAATTACACTAAGTCTAAAGTCTACTACAAATTTTTTTATGAAAAAAGGTATTTTGTGCAGAAAACGTAAACAATTGTTCAATTTTAGTTCACATAAACAAGTGTATTGAGTTATTCCTCAACTAAGAATATAAAAATGGTTAATAAAGCAACTGGTTTCACAAAACTACCACTATCTTTAAACATGCAGAAACATGCAGCATAAACGTGTGACAAAACATAGCTTTTTCCGCTTAAACCAAACGAGACTAGCAATCCAAAATCGGATTACTAGTCTCGTTTGCCTTAATGCTCGAAAGCTGACCATGTTTTGTCACACTCTCTATCTACCATCCGTCCGAAATTTGGTTGGTGCAACGCCGGTATATTTTTTAAACGTTTGGCTGAAATAGCTTAGCCGGGTGAATCCTAAAGCATCGGAAATATCGTTGACACTTTTATCAGACTCTTTCAAAAGAATCATCGCCTTTTGCACTTTTCTGGCATTCAGATACACTGAAAAACTCAAACCAGTTTCGCGCTTAAACAATTTGCTGAAATAGTAGTCTGATAAATAAACCTTACTAGACACTTGATCAAGCGTTAGTCGTTTATTAAGGTTGCTATCAATATATTCGATTGCAGAAATAATGGAACTGTTCGACGTTGACATTACTTTAATTTGTTGCAAAGCGTGTCCTTCACTATCAGATAATTCATCGATCGCGTCATTAACATCTATAGCATACCTGATTACAAAGTTATCGATACCGCGATCCTTAATCACTAGTTTAGAAACACTTTCCACCATATTTCTCAAAAAGAAAACATGTTCTTGCAGTTTCTGCATTATTTGCAAATGTTCATTATTAGTTCCCTTTTTGATATCTTGTGCAACGCAAACTTTGCCGACCCGTTGATTAATACTGGCTATTCTCAACGGCGCGTCGGCATATTCGATATTATACTTAAATTTATTGACACTCAGTTTGGACAAATCAGTCATTTTATTCATCCTAGTTAACGCACTGCCCTCTGCCAATTCACCAAAAATCCCCGCCTGCAAATGATCGTCGTTGCCTAGAACAAAGACTGCAATATCATTTGTCTGCGCATAGGATTGCAATAGGTGAATAATGACCTTTTCGTTACTAGATAATAACGACTGCAAATCAAATTCTTCCATAATCACTAGCCAACCAATCTACAATATTTAAATTTTTGAATTTAGATATTCCATTAGGACTACTGCATCATTGTGTTCCTGATCTTTAGCACTATACAAGATAAGAACATCTTGTGTCTTTAGAGCTTCTGTTAGGCTTGTCAAAAACTCATCTGTATAAGGATTAGTTTTGATTTCTGCTAAATACTTGCTCTTGAATTCAGCATATTTCTCGGGGTCATGTCCAAACCACTTTCTCAAGTCAGCTGATGGAGCAATTTCCTTGGCCCACAAATCTAAATCAGCTCTTACTTTAGACATTCCACGAGGCCAAAGTCGATCCACAAGAACTCGGTAGCCTGATGGCAAATCTTTATCATAAATCCGCTTCAAAATCAATTTAGTCATTTTAACTAACCTTCTTTTCACCAATTTAATTGTATCACATCAATTACCGTTTGCTTTTTGTTAATTTTTTGCCAAATTTAGCACTCGACAATTAAGAGTGCTAAATTCTTGAACTTCCGTTCGAATGGGTCTTATAATGTATTTGTAATGAAGGGAAAGGAAGTAACGATATATGACAAATGAAATTATGGATCGTAACAATTTGATGAGAAACTGGTTCAACAATGATTCTTGGATGAACAATTTACCATCTATATTTGACAACAATTTCCCAGAAGATTCAACACTAAAGACAGATATTAAGGAAACAGATAAAGACTATGAAGTTCATGTAGATATGCCCGCTTTTGATAAGAAGGATATCGACATCAACTATAATAACGATGTTTTAACGGTTAGTGGTCACCGTGACAGTTTCAATGATCACAACGACAAGAATGGCGACATGATCATGAGTGAACGTTCAAGCGGCCGTGTTATGAGACAATATCATTTACCAGCAGTTGATATGAATAATATCAAAGCAAATTATGATAACGGTGTTTTGAAGATCAACCTTCCAAAGATGGAAAAGAAGACTGATTCAGGCCATCACATCGATATCGACTAATATGTCGCTTTAGATTAGTTAAGATTTCATTCTTAAACTACATTGATGAAATCTTAACTAATCCACAGCTAGATATTTTCTAACTGGTATAGAAATTAAGCTTGTTTTGTCACAACACTTTTAAACTTGCGACTTTAAAATATTGATTTAACTTCGACTTTTTAAAATAAGCATTTTTTAAATCCGATTTTTCAGATGTTATCATTTGGAAAACCGGATTTTTTTAATTTTATTTTTAAAATATTAAATAAAAATGCAATTGTTTTAAATATGATTTTGTTCGAACTTATATATATATGCCGGCAGCGAGAGTAAGAAATTTGGGCTGCTGTGGGGACCGCCTGGAGCCAAGGTCTCCAGGCTCGATTTTGAACTTCGAGAAGACCACTCGAATTTCAAAACTCGTCCCGTGGTGTAGGTGCTAAAGCACCAACGCCACCTGCACTGCTGCCCAAATTTCTTGCTCTCGTTGCCTAGTGTATTTATCCTTGGGTATTTCTTAAAGGATATGGAGTGACTACTAATCATCGATAATTTAACCATTGTATTCATTTGAGTTATAAAACAAAAAAATACAACTAATACTCTAGACGGAGGATGGGAGTGATGGAGGTCAGCAGTGAAAGTGGCGTAAAGGTTTTAGCCTTTACACAGTGGACGTCTTTTGAAATTTGCGATTTATGCGAAGTTCAAAAGCGAGTCTGAAGACCTTCGGTCCCACAGCAGACCTCCACCGCTCCCGCCCAGAGTCAGCATCCTATAAAACCAACTTCACAGAATCTTCACATTTTCAGAATAGTTAATTCATAAAGATTCAGTAGTATAGACATTGTAGATAAGAGATATAAGTAATCCCTTTTCTCACCCCCTATAACATATATATTTAATCCCCTAAATTAAAAAACACCTTTCCCCGAGGTGTTTTTTTATGCTTTTTAAGTACCTGCCGGTAGTAGTTGAGCAAAAAATAAGCTATACTAATAAATGCAGAGTGGATTTTTTCCACTCTCATGGGATGCAGTGAATTTTTGCTGCAAAAGGACAAAAGAATTTATAAACTAAAAAAAGACTTATCAAAACTGGGCTATCCAAGATTCAAATAATTTTTAATTTAAACAATAATAACTTCATGATAAGCCTGTGATTATAAACCGTAGATTAGAGACAACGACTCTATTCTCATCCCCCCTATCAACAATATTCAATCCCCTTAAAAAGGCATCCTTCCCCAAGGATGCCTTTTTTGCTGTCTTATTTAAGATTCAATTTACTTATTTGCGTGATGCTAATTTATCTCTTGACTACAAATTTAAAGTTACTTTTAAAATCAAAACATACTCCATCTCTTATAATCCCGGTTATTAATGACATAATAATACTTAAAATTATTCACTCTCGATTCAAAATAAAGAGTAAATTAGCCGGAAAGAGTCAGAAATTTTGGAGGTGGAACATTTAACTGCCACACGTTTATATATTACTTAATCAACGTCCCTCGTAAAATAAATTCAGAAGGAATCGATTTTTTAACAACATCTTTCTCAAAAATAGACCAAAAAGCATATTCACCAATTTCTTTTAACTTATGATCAATCGTCGAAAAATTCATCAAATGACTATAGTCTAAGTTTTCTTGACCAATAACGGGTATTTCCAAATTCATAAGTTGCAATTGTTTTAAAACACCAGCTGCAATTTGGTCACTATTAGCGAAAATCACTTGTAAATCAGGGTCTCTTTTAACCAAATACTTAGCTGCTTTAATACCCTCATCATATCCTTGGGCACCCATGTACAAATGCTTAGCATCCATTTTTCGACCATAAGCTTTTTCAAAAGCCTCCTTGGTTTGCTTTGTGGATTGGCTATATTTTTCACTGCGACTGAGCGTAACGCCGATATGCTGAAATTTTAATCGCTTTAACAAATCAAAAACCTTCAAATATGATTCTTCACGGTTTGTATAAGCACAAGAAATCGGATAATCAAACGTATCTTCACAGCATGTAATGGTCCCATATTGACGATATTCTAAAATCTTATCAAAAGAAATAGTCCGTGATGTAAAAATCAAACCATCAAACGACTGATGTTTCAACATTTCTAAGTATTTTATTTCATCCTTAGCGTTATAATCAGATGGCAACAAAGTGACCTGATAATTCTCCCTAAAAGCCGCCTTAGTAATGGCCGAAACTAATTTTTGAAAATAAGGAATATCAATATATGGCAAAACGACACCAACCATATGTGTCTTACCAGTACTCAAAGCACGAGCCACATCATTAGGATGATAGTCCAATTCTTCCATTGCACGAATAATCTCTTTTTTAGTATCATCAGCAACATAACTGCGATGATTAATAACCCGAGAAACCGTTGAAACAGAATGACCAGAAAGTTTGGCAACATCACGAATATTTGACATAAATTTCACTCCCATATTTAATTTGTTTTCGCATATCGTAACAATAAGTTTTAAGCAAAATTTGAGGATAGTATATTATTAGATGATAATTTCAACGACCAAAATTTAAATAATCAATTTCAAATCTCTGTATCATTGTCATTTACGGTGTCACATTAGATAAATCAATTTATCATCTATTACTTCTAAAACAAACTAGTCACTAGGAGCCAGAAATTTGGGCAGCAGTGACGGTGGCGTTAGGGCTTTAGCCCTTACGCCACGGGACGACTTTTGAAATTCGCGTTCTTTGCGAAGTTCAAAATCGAGACCTGAGACCTTGGCTCAGGTCGGTCCCCACAGCAGCCTAAATTTCTGGCTCCTAGTGACGGCATAACACCGTTACAACCAAATTATTTACTTTTTAATGAAAAAAATCAAAATTCATAATTTCTTCACATTTTCAAAATATTTGATTCACACTTATTCAGTATAGTATTAGTTGTAGATGAGAGATAAGAAATCTCATCTCATCCCCCCTATAACATATATATTTAATCCCCTAAAAAATTAAAAGAACACCTTCCCCGGGTGTTCTTTTTTTGTGCTATTTTTCAGCAGCATGAATGGCAGCGGCTTTAAACATCAAATCATCAACGGTAATATTTTTAAAACCTACCTCCCGCATCATTTCTACTAACCGTTTAATACTGACAAACTTGTTCACTGAATCATCCAAATATTGATACTCGGATTGACTCTTAGCAAAAACTCTTCCCATTAATGGCATTAATCGATTGAAATATAACTGCCAACCGATTTTGATAACTGGCGTTTCGACTTTATACGCCTCTAAACAGATTAGCTGTCCACCAGGTTTTAAAACTCGATAAATTTCTTGCAAAACTTTGTCCGCATCGGGAACGTTTCGTAATCCAAATCCTATAGTAACAACGTCAAAACTCGCATCTTGGTAACGTAAATTCATCGCATCACCAATTTCCAGATTGATGTTAGTTGCCTCAGAATTACTTACTTTGTGTTGAGCAATCTTCAACATTTCTTGACTAAAATCCATGCCCACAACTCGACTGTGAGGATATATTTTAGCCAACATGATGGTCCAATCGGCTGTTCCGCAACAAAGATCCAAAATTTTATCTGGACCTACTGTGATTTTAGCAGTTGCTTTTTGACGCCATTTTTGATGAGTTCCCAAACTCATTATGGTGTTCAACTTATCATAATTGCCAGCAATCGTATTGAAAGTCTTTTTTACGTTTGCTTCTGGTACTTTATTTGTCAGTCCCATAATTAACCTCTAATCGATGTTATTTACTCGTCCATAGTAATGAAGATATTTTACACCACTATCAGAAATAACAAACTTCGACACGCCAGCATTATCTGGTTGGATAATTTGAGAAATATTTTGTGCACCTGTCACAACCTTCATAAATGAACGGCTAACGAAGCCATGGCAAACGACCATAATTTTCTCATGACCTTTTTTAGCCATATCATCCATAAAATCTTCGACACGTTTATAAACATCAGAATACTCTTCGCCATTTTTGGCATACTTAGTATAACCTGGTAATAAGTAGTGGTTCTCATCAAAAACATCAGGGTATTTTTCGCGCAATTCAGTTTCTTTAACACCATCCCATGAACCATAATCGGCTTCATAGAGACGTTTGTCTTGTTTAATTTCATGCACACCTTGATTCAAAATCTCAGCCGTTTGCATTGCACGTTTCATTGGGCTTGAGTAAATTTCATCAAATTTATTTATATCAATATATTTTTTTAATTCTTCAACTTGTTGGATTCCTTTGGCGTTTAGCGGCTTGTCGGTAGACATACCATTGATACGTCCTTCATAGTTGGTATCTGTTTCGCCATGTCTTACAATGTATAACTCGACCATAAAAATCTCCTCTTTGTTAGCGCTTTAATTTAACACCTTTTTAGTATTTCATTATTGACTTTGCTTTGCAACTCAATTATAGTGAAAGCAATCAAATACAGTCCTTTAAATATTGGTCCCGTGAGGCTAATAAGGAAACACGTTCAGTCTTTTATTTCGCATACACGGGATGAAGGGCTATTTTTTTGCAAAATTTCGTACGGGGGAGATGTTGATTTTGGATCCAAATAGTAAAGAGTATCGCAATCCAGATGCCGTTTTAGACGTCTACGAAAAACCACCATTAAGTAGTTGGGCTTTTCTATCATTACAGCACTTATTCTCGATGTTTGGTGCCACAGTTTTGGTACCACTGCTTGTCGGACTTGATCCTAGTATTGCTTTATTTAGTTCAGGTGTCGGCACAATTATTCATATTTTAATTACCCATCGGAAAATTCCAGCTTATATGAGTTCAAGTTTTTCTTTCATCGTGCCAATGGTCGCACTGATGAAAACTGTCGGTTACGCTGGAGTCGCGCAAGGTACTATCGCCGTTGGTTGTGTTTATTTAATCGTTTCCTTGATTGTTGGTTTCGTCGGCTCTGACTGGATCGACAAAGCTTTGCCTCCTATTGTTGTTGGTCCAATTGTTATCGTCATTGGTATGTCAGTTGCCGGAAGTGCTGCTAACAACGCTATGATGAACGGTTCTCATTATGACTTGAAATACTTCGGAGTTGCTATGTTCACATTATTCCTTACCGTACTTTTGAACATGTATCTGCGCGGATTTTGGAGTAATATCGCGATTCTTCTAGGTATCGTCGGTGGCTATATTTTATCAGTTGCCTTAGGTATCGTTGATTTCTCAAAAGTTATTTCTACACCTTGGTTCAAATTACCTGCCTTTGATTTGATGTTCGTTAACTATATGCCTAAACAAATTTATTGGGGTGCTATCTTGAGTTTTGCGCCTATCGCTTTTGTTACTATGGCTGAACATTTAGGACACATTATGGTCCTTGATGAATTGACTAATCGTGATTTCTTCAAAGATCCTGGCCTTCACAAGACCTTAGCTGGTGATGGTACAGCTTCAATCGTGGCTGCTTTCCTTGGTGGTCCTCCTGTTACATCATACGGTGAAAATATCGGTGTTATGGCCGTTAATAAGATTTTCAGTGTTTACGTTGTTATCGGTGCTGCTGTCTTCGCTGCTTTGTTTGGATTCGTTGGTAAATTGAGTGCCTTGATTCAAACAGTTCCTGGCCCTGTTATCGGTGGTATCAGTTTCGTCTTGTTCGGTGTTATCTCTTCAAGTGGTTTAAGAATCTTGGTTGATAACAAAGTCGATTTCAATGAAAAACGTAATTTAATGATTGCTTCCGTTATCCTAGTTATCGGTATCGGTAATGCTTATCTTCAAATCGGTACTTTCCAGTTTACTGGTGTCGGTGTGGCAACAGTTATCGGAATTGTTTTGAACTTGATTTTGCCTAAGTATGCTTTGTCTGAAAATTGGGATGATGATAAAGATAAGTGGGAAAAAGATAAAAAGAAGGCTTAATATGACTGTAGGCCGCCTCCAGGAGCAAGGAAATTAGGTCGCTGTGGGGACCGACTGGAGCCAAGGTCTCCAGTCTCGATTTTGAGCCTTGCACAAACCGCAAGTCTCAAAAGTCGTCCCGTGGTGTAATGGCTAAAGCCATAACGCCACCTTCACAGCGGTCTAATTTTCTTGCTCCTTCCGGCTAGTGTATCTTTTATTTTGAATAAATTGTTTGTAAATCGGGGTATGCTATTTTAAAGCTGATTACTTTTTCATAAATAGTGATTTGAATACTAGATTATTTTAAATAAAACAACATCAAAAAAAACTAGATACTTTTTCTGGGTTTGTTATACCTGGATAAAATATCTAGCTTTTTTGTTTCTAGAGATGGACGTTCAACTTAATTCTGACATTAACAATTCAATTTGTTTTTTTATTTTTTTACCGTAATCAGTATCTTTAATTGTCTTTCGTTCTGCCGAATGTTCCACGATTTGCTTATCTAACACAACGTCTGACATTTCTTCAATAGAATCTTTGCGTGATCTGAAGGCTTTCAATGTCTCCAGGCGCATTCCATAAGAATCAAACAACAACGCATATCCACCTATATTACGGTCTTTATTATCAATCTCTGACAAACCATTAACGACCACGATTTTCTTATTGGCCTTAACTGGCTCATCTGTCTTTTCTGGTGTATGCCCATTGATGATGTGTCCACGACTATTTAACCCGAATTCCTTCATTAAATTGTCAGCAAACCATTCCTCATTACACAACTTGAAAAATGGATTGGAATGTTCCTTTTGCAATTCTGGCTCATCGATAAAATAGCGCTCAAAGGTTGCCATTTTATCCTTACCAAATAATGGTGAATTCTTTCCTTCCCAGAGATACCAAATAAAATCTGAATTAAAACAGTCTCCTGTTGTCGGGTGTCTTAATCCGTCTTTTAAAATATATTCTGAATAATCACAGAGTTCACGGCCTGAATAACTTTGACCATCGATATGTAACGATAAAAGATCACCTTGTTCATCGACTGGTACACAGCCATGGAACAACAAGTTACCGTTATGTTTAAGATACATCGAACCATGGTCCAACATGAACCACATATGTTCATTCAATTGTGTTGAATGGGTGAATTGATTAATCAAATCAATAATGACTGTTTGTTCACTATGAGTTATTTGGTATGGACTGGCTGGATTAATCGTTTGGAAACACCCATGTTTAATTTGATAAGTTTTTTTACCAATCGTGATTGACTTCTTATCCAGATTAATCTTATCAAGTAACAACCGATCATTCATATCAAACTCTGGACGACGTTTAATGGCTTGACCTTCTAGCTTAAACTGCATAATAGCAGCCGCTTGTTGCACACAGTTATCGATATTTTTTTCTTCATCGGTCATTCCTGCAAAGTTTACTTTAGCTTCAAAATTGGGTATTGGCACATACGCATGTGTCGCAAACTTAATCATGGATGTTAAATCGATATTATAGACGTTCTCAAGTAATTTTAAATTATTATAGCGGGCACAAATACGAATCAAATTTAACATACATAACTTTGAGCCCGCTAAACTACCCATCCACAAAATATCATGATTACCCCATTCGAAATCAAAATTTTGCCAACTTTCATTCAAATGTTTAATAATTGCTTCGGGATGTTGACCACGGTCATAAACGTCTCCAATAATGTGAATTCGTTCAATTGCTAACTTTTGAATAGCGTGACAAATAGAAATAATGAATTCATCACTCATTTTCAAATTAACAACTGTTTTAATCATCTCGCGATAATATTGTTGCTTATCTTGGGCGTTTAAATCACCAAAGACTAATTTCTTCGTAATTTCAAACAAGTCATTATCTAAGGCCTTTTCAATAATATGACGTGGATATTTACTAGAAACATAACGTACTACTTCGACAACACAATTAATCGTATCCATATACCATTGTTTAGCTTCGTCTTGGTCAGTCAGTTGTTCGCTCGTCTGGGCTAAAACTTCTTCTGGATAATAAATTAAGCAGACTAATTTTCGTTGATTCAACTTCGTCAGCCTACCATTAAAGACTTCTTCTACCTTGCGACTGACATTACCCGCACCACTACGAATAATATTTAAGTATTTATCATCGTTCCCATGAATATCACTAATAAAAGCTTCCGTTCCCTTAGGCAGATTCAAAATTGCTGATAAATTTACGATTTTAGTTTTTATGTCATTCTTAGTTACTATTTCATTATCCATATTATATGTTGTACCTTCCCCAGAAAGTCCGCCACTATCATTTTGATAGCGTATACAAATGAACTATACCAAATCCTGTAGTGCTAGTAAACTATCAATCCTAATTATTATTTTGAAAAGTATCCACAAAAAAGTTAAATCTAAGTATCATAATTATATTTGAGTTAAAATTATATCTATAGGAGGAGTTTAATATGAATTTAAAATTAGATTCTACAGTAACTTTGAATAACGGCGTTAAAATGCCTCAACTTGGTTTGGGTGTTTGGAAAGTTAACAATTCCGGCGCTTCTCAATCAGTTCAATGGGCATTGAAACATGGCTATAAAGCTATTGATACTGCTAAACAATATGGTAACGAAGCTGGTGTCGGCGATGGATTACAAAAAGGTTTAGCAGAAAATAGTCTCAAACGTGAAGATGTCTTTCTCACAACTAAAATCTTTAATGGTGATCAAGGTTACCAATCAGTTCTTGATAACTTCGAAGGTCAATTAAAGAGATTACAAACAGACTATGTAGATCTACTATTGATTCACTGGCCTGTAGATGGTACATATCTTGAAACTTGGCGTGCTTTGGAAACAATTTACAAGTCAGGTAAAGCTCGTGCCATTGGGGTTTCTAACTTCAATGTCACTCGCTTAAAAGATATCCTACAAATCTGTTCTATCAAACCAGCAGTTAACCAAATGGAATATCATCCACTTTGCCAAGAAGTTGATATTAAGAACTTCTGCGACGAAAACAATATTTACCTTGAAGCATGGTCTCCACTTGGTGGCGGTGCCGTCTTGAGTGATTCTAGACTTAAGAAGATTGCTGATAAGTATAACAAGTCAGTTGCCCAAGTTATCCTGCGTTGGGACTTGCAAAACGGCGTTATAACGATACCTAAATCTGTTCATGAAGCTAGAATCGTTCAAAACTCAGACGTTTACGACTTTGAAATTAGTGATGACGATATGGAAGAAATCAATGGCTTTGATGCTGATAAACGTAGCCTTTGGTATGGAGACTTCTTCTGGAGCGGTAATCCTGATGGTTATAAAGATTCAGTTGATGTTTGGGACGACGAAGCTCAATTTAATAATTAAAAGAAAAATTCCGACAAAAAAGAGACTTGATAAATTTTATTCCAATTTATCGAATCTCTTTTTTTATTTCGAGTATTTAATTCAAAGCATTTTATCCTTTAATCTTTTTAATTTCTATAATTGAACCAAGATTAAAATTGATTTCTTCCTGACCATTTACTATACCCGTTAAGTTATAGTGTGCTACAAATGGCATGAATTCATCCATTGTCACATTTGAACCAACTAACGACCAAATACCAGCCTCTACTAAACTACTACGGATAATAGTCGCTTTTTTATCATTACTCTTATCACTAGCCACGGCCCCATTTTGCAAATAGTAAGTTGTTGTTATTTCTTCGTCACTCAGTGGATTAGTAACGTCAATGGCCCAACGGAAATCAACCCCTTGTTTCGTTGCAAATTTGGAATTACCATCACCAGCTATATAAATAGCTACAATATCAGATGTCTGTAACAGTGGCTTCAAATCGTCATTAAAAATTTGTTCAACTGCCCAATTTTTAACAATACCTGACGGGTCAAACCTACCTGCAAAATATGGATGGTAAATATCATTGGTCATTTGCTGTGCCAAAATGGCTGAATTATAAATCGTCTTAAATTCATTTGAAGAAGTTAATGGACTCTGATCACCTCGTTGAAATTTGGAAACCAGTGAATCATATCGAAACGGCGAGAAAGCTTTATCAATTTGTTTTAGATGCTCATTGACCCAAGCCACGACGACTCTCATTTGCTCCATCACTATGGGACTAGAACTGAGTGCGACTAGTTTTAAAACAAAGTTCATATTCATTTGATTAATTTCATTTTTTAAAATTACTTGTTGATTATTTTTCATAAGTTAATACCTCATTGTTCATTAAAAGTTGCTTATTATTCTTTAATACAACTTAAAGTATACGGACCAACTTTGAATGTTTCATGAACAAGTTTTGAATTAAAGATGATTTAATTTAAACAATAAAATATGTCTTTAAATATACCGTCTCCAGAGTAGATAAACAGTCTCTAAATTATGATGTTCTAGCTATTCATAGTATACAAATGGTAGCCATTGCCTATAAATTTCCATATCATTATTTATTAGAAAACAACGAATACCCTAGCCGGAAGGAACATTTCTCATTTAGACATCTCTATTTTATCGGAAAATCCATCGCGAAAATTTTCCATACCAGCATATTCATCAACTAATACTCCAGTTAAATGATACTTAGAAACAAACTCTGGAAACTTATTCGTTCCGGCTGCAATCCCTGCGGAAGACCAAATATTGGCATCTAAGGCATTATTGCTAACAATTGTAACTTGTTCAACATTACTCTTTTCTTTACGCAAACTACGCTTTTCATTTGATGTTGAAATAGCACCATTTTGCAAGTAATAAGTTGCTAACAAAATCCCTAAATTCTTAGGGTCATTAATGGCAATCCGCCATCTGAAATCAATATTAGGACGGCTGGCTAAACGAACGTCTTCTCCACATCTGAGCGAAATACCATCAATTCCTTCGCTACTTAACAATGACAATAAATAGTGATTAAAAATTTGATCAATCATCCAACCATTCAACAAGCCGATTGGATCATATTTGCCGTTAAAGTAGGAACTAAAATAATGATGTGTCATTTGCTCGGCGGTAATAGTCTGCTCATATACTTCTCGAAAAATTTTGGATGTCATTAATCCTGTTTCTTCACCGTCTTGAAATCTTGATAGCAAAGAATCATGATTCTCTAATGAAAAAGTTGCATCATATTCTTTAATATTTTCAGAAATCTTTTCAATTGTTTTATCTACTAAATTTGTATCGATCAAGTCCGGATCAACCGTAGCTAATTTTATCTCAAATGGTAGGTCAAACTTGTTTACTACGATACTTAGATATTTATATTCAGGCATATTTATCACTCCTTTTATCTAAAAAAAAATACGTATACTTATCTAACTTTTCGATAAGTATACGTACCAAATGTGATGAAAATATGACCAAACTTTGTAATTGCTTTGAAAATGTTTAAACTAGTTAATTTGTCTCTTTATTAGAATTCAATAGTAAATTCAAGATAATTGCTGAGAAACTTCCGACAACTAATCCGTTATTTAAAATCGTTTGAACGGTTGATGGTAGGAAGTGCAATAGTGTTGGTTGAACCGTTACACCAAGTCCCAAACTGATAGAAACAGCCATAATCATGATGTTGTTATTAGTCATTTTAACTTTTGTGAGCATCTTGATTCCTTCAATACCAACGGTACCAAACATAATCAACATGGCTCCACCTAAAACAGCATTAGGAATCAATTCAGCAACTGCTCCGACCTTAGGTATTAATCCCAAGATAATCAACAAGAAAGCTGAGAAATAAACTGGCTTATTCTTTTTAATACCAGACAATTGCACAACGGCAACATTTTGCGAGAAAGTTGAATATGGGAATGTATTAAAAATACCACCCAAGATAGCGGCCAAACCTTCTGAAGCATAGCCACGTTGTAAATCATCTTCACTTAATTTGTCACCCGTCAATTCTGCTAAAGCATAATACACACCAGTAGATTCAATCATACAAGTTAAAGCTGCTAGTAACATTACTAAAATAGATGACCATTCAAATTTTGGTGTCGCAAAGTAAAATGGTTGTGGAATTTGGAACCAATGAGCTGAGCCTACTGTTTTAAAGCCAATTTCACCCATTCCAATTCCGAGTAAATAACCAGCTACGATACCAATAAGTACCGCAATTTGTTGAATAAAACCACGACCCCAAATACTAACAACGACAATAATTAATGCGGTTGTAAATCCTAAAATCAAGTTAGTTGGATTACCAAAACTTTTGGCAGCGACGTTTCCACCACCGATATTTTGAAAAGCAACAGGTATCAAAGTAAAACCAATCAATGTGATCAACGAACCAGTAACTACTGGAGGGAAGAACCGCTTTAAACTGGCAAATAGCTTTGAAATCAACATGATAAAGATACCGGCTGCGATAATAGCACCATACATATAGGCAATTCCGAAGTGGTGCCCAATGTTTTGTAACGGCGTTACATATTCGACGGCTGATCCTAAAACAACTGGCAAACCAATCCCAGTTAATGGCGTACGCTTAATCTGTAAAAGTGTTGCCACCCCACACATAAAAATATCAACTGAGATTAAGTAAGTCATTTCTTTAGCACTGAATCCAAGTGATGCTCCAATCAAAATTGGAATTAAGATATCACCAGAATACATGGCTAATAAATGTTGAAACCCTAAGAGCAGATTTTTAAGAAAAGAATCGCTCTGATTTTTTGTATCAAGATCCATATTGCCCCTCCTATTATTTAGAAAATTATAGCATTGTTTTCAGAGGTTATTAAAGCAGAAGTTTTTTGTTTTTAGTTTGCTGCCGCTTTCAAGGGTAAGAAATTTAGGATGCAATCTCGTTTATTTTTTACTATATTATATTGAAATTTAAATATTCAATTATATTTAAGTCACGGTGAAGGTGGTGTAACGGCTGCAATCATTACTTTTGAAATTTTTAGGTTTGTACTCGAACTCGAAGGTTCAAGGCTTTCAGCAGTCCCCATAACGACCCAAACTTCTTGTTCCTGGAGGCAGAATATTAAAAAATACATATTGAATAACTATCATGACAACATTGCTTCACTTTTATCAGCATCATTTCCAATCTCTCAATTCAGATATGCTAAAATGAAATCAGTATAAAGAGGAGGAATTCTTAAAGATGAAGAAAAATCATTTGGATGATGCTTGTACTACAATTTTAGTTGGTAAAAACGCCAGTTTAGATGGATCAACAATGATCGCCAGAAATGACGATACATTCTTTGCTGTTGCCCCACACAGCTTTGTATTAAACCCTGCTGTTAAGGGTGAAAAGGGTCGCAAGGTTAAGTCATGGTTGAATGGCTTTGAATCTGAAGTTCCTGAAAATGGCTACAAATGGCCTGCTGTTCCTAACGTAGACTACAAGAAATTCGGTTACTACGACGAAAGTGGTATTAACGGAAAGAACGTTGCTATGTCTGCTACTGAAAGTACATATGGTAACGAACGTGCTCTAGCTTTTGATCCACTTGAAAAAGATGGTATGGACGAAGATGTTATCGTTCGTATGGTTCTTCCTTACGTTGATTCAGCCAGAGGAGCTGTTGAACGTACTGGTGAATTGATCAAGAAATTTGGTTCACCTGCTGGTAACTCTGTCCTATTCAGTGACAAAGACGATGTTTGGTACATGGAAATCGTTACTGGTCACCACTGGGTAGCTCAAAGAATTCCTGACGACAGTTATGCCGTTTGTGCAAACCGTGTTTCAATCCAACAAGTTGACTTTAACAAGCCTGACGAATTCATGTGGTCAGACGGTATCCAAGAATTTGTTGAAAAGAACCACTTGAACACAGACAAGACTGGTTGGAACTTTAGACATATCTTCGGTACAGATAACTTGAAAGACCGTCACTACAACACACCACGTGTATGGTATGGTCAAAAATACTTCAACCCTGAAATCGAACAAGATCCAGAAGATGGTGAATTACCATTCATCATGAAGACAGACCACAAGATTTCTGTTGATGATATCGAATACGTTTTGGGTTCACACTACAACGAAACACCTTACGATCCATATAGCCCATATGCTTCAGATGAAGACAAACACCGTTATCGTCCAATCGGTTTGAACAGAACACAAAACTCACACGTTCTCCAAATCAGAAACGATGTTCCTGAAGAATACGCAGCTATCATGTGGTTATGTATCGGATTCCCAACATTTACACCATACATTCCTTTCTACACAAACATGAATGAAACTGACGCTTCATACAATGATGCATCATTAACATTCAACTTTAAGGATGCTTACTGGATGTATAACGCTTTGTCAGTGCTTGTTGAATCAAACTACACAGACTTTATTCAAGATGACATCGACTACTTAACAGAAGTTCGTCAAGACCTTCGTATGGCAGTTGCTGAAACTGATAAACTTGCAGCAAACTACTCTGGTGACGAATTAGTTGAATTCTTAACAGATAGAAACCAAAAAGTTGTTAAAGAAATGCAAGATAAGGCTCACAAACTATTTGGTGAACTTTATACAAAGGGTATCAACCTTTCAAAACTTACATTTAATATGGATGCAAATCTATAAAACATAACAAAGTGTATGGAACAAAACTGTTATTGTTTTTAAATATGCAACACAAACGCGGAACAAAACATAGCTTTTTCCGCTTAAAACAAATAGCGCCAGTAATCCAAAAATCGGATTACTGGCGCTATTTGCCTTAATGCTCGAAAGCTGAACATGTTTTGTTCCGCTCTCTTTTTTGCGTTAAATTAAAATTTGCGCTAAATTGAATTTATTAATTCAATGAAACCGAGGTCTTATCGCAATGGAACCTGTTTTTAATAAAATGACACCGGCTGGCTACAAAGCTATCGAACAAGAAATCGTCGAGTTGAAGAAACAACGTCCGCAAAAGATTAAAAATTTGGCTGCGGCGGCAGCTTTAGGCGATCGTTCGGAAAACGCTGAATACACAACATCAAAACAAGAACTGGGCCGTTTAAATAGTCGTCTACACTACTTATCAAAACAGTTACAGTATGCTGATGTCGTGGAGCCAGCAGATAATGACGTTTTGGATATAGGTAAATTTGTGACCATCGAATTCATGGATGATCACGATCAATTGACTTACCAAATGGTAGGCAAGCAAGAAGCTAACTTGGACCAAAAGAAAATATCATTTACATCGCCGATTGGCAAAGCATTAGACAAACATAAAGTTAATGATATCGTTACAGTTAATTCGCCGGCTGGGTCTTATCAAGTCAAAATCATTAAGATTTTTGTCTAATAATTCAATTATTAAAAAATAAATAGGCTCTATACCAAATGTAAGAAATCCGTTGTTTACATAGTGTTTTTCACATACCTTTCAAATTAAATGTCATGATATGAAAAAAATAATAGTCAAAACCAAATGACGACAGGTATAATAGTTCTATTAGTTTTTTAGGAGGATATTTTTAATGGAAGAAAGTAAGAAGTTAGCCAAAAAAACTCTTGACCGAGGCTTTTGGTTAGCATTTTGTGCTTCTGCTCTCTGGGGAATCTCTGGTACCGTTTTACAGGTTGTCGCAAAGAACCTCAATATTCCTGCCATGTGGTTTATTGCCACTAGAACAACTGTTGCAGGAATCATTTTATTAGCTGTTGGTCTAATTGTTTTACCAAAAAGTGAATTCTTCGCTGTCTTTAAAAATTGGAAAGATTTCTTAGTATTACTTAGTTTCGCAGTTTTCGGACTGCTAGCTAATATGTTCACCTTCTTTCACGCTATTAAAACAGGTAATTCATCGACTGCTACGATTTTGCAGTACCTTTCACCACTTTTCATCATGATTGGAGCAATCGTCTTTACTAAAAAGAAAACTTCACGTATCGATGTCATCTCCTTTGTACTTGCCTTAATTGGTGTTACATTGATGATCACTCGTGGAGACATCGGTCACTTATCAATTCCACTTATCTCAGTCATCTGGGGTATCGGTAGTGGTATCACAGCCGCCCTTTATGTAATTATTCCACAAACTTTGATTGCTAAATACCACGGTATTTTAATTACCGGTTGGGGTATGTTGATTGCGGGTATCATTTCCAATTTCTTCAGCCCAATTTGGGTCAATCCACCTAAGATGGATACAGCAAGTATTCTAGGTATTGGTACCGTGATTTTACTTGGTACCGTTGGGGCATTCTTACTAATGGTTTTGAGTACTAAATATACAACGGCAGCTATCATTAGTATCACTGACGCTGTTCAACCATTTACAACTTTAGTTCTAAGTATCATCTTCTTAAAATATGCTGTTAATATTCCAGAAGTTATCGGTGCTATCGTTGTTGTTCTAGCAATTTATGTTCTAAATCGCTACGACGCAAATTAACTTCTAAGACGAAATCGTAATTGGTTTCGTCTTTTTATTTGTTTTCATTCCGATAAAACCACCCCCCAAAGAGAAAAAGAGACTCCAAGCTGATTATTCAACTTGGAGTCTCTTGTCATATCCGTTAGTCCAATTATGAATTAGTTGGTAGGCGTATCACAAGGTCCAAGCCGTGTTGTAAAACAACGATCATCAAATACATAATTAGTAAAATAATAAACATTGTGACTGCCTCCCTTCAAAATTAAATTAAGATTAGATTTAAATTGTGCTAATCATATAATCATCTAGACATTTTGTCAATAAAAAACATTAATTGGTTAAAAAGTGCTATTCTGGCAACATTTTAATCAACTTTCAAATTCATTTATTTCAATGCTGCCACATCATTCTTGTCTAATTTAATTCTAATCTAAGCAAAATTGATACCTATAGTAATTGGCTGAGCTCAAAATAAATAACTTTAGACATCAGTGACATTATAATAATGCTGAAAATTGTTCAGGGATTTTATTGCTGTCTTGATAGGGTTCTGGAAAACTATGCTATTAAAATATTTATCCGTATCAGAGTAGATTCTTATCGGACTATTTTGAAGACAGACCCTAGCCGGAAAGAGCAAGAGATTTTGGAGGTGGCATATTTAACTAGTACCACTCGTATAATTTTATAAATTACTACTTTCTTTTCTACAAATTTGCGTTAAACTTAATATCAATTAATTATTAGAGAAAATTAATAATCTTATAGTTTTCTAATAATAAAGAAAGAGGGATTGTAATGAAAATTTTCCTATATGGAATTCGTGAAGACGAAAAAGGTTACTTAACAGAATGGACTGATGTTCACCCCGAGATACAAATAGCCTATACTGACAAGTTTTTGAATACTGAAACAGTTGATCTAGCTAAAGGGTATGACGGTGTCGTAACGCTCCAAATGCAAGCATATTCTCGTGACGCTTTACAGAAATTGCATGATTTCGGCATCAGTAAAATTTCTGTACGTAATGTAGGTTTGGACGGATTCGACTTCCAGGATCTTCGCGACCTAGACTTTTCATTAACTAACGTTCCCGTATACTCACCTAATGCCATTGCCGAGCACACAACCAGTTTGATTTTACGTTTACTTCGCCGAGTACCTGAATTTGATAAGAAATTTAATAATGCTGATTACAGCTGGTTCCCTACTATTGGCGAAGAAATCAATGGCAAAACTGTTGGTATCATCGGTACCGGCCATATCGGTTCCGTGGTAGCTCGTATTATGCAGGCTATGGGTGCTAAGGTTATTGCTTATGATATTAAGCGTAATCCATATTTAGAAAATCTCGGCATTTATGTTGATTCATTGGATGAGGTACTAAAACAAGCTGATATTTTGACACTTCACACTCCACTGGCTAAAAAGGACATTCATATGATTGATGCCGCTGCGATTGCTAAAATGAAAAATGGTGTCGTTATTATCAATGCTGCTCGTGGAGCTTTAATTGATACAGATGCCTTAATTGCAGGACTAGACAGTGGCAAGGTCGGTGGCGCTGGATTGGATGTTTTGGAGAGTGAAAATGACGTTTTCCAAAAGAAATTCAAGAGTATCGATGACGTTAAAGATCCACAATTCAAAGCATTAATTAATCGCGATAACGTAATTATCACACCACATACGGCTTTCTACACGACAACTGCCGTTCATAATATGGTTTTTGACTCTCTGACTGATAATCTAGCCATGTTAGAAGGAAAAGAACCTAAATATCCAGTTGATATATCTGAAGATTAATATCTTTAATAAAAACCCAAACAAGGACAGTAATTCAAAATAGGATTACTGTCCTTGTTTATTTTTCTCTAACATTGCCCTCCAAAATAAGAATCATGTTGTTTTAGTAGTTTACTTTTGAAGCGGTTTCTATTTTCTGCTTTAATAAAGTTATACAGGTTCTATTTAAGGAGGAACACAACTAATGAAAATATTTGCATACGGAATTCGTGAAGATGAACAACCCGCTCTAAAGAAATGGCAAGCAGCCCATCCAGATGTTGAAGTAGCCTTTACAGAATACACTTTAACTGCTGATTCAGCACATCTTGCTGAAGGTAGTAACGGCGTTGTAACGCTACAAACATCACCATATACACGTGAGGCTTTAGAAGTTCTTCACCAATTAGGTATTAAATATATTTCAATTCGTAATGTTGGCTTTGATAACTTTGAATTTAAAGATTTAAATGATTTAGATTTCACTCTAACAAACGTACCCGTTTATTCACCAAACGCAATCGCTGAACATGCTGTAATCTTGATGGGTCGCCTACTTCGTCGTGTTCCTGAATTTGATCAAAAGATGGACAACGGTGATTTCACATGGTCCCCAACAATCGGTAAAGAATATCGTGAACAAACAATTGGTGTCGTTGGTACTGGTCATATTGGGCGTGTTGTTATTCAAATACTTCAAGGCTTTGGAGCTAAAGTAGTTGCCTATGATGTTTACCATAATCCTGATATTGAAAAACAAGGATTGTATGTTGATAGTTTGGAAGAATTATACAAACAATCAGATATCATTACCCTACACGTACCATTATTCGACAGTAATAAGTATATGATCAACGATGAAGCCATTGCTCAAATGAAAGATGGCGTTTATATCATCAACTGTGCTCGTGGTGAATTAATTGATACTGATGCACTTATTAAAGGCCTAGATAGCGGCAAAATTGGCGGTGCTGGACTTGATGTTTTAGACGACGAAAATTCAGTCTTCGGTAAAGTTTGGAGTAGCGTAGACAATATTCCTAATGAAAAAATCCGTAATCTTGCTAAACGACTAAACGTTATCATCACACCACACAGTGCTTTCTATACCGAAACAGCCATTCACAACATGATCACAACTTCTTTTGATTCCAACTTGGCATTGATTGAAGGCAAGAAGCCACAAAACATTGTTGATACACACAAATAGTTTCCAGATAAATGAGTTCTGAAAAGAAAAAATATAATTTATTTTGTAAACGCATTTGACAAACCCAAAATCATGGTGTAAATTTATCACCAATCAAATAATTAAAACTTATTTAATCTAATTAGACGTTGAAGAGAAGAGTAAGTTGACGAGTAGTTTGAAGAGTGACCGTTAGATAGTGAAAAGGCGGAACGAAAGTTAACTGAAGATGAGCTTGGAGTCTTACCTCGGTGAAAGCCAAAGGTACGCAAGGATGCGATATCATCCCGGACATGTTAGTGTCGTTGAGGTATTTTGTGTGAGCAAAGTACAAATTAGGGTGGTACCACGGTAATCGTCCCTACATTGCAGAGAAATTCTGTACATGTAGGGGCGATTTTTTAGTTGCTCTTAGTGGCTGTGCCACCAAGAGCAACTAATGAGATTGAACGAAGTTCAAACTCTTTGCGACTGGTAAACAGCCACTTAGAGCAACTTATGGGAGCGACTAACTGTCGCTCGTATATTCCGCTTTCCTACGATTGCTCTACCTTCCTTGCCCTTCACACTCACACTAACTCTTCACTACCACCAACAAATCAAAAGATTAAATAAGCCCAAACCCTGAGGAGGATTTACACTATGACAACAACAAACACAACAACTAAAATCGGATTCCAACACGTCGGAAGTTTTCTACGACCTGAAGCACTTAAACAAGCTCGAGCAGATTTCGAAAATGGAAAAATAAATCACGAAGAACTACGAGAAGTTGAAAATAATGAAATCGAAAAACTAATTAACCAACAAAAAGACGCTGGACTTGATTACGCTACTGACGGAGAATTTCGTCGTTCATATTGGCACCTCGACTTCTTCTGGGGCTTTGAAGGTATTAAGCACACCCACATTGGCGAAGGCTATGACTTTTCCAACGGCCGTTCGCGTGATGATACCGCCGTTTTAACCGATAAGATCAGTTTCAACGCTGACACACATCCCTTCATTCAAGATTTCAAATTCACTAAATCTATTACTGACAAAATTGGTGGCATTCTTCCCAAACAAACCATCCCTGCTCCCGCTCAGCTTTACCGTGAATTGACTCGTGGCAAAAACCTCGACGCCTTAAACCGCATTTATCCAGACAAACAGGAATTCTACAATGATGTTGAAAAAGCTTATCACGATGCCATTTTGGCTTTTTACCACGAAGGTACTCGTGTCATTCAACTAGACGATTGCTCATGGGGACGATTATTAGACAAGAAATTTCTTGCATCTGATGAAGGCAAAAAGCTTGTGGCTGAAAACGTCCAAGATATTTATCTAGAGTTAAACAACGGTGCCATCGCTGACCTACCAGATGATCTAACCATTAATACACATATCTGCCGTGGTAACTTCCATTCATCATTCCTCTTCTCTGGTGGCTACGATAATGTTGCTGACAACCTCTTTGGACAAGAAAACGTTGATACATACTTCCTAGAATACGATTCTAAACGTGCTGGTAGTTTTGCACCATTAGCAAAAGTCTCCGGAGATAAAAAGGTCGTCTTAGGACTAATTACCTCTAAAGACGGAAAGCTAGAAGATCGTCAAGATATCATCGACCGCATTCACGAAGCCAGTCAATATCTACCATTAGACCGTCTCTGGTTATCAACCCAATGTGGATTTGCCTCTACTGAAGAAGGAAACATTATCACACCTGAACAACAGTGGGAAAAACTGGCATTAGTTAAATCCATCATTGACGAAGTTTTGGGATAGCCCAACATAATACATTAAAACTAGAGAGTGGGACAAAACATGCTCAGCTTTCGAGCATTAAAGCAAATAGCGCCAGTAATCCGATTTTGGATTGCTGGCGCTATTTGTTTTAAGCGGAAAAAGCTATGTTTTGTTCCACGTTTATGCTACATACTCAAAGACAATAATAGTTTTGTCCCAACCTCTTTTTGATGAATATATATGCTGAAACTAAATATACTTAGACACGCCTTGCACAATTAATTTTTTATTATCTGAGCCAATCACTAACTTGCTTATCAGCATGATCAACTTTATTTCCATCAATTACCAATGCCGGTGTAAAAGTATTATTAACCGCACCTTGTTGTCTTAGAACTTCTTTAACCACTTGAACACTATCGCCCTGTCCATAGCCACCTTCGCTCATAAAAGGCGCAATCTTCTTGCCTGACAATTGACGACCATAAGTGTTTAAAAACGAGTGCATTGGGTGTGATAATGTCATTGCCCAAATTGGATATCCTAAGTAAACCGTTTTGTATTGGTCAAGATTAGGTAATTCCATATCTAATTCTGGATAATCCATATTCTCACGTTCAAAATTTGCTCGTGCCAATGTCTTTGGATAATTACTTGGGTAAGGATTTTTTACAGTAATTTCCAAAATGTCAGCATTAATTTCCTTTTCAATCTTGCTTGCCAACAACTCAGTGCTGCCTGATCTTGAAAAGTAAATAATAATATTTTCGGCTGAATCAGTTAACTTTCTAGTCGGCCGATTACTTTTATTAGTGTCCATCCCATCAGAAGTTGTTCCTGCACCATTACGCCATTCAATGCTAGCTTTTCCTAATTGATAAGCAGTGATTTTTTGTCCATCAATTGTTGCATCTTGAAATTTATTATTCAATTTCGTATCCTCCAATTAATTAAATTATCCTTGGCCATTCATAAATGCTGGGTACAATGTCATACCGCCATCAATGAATAACGTGACACCTGTAACATAACTTGATTCATCAGATGCTAACCAAGCGGCTCCAGCAGCTACTTCTTCAGGTTTTCCAATTCTGTCCATTGGAACCATTGAAACTGTTTGGTCATATTGTTCTTTATCCGCAAACTTCTTTGCATTGATTGGCGTATTGATAGCCCCAGGTCCAATTGCATTAACACGTACGCCGTCTTTGGCATATTCCATGGCAATAGTCTTAGTGAACATCTTTACCCCACCTTTAGCAGCTGCATAGCTTGAGAATGTTGGCCATGGAATTTGTTCATGAACTGATGACATATTAATGATATTGCCCTTTTTGCCATGTTCTTTAAAGTAATTTAAAGCTGTCTTCGAACCTAAGAAAACACCCGTTTGATCAATTGAAATAACACGGTTCCAATCTTCCAATGATAATTCGTGGGTTGGTGATTTTATTTCCATGCCAGCATTGTTAACCCAGACATCCAAATCACCGAAGTTATCGACTGCTGCTTTTAGTAATGCGTTATTACCTTCTTCAGTAGCAACATTGGCTTGAACGATAACTGCCTTACCACCATTTTGTTCAACTTTATCAGCAGCCTCTTGTGCACCTTTAGCATCACTGTTGTAATTAATAACGACAGACATATGCTCTTTACCAAAACGTTCTGAAATTGCTGTTCCAATTCCTTTTGAACCACCTGTAATTACTGCCACTCTGTTTTTAAGATCTTCATACATAATAAATTCCTCCAAATTTGTTTTTTAAAAAATTGTTGTAATGATGGCTCCACTGACGATTAAAACTAAGCCAATGATAGTCAATGTTAATTCGTGACGACTCTTCTTTTCATGTAGAAAAATCATGCCACCGATTGTTGATAAAACAACTGATAACTGTGAAACGACGAAAGCTGAATTAACACCATTGTCTCTTACCGACAAAATATAAGTAATTGCTGCAATAGAAAAAATAAATCCAGCCATTAAACTTTGCCAACTTGTTTTATCTCTAAGAACTTGAGGTTGACGAGTAAAGATAATATATAAAAGAACCGCTACGACCATACCAACAGATTCTGGTAAGAATATTGCCAATCCTGACGATGTCATTGCTCTTGGAATTGAGTTATAAACCAAAAATCCAATCGTTGTCAGAACTAACATAATCAAGGTTCCGGTCTGTGTATTCTTTTGTTCACCTTTATCCTTCTTAGCAGTGAGAAAAACGCCAATTATCAAGAGTACAATACCGATAATTCCAAAGACTTTAGCATTGACTGAAGCCCATTCACCGAATATCAACACCCCGATAAAAGCAGTTCCAATCAGCTGTAAACCGGTTGAAATCGGCATAGTTTGTGAAACTCCGATCGAGCGATAAGCGTTGTATTGGCCTAACTGTCCGATTATCCAAAAGCCACCGGCCAAAGCTGCTAATACAAAACTAGCGATGGAAATTGTTGGTCTCATGACCATGAAAACTACGATACTAACAATCAAGGTTCCAACTGCCGTTCCAAAAATTTGATTAATTGGTTTCCCATTTACCCTAGCAACCGCTAATGGTAAGATTCCCCAAGCAATTGCAGGCAATAACATTAATACAATATTCATCATTTACACTTCCATGTTTTTTATATCTCTCTCAAGCGATGAACATAGTATAGAGCCGTTTCTTACATAAAAAAATTACTAGATACACATGGTAGTATACGTGAAATGTATAGCTTCAGATTCGAGAATATTTGCTCAAAATCAAGAATATAGAAAGTAAGACAAAACATGTTCTGCTTTCAAGTATTAAGTCAAACAGCCCCAGCAATCCTATTTTGGATTGCTGGGGCTGTTTGTTTTAAGCGGAAAAAGCTTTTTTGTTCCACATTTATGCTGCATATTTAAAGACAATATTAGTTTTGTACTAAAACTCGTTTTGCTTTATTTGATATATTTAATAACCTTCGCTGGTACACCGACTGCGACAGCATTATCCGGGATATCCTTTGTAACCACTGCACCGGTTCCAATTATCGAATTTTCACCAATGGTGACTCCAGGAGCAACATTTACGCGTGCACCCAACCAGGCATTCTTTTTAATGTGAATCTCTTTTGTACTAATTGTTCTAATATTTTTTGGCTCATGATTATCAGTAAATAATCCGACCCCTGGTCCCATCATTACTCCATCATCGATGGTAATTGTTCCAACGGACATCATGGTAAGATTGTGGTTTGCATATACATTTTTTCCAAGAAATACACGATTAGCACAATCAATATACATTGGTGGAGTAAAAAATGTTCCATCATTCATTTGATTATTCAGCAATTCATTTTCAAGTTTTAATATTTTTCTCTTATTACTAGGTTTTGTGGTATTAATATCGAAACAAATATCGTTACATCGATCAATTTCGCCATGTACCTCTTTTTGGTATTGCTTATCACGAATATCATATGATTGTCCATCACGTAATTTTTCAAATACACTCATAATTATTTTCCTCTTATTACTATAACAACGTAATTTTAATGTCTATTGTTTCAGGACCATTAATTAATACTTCAATCAGCGAGGAATCGACAATCCGTCCAATTTCAATAACTGAATACGGTGAAATATTTAAATCTGCAAAATTTAATGAAAAAGCGTTACTTCCCGCAAAGTAATAAATATATCCTGGTTGGACGTGACTAGTTCCATTCGCTGTAGCTTTGATACTTTTAGGCAAAGAATTATAATACTCATTTGAACCGCTTCGGTTTAACTTTAAATTTAAAGGTAACTGTTCTTGGATTTCATTTGAAACTTTTGACTCTTCTAATTCGGCTAAATATAATTTGCCTTGAACTTCAATACTTATTTTCTTCATAATATTTTATCCTCAAGATTTTTTATTATTACTAGTTCTCTCAAGCATTAAAAAATCTTAGCCACTTTAACCAAAAACAAATTACAGTTTCGTAACGTGGATTTTTCATTTTATTTCAACTCAAATTTATCATGCATAATTCTTTGATCTAATAAACTGGTCTGTTTTCACCTTGCGTGTCAGCATCAGCGATACCAACTGAATCATTCTTCAAATAATCTGGGTCAGCAACGATTTTCACGATTACATCTGCCATGCTTTGACGAGATCCAGAAACTCCAAGGTACTGTTCATTCTTATGTGTGATTGTATATTTAACTTCGTCACGATCATTCAACCATGGGAAACGCAAGGTTGTATATACTAAACCTGATTCTTCAAGTAACTTATCGGCATTAATTGCCGCATCCAAGCCCCATTTAACCTGGCTGTAATTCCAACGACCATATTCGCCAGGAACTTCGTTATATAGACCCAACAAACTTGATTCAATAACACGTTCAACATTATTTTCCTTCATAGCCTTAACAACGTTCTTAGTCATTACGTTGTTATCATCATGGTCAACAAATGAAATATAAACAATATCCTGACCTTTCATTGCATTATTAACTGCTTCAAAATTATTGACGTCACCATCAATCAAAGTAACGTTCTTGTTTGAGTCCAGTTCAGCTAAACGACTGCTATTACGTAAAAATAGTGTCAATTCAACATCTGGTTGTTCTTTTAAAATTCGATCTTCAACGATTCTTGCGATTTGTCCATTTGCACCTAGTACTAAAACTTTTTTCATTTTTATCTCTCCAATTATTTTTAATTTAAAATACAACTTCAACATTGCATACTTTTCTTCATTATTACTTTAATTGAGCCAAACTTGTTCCAAAAATTTGTTCGATTGTTACAGGATCACGATGATCAAAGAATTGACTCTCACCTTTATCAAGACTATTCATAACATTCATATCATCATCAGTTAACTTGAAATCAAAGACGTTAATATTTTCTTCCATACGATTCTTGTGAACTGACTTTGGAATTACGACAATTCCACGTTGGAGTAACCATCTTAAAATAACTTGACCATTAGATTTGTTATATTTGTCAGCAATTTCTTTAATGGTTTCGTTAGTGAAAATGTCATGTTTACCTTCAGCAAATGGTGCCCAAGCTTCGACCCGAACATCTTCACTCTGATTAAATTCAACTTCTGAATTTTGTTGATACCAAGGACTAACTTCAATTTGATTAATTACTGGCTTAATTTCATTTGATAATTCCAAATTCTTCAATTGGTCAGCATAAAAATTAGAAACGCCAATAGCACGAATCTTTCCAGCTTTGTAAGCTTCTTCTAAAGCACGCCATGCACCAGATACATCCCCATATGGTTGATGCAATAAGTATAGGTCTAGGTAGTCAACTCCAAGATTATTTAATGAAGTTTCGATACCTTTCTTTGCTCGCTCATAGTTAGCATCTGATACCCAAAGTTTTGATGTAATGAATAATTCCTTACGATCAATTCCACTACGTTTAATAGCACGGCCAACAGCGGATTCATTTTGATAAGCTGCAGCTGTATCAATCAATCGGTAACCTGAATCAATTGCATCAACAACTGCTTGTTCGCATTGTGCTAAATCGGTTACTTGGAAAACCCCAAATCCTAATTGTGGCATTTCAATTCCATTGTTTAATTTAACTGTATCCATATTTGTTTACCTCTACGTTTGATTTATGAGTTCATTATATGTGGATACTGGATACTTGAAAATTACCAGATAAACATGCTACTATACGCCTGACGTATAGCAGTATTATGAGGTGATTTTATGATTGAGAACTATTTACTTGAGGAATTAGTTACATTTAGCAAATATGGGACTCTAGCAGCTACGGCTGAGAAATTGATGGTGACACAACCAACCGTAACCCGTGGTATGCAAAAGCTTGAGGATGAATTGAATGTTAAAATATTTGATCGTCAACCAAACCACATTTACTTGACCAAAACGGGAATCTTAGCAGCTAAGGAGGCACAAAAGGTTCTGAACCAAAACCGCAGTTTTATTCAGACAATCCAGGCCTATGAAGCTAGTCACACTACTATAAAGGTTGGTTCTGTTGCTCCTGGTCCAATAATCATGCTACATTCAACAACTGACATTCCTGATAACGTTGTAGTTAACGATGGTTTACTACAACAAAGTGACATTATTGGAAACTTAGAGAACCGAAGCTTTTCTGCAATTTTGAGTGACAAAGAAATCATGACTGATTCAATTGAATCTCGTTTTATCGGTAGTGAGCAGTTGTCAGTTAACCTAGATAAATTCACTTACCTAGCCAACAAGAATTCCGTAAAATTTAAAGAATTAAAGGGAATGAGTTTTATTGTCATCAGCGATATCGGTATTTGGAAACAAATTATTCAAGATAATATTCCCGATGCTAAATTTTTATATCAGGAACAATATGATGCTTTTCAGGAAATTACACAATATTCTAACTTCCCTTATTTCAGTACCAACATTTCCAAAAGCAGTGATCATTTACCTGCCCAAGACGATGACCGTGTAAAAATACCAATCAGTGATGATGCTAGTAAAATGGACTTTTATGTTTCCTATTTAAAGAGCCAAAAATCTAAAGTTACTCCTTTGATAAAACTCATTTCAAAAACTTGGAAATAGGTTGTTATTTTCTTTAAGAATCTTGAGTATCCTGGGGGAGCTAAAAATCAAAAGACAAGCTTGGGACAAAACATAGCTTTTTCCGCTTAAAACAAATGGCGCCAGTAATCCAAAATCAGATTACTGGCGCCATTTGCCTTAATGCTCGAATGAACCTATTTTGTTCCACTCTCGTCGTTTTTTATCTTTCATCTGAATTACTGGATAACTTTTGTTATTGTTTCCAATATACTTAATCCTTATCTTCAGGAATAACTTCATTCAACAAATTCAATGCAGTTAACGTCCGTGGATATCCAATGAATGGTAATAAAACTGTAATCGTATCGATTAACTTTTGCTTGTCATTACCCACGTTTTTATTAGCAGCAATATGTCCTTTTACCTGTGGATCGGCCCCACCCATCGAAACTAACATTGCAAATGTTAATAACTCTCGAGTCTTATCGTCCAACCCGTTACGGGTATAAAAGTCACCAAAACAGTTATCAGCTAAGAAGGTTGCAAAATGCTTCTGATTTTCTGGTGCATTCGTCAGCATATTATCAACTGTCCCACCGACAATACGGCGAACTGTCTTTAAACCCTCGTCCATTCTTGAATCGGGCGTTGTAGTACTTTGGGGTTCGAGTGGCACTGAAATACCCTTTTCGGCAAACACTTCATTAGTACCATTTAAGAAATCAAAGACTTTCCCTAAGCCAACGTATGGAACGGCTTGATAAACAATCTCCTTAATTTCAACTGGTGTTACTCCAACATTAAGTGCTGCCGTCAACATTGCTTTGTATTCATTGAGACATTGCATCGCAATCAATGAGGCTAGAGTTACCTTCAAACGTAACTTTGTCTCAATTTGGATGTGTTGCAAAACCTCGTCAAACGCAAAATTGTCAAAAATATCAATAAACTCTGGATCAGTCTTCTTTAAAGTTGAGACATGATTAGGAAACATCACATCATGATTTTGTTGTGCATTTTTATTTGGCATATTAATAACTCCCTCATATTAATTGATAAATTTTATTTCAAGGTCGACATATCAATGACGTAACGATAGTGAACTTTACTATCAAGAATGTTTTGATAAGCTTCTGGTACATCAGCGATTCCAATCATTTCAATTTGAGGTTTCACATCATTTTCAGCTGCAAAGTTCAACATTTCTTGAGTCATAGCAATGCCGCCAACATTTGAAGCAGTCAAGTTAGCCTGATTACCAAAAATTGAGAATAAGTTAAAATGAATTTCATCACTAGGAATTCCCACATAACAAAATACCCCGTTGAATTTCAATAATGGCATATAATTATTCAAATCCAAATTAACCGCCACCGTATTCAAAATAAAATCAAATTGACCAACTAGAGGCTGGAAATCTTCAGGATCCTTTAGAATTTCATAACTACTTGCACCAAACTTTTCAGCTTCATCACGCTTGCTTTCTGAGTGACCAAAGACAGTGACATCAGCACCCATTTTGGCAGCAAATTGAACGGCGATGTGACCTAAACCACCTAATCCGATAACAGCAACTTTGCTACCTTTACCAATATTATATTGTTTCAAAGGGTTATATGTTGTAATACCAGCACATAATAGTGGCGCAGCATCAGCTAATGACAATTCATCAGGAATATGTAGTACAAAGTGGTCTTTAACAACGATAGCTTGTGAATATCCACCTTGTGTAATGGTTCCATCATAATCTTTTGAATCAAAGACAATCACAGTACCCTTTTCACAAAATTGTTCTTGTCCAGCCTTGCAAGCAGCACACTTACCACAAGAATTAACGAAACACCCCACACCGACACGGTCTCCAGGTTTGAAGTTTTTAACATTCTTACCAACCGCGGAGACGATTCCAGAAATTTCATGACCAGGTACCATTGGAAAATGTGCACCTTGCCACTGAACCATGCTGACATCACTATGACAAATACCACAATATTTAATATCGATGGCAACGTCATCAGGATGCAAATCACGGCGTTCAATCACAGTTTGATTAAAGGATGCAAAATCACCTTTAGTCTTTGCTTCTAATGCTTTTACTTCTTTTGACATTTAATTTTTTCCTCTTTTTAAAATCCTAATTATTTATAATACATCTGCGAATATAGTTAGAATGTATGTCCAAAAGCTATCAAATCAACCAATATATCAGATAACTGTCGAACTATATTATTGATATTGATTAGTTTTTAATCCTTACGCTCTATCTCACGTAATTCTTTTTCAGTATCCAAAACATGATCATAAAAATGGTTCAGTTTGTAATTTAGATGGTCAATCGCAGCCTGTAAATCATCACGCTTTTCTTCCATAACACTTAATTGTTCTTGTAAAAGTTCTTTTTGTTCCTTATTATTGTCTTCTTCAGCGTCAAATAATTCGATAAAATGACGCAAATTTTCAATACTCATTCCAGCCGCTCGCATTTGGGTTGCAAAACGAATTCGACGTAAGATTCGTTCATCAATATCGCGGTTACCAATTTCAGTCCGTTCAATCGGTGGAATCAAAGATTCCTTTTCATAATAACGAATGGTTGCCGCTGATACTCCTGCACGTTTACTAGCTTCTTTGATATTCATAGTTAATCCTCTTACTTTTCATCGACTGGAAAATCTGTTGAAGCAGCCAATTCAGTTTCGCTCTTATATTCAGCAACACGTGTTTCAAGACGTTCAATCGTGTTCTTCAAGGCTTCTGAACCTAAAACCATATGTAATGGGGCTGGGGTTTGGTCAGCACTTTCGATAATTCTGGAAGCCATTCTCTTAGGATCTCCAGGTGCTAATCCATTAGCTGGATCAAGCATCTTCATAAAGGCATGTGTGGGACCATCATAAGCAGGAATTGGATCAGCTACTTTGGCACTGCCATATCTAAATTCAGTTCTTGCTCCACCAGGTTCAACAATCGTCAAGCCAATATTAAATTGAGCCACCTCTTGAGCAACCGCCTCACAGAATCCTTCAATACCAAACTTTGCAGCATGATACATTGAATTACCTGGATAGGCGACTTGACCACCATATGAAGATATTTGAATAATTCGACCACTATTTTGTTGACGCATATAAGGTAATATTGAACGAATCATTTGAATCGAACCAGTTAAATCAGTTGCAATAATTTTATCTACTTGCTCATCACTTAATTCTTCAGCAGCTCCAAATAATCCATAGCCCGCATTATTAACTAGTACATCAATTTTATGCTCACTTGCCACTTTATTTACTAAAGTATGGATTGCCGGAACATCTGTTACATCCAACTTTTCACTAATGAAAGTATCCGGATATTGTTCAATCAAATCTTGAATCTTTGCAAAATTACGAACAGTTCCAATAACTGTGTCACCTTTTTCCAACAGTTGGGTCGTTAGCGCATGCCCAAATCCACTACTTACACCTGTAATTAACCATGTTTTTTTTGTCATTTTATATACTCCCATTTATTTACTTAAATCTCGATTGCAAAATCATTTTATGCCCTTGCAGTAACTTCAAGGCAAGAGTTTTTACTAACTTTTTTACACTTCATCAAGTGTCCGCCTATGGAATCTTTTGAATCCTACCAGAAGTAGGACAACCATGACAGCAATAATTAAGTAAGCGATGGTATTCATCCAGAAAATACTACGCAATTGTTTTATTTTAAATACTGACTGTAATAACAACGCTGTGTAAGGTGCCAAGGATCCAGCTAAATTGTATGACATCAAAATAAACGAAGTTGCCCAAGGGTTTCCTTTTCCACCCATATTAACGATATTCAAAGCCCAAGGAATATAGAGTCTGAAACCTAATCCAGTTAAAAAGCCACCTAGAATGGTCAATACCGTTGTATTTGACAAAGCAATCAGTGCCATTGCTATGGCCAAAGAACCGAACCCAAACACAATCACATAATTTTTTACCAAATCATATAATTTACCGAAAATTGCTCCACCAGTCATAGAACCCAAGCTCAAAGCCAAAATGACGTAACTGGCAGAAGTTGTCGTCCCATAGCCACTATTGACCATCAACGTTGGTACCTTGATACCCATAATCATGTAAAGTGACACAACTATAAATGTCAAAATCAATAGACTAATTAATCTTCCATTAAACAATGGTACTTTGGGCAAATCTTTCTCAGTTTCAACGTTATTTTTCACTGTTGGTATCTTAGGAACAAATAGCATAAAGAAAACTAGTGCGGGAATAGTAATCAAGTAAGCCCAAAACGATGCATGCCATCCTAGATTCATTAATTGACCGGCGATAAATGTTACCAAAACACCGCCCAAGCCTTCGAAAATACTTTGAAAACCAATTAATTTTGACCGCTCTTGCCCACCATAGAAGGAACTTATAATCGTTACTAATAACGAATTAAATAAACCAACACCCAAGCCAAATGCTGCTCGTGAAATCAATATTAAGCCAAAGCTATTAGTAAAAACTGGTGTCAATCCAGCAACTGCAGTAATTGTAACTCCCAACATAACGGTTTGCTTCAAACCAATTTTCTGAGCTACCCAACCACTGAACAATATAGATAGCATCAGAAAAAATGATGGAATCGTTGTTAATAACTCAACCTGTGACAATGGTATCGTAGGAAAAGCCCTAGCCAGTGCAGGAATATTGGCATTGATAGCTGGTGCCGACGCCGTAATCACCGAAACTAATAAAATAGAAAACTTTGTTAATCTGTTACTTACCTTTTGCATAATTAAATAACTCCTAGTCTAATGTACTGTAAAATTCTATTACCCATATAAATCTGAAAGAACATTTGTCCATCCCTTAATCTATGTAAAGAAGTATAGGTTCTAACTATAAAAAGAAAAATTACTACTTGAGCAAGGTAGTATACGTTGCAAGCAATGTACTTAATTACACATACTTTTACAGAAAAAATAAGGTTCACGAAGCCTATGCTTCTTGGCTTCGTGAACCTTATTTTCAAAAATGTGACAGATTTCCTAATCCATTTTTAAATTAGAGAAAGAACCGGTATTTTCTATAAAAAGTCTATCTTATGTTGTTTGAAAATTCATTTTTTCTCGATGAAATATAATTAATATTGATAAGATATACGCAGTCTTAATTGCTGACAACCTCTTTGAACAAGAAAAACGTTGATACATACTTCCTAGAATACGATTCCAAACGTACCGGTAGTTTTGCACCATTAGATCCAAAAAATCAACCATTCGGAAAATTTTCGAATGGTTGATTTTTTTATAACAATTTCTAATCGAGAAAGATTGAAATTTTATTCGAATAGTTTACAATCCGTACACTCTAACGTCTGGATTTCCATTCCATAGGGGTTTTAATCCGGGGAACACCTTAGTCGTAAACAATTCGCTATCCAAGTATGCTTTAGCATGTTCGACACTGTCAAAGCCGTGTAATACTTGAACATCTTCATCTCTAACTAATAAGTCCTTTGTTAATGCTCCGGGAATAGTATCTAAGAAAGGTTTGCGGTAGTCGTTGTACACCTTTGCGGCAGCAGAACGATTTTTATCGTCAACAACCATTGTGATTTGTAAATATGCTTGAACACTCATTAGTAACTCCTCCTTGTTTTCAAGTATAATTTTAAGAGATAGTATTTATAATATGAAGACCTTAGCAAATTTATTAGTTACTCATAAATTTATGAGTTATTGATGTATCAATACTTAAAGGAAGAGTTGAATATGTACGAACACAAAATGGAAAACGATTTTCGAAGTCCTTTAGAAAAAGGACTGGCAGCTTTTGATGGTAAATGGAAGACTAGAATCATTTGTTGTTTATCTAATAATGGTAGTTTGAGATACACTGCCTTAAAGAAAGAACTAGACGGAATAACTGATGCTGTCCTAGCTTTAACTCTAAAGGAATTAACTGATTACAAAATCATAAGTCGCACACAATTCAATGAAATACCAGTTAGAGTTGAATATGATTTAACTAGGAAGGGTATCGAAGCACTACCTATTCTAAAAAATATATGCCAATGGACACAAAAGTATAACCCTGAGTCTGAACAAGTTTGCTGTGGCTGCGGCCGCCCAAACTGTAAATTCGATTTGTAGAAAACATTAGAAAAAAGGTTCAATTATTGATAGCGCTTTCAATAAAGCTTATAATATAGATAGAAATAAAGTTCGCATTGTTGGAGGTGTTAGTCATGATGAAACTATTAGCACACTTATTCAACAGAATTGTAGACTATACACTTAACTTTGATTGGTGGTAAACAGCCGACTTACAAATCTGTAAGAATAATGTAAGTAGATCAAATGTATAAAAAACAACAAAACTCTTAATATACTTGTCAGGAGGTAATTCAAATGAGAAGTTTTTTAAGAGTTTTTTTGTTGGGTATCGCAGTTTTAGCAATCGGGTATTTTGCAGTCTGTTTCACAGTTAAGGACAGCACAAGCCAATCAGCACAGGCTTTCAACGCCTACAATGTTCTAGTAAAGCGTGAGGCAAAATACGTCAAAATTGATAATAAAGAGGCCAAAGACGAAGATGGTTATGGTAATTATACATATGATCTTAAAAGTTATGATGACAATGGTAATGAGCATCCTATAAAGTTCATGGGCATGGGTAAGTTGAAACAAGGTCACTACCTAAAACTTGATACTAAAGGCAGCTATGTTTATTCATACAAAGAAGTCTTTAAAAAAGATATGCCTAGCGATGTTTATACTAAATTAAATCTATAATCTGGGGCCGATAAGGCTCTTTTTTTATACAATTTGGAGAAAAATCATGAAAAAAATTATTAACGTTTTATTTATGGGACTAGTTGTCCTCGGATTGGGCTACTATATGGCTGGTTCCTACTTAAAAGATAAAAATACAGAATTTGCTCAATCTTTCAACCGATACAATTTGTTAGCCAAACGTGATCCTAAATTCATCCAAGTCGATTATGATGATGCGAACAAAGAAAACGACGGCAGCTACACTTTTTACGCTGATGCTTACGACCGTCAGGGTCACTGGCACGAGATTGATGTACACTCTAATGATGATTTAGACGACGGTCAATTGCTGAAACTTGATACTAAAGGTAGCTATGTCAAAGGATATCAAGTCATAAATCCGGACGACTTACCTTTCAAACTCTATCGTCTTTTCATGAATTAACCAAGGCGACGTGTTGACCATCCTAACTTTGATAACTAAACTTAATAAGTTACTACTTTTTAGTTAGGAGTACTCAGCATGTCGAAACAAATTAAAAAATCACTTTTTATTATGGTCTTTGGGACCTTTTTTGGTGTCTTATGTTCAACATTAATGAACACTGCCCTACCAACGTTTATGCGGGTTTTTAATGTCAGTTCTTCTGCCGTCCAATGGTTAACTAATGGTTATACCCTAGTCAACGCCATCATGATTCCAACTAGTGCCTATTTTATAAAGAAATTTTCTTTTAGACATTTGTTTATCATTTTCAGTTCTATTTTCTTAGTCGGGACCTTCTTAGGTGCTATAGCCAATACGTTCATCATGGTTATTATTGGTCGAATGATTCAAGCTATTGGTACCGGTATGATGATGCCATTAGTCAATGTTTTGGCAATGCAATATACCACAAAAAGCAAACAAGGGGCCGTTATGGGAATTATTGGCTTGGCCTTTAATTTCTCCCCTATTATTGGCCCAACGCTGTCAGGAGTCATCTTACAGTATTTTCCATGGCAATACTTATTCATTTTAATCTTGCCATTTATTATTGCCGTTGTTTTGCTAGCAATTTTTCAACTACCTCAAATCGCAACCCACGACAATCCTAAATTTGACGTTCCCAGCTTAATTACTATCAGTTTGGGACTATTGTTCCTACTAAGTGGTTTTTCAAATATTGGTCAAACAAACTTTTTCACATTTAAAGTTTTGGGATTCACCGTTATCGGATTAATTTTAATTGTCATTTTTTCAATTATGGAAAACAAATCGACCAAACCAATCATTAACTTTGAAATCTTTATGCACTCCCAGTTTACCTTTGCGACAACCATCAATATGTTGATTGTATTAACCATGTACGGCAATACAATTTTATTGCCACTAATGATTCAGATGATTCTTCACAAAAGTCCTTTGATCTCTGGTCTGGCGCTGCTACCTGGTGCTGTTTTAACTGGCTTTATGTCACCCGTCAGCGGTCGACTATTTGATAGATATCCTGTTAAACGAATTGTTCTAACTGGTGTTTTGATTGACTGTTTTGGTACTTTCATGCAAGCTGTGATTGATGTTAACGCCTCTGTATTGATGTTGACACTGGGACAAATGATTCGGCAATTAGGACTCGTCTTAATCCTGATTCCTATTCAAACGCATGCTTTAAGTGCCTTACCTAAAAAGTACCTTTCTGATGGAGTAGCAACGTTTAACACCCTCCGTCAAATAGCGGCATCATTTGGAACAGCCATCATCATTGCTGTTATTACAATGGCAGACAAAATTATTACCGGTAGCACCACTAATCAAGCCGTTGGTATTCAAGCAGGATTTCTAGCTTGTTTGGCATTTTTACTAATTGCTCTATCATTAACCTTCAAATTACATCGACCTGATATAGATTAACGAAAAGTCCCAGAAAAATGGGACTTTTTGTTTACTTCCCTATTAATTTTTTAATGTTTTACAATTATACTAGTCATAGGAAAAATAACTTAAACGATTGGGGGATAAGTTTGTTAACTAGTTATGTTATCGGCAAAGCTTCATTGATTACAAGTCTCTTTTTCATCATGGGTGTTTTCATTGTCTTTCAAGTAGCTTTTGCCGGTCTAAAAAAAGTATTAACAATCAAAGATGTAAATTTTGACGAATACACCCTCCGGGCTATTTTAGGAATTATTTATATTTTAGTAAATTTATTCATTTTACAAAGTTCTGTTCGTGGTCGAGCTCCGTCATGGACTTTTATTAACTTTCAGTTAGTGGCCGTTATTTTTTATACTGTTATTTTAAACGTTCCTTTTAAATTTCATTTGTTTGCACCAATCGTGCTATCTTTTATGATTTTCAATTCGGCTATTAAGAGCTGGGAATCATGGTGCTTGGGACTTATTTTGATTGGATTTTTCTACACACTTAATCGGATCAAAGTTAACACTGATAAAAAATTTCCATATTTACAGTACATCTTTGCAAGTTTGTTCTTCGGGGCAGCTTATTGGTTTTTTGCTAAAATAAAATTCAATCTTAGTTACCTCGTTTTTGGTAAAGAAATTTTATCCTTAGCTGTTCTGGAAATATTTACTTTCGGTTATATTGCAATGTTATTTACCGATATAGAATCAAGAACTGCACTCTTCCGGGATGCTACCCACGATAAATTAACCTCCGCATATAATTACGATGCTTTTGATATTGATTTACGCGACATTTTCAGACAAGTTAAAACTTCTGATATTCAATTTACTATGCTGATGTTTGATATCGACCATTTCAAAAGTATTAATGATACTTACGGACATTTAGCAGGTGATGCCGTACTCCAAAATGTCGTGAAAATTGTCCAAACTGTGATCGATAACAACGATCGTAAAATCAAACTCTACCGAACCGGTGGCGAAGAATTCAATATCATTTTTCCTAACTATGAGCTAGGTGCCACCCAAAACATTGTTGAAGAAATCTTTTCAGCCATTAATCATTCGCAGACAACATTCGATGGTAAGAAAATCAATTTAACAGTTTCAATGGGAGTTTCACAAATGAAGAAGGATGAAATTTCAATCAATGACTTCTATTCCCGCGTTGATGAGGCTCTGTATCATTCCAAACGTAACGGGAGAAAAGAAATCACCGTTAATTAGATTGTCTTTGACATAACTTTTTTTACCTTAAACATGCAGCATAAACGTACAACAAAACATAGTTTTTTTCGCTTAAGGCAAACAAGACCCGCAATCCAAAATCGGATTACGGGTCTTGTTTGCCTTAATGCTCGAATGAACCTCTTTCGTCACACTCTCAAAAAAGAGCTAACAGAAATTAATCTGCTAGCTCCTTTATTTAGTCTAAATTATTTAGATTCTTTAGCGTCGCGACTCTTTAAAAAGTCAAGAACAGCTTGTGTGTTAGCGCGTTTTTCTGCACCATTTTTTTGGTTTACAGGACGGCGGTGGCCAGTCATACCTTTATGTGTATTTTGTGACATCTAAAAAACCCTCCTTCCCGTTATACATTTAACATATTTTATTAACCCTATTATTATAAGAGAATTCACCTTACATTTCAACAGTAAATTCATATTCATGTTAGATAGATTAAAAATATCCGTCGCATATATAACAAACTTTGTCTATAACGTATATGTTATATGGCTGTGAACCCGTAATAGCTTACTACTATACATTATTTAATTTACTTTTTAAACCTATTAAAAAAACATCGAATCCTAAAAATAGTCGGAGGTCGTGCCGAACGAAGCCAGCCGTGAAGGTAGTTTAAGAACGGTGCTTTTCCGTTCTTAAACTACGGGACGACTTTTGAAATTCGTGCACCTTGCGAAGTTCAAAATCGAGGTCTCAGACCTTGGCTGAGACCGGTCCCCACAGCAGGCTTCGTTCGGCACGACCTCCGACGGCCCCAACCAATAAAAAAAGCCAATCAATTACCATCTTGATCAGCTCTTTTTTGTATCAATTGTTTTCTTTAACCGTCCAAACTCAGCGACTAGTTTAAATCGGCTACGGTACTTTCGTCTTTGTCAGACAAAGACTTAGATTCTTTGGAACTGACTGTCTCTACACTCTTGTTGTGCACGCGGAATGCCAAGATGAATCCAAAGACAGCTAATATTAATGTAAACATAAATCCGTAATGAGCGCCATTAGTAAATGCTAATTTTGATGAATTTCCACCGGCAGCAAAGTAATTTGCTTGACCAGTACTCAACAAGATTGTAGCAATACCAGTTGCGACAGCACCGATAACTTGTTGGAAAGTATTGATAATGGCTGATCCATCAGCGGATTGATAAGCGTCTAATGAGTTCAAGCCATAACTTTGTGCTGGTGACATAGCTAATGGAACACCAATCATCAAGACAATATGTGCGGCAATGATATAACCCAATGAACTGTGTGAGTTACTGAATAAGAACATTGCAGCACCAATAGCTGAAATCAAGAAACCTAAACGTGTCATCAATTTAGCACCAATTTTATCATAAGTACGACCGGCACCAAATGAGACAGCGGCATTGATTACACCACCTGGCAACATAACGATACCAGTTAATGCTACGGCAACACCTAAACCATTTTGTAAATACATTGGTAACAAGTACATAGCTGACAATGTAATACCAAAGTTAATCATAACTAGAACTGATCCAGTCACAAATTCGGGCTTCTTCAACACGGCAAAATCCAATGTTGGTGTTTCGGCATGTAATTGTTGTCTAATATAAACAACCAAGACGATCAAACCGGCTACCAAGGCAATCAATGCCAAAGTCATGCTCTTACTTAAATAACTAATTCCGAAGACAATTAGACCAAAACTAATTGTTGATAAAGCAATGGCTAACCAGTCAACTTTTGGCTTAGTTACTTCGAAGACGTTAGTCAAATTCTTTTCCATGATTGCTAATCCGATAGCTAGGAAAATAATGAATGACCAGAAAATAAATCTCCATGATAAAATACCCAAGATAATACCGGAAATTGTAGGTCCGATAGCTGGGGCAAACATAATAACAAGTGCAGCCATACCAAGAGCGGCACCTAGTTTATTAGGTGGGAAGATCCGCATCGCAATTGAGAACATCAATGGCAAAATAATACCAGTGGCGATACCTTGAATCATACGACCAACTAATAACATTGGGAAATTGATTGCTACAGCAGCAATCACTGAACCGACGATAAAGTCGATTAAACCAAATCTAACTAATCCCCTAGTTGAGAAATGTTTTGTCAATAAACTGGAAAGTGGCAACACAATCGCAATTACTAGCATATAACCAGTAACTAGCCATTGAGCTGTTCCTGTTTCAATATTAAAAGCTTTCATAATAGATGGAAGAGCAATATTCAATGATGTTTCACTGAACATGCCGACGAATCCACCAATCAGAACACCCATTAGTGACAATAATGGATGAAGAGGTTTTGTATTAATTTTTTGAGTTTTACTCATAGTTACCTCCAAATTGTTGCAACAGTGGATTAATATACCAGAAAAAAAGCTTCTTCGTAAGTTTTTTCTGAAATTATTTTTATATTTTCACAATTTGGACGATTTATTTTTTGACTTCCTATTTTATGTAAGGGTTCACTGCCGCCTCCAGGAGCAAGAAAAATTAGGTCGCTGTGGGGACCGATTCGAGCCAAAGTACGGTCTCGAATCTCGACTTTGAACCTCGCAAAAACCGCGAGTTTCAAAGCTCGTCCCGTGGTGTAATGGCTAAAGCCATAACGCCACCTTCACAGCGACCTAATTTTCTTGCTCCTTCCGGCTAGTTTATTCGTTTCTTTACAGACCAATATTTAGCTTGGAATATATGGTATCTTTATACTCTTAAAAACTAGAGCAATATTACTTAAAGCTTTTTTGAGACCATTCAAAAAGAATTTTATATCTTAGTGATGTCAATACATAAAAAAACACCAATATACTCTACAAAAGTTATCGGTGTCATACTAAAAATTTTATCGTTATAATAACCGTATCAAAACATTTGAATAAACCTTTAATACCAATAATCATTATCCATAACGCCTATCCGTAAATTAACGATTGATTGACCGTGCCATTCTAGCAATTGCGTGGCGTTCTCCGCGGATGGCTTTACTCAATGCATAGATGTTTTCGAATGGTGATTGAATGCCCCAAGCTGCATCCCCAATATGTTGAATGTCTACTCCAGCAACTTTATTGCGAATGGCAATATTTTGGATAAAACTACTACCTGACCCTTCTTGACTTGTTCCAATCGTACTCATAACTAAGGCGTTACGACTGTGGGCTAACTTAACGATTTCTTTTAATTCTGCATCATCAAATCCCGGAACCGTTCCTACTGCTGGCACTAGTATTACATCGGCGCCTGCATCTAAAAATGTCTCAACTGCTTTTGGACTGACCACTGGTTCGTCAACTCCGGCACCATGCATTTTCCCTGCAATTACTAAGCCAGAAAAGACATTTTTTGCTACTTTAATATTGGCCGCAATTTGTTTATTTGTTACACCTGTCCCAGGATTACCGGTTAAAACAACAAAATTAAAGCCTAATTTTTCAACTTCACGTAAAGTTTTCTCACTGGCCATTCGACCTTCAGGAATAACTAACCTATCTTCAGCCATTTTGGCATCTGGATCAACTGGTTCCAAATTAACTCCGACGGGTCTTCCAACTAATTTTTGGAGGTCATGAATCGTTTTGCCATCGTGATGTGCCTTAGCAGTAGCCATCGTTTCTTCACCGTTATACAGTCCTAAAATCAATGGATTCAACACATCCAAGGCATTTAACAAAATTAAATCTGCTCCAGTTGTGATTCCGTCCAAAGGTTCATGAACCACCACATTTTCGCTCAAAACGACCCGACCTTCACTCGCCTTGATACTCTGTTTTAATTCGGCACCATTCATTGCTAACATTTCACTTGTATTTGCACTAATTAAACGTTTAACCATTATGTTCTCCTTCTAATTGCAATCGATTACAAAAACACCATAGCATTTTTAGTAATTTTCGACCACAAAAAAAGAGTAGAACAAAACATGTTAAGTTTTCGAGCATTAAAGCAAATGATGCCAGTAATCCGATTTTGGATTGCTGGCGTCATTTGCTTTAAGCGGAATATTTTGTTCCACGTTTATGTTGCATGTTTAAAGACAATAGTAATTTTGTCCTAAATTCCTTTAATATCAATAAAAGAGCTAATCCCTAGCTGGAAGGAGCAAGAATTTAGGGCGCTGTGAAGGTGGCGTTAGCACTTTAGTGCTTACACCACGGAACGACTTCTGAAACTCGCGTATTTTGCGAGGTTCAAAAGCGAGATTTAAGACCGTTCTTTCGCTCGAATCGTTTCCCATAGTGGCCTAAACTTCTTGCTTCTGGAAGCGGCGTGTTTTAATACCAAGCTGGTTTGTCGCCATCAGTATTAGGCTTATTAACACCAATTGATTCACGTTTATACTTGTCAGGATCTTGTGAAATATCCACAACAACTTGCGCAATTGATCTTCTTGAAACTTCAGTACCCTTAAATGGTTCACCTTTTTGGGTTACTTCATAATCAACTTCTGGCTTGTCAGTTAACCAAGCTGGACGAATGATTGTGTAATCAAGGTCGGAATCTTCAATAACTTTGGCTGCAGCTGCATAGTTAGTAATATAGCTACCCAAAGTCTTGTTGTTCCATTCACCAAACTTACCAGGTACTTCATCATAAATACCCAAGGTTGAAATCCATACTAGACGAGTTTTCTTTTCAGCATGCATTGCTTCAACAACAGCCTTAGCTTCATCCTCAATATTGCCACCAGCTAAGTTAGCATAAACCATGTCGACATCTTTCATAGCTTCGATCAAAGTTTGAACGTTTGTGGCGTCACCTTCAACTGTTTCGACAAGTGTATGTGAATCAGCGAAGTCCTTTAAACGTCCTGAATTTCTCAAATATAATCTCAAATCTGTATCAGTTGTATCAATAAAAATATGTTCTGCCAATCGAGCAATCTTACCATTAGCACCCAAAATTAAAACTTTAGACATTTATCTTTCCCCCTGTATTTAGTTTCCATAGTCCAATATAGGTGAGTTTCAAAATTAATACAAAGAATGTTTCTCGAAGAACTTAACATGACTAGAAATTAACAAAAAACTAAATTTTATAAAAATAATATTATTTAGAAATGATAATTTACTAATTTTGTGAATCATATTACAAACCGATAAGGATAGAGTAAAACTAAGATGTTATAATTATTTCGTATGACAATGTGCTAAAAACATTCTCCAAAAATTAAAAAAGTGAGGTAAGGATTTAATGACAAAAGTAATTATGGATTGTGATCCTGGTATTGATGATGCGATTGCTTTAACAGTTTTACTTGCACATCCCGAAAAAGCTGATTTGATGGGTGTTACTACTGTTGGTGGTAACGTCAAACTTGAATATGTTACCAAAAACGCTAAGAAGCTTCTAACATTTTTAGGCTCAAAGGCAGAACTTGCATCTGGTCAAGCATCCCCACTAGTTAAAGAAATTGAAACAGCTGGTGAAATCCACGGTAAAACTGGTATGGACGGTTACGACTTCCCTGAGAACAGTCTTGACTATCCATTAACAAGCGACAACGCCGTAACTTACATGTACGACCGCATTTCTAACAGTGACGAAAAAGTTAACTTGGTCGCTACTGCCCCATTAACAAACGTTGCTCTACTGTTGAAGACTTTCCCAGAAGTTAAGAAAAATATTGAACACATCTACATTATGGGTGGTTCAACGCTACAAGGAAATATCACTTTAGCTTCCGAATTTAACGCTTATGTTGATCCAGAAGCCATGGAAATCGTCTTCAATTCAGGATTGCCAATTACTTTATCCGGATTAAACTTGACTGAAAATAAAGCTTATCTAACAATGGATGAAATCAACAAAATCAAAGATTTAGGACATGTCGGTGTAATGGCTAGTTCAATCTTAGACTTCTATGCCTCAGCTGAATTAGCTAAAGGTATGACCAAGATTCCAATCCATGACGCTTGTGCCGTAATTAGCTTGATTGCTCCAGAATTGTTCACAAAGAGCACTAACTATTCAATGGACGTCTGCCTAACAAACGACCAATATCGTGGTATGACATACCCAGACCGCCGTACAGACGCTCCACAAAAGAACAACATCAAAGTTCTTGAAGATGTTAACCGTGAAGCATTTGTTCAATTCATTTTTGATTCAATTGCTAGTTACGATAAAAAATAATATCTTTTTCAGATTTGCGCCAAAAAGAGATTAAAATCCGTTGATGGAATTTAATCTCTTTTTTTATCCGTAAATCACCAATAAAAAAATACATCCCATTTCGAGATGTATTTCTAAATATTTTACTTACTAATGTTAGTAGCAAAATCAGGTTCAGAGTAAGCATATGTTGGTAAATTAAGACCACTGTTCAATCTTACAGTTGAGATCCAAACCCATTGATTTGTGGCAATTTGACCCCAATATGAACCATACTTGTTAACAACTAATTTGTTAATTTTCCAAGAAGTGTTAGCTGGCAAATATTGATCATACGTATTTGTAGCTGTGTTATATGTCTTTTGGTTAACAGTTGTTGTACCAATCAAGCCATTGCCTGGTGTAGGAATACTTGAGTTGGTATTAGTTGTTGTTGTGCCATCTGCAACGTCCATATAAGCAACAGAAACAAATTCATCAGTCGCTATTTGATAATAAGTTTGCTTGTCATAGTGTAAAATATCTCCACCAACAGCCCATTTACTACCAACAGGCAAAACTTGACCAGTCGCATCGCCGTGACCATTAACGACATCGGTAGCGACTGTAATTGTCCCTACTTTACCAGCAGCAGTTGAACCGGATGTAATATAACTGCCATTACCTGAATAGTCAGTATTATCGTCGGTTGTTGTATTAGCTACAGATATATCAGCGAATGAAATCCATTCGTTAGTGGCAACTTGATAGAATGTTTGTTTGTCACGGTGCATAGCCTTGCCAAGTTTCCATTGACTATTAACTGGCAAAACAACACCTGTATTATTTCCTTGATCATTAACGACAGCAGCGACTTGCGTTACAGTACCAGTTTTTCCAAAATTGCCGTCTGTTTCAGTGTAATTATCTGCGGCATTATTAGAATCATTAGCGTCAGCTTGTTCCCAATCACCTGTAACATCTAACGTGTTGATATATTGATTATTACCAACTTGGTAATAAACCATACGATTGGCATGCATAACTTCACCAATAACCCAACGACTACCAGTTGGCAAAACGGTCCCAGTTTCATTACCGAATCTGTCAACAACATTTAAAGCTTGATTAGCAGTAACTGTTTTTCCAGCCTGATCGTTAGCTGTGTATGTAATAGCTGGACCAAAGTCGGGATCAACTGAGTTAGTAGCTCCCGTAACATTTGTGACAACAGAAGCAGGTACATATTCATTATTACCAACTAAATAATGAGCCACACCATTGATAGTTGCTTGTTGTCCTAATTGCCATTTACTACCACTTGGCAATGTTTGACCAGTTTGTTTACCGCTGGCATTATAGACTGGCGTTGCGGTTGAAATTGTACCAACAGCACTGGCATCAACAGTTTGTTGTGGCAAAGCACTTAAAGCAGCAGGAGCCAACATTATGGCAACGGCAGAAGCTACTAAAATATTATTTCTTTTTTTCATTATATCCACCTCTGATAATATATTCACACTATATTCAACAACTAGTCTATTATCCTTATAATATATATACAACGGTTTATCTAAAACATTACGAAAGCTTTACAATTATCAATCGTCATCCGTGTGCACCTAATTACGGTCAACCTTTAGAATCAAAAAACTAGATATTTTTATTCGGGTATTAAATCCAGAAAAAATATCTAGTTTTTTGATTCTATTCAATTTTAAATAATATTGCACTTACTTATGATAAGTCCGGTGATTAATAATCATAAAGGAACGATAAATTTGTTCAGTTAAAACTAAGCGCATCAACTGATGTGGCAAAGTAAATTTACCAAAACAAATGCTGTAATCGGCACGTTTAGTAACTTCAGGACTGACACCTAGTGATCCTCCAATAACAAATGTGATATCAGATGTTCCATATGTGGATAAGTCATCGATTTTCTTAGCTAGTTCCTCAGATGTGAGTTCTTTTCCACGTAAATCGAGTAAAATCACATATTCCTTATCCTTAATTTTACTTAATATTCGTTCTCCTTCGATTTGCTTTACTTTCGCATCTTGGGCATCACTCAAGCTTTCAGGAGCTTTTTCATCCGGACACTCAACAATTTGAAATTTACAAAAAGCCCCCAAACGCTTGGCATATTCAGCAATACCAGCTTTGAAATACTTTTCTTTTAACTTTCCAACCGTAACAACTTTTATATTCATAATCTAAAATCTCCTCATTATTTATGATACGAAACTATCGTTTGATTGCCAAATTAATTTTCCAAATACGAATTATCATGAGATTTCATTTGTACACAGAAAAATAAAAGTTTGTTTGTTTTTGTGTAACACTTATCATCCCTATTTTAATAGCAATCTTACTTACACTTATTTTTTCGTTTATCAAAATATCCACAGCTGTGGGTAATTTTGTGGATAACTTTTCTACAACGTCTTTTCTCCTTTTTTTGCACTTATACACAAGTTATGCACATCTGTGGATAACTCCTGTTTATTTGTTTTCTGAAAAGTCGAAATAAATATCCAGTTTGTTTACAATTGTTCAAAAAAAAGCGTGAAACCCGCATTACTAGGTTTCACGCTTAAATTCAGCTTTATTCGGCTGTTTTCTTAGTTAGATGAACTTTTGCCGTACTCAACTTACCATTTCTATAATATTGAATACTTACAGTATCACCAATTGAATGTGAGTATAAGGCTGTGTGTAAGTCCGCAACTGAATTTACACTCTTATTACCTAATTTAACAATCACATCATATTTCTTCATACCAGCGGCTTTAGCAACTGAGCCAGATGTTGTGCTGTAAACAACAACACCTTTCGTTACACTACTTGGTAGTTTCAAACTTGATTGTGAATCGTCAGTAATTTGGTCAAGATCTAAGACTCTGATACCAAGTGATGGACGCTCAACTTTACCATTAGCAACTAATTGGTTGATAATCTTAACAACTTCGTTACTTGGAATAGCAAAGCCCATACCTTCAACCGAAGTTCCATCAGTGTTAGAAGCCAACTTCATCGAATTGATACCAACAATTTGTCCTGCAGCATTAACTAAAGGACCACCTGAATTACCAGGGTTGATGGCGGCATCAGTTTGAAGAACTGTTGCTTCACCAGTTGCTTGACCTGTATTTTGATCTTGTGTTGTCACAGTTCTGTTTGTGGCCGAAATAATACCTTGGGTAACGGTTGTTGCATACTCGCTACCTAATGGCGAACCAATGGCAATTACTGGATCACCAGGTGAAACGTTGTCAGAGTTACCAAATGAAGCTGTGGCAGGCACTTTATTACCTGGAATCTCAAGTACAGCTAGGTCAGTAGTAGTATCAGTACCAACTAATTTAGCAGCGACTTTCGTTCCATCTTCCAAAATGATTTCCAAAGAATCTGATCCTGAAACAACGTGGTTATTCGTTACGATATAACCTTTACCATTTTGTTTAGCATAAATAACACCAGAACCTTCGCTGTATTCCTGCAAATTACTATTATTGGAAGAACCAGAATTAGAATTTCCGTTAGAGTTCGAGTTACTGTTATCACCATTTTCATCGGCTTGGCCTTGTGCTTGAGAACTATCCGATGAAGAACCACTGTCGCCAAACAAATCACCAAAAATCGATGATAAACTGCCATCGCCTGCGCTTTGTTCTTTTTGTTTTTGTAAGTTGATAACCGAAACAACGGCACCGTTAACCTTCTTATAAGCCCCAGACATCGAGCTAGAAGTGTTTACTTTCGTATTGCTAACTTGAGTAGCACCTGATGTATTACCAACACTCGCTGTATCAGAAGCATTACTGCCGAAATATGTGAATCCTGCAAAAGCAATTACCACACCTAAGGCAGCCGAGATAAAAGCAACGATTCCAATCTTAAGCAAAGAATTATTACCGGAACCCTTATTGGAGCCACGTTTCTTTTCTTCTACTCTTGATTCAGAGTTGTCGTTATTGTCATTATTCATACATTTTCACTTCCCCACACATTTACTAATTATAATATAACGTTGAATTATGAAAAAATTATGAAAGTCCTATGATTTATTTGTTGCCGTCTCCGGTTTGGAGGGATTCCGCCTGCTGTGTGGACCGATTCGAGCCAAGGTCTCGAATCTCGCTTTGAAGCCTTACAAAACCGTGTAAGTCTCCAAAGTCGTCCGTGGAGTAAGGGCTAAAGCCCTAACTCCACCTTCACAGCAGGAAGAATCCCTCCAAACCTCCGACTAATTTAACTTTGAACTAATTATTCCTTATCTAAATTTGATAACCAAAAGAGTACTCAGCTTATTAACCAATAATCCAAATATCTAATGAATAAAGAAAAAAATAATTCTAAAACTTAAAAATGAAGTCATTGATTATCAATAATAATTAAATCTATTTACACTTCAAAACAACGAATCCACTAGCCGGAAGGAGCAAGAAATTTGGGTCGCTGTGCAGGTGGTGTAAGAGCTTCAGCTCTTACACCACGGGACGAGTTTTGAAACTCGAGGCTTTTGCGAGGTTCAAAATCGAGATTCGAGACCGCACTTTGGCTCGAATCGGTCCCCATAGCGACCCAAATTTCTTGCTCCTGGAGGCGGAACTACAAATCAATCAATGGATCTGCAATTGCTGGGTCGGTATCGTTAATTTTGAAATCAGAACCAACCCCGAAATCATGGTCTTCCAAAACTTGTGTAACTTCTTCACGCGCTGCTGTTTTGGTGTTGTTTTCATGGCTTAAGTGTCCCAAGAAAATTTGCTTAGTCTTGTTGCCAATAACATCCATTAATGTATGAGCGCCATCTTCATTTGATAAATGGCCTTTTTCACTAAGGATTCGTTGTTTCAATGGCCAAGGATAGAAACCTTCGCGCAGCATTTCGACATCATGATTACATTCCATTAAATAACCATCAGCATTTTCAATCGTTTTTTGAACTCGATCTGAAACATAACCTGTATCGGTCAAAATTACGAATTCTTTACCATTATGATAAAACTTATAGAATTGTGGATCGATGGCATCATGTGACACGGCGAAACTTTCCACATCTAAATCATCTAATGACATAACTTTATTGTGATTGAAAACGTTGATTTGGTCTTCAGAAATTTTACCGATTTTTGGTAACATCGCCTCCCAAGTTTTCTGGTTGGCATACACGCTGAGGCCATAGCGTCTAGCTAAAACTCCAACACCTTGTATATGGTCAGTATGTTCATGCGTTACAAATAATGAATCAACTTTAGTAATATCTTTACCAATGCTATCCATTGCTCGCTTGATTTTGATACCAGATAAACCGGCATCGACTAACACACGATGTTTAGGGGTTTCAATATAAGTAGCGTTACCTGAACTGCTGCTGGCTAAAACACTAATTTTTAAACTATCATCATTGGGCACTGTAATTATCTCCGTTTGTTGAACTCTTTATAATATTACCAGTAAAGGCATTAACTTTCTTAGTTGTAGCAACTTTACTATCTTTATTGCGAATCGTCACGAACCAAACCGGAATGTAAATCGTACTATCCTTAGCTTCCAACAATTTCGTATAAGCTAAATTAGCATATGAGATCTTGGAATTATTGGGGATTTCTGAATTAGCATAGAGGTTCGTCACGACATCTTTTTCACTCTTAATAGCTTGTCGTTCATGCAAAATAATCATCGACCGCACATAAGTCTGAGTATAACCTATCACTTCTCCATCGGAAACGGAAAAGACCAGTTGAGCCGTCTTATCATAAACTTCACCTAAAGAATCTGTATAGACGTAAACTATTTGCGAATTACTAGAAAGTTGTGGTGAATACTTATATTTGTTACCGAATAAAATATTGCTTTCTTTCTTAACAAATTTATTCATTATTTGTTTACGATTATTGGCTGTCACTGTCACTGGGCTATTCAAAGTACTTACTAGTGTATGATTAACATCCTCGTATTCAACTTTTTGGTTACGTAATTTTTGAATATTTTGGGCCAAACTATTGTCAGGTCGTGAACCTAAATAATAGGCATATCCATTTTTTGTATCTAAATTACCAAAACTTATATTACGTTTACGCATCTCAGTAACCGTTGATGTATTGGTACTACTGCTACTGACCAATTGTTGACTATTGCGAAATGACAAGAATAAAAAGATATCTAGTGAGAAAAATACTATTAAGAATATAACTTCGATTCTTCTAAAATCCATTTACTCTTCCTCCGCACTTTCATTTGTCCATTCATCATAAGCTTTCCAATGACCATCGATCTTCACATAATAAGTTGGTTTCAAATCAACAACCTTCTCATTATCAGCTTCCGCTTCCCATTGGTAGCCAATCTCGATATTTTGGACATCATTTGGTGAATATCCTGCCCGCTGCAATCCTTTGAAAATTGCATTAGTTGATTTAAGCGTAGTTGCTGCTGAATTGGATGGCACTGGAACTTCTAGAACCTTGTTTAAGAAATGTTCACTACTTCCTTTACGACTAAATTTAATCCGAATGGAACCAAACTGACTCTTCTTAAAAATTGGAAAGCCTTCAACGTATTCTCTAAAGACTAAATCTTTATCATCCCAATTAGCACTATAAAGTCGCAAGTTGGAAATAGAATTTTGCAAGTTAGTAACTTTTTGATAACCACGTTGTAAGAACGCCAATTGATTCTTTGGAACTGAGGTATCGGTATAATCCTCAAATGTCAGTTCATCAGTATTATGATCTGAAATCAAACGCTTCGACTCACCGGAATTATAAGTATAAACGCCATTATCTTCAGATGTGACTAAGCCATTTGTATTGGAGTCAAACAAAGCTGTCGTATATTCGCCATCCTTTTTCCCACTAATAACATATGAATAACTCTTGAGCTTGATGGGATCAACGTACGATGTAAAGACACCATGCTTCATAATATCTAAGCGAACCTTCAGATTAATGTTAGCTTTTTTAACTAATTTCATAATTGGTACAGACGAGGCATTTTTTAACTTAGCTTTATAAACGGTATAGTTATTGTCGTTTGCCAAGTAAATATGGGGATCTTTCTTATCTTTGAGGTTAACCAAAATACGGTTAAATTGATTATTCTTATCATTCTTCAGACTATCATTATTCAATAAATAGCCAAAAGTATTAATCGTAATCCCAGTTGGATAAATCATCTGCAAAGTATTTTTTTCTTGAATGATTTTTTGATAGTAAGCCCCATTCTTTTTGGAAATTTGCTTGGGTTCACTAATTTTCCAATCTTGCATCACTTTTTGAATACTCAAAGAAATGTTTTCATTACTGTTATAAATTAAATGTTGATCTGTTTCATCATGCCAAATAACTGAGGTTGGACTAATGACTTGATTCATTGGTATCTCATTTTTATTCGATTCCGCTGATGTAACATCAATATTGCGGCCTCGCTGATATCGCGCCGTATTTGTCCAAATAAAGAAGGATAGGACAATACTGGTGATTACAGCTACGACCAAAAATAACTGGACGATCAATCGACTAAACTTCATCCCATTCTCCTCCTGTTTCGTTAGGATCAAATGGTAAGGAAATGTAGAATGTTGATCCCTTACCTTCAGCACTGTTGACCCAGATTCTACCTTTATGTTGTTCCACAATTTCCTTGGAAATAGATAGACCTAGTCCAGTACCACCTTGTTTTCTTGAACGTGCCTTATCTACACGATAGAAACGTTCAAAGACCTTCTTGATATCCTTACGAGGAATACCAAGACCTTCATCAGAGATGCTGACAATGATGTGCTTGTTAGTCTCCAACAAACGACAAGTAATAACACCACCATCTGGTGAATACTTGATAGCATTGTTCATAATATTATCGATCACTTGAGTCATCTTATCAGTATCAATTTCGACCCAAAGATCTTTGCTGGTGAAAATCCGCTTGATACGATAATTTTTGACAACTTTCGTATCGTCTTCTTTTGCATCAGCTTTTTCTTTTTTCAACATCATATCAAAACGATCCAAAATATAGGAGAAGAATTCATTAAAGTTAACTAATTCCTTGTCCAACTTCGAACGTCCTTGATCCATTCGTGACAAACTCAATAAATCTTGAATCATTCGAATCATCCGGTCAGTTTCCTCTGCAGTTACACCTAAGAACTGTGGTGCCAGTTTTTGATCCTTCCAAGCACCATTGTTCAAAGCATCAATATAGCTACTTATACTTGTCAAAGGCGTTCTCAACTCGTGTGAAACATTGGAAACAAATTGACGACGTTCACTATCGATTTTTTGTTGTTCAGTGACATCATGTAGAACACAAACCATACCACTAATGAAGCCACTATTTCTTTGAATCAACGAGAAATCAGCATTTAAAATCAACGAATTATCGTCAACTTCATCGTAATCATCGCTATTATCACTAGTTTCAATCACCATTGGATCAGGACTTTCCAACAAATCATCAAAACTAGTCCGGTCCTTAATGCCCAAAACATCCACTAATGGTTGTCCAATCGCTTCATCTTCATCTTTTTCCAAAAACTCTTGGGCCATTTCATTAATAACTGTAATATTACCCAAACGATTTGTCGCAATAACACCATCAGACATTTGTGTCAAAACACTATCCAACCGTCGTCGTTCAGACTCCGAGTTTTCCGTCGCTTCTTCAACTTTGACTGACAAATCATTAACTGCCATTGCCAATTGTCCTAATTCATCCGGAGAATAGACACGAACTTGTCCAGAGTAATCTCCTTCAGCCATTCTGACAGCTTGCTGTTTCATTTCATCAATTGGACGAGTGATTGCTCGGGAAATGAAAATAGCAATAATACCACCCAAGAGTCCGGCAACTAGTGAAGCTGTTAGGAAAATCAAAATAATATTATTGATTCCCGTATAAACTGATTCCATACTTGCACGGACATAAATAGCACCCACGACGGTACTATTATCAGGCGACATAACTGGCAAAATCGACTCATACGAACTACCCTTATCTTTTTCATAGTAGATTTGGGTAATTTTTTTATCATTACGAATACTTTGTTTGATATTATCTTTCAAAGTCTGTGTACCGACAATATTTGTCCCATCAGAATCCTTGGCCCCGACAATGATTCCACTTCGATCTACTACTTGTACGTCAGTAATATCGGTGCTGACACGAGAGTAATCCTGAATCGCATTTCCGATATTTTCACGGGTATGTTGATCGTTATCCGTTAAATTTTCTGAAATTTGATTGAGAGTATACGCAGGCACCTGCACAGAAGTTTCAAAACTTGCTACATTTTGATCCTCTAACTGACGCACAAAATAGGCCCCAATGATTTCAATTGTGACGATTAAAATTAAAATAAATGATAATCCGATTTTGAAGTTAATCGAATGTAAAAAAACAAACCTATTTTTCAAAATATTTCCACCTAAATTGTACAGACTTAGTTTTATTATACAGCTATGGAGAAAACAAAAAAACTTACAAGCATGTGTAAATATGCCGTCTCCGGAGCTGGGAAAGATTAACTGGCTGTGCGGACCGGCCTGAGCCAAGGTTTCAGGCCTCGGTTTTAAGCCTTGCAAGCAAGTCTTAAAACACGCCCGGTGGTGTAAGGCCGAGAAAAACACTCGACCTAACGCCACTTTTGCCTGTTAATCTTTCCCAGCTCTTCCGACTAGTAATTTTCTTTTTATTAATAAAGCAACAATACAAATTAATTAAATCCCTAAAATAGAATCATTCATGTTATATACATTTAAGACTACACAAGTAATTAAAGGTTGAAAGATTCAAATTATAAATTTATAACCAATTCTTTAGACAACACTAAAGCAAAAAGTAACAAAATTTACATTATAATGCTCCAGTTGCATAACTAGTTATCCCTAAACAAAGAATACACTAGTCGGAAGGAACAAGAATTTAGGTCGCTGTGAAGGTGGCGTTGGTGCTTTAGCACCTACACCACGGGACGAGCTTTGAAACTCGCGGTTTTTGCGAGGTTCAAAGTCGAGATTCGAGACCGCTTTTTGGCTCGAATCGGTCCCCATAGCTACCTAAATTCTTGTTTCTGGAGACGGCACATTATCTTTCATTCTTCAGAGAAAAAGAGCTCTCAGCGGTGGCTGAGAGCTCTTTTTAATTTATCTTCAATGATGAATAACTCTAAACTACTCGCCGTCTGGATCTCTTAGATAATAGCCAACACCACGTCGTGTCATTAGCCATTCTGGTTGACTAGGATTATTTTCGATTTTTTCACGTAATCGTCTGACTGTAACGTCAACTGTTCTTACGTCACCAAAATAATCGTAGCCCCAAACTGTTTGAAGCAAGTGTTCACGTTTCATTACTTGTCCGATGTGTTGTGCCAAATAGTGCAACAATTCGAACTCACGATGAGTTAATTCAATTTCCTTACCATTCTTTGTAACTGTATATGCATCGGGGAGAATGGTTAAATCACCAATTTTAATTTCACTAGTTTTAGTGTCCTCACTATGTGCATGTGTTTGCGTTCTTAAACGAGCTTTAACACGAGCCACTAATTCTCGGTTTGAGAATGGCTTAGTGACATAATCATCTGCCCCAAGTTCTAGGCCAATAACCTTATCAATTTCGGTATCTTTAGCCGTTAACATAATAATTGGAGTATCTTTAGTTTTTCTGATAGTTCTCGCTACTTCAAGACCGTCAATAACCGGAAGCATTAAATCAAGTAAAATTAAGTCTGGATCATCCTCATCCACTTTATCTAAAGCTTCTTGTCCATCAAAAGCAGTTATGACTTCGTAGCCTTCATTTTCCAAATTATATTTAACAATATCGGAAATTGGTTTTTCATCATCTACTACTAGAATTTTTTTAGCCATATAATTTATCTCCTTGACGTGAATATTATACAAGTTATTAGTTATTAAAACAAAACCACCATAAATTGAGCTTAACTTTTTTTTATTTTTTTTAAAAAAAAGCTTGTCATAAATTTGGAGCTTATGGTATGATATATCTCGTTGGTTGAGAGAGATAAGCAATCAACGCAAGACACATGGGTGGTTAGCTCAGCTGGCAGAGCAACGGACTCTTAATCCGTGGGTCCGGGGTTCGATCCCCCGACCACCCATAAATGCGATTCTCGCTTAAGCCGATTATGATGAAAATCATGATCGGTTTTTTAGTGTTTTTATTTAATCTAATTTAACAACTAGCTTATCACAAATATATTTTACTGCTAGGGGTGGCAAAGACTATCAGTCATAAGATTGGTAGTCTTCTTTATTTGCAGACAACTATACTAACATCATTGGATTGTTAAAGACAACTATTTGAATCTTCAAAACTTTAGTTATCAAGCTCGAAAATAGCGACGGTATTAACTTATGAGTTCTTTCTCAATTTTGGTTATAAAATCGAATATAAAAGGCTAGATATGTTTTTTGTACAATCCAGAAAAAGTATCTAGCCTTTTACTCATATTCAATTTCAAATAATGTGTAACCTTTTATCGAATCAATTAGTTATACCGTATAAAAAACAACGAATATATTAGTCTCTGGGTGCAAGAAATGTTGGCAGCAGTGGAGGTGGCGTTAGCACTTTAGTGCTTACACCACGGGACGAGTTTTGAAATTCGCGTACTTTGCGAAGTTCAAAATCGAGACGAAAGACCTTGGCTTTCGTCGGTCCCCACAGCGCCAACATTTCTTGCACCCAGAGACGGCAACTAACCAAATTTAAGAAAGAACCAACTTTTTTTTATGTACTTATCAGAACATAAAAAAAGTAGACCGTTGATTACTTTGACAAGTTAATCGATCTACTAACATTTAAATTTATTTAATCTATCGTTTTAAATAGGCTATCTGGGAGATGTTTTGCATCCCTCTTTTTGTTGTCCAAGAGTAACTAAAGTGCCTTAAAAATAGCTCTCTAATCCACTAAAATCAAACGTTGAATCTTAATATCATGTTCTTTAATTTCCCAATCAGCACTTTCAAAATGCATTGTTGATGGGACTAATGCAACTGTTTTGCCAGAATATTTAGCTAAAAAGCGGTCATAATAACCACCACCAAAACCTACGCGGTAATTAGAATCTTCAGCAAATGCTAATCCCGGAACAATCACTAAATCAGGTTCCTGATTAACTAAATTTTCATCATAAACGGGTTCGGGAATTCCAAAATCACTGCGTACCAAATCTTCACTACTAGTAAATGGTAGAAAAGCCATTTGGCGATGTGGCATTGTCTTTGGCAAATAAACTTGTTTTCCCTCTGCTTGAGCAGCCTCAATAATTGGAGTTGTTGGAACTTCGAATGGTGCGCTAACTGTAGTAGCAATAGTCTTAGCATTTTTCCATTCTGGAGTTTCTTGCAACTTTTTGAGTAATTCTACCCCTTCAGTACGTGTCTTTAATTGATTCTTTTGTAATTGTTTAATTTGTTGTTTACGTAAATCTTTTTTATCGATAAGCTCACCCTCCAAGCCATTATTTAACATTAATAGTTTACAGTTAATCATCAGCAACTTAAAACTGATATGCTTAATTAAAATATTTTTTGCGAGGTCAAAAATGAAAACTTACAAGTTTACAGCCCAAATTAAAGCCTCTGAAGTTGGCAAAGGCGGTGCTTTCGTTGAATTTCCTTATGATATTAAACAAGAATTCGGCAAGGGACGAGTCAAAGTTCACGCTACTTTTGACGGCATTCCTTATGACGGTTCAATCGTTAACATGGGTGTAAAACATACTGATGGCAGCATTTGTTATATTTTAGGAATTCTCAAATCAATTCGCCAAGAGTTAAAGAAAAATATCGGTGACACTGTTGAAGTTACTATTACTGAACGTTAAAGAGGTATTTTTACTTTTCAAAGTTGTTTAAAGTCGCTGCTAAATGTTTCAAGTTAACGAGTAATGATTGTTTTTCAGCGTCAGTCCAGCTAGTCAGGGCCATACTGATATTGTTGACTCTCGTTGCATCTAAAATTTGTTTTAATTGTTCACCCGATTTCGACAATTGAATCGAACGAATTCGAGCATCTACTTCAGCATCTTTAGTTGTAACTAACCCTTTTTGTTCCAACTTATCAATTTGACGACTAACGCTGGAATGGCTTTTACCTAAGATATTGGCTAGGTCGCTAACATTGGTTGGTTGCATTCGACCAATGGTTACAAATAATTGAAAAGAAGTTGTTTCCAAATTCACTCCAGCGTCTTTAATGAAGGCTTTGTCTCGATCAGTCCGATTAAAGAACGAAACAATCGTTACTAAAGCTTGGATTAACTCGTTCTCCATTATTTCACCGTTACGACCGCACGTGGTGATAGCGGTGCCTTCCATGCTTTTTCAATTTCTGATAGCGAAAAGTTATTCGTTTTCATTTGGATATTTTTCTTGGCTGCCCATTGAAAGACACCATCGATAGCTGACATTAAATCAGACATCGTTGCACTTTTGACACCACTACCCAAAATTTCAATAGCTGAAGAACGCAAGACCGCAGATGGTAAAGCAATATCAGCTTGACCTGCCGAAGCCCCGATACTAACAAAGCGTGTTACATTATGGCCACCAAAATTTGCAACTGCTGTCATGATTGCCAACGCACTATCGCCCCACAAATAATCGAGGACCACATCAACTCCAGCTTCAAATGTATCAGCTAGATTGGAAGTAAATTGATTAGCCCCATCGGTCGCTGTCATATCAAAAGCAATAGCTTTATCAGCGCCCAATTTACTCAACTTTTCAGCATTACGACCAGTCACAATAACCTTCTTAGCACCTAAGTGATAGGCAATTTTAACTGCCAAACTACCCGCGGTTCCTGTCGCCCCATTAATCAAAACCGTTTGTCCAGCTTCAAAATGAGCCCGACTAACTAGAGCAGCCCATGATGACATCCCCGGATTAGCAATAGCTGCCGCCGTGACATCATCAATCCCATCAGGCAAAGGTATGATTAACTTTTGATTAACCAAAGTCTTTTCCGCCAACGTTCCATAAGGAGCATTAGTTGCTAAAAAATAAACTCGCTTTCCATTAACAGTTCCAACACCATCAGTCCCAGCAACATTTGGAAAAATTTGACTAGCCGAATAATGCCGCCCCATAGCACGCATCTTAGTCAGATTACTTAAAGCCGATGCGGTGACATCAACAATAACATTCCCTTCACTTTCCTTAGGAGCTTCAAAATCACCATAAACTGGTTCAATTCCTCGTTGTTCTACAATCGCTGCTTTCATATAATAATTACCTCTTTTTTAAAATTCATTTTTTTAATTTGTTATGTGCATTTTGCACCTTTCCAAATTAGCACCATTATGTGCATAATGCAACTAATTTTTCATAGGAATTTAAAAAGTACACAGGGCGTGGCAAAATACCCTCATTTTTCGAACATTAAAGCAAATGACTCCAGTAATCCGATTTTGGATTGCTGGAGTCATTTATTTTAAGGGAATAAATCATATTTCATATCCGATACCCCTAGCTATCAATGACATAGTAATACTTAAAATTATTCACTATTAACCCAAAAACAAAAAATAAACTAGCCGGAAAGAGCAAGAAATTTTGGTCGCTGTGAAGGTGGCGTTATGGCTTTAGCCATTACACCACGGGACGACTTTTGAAACTCACGGTCTATGTGAGGTTCAAAATCGAGGTTGGAGACCTTGGCTCCAACCGGTCCCCATAGCGACCAAAATTTCTTGCTCTTGTAGGCGGCAATATCAAACAACATCAACCATTGAAACATACTCATCCGTAGCAACACGGAAATAGCCTGAACCACCAATTAGGCAATACTCATCTGTATACCATTTCGTATTAGGCCCCAAAGCACGATCAGTTATTGGTTGATTATTATCATTGTAAAGTTGTGCCGGTTGACCAGCTCTAGTTGTAATAACTCGACTGATCGGGAACACAACAGTATTTTCATATACTCGAACATCAATCGCACTCACATACTCATCGCTACCGACACGATAATAGGTTCCATTGGCAATATTATTTATTTGATCGATTTTCCATAAAGAACCATCAGGTAAAGTTCTGCCAATCGGTTGACCAGCGGCATCATAAACTGCAGCGCCATCCAAAGTAGTAACAGCAACACCATCATAATTTCCGGCTGACTCTGTACCATAATTATTCTTCAAACCACTGTCAACGGTATACTCAACATCAGACGATTTAACAAACTCATTGACACCAATACAATAGTAAGAACCGTCACTCAAAGTATTTTCAAGATTAGTTTTCCATTCCGAACCCATAGGCAAAAAGCGACCGGTGGATTGTCCATAAGCATTGTAAATTCTAGCGCCGGTATCTCGAACCTTTACAACTGAATTGCCGACTTCGGTATATCCATAATAATTATTATAATCAGCCTTCGCAGTTAAAGGATTAGCAACTAAAGCACCATCAGCACCTATTGCTAATAATGAAGAAAACAATAAACCTTTTACTAATTTCTTCATAATCTCATCTTCTTAAATTTTCAAATCTAATAACGCTTCCCGTTATCGACTCATATTTTAGCAAGTAAAAAAAAGACCAGCGTTAATCAGCGCTAGTCAATTAGTACAGCTATTCAACTTCATCCTTCGCTAGTGAAACTGTTGGTCCAATAACTAATGATTCTGCCATCAAAACTTCATTGTAAAGTTCAAAAATATAATCTTGATACTCAACTTCACTTTGCGAAATCATATCTAAATATTGTCGCTCTTGTCCTAAAGCATTCATAAAGGCACGCATTTCTAATTCCTTTTCGTCACCCGTAAACTCTGAATGTTTTACAACTTTGACCCATTCTTTGACGAAATCACGCGTTCTAGTTCGTTGCTTTTGAGCCATCAGATCAAAGATAACTGAGTTCTTAACATTATCTGGCAAATACATCTTATTGACTGTATCTAATGCCTGGTGAACCATATTAACACGTATCTCAGTCATCTTTTTAATAATCTCATCATCCGTTGCTTCATGCGGCAAAATAAAGCGGAAAACAATCGTTGGAACAATTAAACTTAAAATAATCAAAACACTTTCTGACATTAAAACTAAATTGAAATCACTACTTTTTACATGATATTCAGCCAAAGTATATGCCAAAGCTAACGTAACCGCACCATGGACTCCCCCGAGTGAGAAAATCCAACCAGACAAATTATTAAATTTTAATCGTATCCGACCGTAAACGTATCTCGTTAAAACATTAATAACGTATAAGAGAACCCCGATACCAAGCCAAGTTAACGAATTAACCGAGATATTTTCATCAACAATAATTTTCGTAAACATGAATCCTAAAATAACGAAAACAACCCCGTTAAAAATTTCTGTGATCATACTTTGAATATCGTCACCTAAATGCACTTGCAAAGAATTGGTTAGACGACTTCGTTGTGCTTCAGCGTTAGAAACTAATCCCGCACAGACGACGGCAATGATACCTGAAATATGAATTTCTTCCGCTAAGTAATATAAAATAAACGGCTCAATTACATACAATAAAATCTGTGAATTTAATGAATTAAACGATGTCCGAACTAACGTCTGCCGGAACAAAACCATCACCCAAGCAAAGGCAAAACCAACTAATACACCGCCGACTGCTGAAATAAAGAAATCAACGATGGTTTCTTGATAATTAATATAGCCATTGAGATACCACAAGGTTCCCATATTCAACAAAATGATTCCAGAAGCATCATTAAATAAGGACTCCATTTTCAAAAAAGTTCCTTCAGTTTTAGGCATTTGCAGTCCATTCGTAACCGACTCCATTGCCGTAGCATCAGTTGGTGTACTAATCGCTGCCAAAATAAAAGCCAAAGGTAAACTGACTCCAGCCGCAATATGAACACCAAAGCCAACAAAAACTAAACATAAAATAACTAGTGAAACAGCAGTCTGGACGATATGTTTTATCTCCTTACCCACTGAATTAAGACGTGTCGCTTGTCCTTCAAAAAATAACAATGGCGCAACAATCATGCCGATAAAGATATCTGAATCAAAATTTTCAACGTGACTACCCAAGCTAGGAATGAGAAACAATCCTGCCCCAATAATCATACTGATATAGTTCACTGAGACTTTGGAAAAAACCTGTGATACAAAAATACTCACCACAGCAGCCAAAATCAAAATAAAGGTCGAAACCATTAGGCTCATAGTATTGGCCCCCTCATGTTTAATCACAATAAATATAGCACATTATTGTACTAGATACTGTTTCCTAGCCATTTGGCATCTGTTGCTAATTAAGTATGCCGTCTCTCTGAACCCAAAGTTCTCAAATCACAATTTTAGACCAAAAAAAGCACGAGATTCAAAATTCATCTCGTGGTATAAGCGCTGAAACGCCAATATTTCTCATCTATCGAGACAGTAGCTAAACTAACTCGAAAAAAGCTTCAAAAAATCTGGAACATAGTTCTTTTGGCATCAATTTGTTTCACATGGAACATATGGTATTTATCTCTCGTCAAAACACTATATATGGTATTGGAATATTTAATTAATAAAATCACTTATTTCTTTTATATCTTTTGGTGTGGTTCGACAACAACCACCAACTAATTGAGCTCCTTCTGCCAGCCAAGTTGGCACTAAATCCTTGAACGTATCTGCCTGTGAATTAGCGTGCCAAGTTTTAGTCTCCGGATCATAAATATCGCCATTATTAGGATAAACAATGATTGGTTTGTCAGTGACTTGCTTAACATTGCGGATAATTTCTTGAATATTTTCCAAAGTCGTACAGTTAACCCCAATTGCTGAAACCTGTTCAGCACCATTGAAATATTTAATTGCTTCCGCCAATGAAGTTCCGTCACACAATGTATCTTCATCTTTGACGCTAAAGGATAACCAAGCATGTTGTTGCGGAAATTTCTCCATTAATAAATCTACTAGAGCATTGGCTTCGTCAAAATTCGGTTGTGTTTCAAAAGCAAACAAATCAACTCCAGCTTGATCTAATAACTTCATCCGAGCGTAGTGAAAATCTTGATATTCAGTTTCCGTTAAATCATAATCACCACGATATTCACTGCCATCAGCCAAGTATGCTCCATAAGGACCAACGCTTCCGGCAATTAGAGGTCGTGGCACACGATGCTTTCTTTGTTCATCAGTCAGGCTATCGAAATATTCATCTCGAGCTATTTGGGCCAAATGAACAGCCTTCACAATCAAGGACTCACTTTCAGCCCTAGTCCGTCCCAATTCCATGAATTTAGAAACATTAGCTTGATAAGTATTCGTTGTAGCAACATCAGCTCCGTTTTCAAAATAATGCTTATGAACGTCCACAATTGCTTGCGGATGATCAATTAAAGCCGCAGCTGACCAAAGATCACTCCCAGTATCAACGCCGCGTTTTTCTAATTCCGTTGCCATAGCTCCATCAATAACTAAGCCCTTACGATTCTTCAAATCTGCCGCAATTAAATCACCCATCTGCCAACCCCCAAAACTTGATATCTATTATGATGTAGTCTATCACACAAATTATTTTTTTAAACTTATTTCCATGGAAGTACTAGATTCTATTCATCCATATGAAGCTAGTCAATTTTTTTATTGGCTACCTTCTCAACTTTGGTTATAAAATCGACCATTGAACTAGCCGGAAAGGGCAAGAAATTAGGTCGCTGTGCAGGTGGCGTTAGCACTTTAGTGCTTACACCACGGGACGACTTTTGAAACTCGCGTCTTTTGCGAGGTTCAAAATCGAGACAAAAGACCTTGGCTTTTGTCGGTCCCCATAGCGACCTAATTTCTTGCCCTTGGAGGTGGCATATTTAGCTACAAATCATTTAAACTTTAACTACTCCACATTAAAAGTCACTAATACACTAGCCTCTGGGTGCAAGAAATGTTGGCAGCAGTGAAGGTGGTGTTAGTGCTTTAGCACTTACACCACGGGACGAATTTTGAAATTCGCGTACTTTGCGAAGTTCAAAATCGAGGTGCGAGACCGTATTTTGGCTCGAACCGGTCCCCACAGCGCCAATATTTCTTGCACCCAGAGGCGGAAGGCAGCTTAAATCACATGATTTGTTCTTCACTCAACAAAAAGGTTTAATATATAGAGTATAGGCACCAAAATTGGGAGAGATTATTATGAACAAAAAAACAGATCTTAACGAAGAAAGTCCATTAACAAAAGTCATTGATGATGTTTCAGAGGGTATTAATGATGCTGGAACTGTTTTTAATTCTGAAGAAACGCCAGTAATCAAAGACAGCACCGGTAAAGAAGCTGTTCGCTATTTACTTTGGGGATTACTTTCAGTCATCGTAAATTTTGGGACATTCTTCCTGCTGTACCACACATTGCATTTAAATTATCAATTCGCTAATATCGTCGCTTGGTTCCTCGGTGTACAAGTCGGCTTCTGGGTTGATCGAATCATTGTTTTCCGTCACAAATCCAATACCGCCTTTAAAGAAATGTTGGCTTTCTATGGTACAAGAATTTTAACTTTCTTAATTGAAACAGCGACACTTTGGGTTGGAATTTCCTTACTTAGCGCCAACGGAACTGGCTCGAAAATTGTCGGACAAATTTTAGCTATTATTGGTAACTATGTTTTATCAAAATTCTTTATTTTCAAAAATAAACACTAAGGAAAAAAACATTCAATTTGTGAGTATTGACTAAATAGAACCGCAATCCAACATCGGATTGCGGTTCTATTTTTAATCGGAATACTAATTTCCATATTTATGCTGTTTTGACATCTCCAGAAATCTTAGCTTTGTTCAACAATACTGAACTTGTCACAACTGACAATGAACTAAACGCCATCGCTAGGCCTGCTAATTCTGGACTGAGTGTAAATCCAATGGCAAAGAATAAACCAGCAGCTACTGGAATACCTAACACATTGTAAACGAAAGCCCAGAACAAGTTGAGCTTGATACGATTAAACGTCTTTCTACTCAATTCCAAAGCTTTGGCAACATCACGAAGGTCATTCTTCATCAAGACAATCCCACCGGATTCGATTGCAATATCAGTTCCTGAACCCATGGCAATCCCGACGTCAGCCATTGTTAACGCTGGAGCATCATTGATACCATCACCAACAAAGGCCACTTTACCTTGCTTTTGTAGTGTTTCCACGTGATCTGCTTTATCACCTGGCAAAACATTAGCGATAACTTCATCAATCCCAACATCTTGGGCAATGGCATTAGCAACACGCTCATTATCACCAGTTAACATAACAGTTCTCAAACCACGTGATTTCAATGTGGCAATGGCCTCTTTGGAAGTTTCCTTTGGAGCATCTTGAATGGCAATCAAACCGATAATCTCACGATTCAAGCCGACAAAGACAACCGTTTTAGCTTCATCTTGTAGACGAATCATTTGATCTCTCAATTCGGAAGCAATTTTAATATCATTCAATAACTTATCATTTCCAACGAAGGCTTGTTGATTATTGATTGTGGCAGAAACACCTTTACCTTCAATCGCTTGGAAATTTGAAACTGTGGCAGCGGGAATCTCATCAGTTTTGGCCCTATCTAAAATAGCTGTAGCCAAAGGATGCTCTGATGACTCTTCCAAAGCAGCCGCAATTGCCAAAACTTGCTTGTCATCACCGACGATATCAGTTACTTCTGGCTTACCTTTAGTGATAGTACCAGTTTTATCAAAGACAACTGTTTTAACATCGTTAACTTCTTCCAAAACTTCACCATTCTTGATCAAGATACCCATTTTAGCACCTCGACCAGTTCCTACCATCAAGGCAGTTGGAGTAGCCAAGCCTAACGCACATGGACAGGCAATAACTACTACTGATACCGCGTAAATCAAAGCACTAGCTAAGGTAGCGCCAAGGAAAACATACCAAACTAAGAATGTTAAAATCGACAAACTTAAAACAACTGGTACAAAAATCTCCGATACTTTATCGGTTAAATTTTGAATTGGCGCATGACTATTTTGTGCTTTCTTAACTAATTCCACAATTTGCGAAAGCATAGTATCAGAACCGACCTTCTCAGCTTTAAACATAAAAGTTCCGTTACTATTCATCGTCGAACCGATAACTTTGTCACCGATATTTTTAGCAACCGGCATACTTTCACCAGTCACCATTGATTCATCAACCGTCGAGCTACCTTCAGTAATCACACCATCCACAGCAATCTTTTGACCCGGTTTAACTCGAATAATATCTCCAGCCACGATTTCTGACAATGGCACTTGAACCAACTTACCATCACGCATAACCTCGGCATCTTTGGCCTGCAGATCAACCAACTTCTCAATTGCGTTGGAAGCATTGTTACGCATTCTTTCTTCAAAAACTTGTCCTAACAAAACAAACGTGATAACAAAAGCAGCACTTTCGAAAAAGACCGCTTGGTGCGTGAACATTGCATAAATACTATAAATATAAGCCGTAGCAGTCCCAATCGCTACCAAAGTATCCATATTTGAGTGATGCTTCTTAAATGACGCCCAAGCACTCTGAACAAACGGACGAGCCGCCACACCCATCACAACAGTTGTTAAAACAAACTGAATCCACTCACTACCTGGAACCATAATTCCAAAAGGCATCAAGATCATTCCAATCAACATTGGAATAGAAAAAATCAATGAAATCCAAAAACGTTTTGTGATAGTCATACCAAAATTCCCCCTCAACTGCTTAATTTAATGATGCCGCCTCCAGGATCAAGAAATTTTGGTCCTTCCGGCTAGTGTATTCGTTGTTTTTTATAGATAGTATGTTGGAAACTTGATGCAGTGATTACCATTCTTAATATTCTAAATAGCAATCATACCAGCACTTAAAGCCTACTTTGGAACTCTTAATTTTAATCAAAAGTATTTAAATAGAACCTATCTATAATGAAAAAATTCCCTATCCAACCAATTAGTCGGAGGAGCTGAGAAAATAGTCAATGGCTGTGAAAGTGGCGTTAGTGCTTTAGCACTTACACCACCGGGCGTGTTTTAAGACTTGCCGAACTTGCAAGTCTTAAAACCGAGGTTCGAGACCTTGGCTCGAGCCGGTCCGCACAGCCATTGACTATTTTCTCAGCTCCGGAGACGGCAACCTATTTAACGATTACTTTTCCATGAAACATATCCATTCCACAAGCCCATTGATACTCGCCAGCTTTACTTGTATCAATTTCAATTGCTTGTTTTTCATTTTGTGGTAGTTCCTTATTAATACCAAAATCTGAAAAGACTACTCGGTCCAAACAACTAGAAGCATCTTTTCTTGTAAAATTCAATGTGGCTGGTACACCTTTCTTTAAAGTAACTACTTCTGGTGAATAGCCACCGTTAACTTCAACGTCAACACTTTGATTATTACCTGACACATCAGCCGTGGCACTGGCAACTTCATGTTTACCGAAGAACCACCAAAAAATAAAACCAATAACGGCTAATCCTGCAATTAAAACAATAATTCTTGTCATATTGTTATCCTCATTTCTTGTTTACATTTGTAATCTACGTTCACTATACTATCGTTTAAGTTTACATTTGTCAACCGGAAGAGAATAAAAAAAGATATCTTATCAAGAAGATACCTTGATACCAAGAAAATATCGTGCCAAAAAGCTTGCTTGCTCAGAATTCACTTTCAAACCCTTAATTCCTAACTCTTCAATATCTATTGTTTCAAAACGACAAGTGCTAAAATCAATCCCCTTTAATTTAGTATTCAAAATCGACATCTTATTCAACTCACAATCGTCAAACAAGACTTGCTTCAATTTATTATCACTAAAACTAACATCTTTTAAACTACTAGATTGAAAATTAGATTCTTTAAAATTTGCTTGATTGATATTCGCCAAATCTAGCAGACAATTATCAAAAACCACATTATTAAAGTACGACTTATCAAAATTAACCCCAATCATCTTGCAGTTATGAAACTCTACACGATACAAACTAGCTTCAGTTAATAAACAATTAGATAAATCACAACCCTTAAAAATAACATCCGTTAACTCCAATTTATCAAAATCACACTGACTGAACGTCACATGTTCAAAAATCGTCTGTTCAATAATGGGATGACGAATAATCTGTTCTTCAACAAACTCACCTTCAATACTTCTACCCGTCAAAAAGTAATCTTCCTCATTAAAAATGTCGAAAAATGATGCTGACTCTAAATAATCTTCATTGATTTTAGGATGATACATATTTTCACTCCTTAATTGCTTATCTGTAAAGCATCATAACAGATATTTCATTTCAATAAATTGGAAGAAATATTTTCACCACATAAATGTTTTAATATCCAAAATTACTAAAAAGCTGAAACGGTTTGTTAAATACAATCATTAGCATCGTTCGATGAGATATTCAAATTAAAAATTCTATCCGAAACAACGAATAAACTAGCCGGAAGGAGTAAGAAAGTTAGGTCCCCATAGCGACCTAACTTTCTTACTCCTGGAGGCGGCCATGACAAATGTCATATTAACTTATGACATCTCCCACTACCTATTAATAACCAAAAAAATTAAACTTACGTTGTTTCTTAAATAAAGGAGGCCAAAAATCATGACTTCATTAATTAGTGTTAATCATTTAAACAAAAGCTATGGCAAAAAAGAAATCTTACACGATATTAGTTTCGACATCCCCAACCATCAAATCGTCGCCTTAATTGGTGAAAATGGTGCCGGAAAATCAACTTTGATCAACATCTTGCTTAACTTGGTTTCTGCGAATTCTGGTACTGTCAGTATTTTAGATTCTCAAAAGAACTTCCATGAACATATCGGTGTCATGATGCAACAAAATATTTCCATCACTCGAATCACCGTGAAAGAAATCTTAAAACTAACGCAAAGTTATTACCAACATCCACTACCTTACGAAACTTTAATTAAACTGGCTGACTTAAAGGATTTAGAGAATTCCGAGATGCCCAAATTATCTGGTGGGCAAAAGCGACGATTATCATTTGCCCTAGCAATTGCCGGCAATCCCGATTTATTATTTCTCGATGAACCAACCGCGGGGATGGATAGTCAAAGCCGGACTAAATTTTGGCAAGATATCATGACTATGAAAGACCAACATAAAACAATCTTCGTAACAAGTCACTATTTAGAAGAACTAGAGACCGTTGCTGACCGAATTATGATTTTACAAAATAAATCTATTAGTTTTGACGGTACCCTTGCTGATTTACGTAATTTAGAAGGAGAAAAACTAATTGAATTTGATAGTCAATTGACACCTGAACTTTTCCAAAAATTGCCAGAAGTTATTGTTCTTGAACATATCGGACAACATTATCAACTCACAACGAAGGATGCTGAATCATTGATCCACGAAATAACCCCTTATTTAACTGCCATTACAAACTTGCAGGTGAAACAAAATTCACTCGATTCACTATTTATCAATTTTAATAAAGAAGGTGTTCCACATGAGTAGCTTTATTTATCAAGTTCAAATAAACTTTAAACGTATTATTCTCCGCAACAAGCGTTTCTTTTTCTTTGATGTTGTTCTGCCAATTTTCTTCTATGTTTTATACTCTAAAATATTTGTCGGCAACGCTAACCAAGCTGAGTTGAAAATCTGGCAATTAAACTATCTTATCAGCATGATTATTTACGGTTGCCTATTAGGTTCCACAATCACCGTTGCTAATACCTTACTAGAAGATCAGACCAGTCATTTTGATACACTCTCACGCTTAACGCCTTTACCTAGATGGAAATATTATTTGTCACGTGTGATAATTTTTCTACTATTAAATTTAATTGCCGCTGTCGGTATTTGTATCACTGGAATCTTCATTAACCATTTATCATTGCCAATCAAAACTTGGTCTTTCATCATCCTAGCAACACTTATTGGCACTATTCCGCTTATTCTTATCGGGATTCTTATTTCTCTATCAGGCAATCCCGCAACCGTGAACTTACTAAATAATCTGGTCACCTTTCCTTTGGCAATCCTCAGTGGGCTCTGGATGCCTATGAGTGCCATGCCTACCTGGGTTCAAAGTATTGGTAAATTAACCCCCACTTTCCAATTATCAAAAATTGATAAAGCACTCCTCAATAGTAAAGCAATAGACAATTCGTCAATTATAGGCATTACAATTTGGTTCCTCGTTCTTAGTGTGGGAACCTTACTAGTGATGAAGTATCAGAAAAATCGGGAGTTGACCTTCGCATGAAATTTTTGGAAAAACATATTTTATTTCCTAAAAGATTCGGTATTATCCCCTACTTTTGGGTATTCTCTTTGATAGTATTATCCAGTGAAACTTTAATTAAATATAAGTTTCACTGGATTTTATTTTCGTTATTATTGATTTTTTTGAAATTATACCGTGATGGCTATGTAATAAATCGCTGGCTACCAATTCAAATAACCGGTCAATTACTTATAACGACCTATCTAGTCTACCAATATGGCTTGGGAACCCTCTTTATTTATACGGCTTGGGAGATTGGTTCATTGCCATTCAAAAAGAGTCAATTTTACAAATATACGGCCCTCTATCTAGTTTTCAGTGTCTTTTGTATCATCGGCGATTCAATCTACAATTTTGAGCAATATCAACTCTTCGGAATTATTATCACGATGTTTTTCGCTATTGGATCTCCCTTTGCGGCTCGCTCACTAGGCAACAGCTATCGGCGTTTATATAGTTTAAAGCAAAACAATAAGCGTTTGGAAACTATTATTAAACAACAAGAACGTGAACGAATTGCCAAAGATCTACATGATAATCTTGGTCAATCTTTCTCACTGATTACTCTGAAAGCTGAATTGGCCAATAAATTAATTGATAAAAATCCTAATCAAGCACGACAAGAAATTAAAGATATCGCCGCCGCATCAAGAGAAAACCTCGCCATGGTTCGAAAAATCGTCAGTGATTTGAATCAGAAATCAATTGCTGAAGCCATGATAGAAGAAGAACGCAATTTACATTTGGTTAATATCATGCAAAGTTCGCATAACGAAAAAATTTCAGTTAACTGGCCAATCCCCATTCAAACTGCTTTAGCCGCCATTATTAAAGAGGCCTCGACTAATATTATTCGGTACAGCCAAGCACATATTGCCACTTTTGACTTTGATGAGGATGATGAAAATTACTACCTATCTATTAAAGATGATGGTGTTGGATATCAACAAGGTCAAAAAGACTCCTTTGGTATAACCGGCATGGCCCAACGACTAGCTAGCATTAATGGCACTATTGCCATCGAATCTAATCAAGGTATCGTTTTAAAAACTAAGATTCAAAAGGACAAGTAAAATGACAACAATATTTCTGGCAGAAGATCAAAAACTTTTGAACACAGCCTTAGCAACTTTACTCGGTTTGGAAGATGACCTCGAGGTTATCGGCACCGCTACCAATGGTGAAACTGCTTTAGCATCTATTATCACCAAAAATCCCGACGTGGCTATTCTCGACATCGAAATGCCTGATCTATCCGGATTGGACGTAGCCCAACAAATTCATTTATTGAAACTACCTATTAAAGTCATTATTTTAACAACCTTTGCCAATGCAGAATATTTTGCCCAAGCAGTGGCAGCGAAGGTTAATGGATATCTGTTGAAAGATAATCCAACTGATCAATTGGTCAAAGCAATCCATGAAGTCTTAGATGGGAAAACTATCTTCTCGCCAGAATTAGTTTCAACCATTATCTCGGCTGAACAAAATCCCTTAACAAAGCGCGAGTTAGATGTTCTAAGAGAAATTAAAACCGGAAAAAGTAGTAAGGAGATTGCTAAAGCAGTCTTTTTGTCAGAAGGAACCGTTAGAAATTATATTTCTTCTATTCTTAGTAAGACCGGAACTTCTTCACGAATTGAAGCTTTGAATGTTGCTGAGAAGAATAAATGGATATAACGAGTGGAACAAAACATGTTCAGCTTTCGAGCAGTAATGCGAAAGGCGCCAGTAATCCGATTTTGGATTGCTGGCGCTTTTGGTTTTAAGTGGAAAAATTTATGTTTTGTTTCGCGTTTATGCTGCATGTTTAAAGATAATAATAGTTTTGTCCCAAAATCATTTTTACTTTATTAATCTAATCTTTATTGCCAAAGCTCCATATTGTCGTTCCATTTTTCGAGAATAAATCTCTTGGTTTTCCTTATCAAGTTCATCAATAGACTCATTCTCAGGACTACCAATCACCGTACCAGCATATTTGGTAAATAGTTTTTTAAACGTTGGAAATTGCTCAAGCCCTAATATTTCAGTAATTAAACTTTCTCCAGTTGCCAAGTCGGTAAACTGAATTTTGTCACCAACCTTTAACTGTGAACGCTTTTCATCATTCAGCCTAACTTCAATTGTCTTAGTTCCATTCTTTATTGCCATGAATGGTTGATGATTTAGATGCATATCCATAATATCTTTCACTCTTTTCTTTCCGATTAACCTCTACCTGCTATATATAGTCCTTATTAGTATCAGTCCAAAAACTAGTCGGAAGAACCGAGAAAACTTGACTAGCAGTGAAAGTGGAGTTAGAGCTTTAGCTCTTACTCCACCGGGCGTATTTTGAAATTCGCGCATTTTGCGAAGTTCAAAATCGAGTCTGTAGACCTTGGCTCCAGGCGGTCCGCACAGCTAGTCAAGTTTTCTCGGTTCTGGAGACGGCATATTTAAAAATAAAAATTTACATCTTCCTAAATTCTAATAATTATGTATTATATAGTAGAAACAGAGGGGATATAAATATGGGGTCATGGACCGAATTTCGTAAACAAAACCGCAATTTCTGGAAAAACTTCTGGAAATACGGTCAAATTATTATTTTAATTCAACTGATTATTAACTTCATTTTAGTACCAGTTTTAAATTTTATGGCAAATGGTATTAACTATCTAGGAAATGTTAACTATATTTCTTATAGCAACGCCATGAATTTAATTATGCACAAACCACTGGTCGTTTTGGGACTAATTTTAGTATTGCTCATTTTACTACTGTTAGTCTTCGCTCAATTCACATTAATGTTGGTCAGTTTTCAGGCCATCAAATCTAATGCCAGTCTGAGTTGGTGGGATTATCTCAAAAGTGTTAGTAAAAATCTCTTTGGCTTGCCATTCAAGGCATTCGGATTCTTTTTATTATACTTTTTAATTATTACACCTTTTGGTAGTTTTGGGATGTCTTCAAGTCTCTTAAGCAAAGTCAAAATTCCGCAATTTATTATTGATTGGCTTTTCCAAGAACATCTACCTTTAGGAATACTATTAGTTATTTTATATATCATTATTTTCTACATTGGGCTGCGTTGGCTTTTCGTTTTGCCACTTATGATCTTTGAAAATAAAGATATTAAAGATGCTATCATTCGCAGTTGGCAGATGACTCGTGGGAAAATCCTTTATTATCTAGGAATGTTCTTAATTTTAATTGGAGCCATAACTATTTTTGTCATGGTTTCTACCAGTATCTTTATCGGACTTCAGGCTATAATCGACAATGTATCTTTCCTAAAAGCAATTGACTTTCCTATGGCTGTCGTTAATCTGACAATCATTCAATTGCTAAATTATTGTGTCAGTTTATATGCTTCAGCTATTTCAGTCTTAATTTTACTAAGTCACACGCACACACATTATTTCTACCCTAGAAAAAATCATCGTAGTCACAAATGGTTCTGGGGAATTTTAGGTACTGCTGTCATTGTTTCCTTTGTTGGTTACGATACGCTTTACTTCAACGACTTGCTCTTGACACCGCCTGTCACTATTTCCCATCGTGGTGTTGATGATGGAAATGGCGTTCAAAACACTATCCAATCACTAGAAGCAACGGCCAAGGAAAAGCCGGACTATATTGAAATGGATGTCCAAGAGACAAAGGACCATCAATTTGTTGTTTTCCACGATAACACTCTAAAAGGACTGGCTGGAATCAATAAACGGCCTAGTCAGATGACTCTAAATGAGCTAAAACAAACTCAGATTCATGAGAATGGTAAAACAACTTATATTGCCAGCTTTGATGATTATCTCGCTACTGCTACTCGTTTGAATCAAAAGCTTTTAGTCGAGTTAAAATCCGTCCCTGGTAATAAAAAAGATTTTGTAAAACTCTTTGCTAAAAAGTATCAAAAACAACTGTTGAAGAATAAAGATATGGTTCATTCATTAAGCTACAGTTATATCGAAGAAACCAAAAACTTAATGCCAAAAATCACGACAAGTTATATTTTACCGTTCAATCTCTTCGGGGTTCCATTCACCAACGCTAATGCCTTTACCATGGAATACACGACTTTGAATCAGTCGTTCATCGAAAATGCCCACTTGCAACAAAAGAAAGTCTTTGCATGGACGGCTAACGATGAGGAATCAATGGATCGGATGATTTTCATAGGTGCGGACGGCGTTATAACAGACAATTTGAGTGAATTACAAACGGAAAATGATAATTTATTCAATAACACCAGTTATACTAAACGAATCACCGCATATATCTCACAGATGCAAGATCCATTTGAATAAGACAAAAAACTAGATATTTTTCTGGATAATTTACCCAGGAAAATATCTAGTTTTTTTCGATTCTGTCAGTACCAATTTGCTAAATATATCTAAGTTATTAACCATAAAGCAACGAGACTTTATTCTTGGTTCAATAAACATAAAAATAAAAGATACTCTAGCCGGAAGGAACCAGAAAATTAGGTTGCCGTGAAGGTGGCGTTATAGCTTCAGCCATTACACCACGGGACGACTTTTGAAATTCGCGTACTTTGCGAAGTTCAAAATCGAGATTGGAGACCGCACTTTGGCTCCAATCGGTCCCCACAGCAACCTAATTTTCTGGTTACTGGAGGCGGCAGGCACTACCTAATTAAATCATTGCGCCCCTCTGTATCAACATAATTGAAAACGTCAGCTTTACTAAAAATAGGAGCATCGTTCATTGCAGCCTGTGCCAAAATCGAATTAGCAATCGCAAACTCCAGAATATCTTCAAAAGCCCATTTTTCAATCAATCCTGTTAAAACACCACTGGCAAAGGCATCTCCACTACCGATTCGATCAAGAATAGTTAATTCTTTAGCAGCTGATCGGTAAATTTTATCATGATGAAATAAGAAACCAGCAAAGTATTTCTTACCATCTTGAAAGCTACGTTGACTCCCTGCGAAGAAATTAATTTGATAATCCCGACAGAATTTTTGATACAATTCAGTTTCATCTTTAACTTGATAATCAAGTAAATCAGTTAAATCGCGTTGACTTCCAAAAGCTACATCAACGAAAGGTAAGATTTTTTGATAACGTTTCTTCATCGTTTCATGATTATTATCTTCATTGAGACTCATTCGATAATTGAAATCAAAGCAGACCGTTTTATGACGCTCATGGGCAACTTGGGCCAGTTTTAAAGCGGCTGTTCTTGTTTGACGATTCAAACTCAGAGCAATTCCACAAATATGAACGATATCGACTCCAACTAAAGCTCGTTCAAAATCATAATCATCGGCAGGCATCTGACAAAAGGAACTAGATAAACGATCTTGATAGGTCACACGCTGTGGTCTGGCACCTTGCCCCAATTCGACAAAGAAACTGCCCAAGCTCTTCCCTTTATAAATAATATTTTTGTCAGAAATACCCAATTTCCGTACATCAGCAGCGGCTTTTTTCCCTAATGGATTATCGGGCAAAACCGTCAATAAGGTCGTGTCATATCCGAAATGGGACAAACTACTCAATAAATTGACGCCTGTTCCAACAGTTGACATCATCAGATGGTCATTTTGTTCAAGCATCATCTTTTCTTCGACGGTCAAACGCATCATAACTTCGCCAAAAGCTAATATATTCATATACTAACCTCTAAAATTTCTTGATGATCTCATATAGTTTAGCGACATCTTCTGGTCTAGTATCGCCAGTCGCCTTATCAATAATTGAACTGTAAACGTGCGGAATAATTCGTTTAACACCGGCATCAACGGCAATTTGAACGATTTCTTCAAAGTTTTCTAAGTCAATGCCACCGGTTGGCTCAAGGTCGAAATCATTGGCTGCACAAGCACGGGCAACTTCTTTATATTCATCAATATGTGCTAGACCCTTCATTGGGAAAAACTTGATTGAAGAACCACCCATATCTTTCAATAAAGCAATAGCCGTTTCGATTGCTACTTCTGTTGCGGGTGTTTGACTACTCAATGGTCCAGTTGCTAAGTTAACAAAACCGACACGGCCAGTTGGTGAAACAAGGCCATTGATGATCGTTTTTGATTGGCCCAAGGCTTCTCTTGAAGCACCAACGCCTGTGAAAACTTGATTAACATGTTGTGGTTGAATCGCTTTGGAAACGCGAACTACCATACTACTTTGATTAGGATCACCTGCACCCAAGCCGACTGAAACAGCATTATCAATTTCAGCTTGATATTTTCTCATATCTTCAATAGCCGCTTCATCACTTGGATAATTTTTAGTTAACACGCCTAGTACCACGTGACCTTCAGCCGCATCGTAACAATCGATAGCGTTTTGAACTGAATTTGCCAAAACATTCAAGCAAATTCCATTTGGTAAATAGTTGGGTAGTAAATTCATGTTTATTCTCCTTCAATAATTTCTTTTAGTCTAGAAACAATTTGATACATTTCAACATCATTTACAGCTCTAATATCAAATTCGATAATTCCTTCATTAACTCGATATTCACGGGCATATATCGCTATGTCACCGTTACGTAATTGATTACAAATTTCTTTAGCTGAAAGTTTACCTGTTGGTGTGACTTCAGCTCGAAAAATTTGCCGACCAGCAGCATCTTGAACGACTCTAACTTTCAAATTAGGGACCCCTGCCAAATTGCTAACAAAAGGTTCTAACCGTTGTTTCATGGCTGAACCGGCTTCTGAACCTTCTTTAAGATACTTGGCAATGGCAGCCGTTAACCCAAGAATATTTTCCTTACCGATCTTCATTGCTCGACCAATACCAGCGCCTTGCATGCGTGCCCAACGGATATATTTCTCTTTTCCAAAAATCACACCTGATGCTGGACCCTCAATAGCTTTAGCACCACTGTAAATCACTACGTCGGCATCCATTTCTAAATACTTAACCAAATCTTCTTCAGCTGCGGCATCCAAAATCAACGGTAAATTGTGACGATGGGCTACTTCAATTGCTTCAGGAATAGTTAACATACTCTTTTGAACTGTGTGGTGACTCTTAATATATAAAATAGCGGCAGTTTGTTCAGTAATCTGCATTTCGATATGTTCTGGAGTACACATGTTGGCATAGCCGGCTGGAACCATCCTTGCTCCGGCTACATTCATCATCACTTCCACCGGTGTCCCATAATCAACATCGTGGCCCATTGGTAAAATAACATCGCGCTTAGTAATTCGTTCAGTATATGGGTGGTAAACGTGGTAGCGACTGCCTTGTCCAATTACACCTGCCAATGTTTCAGCAATCCCTGCAGAAGCTGAGTTAACAACTAAAGCATCCTCACTATCAACCAATTTAGCCAAATATTTCCCGGTTTGAATTAATAAATCACTCATCTCAAAAAAGTTTTGAGCACCTTGCTTTTGAGCTTCAACGACTTCATCAGACACTTTAGAAACACCCAAAATGGTCATTTTTCCATCGGCGTTGATGACATGTTTTAGATTATATTTCTCATAAAGATCCATTTTTATCTCCAATCAAGTAAGCTTCCCCACCCACCACACTGTAAATTGGTTCAATCACAATGTTAGTTTGTCGAGTATTTCCATCTGAGTCTTCCAAAGTTTTTGACTTATTTTCGATATTAAAAATTGTTACATCAGCATCCATTCCCGGGGCTAAGGTTCCCTTAGTATCCAAGTGATAATTCTTAGCTGGTACACTGGTAATCATTGGTAAAACTTGTTTGATATCAAAACCTAATACCAGCATTTTTTCGATGCATGTCGCCATATTATAAACAGGACCATTTTCGCGATTACCGTGATAAATATCTGTACTGAGACTTTGGGGATAAATTTGTTGATTGGTTGCGACTGTCGCCGTTTTGAAATTAAAACTTTCAGTTCCGTGGCCGATATCAAAAATAATCCCCTTGGTCAATCCCTTTTGCACAAACGGTTTAATATCACCGTCAACGGTCAAAATACCATTCGTTTTACCATTAAAGCAGTGCGTTATAATGTCACCTGCTTCTAATAAGTCCATAATTTCCGATAATTCAGGCGGATTGGTACCGACATGAACCATCAATGGTAATCTAGGTTTCAGTTTATTTTGAAATTCTTTAGCCACAACGAGCGGTTTAATGCCATTATCAACCACGACTGACTTACTGATTCGAGCTTTCAAACCAATAATAAAATCTGGATAATCGTTCACCGCTTGTTGCATCAGGTCAAACTGCAATTGCTCCATATCGCCCAGTTCATCTTGAGCCAAAATACCCGTTCGCGATATATTGATCATCGCATAGATATTTGTTTTCTTTTCTTGCGTTAGGTCATAAAAATCACCAATATTGTCAGCACCAGTCGAACCAGCATCTATCACGGTTGTAACGCCGTTACGATAGCCAACTAAATCCGGATCATCATAATAAAGCGATAGTTTTTCATAACAATGAACATGATCATCAATCCAACCAGCTGAAACATAAGATAAGCCCTGCAAATTAATAACTGAATCAGCTTCAATATTTTCCAACTGTGGTGCGATACGGCTAATTTTTCCATTTTCAATCAGCAACTCTAAAGGCTGGTCGTTAATATCTTTCCCATTTTTAATGTAGAGACTATTCAAATGAAATCATCTCCTAAAACGGAATTTATCCCATGGGCCAATGTAATCCAAAAGGAACAATTCATCTGCTGAAATTTCGGCGACCTTATTTTTGCGCAAATCAGAATGGTCTTCTAAAACAATCTGCAATTCATTCTTATATTTACCAAATTCGTCATTACCAATTACTACATCACCACGTTTAAAGGTGTGAGTAGCTGAATTAACAGGATTCTCATCAGCTTTATACTTCTTACGAACCTCCGTTGAACGAATAACCAAATCAGTAATATCACCACGTCTAACATGTTGGTTATCTAGTAAAATTTCTCGTTCTAATTGCGTAATTTCCGTAGCTAAACTGACGCCAAAGACCATTTGGTAACGATTCAAATCGCCAAGACGACGTAATTCATCTTCTGAAGCGTAAGCATTCCCGATAATCACACAATCAATCAAGTTTGTTGCAAAAAGATGCTTCGCTTGAATATCGAGTGGTAGGTCACGATGCATTTCCAAAGTTGGTAATCCATCATTGATATCCCATGGTCCCATCGTACCTGCCTGTGAAGTAACGAACGCTGCCGTTTCAATTCCTTGTTCTTTAAAACGCATTGAAGAATTAACAAAGAAATCAAGTGGCAACCCAGTACCTCGTTGGGGATAAAAATTATGACAACCATAAATGAAGGGACGATTGGCCGCATAACTCAAAATATTATCAAGATAGGCCACATCATTACTCATATTTAATTCAATATTCAAAGCTTGGGGATTAAAGGATAAGAGAGCTTCTTTTTGACCATCAAAACCTTGATCTAAACGAATCGCATCGGCACCTAATTCACTGAAAAAATCTAAATCATCATAAGAAATCCCCAGTTGATCGAAGATATTAGGGGCAATATCTAACGTTGTCGAAAACCCTAACCTTTAGCAAATTTAATTAAGTCAGTAAACTTTTGGGCAACTTTTTCTTTACCCTCTGAAACTTCTAACATACTCATAAAAATTCTGGTGAATCCATATTGACTAGCAAGTACCAGGTAACGCTTATCTTCATTCACATCACTGTGATCTGGGTAAAGTGAAATACCTAACGTCCTCTTGGTCATATTTTTTTACCTCTTTCCATTTTCTGGAACTCTTTCATGTAGTAATTTGAAATTACGATTGATAGATAGATTGTGCTGAGGATAACTAAAATTACGGCAAACTTTAGATAAAAACTAACAATCGCCGTTATTAAAATAATCAACAACGATGTTAAAATTAGTTTTCCCGCTCGAAGATTTTTTAAAAATTTAGGAATAAAACCTTTTTGGACCAGAATTTGACAGGCGATAAAATAAATAGCTAAAAATAGCAGAAACATTTTGACACCTATTCCTTTTCTAATTGTTGTTTTTCAAAAAGTTTGAAGAATGGATAGTAAATCGCCAAATCGATTAAGTAGTTAACAAAAACTAAAATCATTGCGGCGATACTCCAGTTGGTACTACTAAAGGCTCCCAGTGGACTTGGAACAGTGAATGGTAAACGAGCCATCATCATTGGAACGACACCCCAGATAGTCATGAAGTAAGATAAGGTTCCGGTAACTAATGGAGCCACGATAAATGGAATACCTAAAATTGGATTCATCACAATCGGAGCACCGAAAATAATTGGTTCGTTGATGTTGAAGAGTCCTGGTAAGATAGCCAGTTTTCCTAAATCTTTCAAGTAAGCTGACTTAGAGAACATGAACAATGTAACTAAGGCCAAAGTACCACCGGCACCACCGATCCAAAGGAACCATTGTAGGAACTGTTCAGTGAAAATAGTTGAAAGTTGATGCGCACTAGTCCCACCAGCAAATTCACTCATATTTTGAGCAATCGACATTTCCCAGAATGGACGTGTAATTGGTGCCATAATAGCTGCCCCGTGAATACCTAATGTCCAAAAACCAGTGATCAAGAAGATTGTTAATAATCCACCGAAAAGACTGTTACCTACTAAGATTCCCTTCAATGGCATCAAAATCATGCTCAAGAATGTTGAAATGTTGAAGTTTAAAACGTAACGGATAAACCAGAAGAAGATTAAGATAAACGCTGCCGGAATCAAGGCAACAAATGAATTGGAAACTTCTGGTGGAACCCCTTGAGGCATCTTGATAGTGATATTTTTTTCCTTGAAGAAACGGAATATTTCAACGGATAAAAGTCCGCAGATGATTGAAGCAAATAGCGATGAAGCACTCAGATTGGCAATGTCGATATAACGCCCGGCAGCAATCACACCTTTGACATCTTCAGTAACTCGAATTGGTGCAGCTGTGGAAACGAAGAAAGCTAAAACTGCTAAAACTCCATTACTTAATTTATCTAATTTGTAACTTTCAGCTAGTGACGATGCGATACCAAAAGTTGCGTATAAGGCCAAAATACCAACGGTATAACGAAATGGCACATCAAGAATTTCCTTATATGGCAACAATGCATCAGCCCATGCTTGAATTGGGGGGTTATTGATCAAAGTGAAAAATGAACCAACGATGGTCAGTGGCAAAGTTGAAATAACTCCCTTTCTAATGGCCGTCATATGTCGTTGCGTTCCTACTTTGTTAGCAACAGGCAAAATTTTGGCGTTCAAAAAATTAATAAAATTATCCATGTAGTAGTACCCTCCTTTTTTCGAAATCATCATAACATTATAACGTTATGATGTAAACGCTTAAATAAAAGCCAGCTAGATTTCATATTCAATTTTATATGGCATTTTATCACTATCGTATATAGATTCAGTATATTCAATCAAGTTGCCTTTATTATCAAAACCACGGCGAATTCTCTTCAAAGCTAAGTTATCAGTTTTAGCTAAGAGTTTTTTATCGTCGTCATTTAAATTGATGGCACTAAACTCATCTTTAAAACTATTAATTTCCTGACCACTGTCCCTAAGAAACTTGTACAAAGATTGATTTTTCAAATCCTGTATTCCCTTGGGTGCTTCAACATTGGGCAAATAATGGTTCACAATAATAAACGGCTTATTATCCAAAGAATATAAGCGTTTGATATAAACAATCTTTTGATTTCCAAATTCAGCGGCTATCGGAGTATCCTTAGCAGCAACATTAGTAACTTCAAGCACCTGTTTCGTTAATTGATCATTCTCACGAACAATTGTCGAATAGGACTTAGCTTTGGAAAGTTTATTGAACAGGTGATTGCTGACAACTCGTGTTCCAATTCCACTTTTCTTCTTCAAATAACCTTCAGCAACTAGTTGTTCAACGGCTTTTCGAACCGTGATTTTACTGACGGAATATTTTTTTTCAAGGTCATTTTCAGTGGGGATTAGGCTATCTAATTCATAAACGCCGGATAGGATATTTTTCTTAATATCGTCCGCTACTTTTTGATACAAAATTTCTACAACCATAAGCGAATTCTCCATTTAATTTAGTTATAACGTATAATGTCGTCTCCAGAGTCGGACAGTGGTCACTGGCAGTGCGGAACGGCCCGAGCCAAGGTCTCGGGCCTCGGTTGAAGCCTTGCAAGTTCGGCAAGTCTTCAACTCGCCCGGTGCTGTAAGAACGACAAAACCAGTCGTCCTAACACCACTTTCACTGCCAGTAACCACTGTCCGACTCTTCCGACTAGTTCTTTATTAATTTAAGAACATCTTGATAATTCAAATATTTTTAACAATTTTGACTCTATCTCTATAAGACTTTATAGAAATTTATCAAACTAATTTGAAGTCAGGCTAGTCATTTTTAGAAAACTTAAAAATAATAATTTAATCAAGCCATACGTTATTTATATATATTATAGTATTACTTATATTAACAGAATTGGTTATTTATGTAAGCGAATAACAAAAAATTAAACAAAAAGACGTGAATCAATAATTAAAATGAATTCACGTCTTTTTGCTTAATTTTTAACTAGACCACTTAGGTTATTTTACTTTGATTTTCTTTTACGGAGAGCTGCGTTCATTTTTTTCGTATTTATTACATCGGCAAAATATAGCATCACCCACACGATTACATATACTATTCCAACTGTAATTATAAATGACGGAACCTGACTTGTTTCAAGGTGCTTCATCCACCCTCCAAAATAAGCCATTGCTCCGACAATCAACACCGTAAAACAAAAATGAATCAGTAATCTTAATGGGAAATTCAACCACTCTTTTTCAAAGATCATCGACACTAATCCAATTAGACCACTGAAGAAAAATAATGATAAAACTGCTTGGGGTTGCACCAGCATACCTCCGCTGAACAGTAAGATAGCCAGGAAACTAAATGATCCCAATAATACTCCAATTGCAAAATATTTAATTACTTTAGCCATAATTCACACCTCACATCCCCAACTGTTTTTTCAAATCACTTAAATATTTACGACTAACGCTAAACTTCAAATCATCAGTTAAAAAAGCTGTCATATTGCCTGAAAAGGCTGCTTCTAATGAATCCAAATGGTTTAAATTGATAACAGTATTTTTAGAGATTTGAACAAAGTTACCGTCATTGATTCGTTCAGCCATTTTCTTTAATTGTCCACGCAATTGATAATTTCTTTCGTGTGTATAAATCGTCAATTCGTTGTCCAACACTTCAATCGCAATAATCTGGTCAATTTGAACCATAACTACCCGATCATCTACTGACAAAGGCACTGCTGAAAATTTGGCATTCAACTCTTCCAATTTTCGCATTAATTCTTGGACTTCATCAGAAAAATTAGCTGCCTTAATTGTGACATCAATTTCATGTTTAGGAATTTTATCATCTTGATTGAAGTTTATTTTCATATTTAAGTCCCCTTAAAATCACACTTTACTAATAACTACCCGTCGACTGAAATTGGAAATCAAAATGGCAAGTAGACTAATTACTACAGCAAATCCGGCAATTATCAAAACATCTTGTTGAATCGTTAACACCTGACTACCAAATTTAACGCTAATACCCATTGTCTCCTTAAATTCAGTACTGATGGCAGTGGGTAAATTTTTAAACGACTGGTGTAACTGTGATTTCATCAAAACATCACGATACATGGCCGTGTTATACAGAGCTGGTGTATATTTCATAACTTCTTGAACAGCTTTTGGTAGAACACCGATTGGCATATAAACGCCAGCCAAGAAACCCGATGCAGTTCCAACAATGGTTCCGACCTTACCTAAAGTATCAACTTTTTTAACAAATGATAACAGTAATAAGTTAAAAAGTGTCCAAATAAAACTACTTAAAATGGCGATCCCTACAACTTGAGGCAAAATTGCAATACTTAGATTGCTTTTGTCTACTATCATAAAGTAGACTCCCATCATCAAATACATAACTAACTGCATAATGACACCAACAATCATAGCTGTAATTAAATACGAAAACTGAATTCCTAGAAAACTAACATCAGTTAAACTAAGATCCGCCAAAACATTACTTTCTCGATCTTGAACCATCAAACTTAAACTGCTCAAAGTTGTCGTAATAGCGGTAACGGTCATCGTTCCACCAATCAACCAAGAATCAAGCAATAATTTAGTATCGGGAACACTATTCCAACTTTGAATCATATTTTGACTTAAAAAAATTAAGTATAAAACAAACGAAATCATCGCTCCCATTAAGGAGAAGAAAATTCCACTTTTGTCAGAAAAATAAATTTTGAGATTGCGAGTAATTAAACCTTTCATAATTAACGAATCTCCTTTCCCGTTAAATTCATAAACACATCATCCATCGTGCCGGGGCGATATTCGAAATCATTAATATCTGCAGCTTGTTCAGATAAAATTTTGATTGCTTCATCCTTATTAGCTAATTCCATCATTTTCGTTTCACCCGTAGTGTAAGTTAGTTGCAAAATATTTTTCGTATATTTCTTTTGTAAGCCCGCTACCGTATCTTCAGCAATCAATTTTCCTTGATCAATGATGTAAATATAATCGGCGTTTTGTGATTCTTCCAAATAATGCGTCGTAAAAACAATTGTTAAACCAGTTTCTTTACGTAATTGATCCAAAATCTCCCAAATTTTCGTTCTCGTTTGAATATCCAAACCTGTCGATGGTTCATCTAAAAACAATAGTTTGGGACCACTGATCAAAGCACGAGCTATATCTACACGACGCTTTTGTCCACCAGAAAGACTGGCATATTTTTGTTTCCAAATACTATTTAACTCAAATTTATCGACCAGAGCTTGGACATTGCCTGATTGAGAATACATCTTGGCGCGCAACATAACATTATCTTTAACCGTTAACTTGCTATCCAAAACGCTATTTTGAAAAACGACACCAATTTTCGAACGATAATTCCGAATATTGGTGCTATTTTCTCCAAAAATAATTTGACCGCTCGTTGGCTGAAGTACGCCAATCAACATATTAATCGTCGTCGATTTACCGGCTCCATTCGGACCTAGCAAGGCCACCATCTTACCTTGGTTAATTGTTAAAGAAATTCTATCGACGGCTGTGTGATTACCGAATTTTTTAGTTAAGGCTGTTGTCTGTAATAATTTCATAAAGGTCAGCTCCTTTTAATTTATGACCCTTATTTTAGGCAAAAGCCTCTATTTGTATTCAAAATTTCAATAAGTGGTGGATATTGGTTGTTTAGTGGTCAATTTTGGCAATTAAAAATGGATTCAATATTATCTTTAAATACACAGCGCAGGCAACTAAATGACAATAGAATACTTCTATTGTCATCGGCTTCCAAATAAAATGTGCCGTACATATAATTCTACGGGATAGAATTTTTTCCATTCTAGATAAGTTATCCAATTGCGTATAAAAAAAGGACCAATCATCTGCTTGGACCTCGAAATAGAAATCTTGACCATCCACTTAAAAGAGCATCGCTTATCTGCGCATAAAAAAAACACCTCATTAAGAGATGTTTTTAAATCCAAAATCATTCATCAATACGATTTGGCAAAGAAAACATAGTTCATTTCATTCTAGTTGAATAATATTCTCTGAACTAAGCAAAAACTCCTAGCGCAGGAAGGATAATATTCTCATCTTAAATAAACATTATTTATTTGTTAATGACGTACTTACTTTTTTCTTGTTAGAAACAATTGTTGCAATGAATGGTACTAGAAAGATCACAACGGCGGCAATAATAATTGGAAGTCTACCTGCTTTAGCAACTAGTCCCAATAGAACACCGATTGTATTAAAATCACTGTCTGACCAGTAAGTAGCTGAGAAGCCAAGTGGTCCATATAATCCAGTTGCGACCAATGGCAAGAAACTAAGAATAATACCACCAAGAAATGGTCCAATTAGAGCACCTTTGCGACCACCAGTAGCGTTACCAAAGATTGCTGCAATACCACCACAAAAGAAGTGCATCACAATACCTGGAATAACAATTGTAGTACCAATGATTATTTGTATACCCATTGATAACAAACCACCAAGTAAACTAACCAAAAATCCAGCTAACAAAGCGTTTGATGTACCCTTAAACAAAATAGCAAACGGATATCCTGGTACGGCATTTGGAACAATTTTTTCACTGAATCCTTTGAATGCTGGAGTAATTTCTGTCAAAAGCATGTTAACACCTTGAACTAAAACAATTATACCACCAGCAAATTGCGCAGCCTGTAATAGTGCCCATACGTATGGATTAAGATCTGTTAATTTTTCAACATATTCCGGACCTGCGACTGCTGTTACAACAAAGAATAAAATCGTCATGACAATCATAACTGATACATTACTGTCTTGTAAAAATTCTAATGATTTTGGAAATTGAATATCTTCAATAGACTTTGATTTTTTATCTTTATTTACCATTGAGCCAATCTTTGCAGCAAACCAATATTCCAATGTACCAAAGTGAGCAAAACTCATATCATCGCGACCAGTAATAATTTTCATTGTGGGATGAGCGATGGCTGGAAAGGTAATCAAGATAACACCCAGAATCATTGAACCAAATATAATTGATTCGAGAGTATTTAAACCACCCAATACCATGATAGGTGTAATACAGCATGCCATATAGAAGGCATGGTCACTTGATAAGAAAACGTATTTAAACTTTGTAAAACGAGCTAGAACGATATTCAAAATTAAACCAAAAACAAAAATGAACGTTGCAATCGTTCCATATTTTGCTACTGTGACACCGATGGCAGCTTCGTTACTTGGAATCATACCGTGCATGTTGAACGCTTTCATAAATAGCCTACTGAAGTTGTTTAAAGATGCAACGATGATATTTGTACCTGCCAATAATACGACAAATCCGATAAATGCTCTGAACATACCACCTATGACATCGGTAAACGGCTTTTTGAGTGCGATTAGCCCAACCATTACTACCAACCCGGCAATAATCGACGGTTGGCTTAATAGATCAACTATAAATTGCATCATCTATTTCCTCCTAAGATTTTATGCCTTACCTGCTGAACCAAATACGCGTAATCTTTCACTGATTTCTTTTTCGACCATCTCAGTTTCCCAGATGCTTACATCAGAAATAAACATTTGCTTATTTGAATCTCCTTCTTCAAGCTTCTTTTGAACACCTAAAGCCACACGATGAACCATCTCCGAATAATAGTTAATTTTACAAATACCATTCTCAACAGATTTACGATATTCTTCATCTTTAAGACCAGATGCACCATGAACCACTAATGGAAAATCAACTAAATTAGAAATTTTTTGAAGTCTTTCAAAACTCAGATGTGGCTTTTGAGTATACACTCCATGAACTGTTCCATAAGCAATCGCTAACATGTCAATACCAGACTCATCAATGAAAGCCTTTGCTTCTTGTGGATCAGTATACGTTTTGTTTAAATCTTTATAATCAACGTCGTCTCCACCACCTTCTCGGTTCATTGGACCAAGTTCTGCTTCAACAGATATACCCAACGGTTTAGCAATTTTTACAATTTCTTTTGTTCGTCTAAGATTTGTTTCAAAATCATCTCCAGATGCATCTATCATTACTGATGTAAACCCTAATTTCATTGCTCGAACAATATTATCAAAAGTTTCCCCATGGTCAAAGTGCACTGCAACAGGAACTGTTGCCTTCTTTGCTATGTTAATCATAACAGGTCCAATAACATCCAAAGGTACATATTTATCATGTAATTCAGCAAACTGGATAATGACTGGAGAACTTTCTTTTTCGGCAGCACTCACGATTCCTCTAACCATTTCGATGTCAGTAACATTAAACGAACCTACTGCATAGTGTCCCTTTTTTGCTTTTTGTACCATATCTTTTGTATTAACTAGAACCATTATAATTTTCTCCTTATAAGTTACGTAATTTATTTTCAAATTTGTATAATTCAATATATTTTCTAAATTGGTCATTATAAAACTTAACGTTTTCAGGAATTGGTTTGAAGACCTTATCCGTTGTAACTAATTTCTTCATTGCTGTTTCAAATGAATCAAATAAACCAACCGCAACACCAGCCATAATAATTACTCCCAAAGTACCTGATTCCTTCATATGAATACGGTGTACTTCAGTATTCAAAATATCAGCTTTAATTTGTAACCAGGTATCTGAACGTGAACCACCGCCGGTCGCCAATAATTTATTTATTTTGATATTTCCATATGCCATATTTTCCATATTGATACGTTGTTCGTATGCAACGCCTTCCATCAGTGCACGATAAATGTCTCCTTTACGTGTCACACCTGAAATACCCATAATCATTCCGCGAGAATCTTCGTCAAAGTATGGAACTGCGGCACCACTGAAATGTGGTAGTACAAGAAGGTTTGTTGGCTTCTTAGCTATGTACTTGTTGAAAATATCGTAAACTGAAACCCCAGAGAGATTAGCTGCTGAAACTTCCTCTCCACCAAATGCATCACGGAACCATTTCAAACTTGTTCCACCATCATAAATATATGAAACAGTTGTATATGTATCATCCATATATGGAATTGTTGGATAATTTTTTTCAGCATTTTGCTTAAGTTTAGAAGTATCCTTGAATATCGGTGATAGGTTATCAACTGATCCCATCCCATTAGTACAATCTCCCTCATCAATGGCGCCTGCACCAATTGAGACACAAATTTGATCATGTGCACCTGTAACTAATTTCATACTATTGTTTATTCCAAGCTCATCCGCCAACTGGGGCTTAATTTTACCGACTATTGTACCTAGGCGATATGTGTTAGGCATCTTTGATTTATCAATTTGTGCAGCCGTTAAGATGTCATCATCCCAATCATTGGTTGTAACATTAAAAGCCAACGAACGGTCAGCCAACGTATAATCTATTGCAGCAACTCCACCAAGTCTATAAAGTATGTAAGCCCCATATAGTAGAATTAAATGTGTTTTCTCATATACATCTGGCCGATGTTTCTTAATCCACATAATTTTAGGCACTGCAAACGTTACTGCTGGATTCAATCCTGTTTTCTCACGTATTTTATCAGCTGAAATATTTTGTAATAACTCATTTAGTTCGTCCTTACCTCTACTATCAGTTTGAAGTAAAGTCTTCATTAAGGGGTTTCCATCTTTATCAACCGCAACAAATGCCTCTCCAAACGATGAAACACTCATTGCAAGAATTTCTTCATTTACAAAGCTCTTGGAATCCTTCATAACTTTTTTGGCGCTTTTCCAAACAATTTCTGGATCCAACTCATATTCACCTTCAGCAGGTGTCTCGGTTTGATATTCTTGATAAGAAGCAGATATTACATTTCCCTCGTTATCTGTAATTGTGCTCTTTACACCTGTTGTTCCAAGGTCTAGTCCCATTAATGCCACATTACTCACTCCATTCAATTTTTATTTATGTTTAAAGCGTTTTCATTTGGCCTTACAAGAGTCATTATATGAATTATGAAATTTTATTGCAATACTTCAATCAATTATCGAAATTATTTCATTTTTTTGCATAATTGCCTATCTTTTTGCAAATTTTGTTTCAAATTTACAAAAAAACAGAAAAGTCTAAATACCCACAATTAACGATTTTTATGGATACTCAACTTTTCTGCTTTTTATCAATTCCAATACTACTTGTTAAAAACTACGCCCCTTTGTTTTATAAACAAATCACTTATTTGTATTAACTTATTCATTTAATCAGAAGTTCTTGAAATGGGTCAGGAAAAAGGTCCTATGTTTATACCACGTGCTTTAAAAATAATGATAGTTTTGTCACAAGCTCATTCCAAATCAACAATCGATTATACAAAATATATAGTTGTAACATGCTGTAAGAAACGATAAATTTTAAGTTTTCAACAATCTGTCTAATAAAACTAGCATTACTTGATAACCAACATAATAATGTTAATATTTCCTTATGTACTCATGTACTAAATTTTCCAACTAAAAGGTACATAAATAACAATAAAAGGGATGTCTCTATGATTCCGAAAAAAAGACAAGATGAAATTTTAGAGTTGGTTCAAGAAAAGCAATACTGTGAATACTCTTTTTTGGCAAAAAGGCTTTTTGTTAGCGTAGCTACTGTGAGAAGAGATGCTCAAGAAATGGAATCTCGTGGACTTATAAGAATAGTTAAAAATGGTATCTCCACAACCAATGAGCCTAAAGACCTAGCAGCTGATTATTCAAGAACAGTGAACCTTGACAAAAAGAAACAGCTATCTGGGTACGCAGGAAGTATTATTACCAACGGTATGAGTCTATTCATTGACTCAAGTTCCACTTGTTTAGTATTCATGCGAGAAATTTCGGAAATCGACAATTTATACATTGTTACCAATGGTATTGTAGAAGCCCAAGAATGTTTTCATCATCCTAACTGGCATGTAAGTCTAATTGGTGGTGAAATTAACAAAACGTTACAAAATATTGGTGGCCCAAAAGGTATCCAAGATATAAGTAACTATCATGCAGATTTATCTATTTTTTCATGTAGAGGTTTAATTGAGCAAGGTGCCTCGGATGCTAATGAGAATGAGGCATTTCTAAAACGTGCTTTTGTGAATAATTCAGATAAATCTTTATTGCTTGTCGATAGTACAAAAATACATAAACATAATTTGTATCTTGGAGCACAAATGAGTGACTTAGACTATATTGCCACAGACATGCCACTTCCCACTGATCTGGCTTTAGAAGCTAATAAAAATAACATTTCATTACTAAGCTAATAAAATAGTACTATAAACTATCACAAGGTGGATACTGGTCTAGCTTTATTTATAGAAGTTTTTCTTAGAATCAGTATCAACAATAAAGTATGAACCAAAATAATCCGCACTCTCAAGAATGAGAATACGGATTATTTTTATTACTTTTCAACACGGTCAGTTATTTAGTGCTCACGCTATCTTTACTACTATCCAGTATTTCTTTGTGCTTTTTAATTAATAGCCTGACGAACAAATCCATCTGCCTTTTCTAAATCTTTTTCAGCTTCATTTTTGTTACTACATTAGATATCATTACAATTGCATCTTTAACAGAATAGTCCGCTTTTTTTAGCGTTTCTAAAGCCTTAGTATCATTCACATTCGTTACTTCCGTAATAATATCGATAGATCTTTGAACTAACTTTTTATTGGTTGGCTTTAAATCAACCATCAAATTACCATAAGTTTTGCCGATTCGAACCATAGCTGCAGTAGATAACATATTTAAAACCATCTTTTGTGCGGTTCCAGACTTCAATCTTGTTGATCCCGATAACACTTCTGGACCAACGACCACCTCAATTGCAACTGTTGCATGGTGACTTATCTCAGCGTCATTATTACATGACAATGCCACTGTACTTGCTCCCACCTCAGTAGCATAATTTAAGGCTCCTATCACATAGGGGGTTCTTCCACTGGCGGCAATGCCAACTACTGTATCCTTATATGTCAAACTTCTTATCTTTAAATCATGTGCTCCTAGATCTACGTCATCTTCAGCACCTTCTACCGCAGTTGTCATTGCTTCATCTCCACCAGCAATAATTCCTTGAACTAATTCGGAATCACTTCCAAACGTTGGTATACATTCTGCAGCATCTAGCACTCCCAAACGACCACTCGTTCCTGCTCCCACATAGAATAATCTTCCGCCAGATTTAAAAGATTCTGCAATAGCATTAACAGCACTGGTTATGTGCGGCAATTCGCTCTCTACTGCATTTGCCACTTTTTTATCTTCATTATTCATAACTGTGACTATTTGTTCCGTTGTCATTTCATCTAAATCAGCTGTTTTTGGATTATGACCCTCAGTTGATAATTTTTTTATTTCCATTTTGCTCATCCCTTGTTTGATCATCTTATCACCATTAATTGGAAGCTTATATTGAAAGAGATTGGAATTAAACTTCCAATCTCTTAATAAGTATTACTTATTCTTTAATTCATTTATTTCTGCCTGCATACTTATCATTTGTTCTATTAAAGTTTGTTCACTCATGGTAGTCATAAATTGATCTTGAGCATGAATCAACAATAAAGATATTTTAGTTTTACCAGACATGTCTGCAGTAATCAATTTAGTTTGAACATTATGTGCCTGAGTTAATTCATGATCACCTTCTGACATCAGAGAATGTGCCTTTTCAATATTACCTTCTCTTGCAATTTTAAGGGCATCATAAAATGTACTTCTGGCCGTGCCACTATGGGTAATAATTTCAAATATTTGTTGTTCTAAATCTTCCATTTAAAATCCTCAATTTCTACTTAAAATCTCATGACAAACATATAAGTTATTATTCCTACAGCAATCATTGTCTGAACAGAGAAACTAAGATATTTTTTCCAATTAAATTTTTGTTTTTGATCAATATAAAGAAGAGTATATGGGAAAAGTAATCCTATACTAATAACATTTCCAAAGAACATAAGCCCTTTAGAATGAAAATAATCATTTAACATGATGATTAATAAATTTACAATTGCTAATCCCAAGATAAATACTACTGATCCTAAAAATTTGGGCTGTATTCTTTTGGACATCATATTAGTTTGTTGCAACCTCCTCGCTTGTTGAAGATTCAGCGTCTTCATCTAATCCTTCTTGTTCTTTCTTTAATTCTGCACGATCATACATACGAACAAATGGATAATAAATAACTACGGAAATCAAAATATTTATTAGGCACAATACAATTGCTCGCCAATCACCACCAGTTGCAATATACGCACCAATTGGAGCCGGTAACGTCCAAGGCGGTTGTACGAACATCATATTCACAAATCCTAGAGAAAAAGCAAACCAAGTTACTAGAACCATAACCATTGGTGCCAAAATAAACGGAATTAAGAAAATTGGATTCAACATAACTGGAAAACCAAAGATAATAGGTTCATTAATATTGAAAATTGCGGGAACTAAACATGCACGAGTAATGGATTTTGTATACTTAGCTTTACCAATCATAACCGCACAAATAATTAAACCGATTGTGGCACCAGAACCACCAATCCAAATAAACCACTGGAAAAATGTTTCTGGAGCGATATGTGTTGGTGTTGCGTGATTTGCAACTTTTTCAGCATTTTCAGTAAAGTATTGTAGCCAAATAGGTCTTGCCACTGAACCAACAATTGAATCGCCATGAATACCAAAGAACCAAAAAAATACAACTAAAAATGCTGGAATAATGACACCAGGTAAAGTATCCCCAGCCTTAACTAATGGTGAGAATATCCATTGGATAACTTGCTCCAAATTAATTTTAAATACAACATTAATCATTGTCATTACAAGAATGATAATTGCTGCTGGAATAATTGCTTCAAATGAATGTGCTACTGAACTTGGAACCTGTTTAGGCATCTTAAATGTCCAATTATGCTTTACACACATGTGCATAACTTCAACTGCAAATATGGACAAAATCATACAAGGGAAAATACCTACTGATCCCAAACTTTCCATAGGTAACATTAACCCTTGTTTTGCAGTCACGGGCATAATACTTAGCAAGAATGCAGCTACTGAAAGTTGACCTCCTTGCAGTGGGTCCATTCCATAACTCTTAGATAAGTTATATCCAATACCGAAACATATATATAAGGACATAATCCAAAAGGTCAGTCTATATGGAATCAAAATCTGTAATGCATGCTTTGTTGCCCAAATATAAAATCCCCAATCCTTCGGGATGGGTGGAAATGCAATAATTAAAAAGAAACTTCCGACGATAATCAACGGAATGGCCGATACAACACCATCACGAATGGCTCTCAAATGTCTTTGTTCGGAAATCTTTGACATTGGTTGAGCAAACTTCGCGTCAAGCGTATCCAAAAGCTTATTCATCTTTATCTCCCCAATCTTTCCTAATTAACATATATATTTTTCCTACTTATTTATCATATCCAAAATATGCTTACCACCTAATGGACTATAATCGCGTGGTGGAATATTTCTTATTTCTACACCTTTTTGATCAGCATATTTTTTGAATGTATCAAACCTATTTTTGACTTGTGGGGCTACGAGAATAATATCCCACTCATTTTGTTCAATAGCATCTTGTGCTTCACCAGAACCTACAGCGCTACTAGTTACGTCCACGCCTGCCTTTTTGGCTTCATCATCTAAGGCTTGTTCAACAATTGCACTAGACATACCACCTGAACATACAAATAATACTTTCTTCATAATTCTCACTCCTTATTTTTTGAACGTTGCTCGTTTATAAAGTTTTTATACCATTCAAAACTATCTTTTTTATATCTCTTATAGCTACCATGACCTTCATTATCAGCATCAACATAAATGACCCCATAACGTTTATCCATTTCACAACTACCAGCAGACACAATATCTATAATTCCCCAAGCCATATAAGCCCTAACATCAACACCTTCTTCTTTGGCTTTAATGATTTGATCAAAATGTTCTTTGAAGTAATCTATCCGATATTGATCATGTATCTCACCGTTATCAAGTTTGTCATGGGCTCCAAAGCCATTTTCAGCAACAATAACCGGTTTCTGATATCTGTCATAAACCTTATTCAAAGTATTTCTCAAGCCAATTGGATCAATTTGCCATCCCCATTCACTTGCTTTTAAATAAGGATTCTTAGTAGTAACAACTAAATTTCCGGCAGTTTGAGAAGAATTTTCTTGAACAGTACAAATCGATGAAGAATAATACGAAAACGATACTATATCCACTGTATTATTTTTTAATAGCCTCCTGTCCTCCTCACTTATTTCAAAGGTTACATCATGCTTTTTAAAAAATGGCTTTGCATAATATGGATACTCACCTCTTGACAAAATATCCATGCAATACCATTGGTTTATTTGTTCATCCTTAACTAATTCAAGATTATCTTCGGGACTAGGTGTCAATGGATAATAACAGAAGCAACTAACCATAGCTACAAATTTGCCAGGTAAATTCATTTCCCTGCCTAATTTTACAGTCTTAGCATTAGCTACAAATTGATTATGCAATGATAGAAAGACATCGTTATATGCATAATCCTTATTTTCATTTTTGACTAAACTTACTCCATTAAATGGACTGAAATATCCTGCATTGATTTCATTGAATGGAAGCCAAAAATCAATTAAGTCACCCCATTTAGCCATAACAAATTTTGAAAATCTCATGTATAAATCAATGGTTTTTCTATTTGTCCATCCACGATATTTTTCAACTATTGCCAAAGGCATAGCGTAATGATTAATAGTTAAGAAAATCTTAATTCCATTCTCATGCAGCTTTTTTATGATTTTGTCATAATATTCCACACCTTTTTCATTAGGTATTTCTTCTTCACCTGTTGGATATAACCGTGACCAACTAATAGATAATCTATAAAGATCTAAGCCCAGTTCCTTAAACAGATCCACATCTTGGAGACCATATTCATATCCTTTGGTTCCTTTTCTAAAGGGATAAAATTTATCTGAACTTGGATCCTTAGCTTCTTCAATCAACTTCTTTGTTAGCAGTCTAGTAGCTGTTGTTGCATCACTAGTTCGCGGTAAATATGGTCTGCAATCCTGTGTATCCATACCTTTACCATCGGTAAATCCACCTTCATACTGACTAGCAGACGTTGCACCGCCCCAAAGTATTCTATCCATTATGTAACCCCTTTCATTTATGATTTCATATTATCACGTAAGAAAAGTAGTTTCAATACATTTTGAATTTTAATGAAATTTAATTTCTTAAGATTCAAAAAAAACAAGACGAATTAAAATCCATCTCGCATTGATTTTTTATATTCATTAACAGCTTTTCGAGACTCACTGATTCTATCCTTTGACACGTCAAAATATCTACTTACATAAGAATAATAGACAATATCCACCAGCATAAATTGTGCATGTAGTGATTGTGTCGCGGCAATTCTGATTGAGCTTTCCATCGGTTGTGAAGTTTGAACAGATATATCAGCCATCTTACTTAATGAATTTGATCCCAGTTTAGTCAAGGTCACAACTTCCATACCACTATTTTTTGCATGTTCTGCTGCTAAGATGACCTCGGGAGATTCACCACTATTCGAAATTAACCACAAAATACTATCGTTTTTGTCGCCATTTACTATTAGAGGTAGCACTTGATTCAAATCATCATTAGCTACACATAAATGTCCTAGACGTGTCCATTTTTGAGCTATATTTTCCGCAACTAAAAAAGAAGCCCCAACACCAAATAAAATAATCTGTTTTGAATTTCTAAGGTGTGAAACCAACTCATTAATGGTCTCTTTTTTCACCAAATCAACAGTTTCCTTGATTGACTCCTGTGCATTGTGAAGAAGTTTTTCTTTTATAGAATACAAATCCTCATCTTTATGTATTTCCTCATACAGGTTTGGATCATTACTGTTGGTCGTTAAATCTGCTGAAAGTTGTACTTTTAATCCACTATAATTCAAAAATCCAATATGCCTTGCAAAACGGCTAACGGTCGCAGCACTTGTATTAGATTCTTTAGCCAGCTTATGCACATTCATATTAACTACATCTCCCTGATGATTTAGCACATAGGAAGCAACTTGCAATTCAGTATCGGACAGCGAACCTCTGACACTTTCAATATTCCCTCTGACAGTCATAAATTATCTCCCCATTTCAGATGATATATAGTATAGACCAAATATTATAATTTATAAATTAAGCTTTTAGAAAATAATTTTCTCATTATATTCATCACTATTGAAATTAAATTTCATTAATATATAATTATTGTATGAAAGCGTTATCAATTTTACAAGGAGGAATTACAAAAAATGTCATACGTGATTGGGCTTGATTGCGGTGGAACTCATATTGTCGGCCAGCTCTGGAATAAGGACTCAAGAGAATTAATTACAGAGGTTAAATCCGGACCTGGAAATGTTGTTATGAACTATGCCCTAGCTATTTCCAATATAGTTAATACAATTCAAGAAATCTTGGATAAAAATAATACTATACAAATCGAACTTATTCTAGTAGGTATTGCAGGCATTGAATCTTCAAGTAAAACAAATGAAGTCATTTCATTACTAACTAACACCTTTAACGTACATGTAGAAGTTATTAGCGATGCAAAATTGGCACTTCTTAATGGTTTGGAAGGTCGTGACGGATCACTAATCATATCAGGAACAGGATCAATTATATATGGAAGACAAAATAATACTTTTTTACGCGTAGGAGGACTTGGATACATTTTAGGCGATGAAGGTAGCGCTTATGACATCAGTAAACGTGCTTTACAACAGGTTCTAAATAGAATTGATGCCAACAAAAAATCATTATTACAAGCTTCCTTATTCAGCGGATTGAACGCTCATACAAAAAACGAAGCCATTGCTCAATTCTATACTAATGATAGAAAAGAAAACGCAAATTTAGCTAGAATTGTAGCCAAAGAAGCTGAAAATAAAAACCTAGATGCAATTGATGTTTTAGACTCCTGTTCTAAGTCACTGGCTAATCAAGCAATTACTATGCTTTCACAATTCGAAAAACCAATTCCTAATACAATTGCCTTATCCGGATCTGTTTTGAAAAACAATGAGTTATTCAATAAAAAGTTGAGAATGTATATATCCAATAAATTTCCCGAATGTGAATTTGTAAATATAACCAGTAACAATGCACATGGCGTACTTTTTTTTGACAACTGGAAACAAAGCAATTAATTATTATTAAATGCTAATCGCATCAAACAAAAACAGCCATAAGAAATATTCAAAATGAATATCTCCTATGGCTATTTTCTATACCCAGACTCTTTTTAATTCCATAATCATCACTTACTTCACAATCTACCGCAATTAAACATTGTTCCCATAAGCTTCAAATTGTGTTAAAGCCGGAAAGGTAGATGCATCTTTATCTTTAATTAGGTTAAACAGTTTTAACCAAGTTACCCTTCGCTTGTCCACAGCAAATACCTGGCGTTCTTTTGTTTTATTTAAATTAAATGATTGAATTGAACCATCAGAAAACTCAATTGAAATTGTAGTCCAATGACTATCATGTGGATAATCAGCACGTAAAATAATTGCCAACTTATCTAGTTCCACTTCTCTACCAAAATCAATCTTCATTTCAGCATCTTCTTGTTGATTGATGCCCCATGATTGAAATGGAAAATTGCCATGACTCTCATTTGCTACGATACCATCGATTGCATTCTTACTGTAAAACACATATTCTCCTCGTGTTTCTGCATTTGCTGTGGCATGAGGATAACTAAAATCAGCGTCATGTTGATCGTGACTATTTTCTGCCAAATTACGATAAGAACTAATCTCATCATCTGTAGCATAACGTACAGTTACATAGTTATTTCGTGTTTGAAATGCACTCTCTGGATATGGCCATTCACGCTGCAAATTAAACGGAATTTTATATTGCCAAGAATTCTCTGTTACATAAATTAATGCTGGTTTAATCGCAACATCCAATTGAACAATTAAGTATCTGGGTGCTTCATCAATAACGATATTATAAAAATCGTTTAACTTGTAATGATGATGAAATGCAAGATAAGTTGAATTCATTCCACTACTTTCCTTGATAACATCTTTCCCATTGATTAACTGTAGTGTAATTTTATTATCCATTATTTACCCCCATAAATTTATCCAATTCCATTCTTGTTGGATAACCATCACTATCACCTGCATCTTGAACGGCCAGTGCTCCGATTGCACACGCACGTTTAACAGCATTTTTTATTCCAATATCTTCTAGTAATCCAGAAATCATTCCTACTGCAAATCCATCGCCTGCACCGACTGTATCAACTACATTCTCTACTCTGTATCCATCAATTAATTGTAATTGTTCTCCCCTAACCTTTAGGTAAGCGCCACTTGGTCCAGCCTTTATTACCACCGCTTGTGTTATGCTACTTTGATTCAAATAGAAATCAGCTATATCTTCAGGATCATCAGTCCCCACCAATTGTTCACCTTCATGAATTCCCGGCATAACAATTACTGCCTTACTAGCCAAGTAATTTAACTTTTGTTTCATTTCCTGCTTATCTAGCCATAGTTGCGGACGTATATTAGGATCATATGTAGTCACTATTTCCCTATCGTTTGCCATATCCATCAATTTTTCAACAGATCTATAACCATTCTCAGAAATTGCAGCCATAATGCCTGAACAATGAATCAAACCAACATTTTCAAAATCTATTTTTTCCAAACTATCAGTGTTGTAATGTGATGCCGCTGAATTTTTTCGATAATAAAATATATCTGGATCACCTTTATCTACTCGTTGCTTTAAATAAAAGCCTGTCCAATAATCATTATTTGTCTCGATATAATTCGTGTGTATCCCATTTTGTTCAACTTCTCTTTTTATCGATTGTCCTAACGGATCATTTCCGATAGCTGTAATATATCTAGATTCTATTCCTAATCTAGAAACACCCACTGCAACATTTAATTCTGCACCTGCTAGATATTTTTTAAAATGTTTTGCGTCCATTAATTCAGCATTAAGATCTTCGGAACTGAAAACAATCAATGGTTCGCCAATAGTTAAAAAGCTTTTCATATTTCCCACCTCTGAAAAAAGGCCGCTTATTAGCGGCCTTCACTGAATTCTTCTATTAACGTACCAAGTAACCGCCGTCAACAGCTAAGATATGACCATTAACATAATTTGAAGCTTTACTTGCTAGGAATACTGCAACTCCCATCAATTCTGATGGTTCTGCCCAATGATTTGCTGGAATTCTATCGAGAATTTCTTGATTACGAGCTTTATCTGCACGAATTGGAGCAGTATTGGCAGTCTTGATATATCCTGGAGCAATTGCGTTAACTTGAATGTTATAAGGTCCTAATTCACTGGCAAAGGCTTTTGTTAAACCAGCCACACCATGCTTTGAAGCAGTGTATGAAGGAATAAACTTACCACCTTGGAATGAAAGCATTGATCCAATGTTAATAATTTTTCCTGATTTTTGTTTTGCCATTTCTTTAGCAGCGGCTAATGACATGTGGTAGACCGCATTTAAATTAATGTTAATAACCATGTCCCAATCTTTATCTTTCGATTCAAGAAGTGGATTACGACGAATCATTCCGGCATTGTTGATAAGAATATCAATGTGACCATATGTATCAATAACATGTTTAACAACTTCTTCAGCAACGCCTTCCTTTGTCAAATCGACATCCATGAATTCAACTTTATGACCGCGTTTTTCAATCATTGCACGAGTATTGTCCCATTCAGCTGTACCGAATGTAGGAATAAAGATATCTGCCCCAGCTTCGGCCAAAGCAACTGCATATCCTTGTCCCAAACCAGTGTTACCACCTGTAACAACGGCAACCTTTCCTGTTAAATCAAAAAAGTTCATTTTGAATTGATCTAATGCTGCTTCATTTGCTTGAATTTCTTCTTTTGATTGTTCCATTTTATTCACCATTTTCCTTCTCATTTTTAATTTATAATTTTATTTCAAATCGTTCATTGCTACTTGATCCATATCATCATAAGTTTGGTTTTCGCCACACATTGCCCAAATGAATGAGTAATTTGTTGTTCCAACACCACAATGAATTGACCAACTAGGATTAATTACAGCTTGCTCAGGTGATAGTACGATATGTTTAGATTCGTCTGGCTTGCCTAAGAAATGAAATACACGTGTATCTTCAGCACCAAAATCAAAGTACATGTAAGTTTCCATTCTGCGTGCATGTGTATGTGCTGGCATCGTATTCCATGATGACCCTGGTTCGAGTACCGTATAACCCATTTGTAATTGGCAAGTATCCATTTGTGAAGCATCAATATACTTGTAAATTGTACGTTTGTTCATATGTTCTTGGTCACCCATTGGTTTTGCTAGGGCATTTGCGAATGGTAATTTTTTATCTGGATAAGTCTTATGTGCCGGTGTAGAAACCACATAGAATTTAGCAGGGTTTTTAGCATCCTCGGATTCAAAGATCACATGTTTTCTACCCATACCTACGTAATAGCCGTCATGGTTGACCATCTCTTCTTTTTTACCATCGATAGTAATTGAACCCTTACCACCGATATTGATAAGTCCTAATTCTCTACGTTGTAAGAAGTACTCAACGCCTAAATCCTTATCAAGTTTAATCTCCAATGGTTCATCAATTGGCGTTACACCACCAAAAATCATACGATCATTGTAAGTGTAAGTTAGTGAGATATCACCATCCTTGAATAAATCTGTAACTAAGAATTGATCTCTTAGTTGCTCCGTAGAATAGTTACGAATGTCCTCCGGACTATGTGAATAATTAATGTTCATTGAAAATGCCATAATTTCCTCCTATTAGATTTCTTATACCGAAACATGATTTCTTTTAATATTGGCAAAAAATTTTATAGTAATCGATTATATTCACCATTCTCTGAAATAACCAAATCACCATAGTAAGGTTGTCCATTGACGTAATAAACTTTGTCTCCAATAAAGGTATTCTCATGTTCTAAAACTACATCAATCTTAGTTCCATCGTTTAAAGCTATTTCAATAGGATAACAATATGTATCTAATACATCGGTATGTGAACCCGAACGAGTTGCCTGCAATTTAGTAATCGTATCCACATCAGCATCGTTTCCAACTGCAAAATAACTAACAAACTGATTTTCAAACTCAGAACTAGTAACAATTTTTACTGTACTTTCCTGCTCATTATATCTAGGTGAATAAATTTGATTCTCTGCTTGTTTGATCTTGTCTGAAAAGAACATTTTAAATTTCTTATTGTCTGCTTGACTCAAAACAATACTTCCATTCTCTTCACTAGCTTCAGCAATCAACTCAGGTGAAAGAATCCAATTATTCTTTTTTAGATGTTTGCCTTTTTGTGTACCGACATCAAATATCAGTGCAAGCTCATGTTTCTTAAACCAAATAAAATATCTTGTATAATTAAAACAATGTTCTTTATCAAAATAACTAGTAACAACAACATCATAATTCTCAAAATGCTTAACTTGATTATTTCCTGGAGTTGTTACCTTCGCATACTTCCAGGAATCATGTGGAACAAGTGGATATACATCATCGATACTAACAATATTATGCGATGACCCTGATTTTAAGTTTCGTCTAATTTCAGAATCGATATAAGTATAACGACCTGGATCAATCAAAATATTTTGATTATCAATTGTCAAATCTATGTGTCCTAATGCTGTATGACCATGTCCGCTACCTAAATCTCCGTTATAACAATGCCAATAGTTTCCTCGTTGATCCTTCATATAGTAATTGCCTGAAATAGTTGCATCAAGATACGAGCTAGAATTTTCTTCTTGTGTTCTAGTTAAACTCAAATTGTTTAATGAATAAAATTCGAGAGGGATGAAATCATATTTTGTTTCACTCATTTTTGAATTTAAGATCAACTGTGCTGATGCTATCAAGTCTGCTGTTTCAATAGCATCCGTATCTCCTTGTTGCAAAATCTTACTATTAGGTAATACAAAGTAATCGAAAGCTTTCAACATCAAACGAAGTTTTTTAATGATGACTTCGGGAAACTCCAGACCATTATTTTTATATGCAGCATATACACATAAAGTGCTTCTGAATACTTCAATAAAATATAGTGGTGACTGTTCCCAATGAATTCCGTCATCATCGACTTGAAGTTCCATCTCTGTAGTTAATTTATGTAAAGCCCAGCTTACTAAATCAGCACTAATAACATCTTCATTAACTGCATTGAAACAAAGTATTCCAGTTGTAATCAGAACACCCCAATTACTCAAATCATATTTATCAATATAGTTTTGATTCAAATACTCTGCTTGTGCTTGAATAGTCTCGTCAATTTTAATTTTTTCTATATCAGTTAATAGATTTTTCTTCACTAACACTTTATAAACAAGGGACCAATTCAAAAGGCGAATTCCAGTATCAATTGTTCGCCAAGCAGTGTATCGATACTTAATTTGATCATAATCATTTTGAATCCAATCCATCATAAAGCGCTTAGCTTTTAACAAATACTTTTCATCATTGGTATATAGATAAGTAATTAATAAATCTTGTAAATATTCCTGACGATTCAACACATATAACCACTCAGGGTCTCCGTTAGGCGACTTATGCCAATCTTCTAGTTGATATGTAATTGGCGATGGTTCCATATTATAAACATGTTGAAATAGAAACTTATTCTCTAAAAGTAATTTTGAATTATTAAAATATAAATCAGTATAGGCAACTTGATTGTTTGACAACAAATTTTTTACGGTAGATAAATTATCACTCATTTTCTTCCTCTTCTATCTTGCTAATGATTCCGTATTTATTGACATTTACAACAACATTAGATGCTACTTTTAGTTTGATTTTGTCACCATTAATTTTTTCAATAACACCAGTAATCCCATCTCTCAGTAAAACCTCATCATCTTTCGACAAACTTGCATAAAATTTATCCATCTTTGCCTTTTGCTGCTTCATTTGTTTGTTACGAGAAATCGGAATTAGTACCACATAGATAACAACTAGTACTATTAATGCTGCTATTAATAAATAATCAATTAGATGCATCCTTCATCACTGCTTTCATTTGTATCAGCATCTGCAACCATTTTTGAACTTGGCAAATACTGCATCATAGGGATAGAAACTTCAATAACATGGTTAATCTGATCTTCAATGTTATCTTTGTTAAGTTGATCCATACTATTCTTCAAGTAAAGATCAAAGATCGCATTCATGGATATTCCAGAGATAATATATTGATTTTCTTTAGCTGATTCCAGAATAACCTGTGCAATTGTTTGAAACGGTGCTCCACCAGTTAAATCTGCAAAAATAATAGCGCTTTCATTGGTGTTTAAAAAATTTGTGACATCTTTCTTAAATTGTTCATGAGTTGTCTGTTCATTCAAGTTGAAACATGTAATATCATCCCCAGCACCTGATAATAATGTTAGTGCTGATTTAATTCCTTCTGGATAGTTTCCATGTCCAATAATTCCTACACTATATTTCATAATTCAATCCTTTCTATTGCTTATGGTTTCAATAAACCAATCGCTGATAATCCAATACCAAGTACAAGAAGTAATAGGATTATCTTATAAATTGTCCATTTCTTCTTTGTAATCAACCAGTAAACGAAGTACGTTAGAAGCATTGGTAGCATATAAGGCATAATTTTGTCTAAGATAGTTTGAACGGCAACAACTTGTTCCTTGCCTTTTACGGTCGTACTGTATTGTAATGCTAAGTTAACTTTAACAAAGGAAACTGACAAACCTGCGATAACAGTTAAACCAATCATACTTGCGATATCTGTCAACGCTTGCATCTTGTCACTCAAAGTATCAATAATACTTGTTCCGACTTTCCAACCTAGGTATCCCATCAAACACCGAACTCCGAAGGTTACACCGATCAAACAAGCAATAAACATAAGTGGTGCATAGATAACGCCTTGTAATGCTAATGAAGCAAAGATTGTTGAAAATAATGGTGCTAAAGCAAATTGTGATAATGCATCACCAATACCAGCTAAAGGACCCATCAAAGCCATCTTAACGGCACGGACATCATCTTCATTTTGTCCGCTATCATACATAGCTAACATCAAAGTTGAAACAAATGGATATGGTTGTGGATTAGTATTATAGAATTCTAGGTTAGATGTTGCTACTCGTTTGAAAGTATCTTCATCACCCTTATAAATTTTTCTTAACTGTGGCCAGATACTGTTCAACATACCAGTACCTTGCATGTTTCCATAGTTTTGAGCGTTTTGTAGATAATATGAACGCAAGATTGCGCTACGATAATCTGCTTTTGTTAAAACTTTTTCTTTAGATGCCATCTTCAATACCTCCGTCGTTTCCACCTTGGTCGCTATCATTATCCTTTGATGACTTCTTACCGTTAAAGTAGTTATTAAAGGCGATAACTGCACCTACGAAAGCTAAACCAATAACTGGCATTTGTAGATAAGCTACACAGACATAACCTAGGATAATTGCTGGGATGTATTCTTTCTTAACCATAGTACTTAAAATCAATGCGAAACCAACTGCGGGTAGTAATCCACCGGCAACTGTTAAACCATTCATTAACCATTGTGGGATGATCTTAATAAATGCACGTAAAGCCGAAGTACTTTCTGTTGCGGCAAATCCGAAAATAAAGGCAAAAATCATGAATCCATAAAGCGTTAAATTAGATAACCACTTATACTTACGATACTTACCTTCCATGATTGCTTTCTTAGCAGTTTCCATAGAACTTGAATTGATTGTAAAAATAAATGTGATGACAAATGGAACGATGATAGCAAATGGATATGAAAGTGTTAGTGCTGCACTTGGTGATAACTTATCCATTGAAATAGCCATAATGGTACCAACGATACCAGGTCCTAATGGATTTGGAGGCGTTGATCCACCGGGGCCAACACCAAATCCCATAAATGCTAGTTCAGCTGTAGCTCCAAAAATAACTGCTGTTCTCAAATCACCTAAAATAATTCCGACACCAAAGGCGATAAAAAGTGCTCTATTAGTATAAATTCCCCAAATCTGACCTGCGAAACAAAATGCTGCCCACAGTCCGACAAGAAGAGCTTGCCATATAGTAAATGTCATATTTAATTTCCCCCATGTTCCTTAACATAGTTATTTAAATTGTAATCTGATCCAACATCATTACCTAATGGTGTTGTTCTCGTATTAAAATCGACATTATATTCATTTTGTAATTTATATAATGAATCCAAATCTTCTTTATCAACAGAGATAAAATTAGTTAACTTAGTCTTTCCTTCTTTATAATGGATATTCCCTACATTTAATTCATGAATTGGAACTCCACCTTCAGCAAGCTTTAAAACATCTTCAGCCGTCTTAACTATAATAAAAATCGATTGTTTAGGAGATGCCTTAAAAATTTTGTCACATGTCTCTTTAATTGAGAAAAATCTGATGCCAATTGAATCTGGCGTTAATGATTTCATTAATGTTTGTTGGATGCTGCTCTTAGAAACATCATCGTTTGCTACAATTACTAAATTTACTCCTAAATTTGAAATCCAAAGTCTTCCTTGACCATGAATTAATCTTTCATCTAATCTGATTGCTTGAATATTAGGTTCTGTCAATTCATCCACCCCGTTTATTTACCAATATAAATTCCAATCTTTTTGGAATCTTATCAAGGCTTCCATATAGAAATAGTCGCCCCAGATATTACCTTCATCAACTCCTTTACCTGAGTGCCATGAGTAAACACTGTGATCAAGAATTGGTTGACCATCTTTTGCTTCATCGTACGTATAATTCTTAATCAATGATTCTAAAATGCTGTGCATTGCGTATCTATACAACTCTTTATCGCTATCAGATTCAGGTAGATACTTAAGCATTTCATGAATTCCACAAACTGCGATTGCACCTGCAGAAGAATCTCTGGCTTGATCATCCCCATCACTAAAAATCAAATCCCAAAATGGAACTGTATCTTCTGGTAATTTATTAAGAAAATAATTTGTTACTTTCTTAAATAAATTAATATCATCTGGATTCTTCGTGTAGTGATAATGAAGAGCAATGCCATAGATGGCCCAAGCTTGACCACGTGCCCAACTGGAATCATCTGAATAACCTTGTCGTGTCAAACCTTTAAGTGGTTTGCCAGTCTTAGAATCAAAGTAATAAGTATGATATGTTGAACCGTTGTCTCTAATTACTGTATTAATAGCATTCTTGTAATGAGATTCAGCCATTTTGAAATATTCATCATCACCTGTTTCTTCACTTGCCCAATAAAACAACGGGATATTCAAAAGTGCATCTATAATCAAGCGATAATTATCATCATCTCCTACATTGCCCCAGGCCTGAATGAATCCGCCCTTCTTTTGATACCTTGTAGCCAATTGATCAGCTGCTTTAATACCCGCATCTCTAGCTTCTTTATCACCAGTTAACTTGTAATCGCTGATTGTTGATGGAATATAAAGGAATCCTAAATCGTGATGATTAACAGCAATTTTATTATCTATTCTATTTTCGAATGATTTAACATCTTTTTTTGCTGCCTTAAGATATTTATCATCATTGGTGTATTCATATGCTAGCCATAACAATCCAGTCCAAAAACCATTTGTCCATTCGGTGTTGTCCATTACACCATATTTATTTTTATTGGCTGCTGGTGTCGGATATTCATTGCCAAAGTAATGAATATTTTTATTGATTTGTGAAATTGCTGAGTTTAAAGCTTCATCAACATCTTTCTTATTCAATAAACCATTTCTAAAAATAAATGACCATTAATTATGTCTTCTGTCGGCATCGTTGCCTCCTTTTTGAGTTTCTTATTTAGAAACCAATTTTACTTATTAGGAATTACAGTCATAATATAACTCATTGTAAGCGTTTTATCAAGTCGATTTTAAATATTAAAAAAATAACGATTATCCAAAAGCGGATAATCGTTATTTTTGCTTATTAGTATTTAGAATAATCACTATAACTCATTTTCAATTTTATTTTTTGTTTCCAAAACATTATTAATGATTTTTTTCAATTTATTATCATCAAGTCGATATTCTGGTGTACTAACACTAAACGCACCAAAAACCTTATTATTTTTCTTCAAAGTAGCACCAACACAAATAACTTCTTCCTGATTTTCTTTATCATCAATCGAATATCCTCGATTTTTAATTAAATTGATCTGTTCATTAAGTTTTGAAATACTAGTTATAGTGTACTTTGTAATTGGATTTAATGTCGTTTCTGAAAAGTAACTATCTAAATCATTTGAAGTCTTATCAGCCAATAGGGCCTTTCCCATTGCTGAAGAGTAAAGATTAAGTTTACCACCAATTCGTGATTTTAAATTAACACTCTGGGACTATCCAACTTTTGAAGATAGATAACTTTATTATTTTGTTCGATTCCCAAATGAACTGTCTCCGCAGTCTCATCACGCAGTTTCTTTAAGTACGGCAAAGAAATTCGACTAATATCGAAATCGGCCATAGCTCTTTGACCATAGCCAATTAACTCGGATCCAAAGTAATATTTTTTACTCTCTTCATTTCTCCAAACAATATTTTGTTCAGATAAAGTATTCAATATCTTTAACGTCGTCGATTTAGGGGAATGTACACCCTCGCTAATTTCTTTAAGAGTAATCCCATTATCGACACTCATCATATAATCTAGAATATTTTTAGCTTTTATTAAAACTGTTCCATATGTCTTTCCTTCAGCCATAACAAACTTACCTTTCTATTAATGCTTAAAAATCATAGAGGTCATGAAAGATAAATCTATTAACAATGATGAAAATTCATACTTGTTTCATACAGATACTCTCTACCCTACTTGATCTTTGCACTACTAATTTCTTCAAACTCATTACAATAATCTCGAGCATTTTCGATTACTTTATCGTAATCACCTTCATCTGCTGGAGCAGTTAAATTACTACCTGCTCCAACAGCAACAACGCCCTTATCAAACCATTCTTGCATATTGTCTATAGAAACACCGCCTGTTGGCATAATATTTACCTGAGGTAATGGTGCTTTAACTGCCGAAACAAAATCTTTCCCTAATATTTTACCAGGGAACACTTTGACAATATCAGCTCCATAGGTCATAGCAGTTTGAATTTCTGTAACAGTCATACAACCTGGTATATAGGGAACCTGATACAAATTGCATAGCAATGCTACTTCTTTATTAAATGACGGACTAACAATAAAATCAGCTCCAGCCATTATAGCAATCCTAGCCGAAACAGAATCTAATACCGTTCCAGCACCAATACAAAGTTCTGTGTCATTAGGATAGTCTTCTTTAAGCTTACAGATAATTTTATCGGCATTAGGCGCAGTAAATGTTACTTCAATTCCTTTTATGCCGCCTATTATACATGAAACTGCAGTTTTATAGGCTATCTCTTCAGATTTACCTCTGATTACTGCCATAATACCGTTTTTACTAATCTTGTTTAAAACATCTACCTTTTGCATTAATTTGCCTCATTTCCATATAAGAAATTGTAATCACTAATAAGAAATTGGACGTCTTTATTATAGCGCTTTCATTCCCTGATAATCAACATACTTATTTACCAAGTTTTTTTATTATTTTCATAATATTTAACCTAATATTCTGATTAAAATTTTATAAATCTATAAAAAAATAGAATATCCATTGATGGACACCCTATTTTTAATAGACATTATTTATAGAATCAAATATTCAACCAAGTTGATACTATCCAAAATTAAAACCAAAAACACGACAGCATTATAAACAGTGACAATGCACCTTTCGTCAATACTATTGCTAATTTTAGCTCCAATCAATCCGCCAAACACAGCGGCAAATGATATCGCTACAAGCAATAACGGATCAATTCCAAACACATTTCTCGTAATTAATGCTTGTATTAGCTTGGCGCCCTGACTAAAAAATATTGTAATAATAGAATAAATTGTTGCTTGCCTCATTCCTATACCAAACAGGAAAATAAAAACTGCAATATTTATTGGTCCTCCACCGATACCCAAAAGCGTCGCTAACCAGCCCAAAAAAAGGCCGACAATCAGCATTAAAATGCTTCCTTGTAAATACAATGGCTTAATCCTTCCACACAATAACAAAAGTGAGATAATGAGCGAAATTATGACGAGAATCATTTGCACAACGACACTTTTGTCACTGCCAATAAAAGAATGCATTAATTTGAAACTCTGATCACCTAATATACCACCTACTACAGAACCCAAGGATAAATATACTGCTGTACCGATACTAATTTTATTGTTCGAACGCAACTGTTTCCAAGTCGAACTGATAGACATTATAAAAACGGCAAAACTTGAGTAAAAATTAATCAAGATGACATTGTCTAAGTCTATTAACTGAAGTGCAGGTTTTATAATTAGTCCCCCACCCATACCGGATACTGCGCCAATAGTATTAGCTATAAAAATAATCAACGCATAAATTATAATTTTAAGCATCTTGTTTCACACATCTAAAACCTAGATGACTGCTTGTTGAATGACAATCTACTCCATTTCGAGCAGGTAACCTATATCTGTTACAGTACGAGCAATGGCATAAGAATGAACCTCCTCTAATCGCAAATTCTCCCTTATCAGGCGCTTCATTTAATTCATAACCATTAGTATTAAAATCATCTAAAAGTACATATCTAGGATTACGACACCATTCCCAAACATTCCCAATCATCTGATATAAGCCATTGTTATTAGGTTCATACGATTCTACTGGTGCTGTTCCAATAAAACCATCTTCCTTACTATTTTCCCAAGGAAATTCTCCTTGCCATGTATTGGCGTGAAACTGATTATTTTCAGTTAAACTAGTTCCCCAAGGATATTCTGTCGAAACACCGCCTCTGGCAGCATACTCCCATTGAGATTCTGTTGGCAATGTAGTATTAGACCATTTGCAAAAAGCTAATGCATCCTGCAACGATACGTGTACTACTGGATGATTCATTAAATCTTCATTAGAACTATTAGGGCCAAATGGATGATTCCAATCTGCTCCAGGAACCACTAACCACCACGGTGCTCCTGCAACGTGATCATATTCGCTTTTTTTCTCCTCATCAACAAGAATATGAAAAACGAATGACGAACCATATTTTTCAGCAGTCGTTTTATAACCTGTTGCCTGAATGAATTCATTAAATTCCTTGTTGGTAACAGTAGTAACTCCAATTTTAAATGAGCCCACATTTACCTTTGTGGCTGGGCCTTCATAATCTTCAGAAAATCCATGCTTATCATCAGTTCCCATTAAAAAAGTTCCACCAGTTAACTGTTTTAATTTCAACAAACTCACTCCCTAATTAGAATTACCTTTAGCAAAGTCTAAAGTAGCAACAATTTTACTCAAGGGTACCTTTGTCAATTTACCATCAACTACGAAATCCTCTTGACGTCCCTTCAAAAACTCAACCAACTTCTTCTCCAAATCAGCAACTACTGGACTATATTTCTTTTCGGAAATAAGATTATTCTTTTCATTTGGATCTTTCTGCACGTCAAATAACTGATATTCATCTCTTACCGGAAACCAAATAAATTTATAGTTATCCGTTAAAATATATTGGCTAGAATCATTCCCTAAATTATGTTCACCATGGAAATTGGTTCTCCAGCCTTCATAATCACCAAACAATAATTGCTTAACACTTTTACCGTCAGTCTTAACATTTTTATCCAACGCTAAATCGACAATAGACGGAAAAATATCTTGAATCTTAACCAATTGTTTAATCTTATGATTTTTAGCAGCAATTAAATTACCGGGATCATAAATAAAGGATGGCACATGAATACTTCCATTGTATGGATAGGCTTTTCTGAAAAGATAATGCTCACCTAGCTGATCACCATGATCAGATACAAACCAAATAATCGTGTCCTTGTCGTTTCTGAATTCTTTTAATGATGTCAAAAATCTGCTTATTTGATTATCAATATGCGTGATTAGTCCCAGATAGGCAGCAACCATTCTTCGTTCATCATCTTCTTTTAATTTTCCTCGAAGAGCATAAATACTAGGAATCTCATCCTTTAATGTTTCCCAATTACCAATATGTAAATCAATATCTTTGGGTAACCTATCCATATACATATCAAAATAATATTGTGGTGGATTCAACGGTGCATGAGGTTTTTCAAACGACATCTTCAAGAAAAACGGAACCGTAGGGTCCCGTCTTTGAAGAAATTTTATTGATTCTGAAACAACCCAATTAGTAGGATGATATTTCTCTGGGTATGGCCAAGGACGTGCTTCCCACGAATTACAATTAACGCCATCATCAATTATGTCAGTATCATGTCCTAAACTACTTTTTAAAAAATCTAGATAATCATCTGAATATTCAAACTGAGAGCCATATGGTTTATCGTACTTTCTATCTTCATGCAGATATCCATCATGTAATAAAACATGATCATAACCTAGTCTCTTTCTAGATGGATAAACATGCATTTTACCAATACACTCGGTTTGATATCCCATATCGGAAAATGCTTGTGGCAAAGTATTCGTAAAATTCCATGGCACTTCATCTTCATAGCCAACACGACCAGTTTGTTCCTGATCCATACCAGTTAGTAACGCCGCTCTTGCAGGAACACAACTTGGAACGGGGGAAAAGGCATTTTCAAAATTATACCCTTGGCTAGCCATCATATCTAAGGTGGGTGTACTAGCAAAATGATTAACATCATTGTATGATAATGCTTCTGCTCGCATTTGATCCACTACAATTAAAATAACATTAGGTTTCAAATTTTATATCTCCTTTTTTAAGCGGTTGGAACCCCCAAAATCTTTAATGAGTAGAAAATAATTGAAAGAATTAAAAAGATCCAAATAACACGACTTGAATTCATATGTTTTCTACCTAACATCCAGTACGCCAGCGCCACTAAAGCAATCGGAACTAAGGCTGGTAAAATTTGATCAAGCACTTCTGTTTGAATATCCATAGTCTTTTTTCCAATTACTAACTTGAATGGAACGATAACTTTAACAACTGAAGGAATTAATCCACCAATAACTAAAACACCCAATAGACTTGCAGACTCTGTTAAATTTTGGAGCATATTTCCCATGGAACCAATAATCTTTTTACCTTGTTTAAATGCAAATGGCATTTCAAATAGCCGCAAAATAATGATGGCACAGGCTACAAGCAACCAGAGAATAGCACCAATCGGATTTCCTTTTAACCCCATGTACGCGGCTAGAGAGCCCATAATTGTTGGTATAACTGCTCCAAATAATGAATCTCCTACAGCTGCAAATGGTCCCATCAGACCTGTTTTAATAGCTGCCACTGCTTCTTTTGACTCTGTTCCTGCATCATTTTGAATAGCTAAATCTACACCCATGATTGTTGGTAACAAAACAGGGCTGGTATTGAAGAATTGCATTTCCACACGCATCATATCTTTCAGAGCTTCTGGATCATCTCCATAAAGTTTGTTCATAGCCGGATAAATAGCATGAGCATAAGCTAAATTCATCATTCTTTCATAGTTCCAACCAAGTTGTGAACTATACATATACCTTAAATTGACACGTCTAATATCAGCTTTGGTTAATTTTGGACGTTCTTTAGTCATTTTACTTCCCTCCCTATTCCTCTTCATCTTCGTCTTCATCATTTTCATTACCATCAAAACCTACAGGTTGAGCAACCTTATTACTAATATTTTTGTAATAAATCATTGCAGCAATTAGCCCAACAATAGCAATCCCCATCATAGGAATCTTTAAATATGCTGCCAAGAAGTACCCAACTATTAAATAAGGAGCAAACTTTTTAACTGGTAAATAATGTAGCAAAATTGCAATACCAACTACGGGAAGTACCGCACCGGCCAGCTTAAGTCCGCCCATTAACCAATCTGGAGCATAATCAAGGACTAATTTTACAACACTATTACCAAAGGCCAAGGATAAGCCAACGGGTAACGCACGTGATAGTCCATACGGAATCAAAGTTAACCATGCATCCATACTCATTTTATTGTATTCACCACGTTCAACATGTTTATCTGCTCTGTGAGTAAAGTAAATAGCGATAAATCTTGCTAAAATATCTAATTGTACTAGTAGTAAACCTACTGGAACAGAAACCCCAATGGCAAATTCTATTCCTTTTCCACTTACAACACCTAGAGCTGTCCCAATAATGGCACCCGAAGCAAAATCCGGAATTGAAGCGCCACCAAAAGTACCAATACCAAGAACCATCAATTGAAGCGTAGCACCAACTATCAAACCAGTTTCCATATCTCCCATGATTATTCCCGCCAAAAATCCAGCAATAATCGGTTTACTTAATTGAAAACCTGCAAATAAGTATGCATCTAAAGCACATAATGTTGCTAAAATAGTGAGTAAAATTATTTGTATAACAGAAATATTAGATGCCATTTATAATCCCTCCAGTTTCATTTATGAAAGCGTTTACCTTTCACTTAAATTTATACTGCAAAAATTACTAAAAATCAACAGAATTTTAGTAAACTTTTTCTAAATGAAATTATTTGAATTTGAATAAACATCTAAAGTAAACTAATATCACTAATATAACTATTGTTGTAAATAATTCTGCAAATGAGGATTTATTATGAGTACAATCAATGATGTGGCTACGAAGGCTGGTGTTTCCAATGCTACGGTATCAAGGGTTTTAAACAATGATCAAACACTCCAAGTAAGCCCTGAAACAAGAAAAAAATATTTGAAGTAGCAGATTCACTAAATTACACAAAGTATAAAAAAAAGGTCCAAGCGACGGCTGGTACCATATCAGTCATTCAGTGGTATACACGTGAACAAGAAATAAATGACTTGTATTATCTTTCCATTCGCTGGGGAGTAGAAAAGCGTCTTCGAGAAAATAATTACGAAATCCAAAATGTTTTCTCATATGACGAATTTGATTATAATAAAAAAATTGATGGAATCATCGCTATCGGAAAATATAGTTCATCTCAAATATCAAATCTAAAGTCTTTACACATTCCTTTAGTAGTAGTGGATTCGGATACTATGCGTTATGAAATTAGTTGCGTTATAACGGACTTTGACAGTTCTGTTTTCAAAACAGTCAGTCACTTTATTAGCAATGGTCATAAGAGAATCGGAATGATTGCTGGTCAGGAAAAAACAACCGACAATGAAAATATCTGCGATGAACGTGAATTATCATTTAAAAAGTATATGTCAATAAATAAATTACTAAATCCTGAATACATATTTAAAGGACCATTTAATATTGACAGTGGATACGACCTTATGAATAAAGCGATTAAAAAGCTGGGGAGAAATCTCCCCACTGCTTTTTTCGTCGCCAGTGATGAACTTGCTGTCGGTGCAATAAGGGCATTAGAAGAACAGCATATAAGTGTACCTGATCGTGTCAGTATCATAGGATTTAATGGTTCCGCAATAGACCAATATTTATCACCCAGTTTAAGCACTATAGACGTCGACAAAAAAGAAATGGGCGCAGACGCCGTCGACCTATTGCTTAAATTAAAGAACAAAAAATTGAAACATCCAGTTAAATTAACAATTGGAACAAAATTACTACTTAGAGAAAGTAGCAATTCTTTAAAAAATGAAGGATACTGATTCAATGCTAATCTACGACATGCAATTCAAAGTGTATCTATGATTAAAAGAATAAAAAATTTTACTAAATAAATGAATTTTTATACAAAAAGAGACTGAAATACGGAAAAGCCTTCCATATTTCAGTCTCTTTATATTTAATATAAATATTATCAAAAGAATTCATTAACACATCAGCACTTAATGCCCTTTTTAATTCCTATGGCAAATCATTACCAGCAGCAAAGTAAACGTCATACCATTCTTGTTTAGTTAACTCAACGTCTCCACCCTTAGCACTATCAGTGATATGTTCCGGATTCATTGTTCCAATCACCACTTGAATATTAGCTGGATGTCTAAGAATCCAGGCAGCTGCAATCGCATTTTTACTTACGCTATACTTATCAGCTAACTCTTGTAAAATCTTGTTTAATTCTGGGAACTTATCATTGTTTATAAATGTTCCGGCAAACATCCCGTATTGGAATGGTGACCAAGCTTGAATTGTTACGCCCATACGTCTTGAAAATTCAAGAATTCCACCATCATGATTGATTGAACGTGTATCGGTCATGTTAGTATGCATCCCGAAATCAATCATACCTGTATGCATGATACTAAATTGCAACTGATTGATCATTAATCTTTGATCAACTGCTTCTTGAACTAATAAATACTGTTGAGGATTAAAGTTTGAAACACCAAAATGGCGAACTTTTCCGGATTTTTGTAAATCATCAAAAGCTTCGGCCACTTCTTCTGGCTCCATCAATGGATCTGGACGATGTAGTAAGAATGAATCTAAATAATCAATACCCATTCTCTCCAATGATCCATTTACAGCATCAATTATATGTTGTTTGGAGAAGTCATAACTTTTGCCAGTGATGATGCCACCCTTTGACTGAATGTAGATATCATCGCGGTTCACACCACTTTGCTTTAAGGCAGCACCGAAAACTTTTTCTGAATCTCCGCCGCCATAAATATCAGCCGAATCAATATAGTTAATTCCGCTAGCCACAGCAACGTCTAAATCATTAGCAGCCTGTTCTGGAGTCAAGCTGTTCATTCGCATAATACCTAGAGCCACAGCAGATGCCTGCCAATTTGTATCGCCAATATAAAGTTGTTTCATTAAACTTTCCTCCCATATTTTATCTAACAGTTCAATTATTATGTGCTACTGATTATAAGTCAACTGAAAAGATTACGCTTACAATATTATCATTATAGTAATTCATCTTTTTGAGACTACATTTTTTCCTTCCTAAATTAAACAAACTCATAATTGTATGAGTTTGTTTTTTTAATTCGATATATAATAGAAGTAAAAAATAGAAGGGGGCTTTCCTTAATATGTCAAAGGTACTCGTAATCTATGCTCATCCTGAAACTGCCAAGGGATCTTCAACCCATGAGCTTTACAAACACTTTATCAATTCATATACTGCCAAAAATCCTAACGACGAAATTATCGTCCACAACATTTCTGAATATATGCCGTTCAGATTGGATAAATTAGCTATTTCTATTTACAATAAAAATCTCGCCAAGAGTGACTTAACTCCTGATGAAATTCGTTTGAGCGAATCACGTGATAAATGGTTGGATGAATTTATTCACGCCGACAAATATGTTTTCGCTAACCCTATGTATAATCTCTTCATCCCTGCCGAAATGAAACGTTACATCGATATGATTATGCAAGCTGGTAAAACTTTCCATTATGATGACAAGGGATTATCTGTTGGTGACTTACATGGTAAAAAAGCTATCCACCTACAATCAAGTGGCGGCAATTATCACAATGATCTAATTCAAAATGATGCCATGATTTACGATTTAGGTGATCAATACTTACAAACAATGCTCCATATGATGGGGGTTGACGATTATTCCGCCGTATTCGCTGAAGGTATGGATAAAGACCCAATGCACACAATCGAAATTCTCGATAATGCGTATGCTAAAGCTGAATTAGCTGGCAAAGAGTTCTAGTCAAACTAGAGCTCTTTTTTTGAATGCTATAATCAAGATACAACGTTATGAATTGAGGTCCAAATATGTCTACTGAACAAAAATCTATTTCTGCCGAAGTTATCGAAGCTATGAAGTGGCAAATAGATCATACTCAAAAACAAATTGCTTCATTAAAGAAAGCCGAAAAGCGAGTTGGAGATGCCGAAATATTACAAGTTAAAGGCACCCTTCTCAAAACATATGCTAATCAAATCGATTTGAACAAAGGCTATGCTGTGTTACCTGATTATAGTCATCCTGGCAAAGATTTGACGGTTTACCTGGATAACAAGAAAACTATTATGGAAAATGCTGAGGAGTATTTCCACCAATATCATCGTGATAAACGCGGTCTAGATACGATTAAACAACATTTAGTTCAGGCCCAATCAGACCTCGCTAAACAATTAAAGCGTCAAGCTAACTTTAATCCTGACGATGAATCTCAAGCAAAAGTTGTCAAACAACAACTGATTGATGAAGATGCTATTAAGACAGAAATTTTACATTCATCTAAAGCCCCAGAACCAGCTCATCCCCGCCGTTTTTACACAACTGATAATGTTCTAGTTGAAGTAGGAAAAAACAGTGTCCAAAATGACCACTTAACATTGACCGCTAAAAAAGACTACTACTGGATGCATGTTAGTGAACTGGCTGGCTCCCATGTTGTCATCCACAGTACTGACCCTAGTGAACAAACATTACTAGAAGCTGCCAGTTTAGCGGCTTATTACAGTAAAGGCCGTGGCTTAAAGCAAGTTCCAGTTGACGTTTTAAAAGTACGACAACTACATAAACCCAAAGGTGCTAAGCCGGGATTAGTGTTATTCACTGGTAAAGCTGATACCTTAACGGTCTATCCTGACGGTAAAATGGCTGAAAAATTAGCCGAAAAAAAATAGAAAAGCCATTTGGCTTTTCTATTTTTGTCTATTTAAATAAGTAAACCTTACTTTCATAAGGGCGAATTTCCATATCTAAATCATCATCATAGTTACCAATCAATAACTGGCCCTTTGATTGACCATAATCTCTCGTCAATTCATCTTTAGTGAAATTACTGATAACAATCAGAGTTTTATCGTTATAACGACGCTTATATGCAAAAACCTGTTCATCCTCTGGATCCAACAATTCATAATCACCATAGATAATTAAATCACTATTGTGGCGCAAATCAATCAGCTTCTTATAGTAACTAAAGACTGATTCACTATCTTCAATTTGATTACGGGCATTAATTTCTTTGTAATTAGGATTTAACTCGAACCATGGTTTACCACTCGTGAACCCAGCATTCTTATTTTCATCCCATTGCATAGGCGTTCTGGCATTATCACGTGACTTATATGATAAATACTTCAACATTGAAGCCGAATCTACAATTTTTTCATCATCAACAAATTCATGGTAAGCATTTAATGATTCCAAATCTTCATATTGTGAAAGCTTCGTGTAATGAACATTGGTCATTCCTAGTTCTTCACCTTCATAAACATAAGGTGTCCCTTGCATCATGTGCAATGTCGTACCTAACATCTTAGCAGCTTTAACTCGATATTTAGGATCATCAGTTGCAAAACGAGAAACAGCTCGTGGTTGATCATGATTATTCCAATATAAACTATTCCAACCCTTACCATTGAGTTCAGTTTCCCACTTACTCAACGATTGTTTCAGTTCAGTCAACTTAATCGGTGTATCATACCACTTACCTAAACGTTTATCAGGGTTACCAGCCAACCCTACATGATCAAATTGGAAGACCATATTCAATTCATGTGAATCAAGGCCAGTATATTTAATGGCATCTTCAGGAGTAGAATCTGGCATCTCACCAACGGTCATCACGTCATATTTGGAAAGAACCTTTTGATTCATTTCTTGTAAAAATTCATTCAAACGTGGTCCGTCAGCAACGACTTTCCCAACATCCGCATATTTTTCATCAGGTGCTTTAGGACCATCTGGTAGTCCAGCAGGCTTAGAAATCAAATTAATAACGTCCATTCTGAAACCATCGACGCCTTTATCAAGCCAAAAACGCATAATATCCCAGACTTCATCACGAACTTTAGGATTCTCCCAATTCAAATCTGGTTGACCGTCGGCGAAGAGATGTAAATAATATTGACCAGTCGTCTCGTCAAATTTCCAAGTTGAACCGTTAAAATAAGAACCCCAGTTATTTGGAGCATGCCCATCAACTGGATCACGCCAAATGTAGTAATCACGATAAGGATTGTCCTTAGATTTCTTACTTTCTTGGAACCACTTATTTTGGTCAGATGTGTGATTAACAACTAAATCCATCATAATTTTGAGACCTAAAACATGGGCTTCTTGGAGCATCTGATCAAAGTCATCCATTGTACCGTATTCGGGTTGGATACTCCGATAATCACTAATATCATAGCCATTATCTTTGTCTGGAGATTTATAAATTGGGTTAAGCCAAATTACGTCGGCGCCTAAATCCTTGATATACGGTAACCGACTCGTCAAACCAGGCAAATCACCGATGCCATCGCCATTACTATCTTGATAACTTCTTGGATAAACTTGATAAACAACTGATTTTTTCCACCAATCACTGTATGCCATTAATTAAAATCCCCCTTTTAGTTATTACATCTATTTTAGGAGGATTAAAAGTTTATGACAACGGTTTCAGCCATTCTGTTATCGGTCACATTTTTTAGTGACTTTCCACCTTCCTATTTGCTTTACGATAAACCAAATAAGAAGTAACCGGTACAGTCAAAATAACTCCAATCGTACAAATCAACGTCGTCAAAATCTCGGCGACCACTAGTTTATCATTCAAAATCTCGGTAAATTTATATCCTAACGAATGAATGACAAAGAACAACGAAAATGTTGAAGCAAAGAAATTAAACAGTAAGGTATTAGTTTGGGTATTCAAGATCTTATTACCTACAGAAAAACCGTCGTTAAAAATTTCTGATGGTGTTAACGTGGGTTTATTTTCGACAATTTCATTCAAACCACTAGTAATGGCTACACTCGTTTCAGAAATAACGCCTAAACTATTAATAACAATAATTGAAATTGCCAATTGTGGATATGACAGTCCAGCCGCCAAAGAAAAGCCTTCCAGTTCATCCTGATTTTCTGCTGCCATACCTTGTGCACTGGCCCAAAATTCTAGTGGAATCGTAATTAACAATATTACGACCATGATCAACAACGACGTTTTAAAAGCTGTAGTAGCAGTATTAGGATTATCAACGTTCATGTAAATCGCTACAACCAAAATAACCATGGCAATAATGCCGGTTGTTATTAAAACATTGAACCCGTCAGCTATCAAAATTAATAACGCAATAATAGAAAAAACATTGATTCCCAGACCAAATAATAATGTGAGACCTCTTGTTCCTGTGACCATCAACAATAAAACTACAAAGGTCAAAAATAAATACAACATTATCTCACCCTCTTCGTAATTACTTTACTAGCAATCAAACTGGTTACTGGAACGGTCAAAATAATCCCAATTCCACTAATCAAAAGTTGCGTAATTCCAAGACTTAATGTCATTTCAACGGTATAGCCAATTGAATTACCATTGCTTAAATAAAGTAAGACAACATTAAGATTCTCAGCAATTACAATAAATAAGAGAATGTTAATTAACGGTCCAATTAACTCTCGACCAATATTGATACCTGATTTGAACAAAGTGGTTTCTTTAACATCTGTTAATTCCTTTTTCATCTCAATCAAAGACGATGAAATATCCATCGTTTCATCCAAGATAACTCCCAAGACACTGAAAATTACTTGGGCAAAGAAGACTCCTTTATACGGCTGCAATTCAAAATCATTCAGTTCGACATGGACGCCACTATATCTCGACATCCCTAGTACAAAAGCACTCAGTAAAATGGCCGTTGTCGTAGCAATAATCGTACTAGAATATGCCATCAACGCTTGATACGATGGTCCTAAAATAACTAACAAGGCCGTTGCAGAAATCAATAACGCCGTTATAACGGTTAATGGCAACAAAACACTATTATGTTTTTGAATAATAATCTGCATAAAGCCATAAAAAATTGCGATATTAATTAATACACTAATAAATAACTTTCGGCGGTCAAATTTCATGCAATATAACAAAAAGATAACTAATCCCGCTGTGAAAACCAAAACTGTATCACGCTTAACATTTTTAGGCGCATATCCTTTTGTCAAAATAACTTGTTGACCGGTTTGATACTTAATATCAGTCAATTGTGATTTGTAATACGTATTTTTAAAAGAAACTGTTTTACCTTTATCAGTAGTATTTAATAACTTCCCTGTCACTCGTTGGGTAATTTGGGTATCAGTATTTTTATATTCATCCGTCGAGGTACTGCGGTCAAGATTGGTAACCTGCTGGACTTTCATGACTGGATCATGGTACATAAAACTATCAAAATAAGTTAGCCCAGTCACAAAAGCCACGACTAAACCAACTATTATCAGTATTCGTAAATTTTTTTTCATAAATTTTCCTCGCATTTCTGCTCTTCTCTACATTATATGTTTTTTCAGAAAATATTTAATAATTTTCGTATTACAAATTTGTAGTTGACAATTCTCGGTGGTTGAAATATATTTGAGACATCAATTTGTTAGGAGAACAGTCATTATGAAATCTATTAACTCTCTAAACATCGTAAATAATCGTTGGCAAAGCCGATAACTCAGATTGGTCCGAGATGGATTCAGTCTGAATAGGATTGAATCCGTGTCGGCTTATTAAACTATGATAATTTCAAAGCCCGCATGGAAAAATTTTCTTAAAATTTAGCCATGTGGGTATTTTATTTTTCAAGACAATCCCACAATGTATGGGGTTGTCTTTTTAATTTGGGGGATATTACGATGAAACATACGGGAAGACTTTACGCAACACTTGCAGCACTAGCAATGTTTTTAATTTTTGCATACTTTTACACGGGGCGCGCTGATACACGAAAACAAAACGCGATTCCAAAAGTTGGGGTACTTCAATTGATGTCACATCCGGCTTTGGACCAGATCAATAAGGGTATCGACGATACTTTGAAGAAAAATGGATACATCGATGGTAAGAATGTCAAAATTGAGTTCCAAAATGCTCAAGGTGACCAAAGTAATTTAAGAACCATCAGTAAACAATTCGTTCAAGATAACGTTGATGTAGCAGTCGGAATTGCCACTCCTTCAGTGCAATCACTCAAAAACGCTACTTCAAAAATCCCTATCGTTATGGGGGCTGTCACCGACCCAGAGGGAGCTGGAATCATTAGTAACAATAACAAACCTGGTGGCAACATCACTGGTGTTTCTGATCAAGCTCCACTTGAAGCACAATTGGATTTAATGAAAAAAATCATTCCTAATTTGAAAACAATCGGGATCATTTACACATCTAGTGATGCTTCGGCTACTAGTCAAATGAAAAAAATGCAAACTTTAGCTAAGAAAAAAGGTTTAACAGTTAAAGTTTCTAGTATCAATTCAGTTAACGATATTCAACAAGTTGGTACGGCCTTAGCTGAAGGCGTTCAAACTATTTATGTACCAACAGATAACACCGTTGCTTCCGGTATGAAGTTGCTTTCTTCAATCGCCGCTAAGCAAAATATCGCTGTTTTCCCTGCTGCTACAACCATGGTTAAAGATGGCGGATTAGCTACGGTCGGCTTGAGTCAATATGAACTCGGTGAAGAAACTGGTAAACATGTTGTTCGTATTTTGCAACACAAAGAAGACCCTGCTACAACACCTGTTACTTTCATGAAAAAAGGTCATCTAATGCTTAATGAAAAAATGGCTCAAAAACTCAATATTCAATTCCCAGATTCACTCGTTAAGGAAGCTCAAAAGAAAGGACAAATTATCAAATGAATTTAATCGTCTCTACTATAAGTCAAGGTTTCATCTGGTCAATCATGGCCATCGGATTATTCATTACCTTCCGGATTTTGGACTTCCCCGATATGACCGTCGAAGGTAGTTTTCCCTTGGGGGCTGTCACAGCCGTCAGTTTAATTCAAAGTGGTCATTCAACTATTTATTCACTTTTCATTGCTTTTATTTTCGGATGTTTAGCCGGATTCGCCACAGCTTTTCTATACGCTAAACTCAATGTTCCCATCTTGTTGGCCGGAATTTTAACAATGACCGCTCTATACTCAATCAACTTACGTATTCTCGGTAAAGCCAACATGTCATTGACTAAATCAGCTAATATTTTCAATCAATTTGGTTTAGATAAATTACCAACTAACTTTAACGGTATTATTTTAGGAATCATCATTATTGCTTTGATTATCTTCCTATTGATCCTCTTCCTAAATACTGAAAAAGGTCAGGCTGTCATCGCTACTGGTGATAACGAAACGATGGCCGCATCCCTTGGTATCAATACAACTGTGATGAAATTTATCGGGTTGATGGTCTCAAACGGAATCGTTGCCTTAACTGGTGGTTTAATCGCTCAACAAAACGGTTTTGCGGACGTCAACATGGGTATCGGTGTCATCGTTATCGGTCTATCCGCTATTATTATCGGTGAAGTTATTTACCCAGATGTTCCTTTGAGTATTCGACTAATTACTGTCGTTATTGGTAGTATCGTCTACCGTTTAATTTTAATGATTGTGCTCCAACTAGGCTTCAACACCAACGACTTGAAACTTATTTCAGCCATCATTTTGGCACTCTGCTTGGCTCTACCAACAATCCGTGCCCAATTCCTAAAGACTATGCGAAACGGGGTTAAAACTAAATGAAACCATTACTAGAAATCAAAGACGCCGTTAAGACGATTTACAATGACGACGAAAATTTGAACATTTTAAATAACATCAATTTAACCATCAATCCCAAAGATTTCTTAGTCGTTTTAGGAACCAATGGTGCTGGTAAATCAACCTTGTTAGACGCTATTACAGGAACTAATCGCTTAACTTCTGGACAAATTCTTTTGAATGGTGAAGATATCACCAGTGAAAATTTGGCAAAAAGAAGTCGCCACATCAGCCGTGTTTATCAGGATCCTAAATCAGGTACAGCTCCACGAATGACCGTTGCCGAAAACTTATTATTGGCTAAAAGACGCGGTTTACCTAGACGGTTAAGATTACGTAATTTAAAGAGTCACATGCCAGAATTTCAAAAATTAATTTCCAACTTACCAACCCTAGATAACCGTTTGAATACTTTTACCGATAAGCTCTCAGGTGGTCAAAGACAAACATTAAGCTTTTTGATGGCAATTATCCAACGCCCTGAATTATTGTTGTTAGACGAACATACAGCGGCGCTAGATCCTCAAACAAGCAAAGACTTAATGGAATTGACTAATCGGATCATTTTGGAAAAAGAATTAACTTGTATGATGATTACGCATGACCTTTCCGATGCTATGAAGTATGGCAATCGTTTGATTGTTTTGAAGAAAGGTGAAATTATTTTAGATTTGAATCAAGAAGAAAAGAACAAGTTGACTGAAGCCGACTTGTTACAATACTTCTAGAGATAGCAAAAAAGCCAGTCCATTTTGGATTGGCTTTTTGTTTGGACAAATTAAGGCTTACTTGTAAACGTCAGTAGCTTTAACCCATTCGTTTGTAGCAACACGGAACATCTTTTCACCGTTGATTGTTGCATATTGGTCTGTAAACCATTTTGAATCACCACTTAGACCACGGTTAGTAATTTCTTTACCATCAATAGTGTAAAGGTGGAAGTATAAACCACTGTTTGTTGTAACAATACCTTTTTCCATTACTGGAGTTGGTCTGTTTTTAGTAACTTTGATCTTGATATCTTTGTTACCTTTTTTGTCGAACTTAATTGTTGCATCGCTTGAGTTAACAAGTGTGTAACCAGCTGGTGCTTCAATTTTTGATGAGAATGTGTCTTTACCGTTTAATTGCTTGTAACCTACTTCATCGCCATCTTGGTCGATAAATGAAATACGTACTCTTTGTAGTGCGTATCCACTGTGGCCTTTATGACTTGCTGAATGGCCTGGATTGGTGCCTGGAGTTGCTGGCTTTACAACTTCCTTAAGGTTTAATTTTCCACCAGAATATTCACCTGATAATTCAAATCCTTCAGGAAAATCATTTAAATTTTCTTTTTTAACTTGTTTTTTAGGATCTTTTAACTCCAGTGATTCTGGAAGTTTTTTGCTTTTTATTTTTTTAGCATCTAGAGCGTTGCCTTTTTCGTCAAGATATTGCAATTCAACTGATTGTAATGGAACATTTTCTACTTTTACAGTAATAACATTTTTTCCGTCTTTTGGATCAATTGTATATGATTCTTCAGTCGAAACGATTTTATAATTGTATGGTATCTTGATTTTATCTTTTGAAACTTTATTTTCACTATCTTTTACTTTAACAGTTGACTGAGCACTGTCTGTAAATTCAGTATCTCCAACAGGGTCACCATTTGTTAAAGTAAAGTTGACTGTTACAACTTTATTTTCTGTAGATTCAGATTGAGTATCATTTGCTGCCATAGCAGTAATATTATTTACATTAACGCTCCCCAAAACGCTTGAAAATAACAATCCTGTAATAATTAAAGTCTTACCTAATTTCATTAATTTTCCCTCCGAAAAAAAATTGTCCTTACTTCCTCAATAAGGTAAACCTAATATATTACATCGTAAATTTTTCTGCAATAAATAAACTACATATTTAAAATTCGTTGAGTTTTTTATTAATTTAACAACAATTATGTAATTATATATTCAGCATTTATTTTTATATAGATATAAGAATTTAATTATGGAAACTACATTTTCTTAGTTTTATTTAATAAATTAACCGTATTTTTCAAAACTTGCCAAGGCCATTATGATAATTGTAAATTTTCTTTACTAATTCGTTTTAAAGGCAAAAAAATGACCGTGAATTATAAATAAATTCACGGTCATTTTCATTATAAAATTTAGGCAATATCAGATGCTTTTAGCCATTCATTTGTTGCAACACGATAATATTTAACATTATTGATTGTTTGCATTTGATCAGTTGCCCAATCTGAACTTGCACCTAAACCACGGTTAGTAACTTCCTTACCGTTACCATCATAAAGTGGTGTATAAGCAACATTCTTAGTTGTTACTGTCTTTCTATCAGCTTTCTCGACAGTTGAGTTAGTATCCGTATTATTGTCAGTTTGTGACACAACGGTTACTTTATCGGCGGGAACCCATTCTGTAGTAGCAACTTGATAATAAGCTTTGCCATTTAGAACTAATTTATTAGCAGTCTTCCAATCTGAGCCAGGTGCTAGAAGACGATTAGTAATTGCTTTTCCGTTAACGGTATACAAAGTAGTTGCTGAAGAACCAACTCTGACTGTTGCAGTAAATGGTGTGATACCTTCAACATTCTTTGTAACGGCAATAAATTGAGTATTACCATCACTTTGAAGTGTCAAATCATTACTGTCTACAGTATAACCAGCAGGGATTTGATCAGCAATCAAAGTTACCGTGTCACCAGCTTTTTCACCAAAGACTTGGGTTCTACCAGCTTCACTATTATCGGCAGTCTTAAAAATAATTGTGTTTGTAACTTGTCTATTTACTTTAACGTTGTATTCCTTACCTTGCTCTAAAGTGATGGTCTTGTTAGCATCAGCAGGCCATGAGCAACCATTTGGTAAGGTTGACATTGTATAAGCATTTCCGTCTCCACCATTGATTGTTTCTGATTTAACTAAATTACCCTTTTGATCGACAAAGTTAACTTTTGCAGAAATCATTGGTGTAACCTTGACGCCAACATTAGCATTGTCATTGCCAAAGACAGCTGTTTCACCATCTGCCAAGGCATATCCGTCAGGAACTGCTGTGATTTTAGCACCCTTAGTTCCTGTTACTTTTGTACTATTTGCACCAACTGTAGCGCCACTTCTATCAAAATAAGTTACGTTATTTACAACATCTGTATCTGCTTGTGTAACGGCGGCAGCATCATCTGATGCGTGCACTGTTGCGGGTGTGACAATTGTTCCAAGTACCATACCTGAAACTAACATTCCACTTAATAGTAATGATGTACTCTTTTTCAAAATAAACCCTCCGTATTCTCTTGTACTCAAACTAAATCTTAGTTGAGTCAAACATATGTTTCAAGAACTATCTTAAAAAGATTTTTATTCGCTGAAAATTACATGCCAAAGCCTTCCGGAATCCCCAATGCAACGCGAGCATAACGGCTCATTTTACCAACATTCCACATGGGATACCAGACTAATTGAATCTCGCATTCTTCAATACCAGCAACCGATTCAGCCGCACTTTTTATGGAATCATTCAACATATCGCTCAGGGGACATCCCATCGTCGTCAGTGTCATTGTAATAATCGCACTTTGACCATCTTCAATTTCAACTGCATATATAAGACCTAAATTGACAATATCGATACCAAGCTCTGGATCAATAACTTTGCTTAAAGCATCCATCACTTGGTCTTTTTTATTTTTGCTTTCTTCCATAATAGTATTCCTCAATAATTATATTTATGAGCACTATCCAATCGAGCCTTCCATCTCATAACTAATCAATCGATTCAACTCAACTGCATATTCCATCGGCAACTTCTTCGTAAATGGTTCCACAAATCCCATTACAATCATTTCCGTAGCTTTTGCTTCAGAAATTCCTCGGCTCATCAAATAATAAAGTTGTTCTTCCGAAATCTTTGAAACTCTAGCTTCGTGTTCCATCGAAACGTTGGCATTATCAATTTCGTTATATGGAATTGTATCTGATGAAGACTGATCATCCATGATTATTGTGTCACATTCAACGTGTGCCTTGGAGCCATCGGAATGTTTTCCAAAACGAACCGTTCCACGGTAATCCACTGAACCACCAGTTTGGGCAATCGACTTTGAGACAATTGAGCTAGAAGTATTTTTAGCGTTATGTATCATACGTGCACCAGAATCTTGGTGGATTCCATTACTAGCAACGGCAATAGATAACATCGTTCCGCGAGCATTTTCACCATTCAAATACACGCTAGGATACTTCATAGTCACTTTAGAACCAAGGTTTCCGTCGACCCACTCCATGGTGGCATTTTCTTCAGCCGCTGCCCGCTTCGTTTCTAAGCTGTAAACATTATCGGACCAATTTTGAATTGTTGTATAACGGCAATATGCATCCTTTTGGACATTAACTTCAACTACTGCCGCATGCAAACTATCTGATGAATAATTCGGAGCGGTACAACCTTCGACATAATCAACCTTAGCGCCTTCATCAACAATGATTAAAGTTCTTTCAAATTGTCCTGAATTTTCAGAATTTAAGCGAAAATACGATTGAATCGGAATATCACAGCGGACACCTTTTGGTACATAGATGAATGACCCGCCAGACCAAACAGCTCCGTTCAACGCCGCAAACTTATTGTCAGTCGGCTTGACCAATTTTCCAAACCATTTCTTAAATAGTTCAGGGTATTCCTTCAAAGCTGTATCAGTATCGGTAAAAATGATACCCATTTTCTCAAATTCGGTCCGCATATTGTGATAGACCACTTCCGATTCATACTGAGCTGAAGATCCACCTAAATATTTCCGTTCAGCTTCAGGAACCCCTAAACGGTCAAAGGTCTCCTTCATTTTGTCTGGAACGTCATCCCAATCACGATATTTTTTATCAGTCATTTTTTGATAATAGTACATATTCTCCAAGTCGAGAGCTGATAAATCAGGCCCAAAATTAGGCATTGGCAACTTCTTATAGAGTTCATACGATTTCAAACGATAGTCTAACATCCATTGTGGCTCTTTTTTCTCAGCCGAAATTTTCCGAACTGTTTCTTCCGTTAGACCACGACCAGTTGAATATTTTGGTTCAATATCATCGTGAAATCCATATTCATAATCTGAATTATTTAAATCAATCATCAACTTCTTCTCCTAATGACTTTCTCAGTGCCCACCAACATAAAGTGGCACATTTTATTCGAGCTGGAAACTTCATCACACTTGATAAAATGGCTGCATCGCCCAATTTTTCCAAATCCGCAGCTGACCGTTCATGTCCCATTACCATGTCTGAAAAAATCTGTGCTAATTCCAAACTCTCGGTTACGGTACTTCCAATGACCACGTCCGTCATCATACTGGCAGACGATTGACTGATCGTACAACCTTCGCCTGTAAAGCCAATATCTGTGATCTTGTCAGCGGACAAATTTATTTCCAAATTAATTACGTCACCGCAAGTTGGATTTTTTAAAGTAACGGTATTTGTAGCATTCTTCAGTTCATGCTTGTGATGTGGATGCTCTGAATGGTCTAATATCACTTCACGGTATAAATTGTTCAAACCTGATAAACTCATAATCTGAAGAACTCCTTTGTTTCATAGATTGCTCGAATCAATTGATCAATATCAGCTTGATTATTGTACAAATAAAAACTAGCTCTAGCTGTGGCCACAACGTCAAGATATTTCATCAACGGTTGGGCGCAATGATGGCCCGCTCTGACTGCTATGCCGTCCATATCCAATGCAGTCGCTAAGTCATGCGGATGCAATCCCGTTAAATTAAAAGATATAACGCCGTTACGATACTGAGGATCTTGTGGCCCGTAAACCGTCAATCCCGGAATTGCCAATAACTTAGGCAATGCATAATCAACTAGTTGGTTCTCATAATCAGCAATATTTTGCATACCAATATCTTTCAAATAATCAATTGCTTTCCCTAAGCCGATAGCTCCCGCAACATTTTGGGTACCTGCTTCAAATTTCCAAGGAATATCAGCCCAACTACTCTGATACTTCTCTACAAAATCAATCATCTCACCGCCAAATTGGTAAGGTGGCATCGATTTTAGAAGATTACTTTTACCATACAAAACGCCGATTCCCATCGGTCCTAACATCTTATGACCTGAAAAAGCATAGAAGTCAGCATCCAATGCCTGAACATCAACTGGTTGATGTGGTACTGCTTGAGCACCATCAGCAACTATAACGGCGTTATGATCATGTGCCATTATAGCTAACTGTTTTATATCATTGGTAACTCCTAAGACATTACTTGTTTGCGTCAGAGCAACGATCTTCGTTTTGTTTGTGATTTTTTGATTGGCATCATTCAAATCCAATTGGCCATCGGCTGTTAGTTCAATGTATTTTAAAGTTGCATGTTTCCTCAGTGCCAATTGTTGCCATGGAATTAAATTACTGTGATGTTCCATGTAGGAAACTACGATTTCATCCCCAGCTACAACATTATTTTCTCCATAAGTTGAAGCCACTAAATTTAAACCATCGGTCGTACCCTTAGTAAAGACAATCTCACGACTACTGGCAGCATTGATAAATTTCTGAACTTTCACTCGAGCAGCCTCATATTCTTCGGTTGCCCGTTCACCTAACGTATGGACACTGCGATGCGTATTAGCATTGTCATTTTGATAAAAACGAACCATTTCGTCAATTACTACTTGTGGCTTTTGACTTGTAGCGGCGTTATCCAAATAAACTAATGGCTCGCCATTAACTTTTTGATTTAGAATTGGAAAATCATTACGAATTTTCTGAAATTTTTTGTCCATTTTCCAACTTCCTCTCAATTGTCTGCACTAATTGCTCACGAATTTCTTTTGATGGAATAGAAACTAACACATCCCCCAGAAATCCACGAATAACCATCCGTTCAGCGGTTTTCTTATCAATCCCACGACTCATCAAGTAATAAAGTTGGTTTTGATCAACTTGACCAACACTAGCCGCATGTCCAGCTAAAACATCATTTTCATCAATTAACAAAATCGGATTAGCATCTCCATGCGCTTTACTCGACATCATCAGAACACGATTTTGTTGTTCGGCATTAGCACCAGAGGCTCCGTGAATAATGTGACCAATACCGTTAAAAATCAACTTAGACCGATCCATGATCACACCACGTTGATTAATGTGGCCAATCGAATGCTTTCCATAATTAGTCACCCGTGTATTAACGCCTTGTTGTTGGCGACCCGCAGTAATATCCACTACTTTGATTTCCGCGTGTGAACCTTCACCGTATAGATCAGTGTCAAAATCAGCCACCGTGTTACCGAGGTTCATCATCCCAATTGACCAATCAACTGAAGCATTTTGGCCCACATAAGCTCGACGGCTCAAATAAGTTGTGACATTTTCGCCTAATTCATCAACCGCCGCATATTTAATATCACTATTATTCTTAGCAACGATTTCGACAATACAATTGGCAATCGCCTTTTGGTCACCTGAGGTCGTCATTTTTTGAATAAATGAAAAGTGCGTATTTTCTTCGGCAATAATTAAAACGTGTGAGACAAAGGGTTTTTCAGCATCTTGTACAAGATTTATTTCGATTGGTTCACGCACGGTAGTATTTTTCGGCACGTACAAAACAACCCCCTGATTCATGAAGGCTGTATGATACGCCGTTAATTTATTTTCATCTGGACTGATAACTTTTTGCATATAATACTTTTGCATTAGCTCGGGATATTTATTAATTGCATCAAAAATATCCATCAATTCATAATCATCATTAGATGTTACCGGAGTAGTTACGTTACCCTTTACATCCGGTGTCATTTGCCAATTATGAAAATCAAAGCGCTGAATCTTTGGCAAAGATAGTTCATCCATCACATCCAAAGCCATTCGCCTTTTTTCAATAAACCAATCTGGCTCTTGATTCTCAGTAGCGATTTGAACTAATTTTTCTGGCGTCATAACGCTACCTCCTAATCTTCATCAACCAATTTAACGTCGAGACCTAGTTCGTCTCTTAAACCAGCATATCCTTCATTTTCCAACTTCATGGCTAAATCAGCTGGGCCAGTTTTAACAATTCGACCACCCATCATCACGTGAACAACATCAGGTTGGATATAGTTTAGCAAGCGTTGATAATGCGTAATAATTAAGGCACCAAAGTTATCGCCCCGCATTGAATTGACACCCTTTGAAACTACCTTGAGAGCATCAATGTCCAATCCTGAATCAATCTCATCCAATAAAGCAAAATTAGGTTTAATCATCAAAAGTTGCAAGATCTCATTACGCTTCTTTTCACCACCAGAAAAGCCTTCATTGAGATATCTTTCGGTCATTGATTGGCTCATATCCAGTAATTCTAAATTTTTATCAAGTTCCTTCAGAAATGCCATCACTGAAATTTTGTCATTTTCTGGACGACGAGCATTAATGGCTGCACGTAAAAATTCTGCATTAGTCACACCTTGAATTTCGGCTGGATATTGCATTGCTAAAAAAAGACCTTTGCGTGCTCTTTCGTCAACTGGCATATCCAAAATACTCTCGCCATTTAACAAAATATCACCTTCTGTAACGTGGTATTTCTGCTCACCCATAATAGTTTGCGATAAAGTAGATTTTCCCGTTCCATTAGGGCCCATGATGGCATGGATTTCACCTGTCTTCATGGATAAATTTACGCCCTTAAGAATTTCTTTTTTAGTTTTCTTTTCTTCGTCTTCAATTTCAACATGCAGATTTTTTACTTCAAGTGTAGCCATTATTTTCCTCCAAATTATCCGTAGATATAGTCATTATAGTATAGAAAAAAATTATTTCCTGTTAATCTTATATATCATTTTCATAATAAATTTAATAAAAGTAGTAGAATCAATGGTATAAATATTTTTAAAATTATCGAGGAATAATTTGGTAGGAGGGGAATTAAATATGTTTAAAAAGGGAAATAACATATTTAGCCTACTGATCATAATTTTGTCTGTTCTTATGACCAGCTCAAGTTACATTATTAAAGCAGATAATACGGATACCGGAACTGCCTCAACAGCACCGAAAGATTGGGGTGATTCATTAATTACTAAGGGACAACTTCAAGATTTAAATGGCAAACCACTGACTGAATTTAACCAAAACCAATCAATGCGTGCTTATTGGGAATTTTCAAATCGAAAAAACGGTATTAATCAAGAAATTCATGATGGCGATACAATGGTCGTCAAAGTTCCAGAACAATTGGCACTAACGTCAAGTAAAACAAACGACGCAGATATTTATGCCAATGGAACCAAAACTTCTATTGGAGTCGCCCATTTGAACCCTAATGATAGGACTATCACCGTAAAGTTTAATCAAAACGCTGATGATCTATCAAAAGACTCAGCCTTATTGAAGGGATCCTTTTGGGTCGATAAAATTTCATGGAATACTCAAATGGACCTAAGTAAAGAAATCCATTTAGTTTGGACCACTAATGGTTCTGCAGCTTCAAATCCGGATACTACTGGTCCAGTAACTGTTAAACCGTCAGTACCCGATAGTAGTGAAGTTTTATATAAATATGGTGGATTCGACAAAAATAATATCATTCATTGGACAGTCCGAATTAACTATGCTGGAAAAGAAATTCCTAATGCTGTATATAAAGACATAATCGGACCCCATCAAACACTTTTACTTGATACTATTGTTGCTCATCACGCAACTTTTGATAAAACTACTGGGCAAATGACTGAAGATAAAGATCCGTTTACCATACATCCTGTTAAAAATTCAACTGATGGTTCTACAGGATTCACAATAAACTTGGGTACCATTAATCAATGTATAATGCTCGATTATGACACCCAAACAACTGATGACTCTAAATCTTCATATTATGGAAATACCGGTGATTTGCTTTCTAATTCAAAAGTAATAGAAAACGTTCCAGTTAACCTTTCAACGAACCAACTAGGTGGACAGGCTACTAATAGTGGGGCTGTCACTTCTATTAGAGGATATAAATTATGGAATATTCCTAATACTATGACTAAACCTAAAACCGTTACAATTGATTTATTTCAAGGAACCTCAACTGAACCATATAAAAAAGCAATTGTCTCAGAGGATAAAACAACCGGAGATTGGTACTACGAATTTAATAACTTACCAAAATATGATGACAATGGTAAAGAAATTAGTTATGACGTAAAAGAAGATCCTAAAGAAGCAGCGGCTTTAGGATTTACAGGTATCAGAGATTATACTAATTACAATATAACCAATATACCAACACCCGATAAAACTGTATTAAAAGTAACAAAAATATGGAATGATAATAATAACTCTGCCAACAAACGACCACATGAAATCACAGTGGGACTATATAATGGTGATGGTCACGGTCCTGCAAATTACAAAAATACGGCCACTTTGAGCGATGACCCAAAAAGTAATTGGAGTACCGAATTTACAAATCTTCCAGCAACTGGTATTAGTGATCCTAACTGGTACATTTCTGAAGATTCTATTGCCAACTATATTCATACTTCTGATTCTAATAACTACGACAATCCCAACGACAAGGTTATTACCAATACTTTAGCAACCAGTCTAACAGTGACAAAAAATGGACGGATAGTACCGGCAAAGATATCACATCAAATGATTATCCTGCAATTCAAGTTCAGCTCTACCAAAATGATAAGGCTAAAAACGATGGTAAGGACGAACCTGTAGGTAAACCAATTACCCTAAATAGTGCTAACGATTGGACAGATACGTTCAAAATTAATGAACCAACCGATTCAAGGGATAACCCAGATCAAACTACAAAACTTCCAGTATATGACAGTGATGGTAATAAAATAACTTACCACGCAGAAGAGGTAGCCAGCTCTATTCCAAGCGGATACAGTTCAAATCCAGAATATTCCACAAACGCCGATGGTACTAAAGTAACCATCACGAATAAACAAGCTGATACTAATAACCCAGCAGATGATACAACCAACCTAAACGTCACAAAAATTTGGCACGACGATAATAACAAGGATAATCTTCGTCCTGATCAAGTAACTGTGCATTTATTCAAAAATGGTATTGAAATTGATAAAGCTGATCTTAATAAAATAATAGTTGGGCACACAACTTCACCGGATTAGATAAAAACGCTAAATATACTGTTACTGAGGATAAGGTTGCTAACTACTCAACTAACATCGATAACACTAGTTCAACTGACGTTCAAATTACTAATACTCACACACCAGCGACAACTACGACAACCGATAATAAAACTAATCTAACGGTTAAAAATCTTGGAATGACAACAATAATCAAGATAACCTACGTCCAAATCAAGTTACTGTTCACCTATTAAAGAATGGTAAAATCATTGATCAACCCGTAACACTAAGTTCACTCAATGCTTGGTCATACACATGGAACGACTTAGATAAAAATGGAAAATATACCGTTCAAGAGGATACTGTTGCCGGTTATACAACTACGCAAAGCGACTCCAACGGCGTTATAACGATAACTAATACACACAACGTAACAAAGACACCAGATAATCCTGACAAACCAACTATTCCTGGTGGCAACAATGATAACCACGACAACTCATTCACCAACAATAACGGTGATGGCGATAGCAATCAAAACAATCCTGGCAACGGTGATGGTTCAAACACAACCACCAACTTCACGCCAGACAATCCCATGGTTCCAAGTCCAATTTATCAACAAAACAATCCAAAGAATGGACTCTTACCTCAAACTGGAGCTAAGGACACCAACATTATTTATTCAATCGTTGGATTATTACTTCTAGGATTAATCACTGCATTTGGAATTAAACGTAAACAAGCCTAAAAAAAGGATTCCCATTAATCTTGGGAATCCTTTTTAAATTTCTCTGTATATTCATTACGTAATGCATTGATTCTTAATTCCACAACTTCATTGCGATTAATTTTAGCAAATGCCGAAGCTTCAGTTAACAAATTCTCAACTTCATCTCTAGGTCGATCTTGACCAATAGCAATTTTAGCAGCCAAGAACTTTAAACGTGGTAAATAATAAGTCATATGTTGTTCTGAACATAATCTAATTCCACGATTGACCAAATCTTGTCCTTTATCAAAATCAGTCACTTTGATATAAAAGTCGGCCGTGAAGTAAACAATCGTCAAGATACGTAAATAGGCGTTGACGCTATCCTTGGCATACAACTCTTTCTCATTTTTATCAATGTAATCAAATACCTTTTCAAAATAGAAGGTTGCTTCTTTAATTTGGTTGATACGCAAATAAAACGTTCCCAAACCTACATAAGCAATGTACGAATAAATTGTCTGATGTCGTTCGTCCAAATCATCTAGGATCTGTGAGAAGTAGAAAAACATCTCTTCAGCCTTACCGTTCGTAAGTGCCGTGAACAATCCCTTTTGATAATAATATTGCATCCTCAAAGTTGCATTATTAATCGTATTTACATCAATTTCATTTAAACTTTGAGCAACTTCGGGATAACTTTCCATCATAAATTCACGTTCAATGCGTTCCAAAACTGTTCGCATATAAGAAGTAGAATCTGTCGAATTTTTATAGAGATCATCAACAGATAATCCTAAGCGCTCACAAAGTTTATTTAAGATATTTAATGAAGGTACGTGTCCGTTGTTTTCAAACTTACTTAAGGTTGACTGTGTACAAATGCCCTTGCACAGCTTTACCTGTGACATTTTTAACGACTTTCTACGTTCAATAAAAATATTTATATCCATAATTTTATCCTCATTAAATTTTCGAACCCCTTAGTTAAATTATGCGGAATAGAGGGTAAAGTTACGCCTCATATTCCGCACCATCGCTCAGATCCAAAAGTCCCTTTACTAATACTTGTTATTATCTAATTTATAGGACGATTTGTAAATATATATAAACAAATTTATATTGAATCACAAAATAAAAAAAATAATCAAGAATATTAATCAAACAAGAATCAACAAATCTTTTTCATTATAATGTGAAAAAACATATGACAATTTCACAATACTGCGTTATGATATATCCCATGTAAAAAATACAAGTGTTCAGGATATGTGAACAAAAGGTGGGTTTATATATGGCTAAGGAAAATTTAAGCCGAAGTTTATCTTCAAGACAAATGCAAATGATTGCTTTGGGCGGGACCATTGGGGTTGGCCTGTTCATGGGATCAGCTTCCACTATCAAGTGGACCGGACCTTCAGTCTTGTTGGCTTACGCTCTAGCCGGGTTGATTTTATATATGGTAATGCGTGCTTTAGGAGAAATGCTTTATGTTGATCCTTCAACTGGTTCGTTTGCTAAATATGCGACCGAATATCTGCATCCGGTCGTCGGATACTTAACTGCTTGGAGCAATGTTTTTCAATATTTGGTAGTTGGTATTAGTGAAGTTATTGCTGTGGGAACTTATTTGGAATTTTGGTTCCCAACGATGCCTAAATGGATTGCTGGTGTCGTGGTTGTTGTAACGCTCTGTTTAGCCAACTTAACTTCAGTTAAAGCTTATGGCGAATTGGAATTCTGGTTTGCTTTAATCAAAGTTTTCACAATTATTATGATGATCATCTTAGGTTTCTTCGTCATCGTCTTCGGTGTCGGTAACGGCGGTCATCCTGTTGGTATCAGTAATCTTTGGACAAACGGTGGCTTCTTCACTGGTGGTATAAAAGGATTCGTCTTTGCGTTATCAATTGTTGTCGCCTCATATCAAGGTATCGAAGTTATTGGTATCACTGCTGGTGAAGCTGAAAATCCTCAAGAAAATATCGTTCGTGCCATTCGTTCAATCGTTGGTCGTATTTTGATTTTCTATATTGGAGCAATTTTTGTGATCGTTTCAATCTACCCTTGGGATAAATTAGGTACAATTGGATCACCTTTCGTTGAAACTTTTTCTAAAGTTGGTATTACTTTTGCGGCAGAAATTATTAACTTTGTTATGTTAACAGCCGCAATGTCAGGTTGTAATTCTGGTATTTTCAGTTCGAGTCGTATGCTTTATACACTAGGCCTTGAAAACCACTTACCTAAATCATTTTTAAAATTATCACGACACAATGTTCCTTATATTCCCGTTATAACAATTTCTGTGGGAATCTTAATCGGTTTAATTTTGAACTACTCATTGCCATTGCTTTTCCACACATCAGGTAATGTCTTCGTTATCGTTTATAGTTCTAGTGTTTTACCAGGAATGGTTCCTTGGTTCGTTATCTTGCTCAGTGAATTACGTTTTAGAAAAATCAATCACGACAGAATGAAGGATCATCCTTTCAAAATGCCATTGTTCCCAATCAGTAATTACCTAGCAATCGCATCACTGTTAGTTATTTTAGTATTTATGTTCTTAAACCCCGAGACAACTGTTTCATTATTAGTCGGCGTTGTGTTCTTGATTGTTATGACGTTGATTTACTTCTTCAAAGAACGTAATAAAGAACCAATCACGACAAAATCAACTCAATCTTCTGTTGATGAAGAATTAGATTAAAATTTAAAAGATAAATAAGAGCAGTAATCCGATATTGGATTGCTGCTCTTATTTTGTCTAAATGGAAAAAATTAAGGAGCGGTAACTTGATTTTTTAGTAGGCGGTCAGTCAAACCACCCAATCACATTTATACGCAAACGCTTTCGCGGTATAATTAATATATTAATAACGCGTAATGCTAATTAAATTTTCGACTACGGCTTTAAAATTACTCACTATTCAAACGAACTAGTCGGAAAGAGCAAGCGATTTTGGTCGCTGTGCAGGTGGCGTTGGAACTTTATGTCTACACCACGGGACGGCTTTTGAAACTCGCGGCTTTTGCGAGGTTCAAAATCGAGATTCGAGACCGCCCTTTGGCTCGAATCGGTCCCCATAGCGACCAAAATTGTTTGCTCTTGGAGGCGGTATATTTAATTAGCACCACGCGTTATGAATAATTCTGATAGGAGATAAGCTTAATGGATGAGACAAAGAATCTAATAAATAACGATTTTAAGGATATTATGTTGAACCGTCACTCGTATCGTAAATTTCAAAAAGATGTAGTAATTTCTCGTGAAGAGATTTCTGAAATGCTTGAAGAAGCTATCTCAGCCCCTTCAGCATGCAATCTACAATCATGGTACTTCGTAGTTTGTGACGATGCCAAAGGTAAGGAAAAAGCTCATTCAGTCATGATGCCTTTCAATTACCCACAAGTAGACAGTGCTTCGGCAGTTATCTTCATTTTAGGTGATACACAATCACACTTGAAGTATCGTGATGTTTGGAATAAAGCTTGTGAGAATGGTCAAATCACACCTGAAGAACGTGACAAAGTCTTTAAGACATTCTTGCCATTGTATGAACATGCTGACAGAAGTTTCTTGGAAAAAGATGCCACAATCGATGGCAGTATGGCCGCCATGCAATTATTATTAGTTGCTAGAGCTCATGGCTATGAAGCTAACCCAATGTCAGGTTACTTCTTCGATAAAGTTGTTGATGCCTTTGGCTTAGATAGCAAACGTTATATCCCAATCACGGCCGTTGCTATTGGAAAACCAGAAGGAACGTTTACTAAATCAGTTCGTTATGACGTTAAAGATGTAACAGACTTTATGTAATTAAAAACATGCATCATTGAAAAAAACTTAAAAATAGACACTTGTGAAAATCTCAATTCACAAGTGTCTATTTATTATCAATAACAAATAAATTAGTCGGAAGTCAAAAACGAGAAAAGCCCGCAGTGGCAGCGGTGTTAGGTCGAGTGATTTTCTCGGCCTTACAGCACAGGACGTATTTTGAAATTCGTGTTCTTTGCGAAGTTCAAAATCGAGACCGGAGACGCAAGGCTTCGGTCGGTCCTCACAGCAGGCTTTTTCTCGTTTTTGACTGGAGACGGCAACTACTTAAAAACTGCCAACCCACCAGCTGGATTCTTCCAATCAGGTTCTTGAGCTGTTACAACAAGTTTTTCATTGGTAAAGGCATTTAGTCCTAATTGGCTCATTTCACGACCATAACCTGAACCTTTAACACCACCAAATGGCAATTCTGGCAATGATACTAAGAATGAGTTAACGAAAACCATTCCAGTTTCAATCTTTTCAGCTATAGATTTACCGTGTTGAGGATCGGCTGAAACGACAATTCCACCTAATCCTAATTCCGAATCATTGGCTAAATCAATTGCTTCTTGGTCAGAGCTTACTTTAAATACTTGAGCTACTGGTCCAAACATCTCATCATAAAATTCAGGATTATCTTTATCGATATCGGTCAAAATAGTTGGTTGAATAAATTGACCTGGCAAATCAATTGGTTGATTACCGTAATAAACTTTGGCACCACCAGCAACAGCCTTATCAATTTGGCCTTGTAGCTTTTCCTTAGCACGTTTTGAGTTCATTGGGGCAATCGTTGTCTTAGGGTCCATTGGATCACCAGGAACTAGTTTTTCAAAGTTAGCTTTAAGTTTCTTCAAAAATTCATCGTACAAATTATCTGCCACGATAAAACGTTTATCTGAAGTACATACTTGTCCAGCATTATAAATCCGGACCCGCCATGCTAAATCAACGGCTTTATCAACGTCAGCATCTGATAACACAACGAAGGCATCAGAGCCACCTAATTCCATTGAATTCTTCTTCAAATTCTTGCCTGCAGTTTCGGCAACTGATTGACCGCCACGCTTGGAACCTGTCAATGCGACCCCTTGAACTCGAGGATCAGCAATAATATCGGCTACTTGATCATAACTAGCAAATAGATTAGTTAAACTACCAGCTGGGGCACCTGCTTCTTGAACAATTTTTTCAAAGGCAGCTGCAGAACCAGGAGTATTAGATGCATGCTTTAAAATCATTGGATTACCGACCATAAAGTTAGGCGCAAAGACACGCATAATTTGATAATATGGGAAGTTCCATGGTTCAACCATCATTAAAACACCTGTGGCTTGGTGCAAAATTTCGGCATCCCCAGTATTGCGACTACTGATTGGTGTTGGTTTCAATAAATCAGCCCCATTGTCAGCATAGTAATCGGCAATAATCGCGCAAAGTTCAACTTCACCTTTTGATTCAGCATAAAGTTTTCCCATGTCGATCGTAGCAATCTTAGCTAACTTATCTTCATTCTCACGCAGACGGTCCGCAATTTCATGCAAAATAACTGCACGGCTCTCTACTGGTTCATCACGCCACTTCTTATAAAGGGCATGCCCAGTACTCAAAGCTGTTTCAATTTCCTCACTAGTTGCATCAGGATACGATTTAACAAGTTCATTTGTATATGGATTGACTGTTTTATATGCCATAATCAATTCCTCCTCAATATTTAAGCGAAAAATCTAATAAAACTCTTTTACGTATCCATTGTAAGACAGCGATTACATTTTTCAAGGATTTGCACTCGTCCACTTCTGATATTGGTACGTACCTATTATGAAAAATAGACAAATTATGAACCTTTTTCAAAATTTTTCAAAAAAGTGTAACATAAGGGCATATAAAGTAAGATGAAGGGTGTTTTTTATATGAGTGTCTTCTTTTCGAGTATCCAAGGGATTCTAATTATCATCGGTTTAATTGCAGTCGGCTATGGGCTGAGCGCACTGGGCTGGTTTTCTGAAAACTCAACTCGTTTAATTGCAAAAATTGTTACCCAAGTAGCCTTGCCTACTTATATGATTTCGACAATTACCAAGGACTTTACAGCTGATAAATTAATTAAATTGTTGCCTAATTTAGCAATTCCAGTCATTTCAATGACCATTTTAATTTTTATCTCCATCATTTTAATCAAAGTTTTGAAGATTGACCCCAAACACAAGGGGCTATTCTCTTCCATGTTCTTTAACTCCAATACCGTCTTCGTTGGCTTACCCGTTAATATGGCGCTTTTTGGTGAGAAAAGTTTACCTTACGTGTTGGTTTATTACATGGCCAATACAACTTTCTTCTGGACTCTAGGAACATATTTGATTCAGATGGATGGCGAGATCAAAGGACACTTCAAACTAAAAACAACCCTTAAAAAAGTCTTTTCACCACCACTAATGGGCTTCATCATCGGTTTGATTTTGGTCATGTTGCACATTCAACTCCCTAAATTCTTAATGTCCGATTTTGAATACCTTGGTAATTTGACCATTCCACTTTCCATGATCTTTATCGGTATTTCAATTTACAACGCTGGACTTAAAAATATTTCCTTCCACAAAGACAACTTGGCAATCCTCTTTGGACGTTTTATCTGTGCCCCATTATTGATGGCTGGACTATTTCTCTTCATCCCTGCCAGTCCTTTAATGAAACAAGTCTTCATTGTTCAGGCCGCTATGCCCGTCATGACGAACGCACCCGTTGTTGCCAAACTTTACCATGCTGATTCCGATTACGCGGCTATCATGGTTACCGAAACAACGTTGCTGAGTTTAATCGTTGTACCAATTATTATGGTTTTAATTAAGTAAGAGAGTGGAACAAAACATGCTCAGCTTTCGAGCATTAAGGCAAATAGTGCCAGTAATCCGATTTTGGATTGCTGGCACTATTTGTTTTAAGCGGAAAAAGCTATGTTTTGTTCCACGTTTATGCTACATGTTTAAGGCAAAAATAGTTATGTCACAGCCCCTTTTTAATACTTGAAATTAATCCTATTTTTTACTAACAAATTTTTCAATACCTGTCTTCAAACGTTCAGCCCCATCAACCACGTTACTCTTTGGAGTTGCCAAATTAACTCTCAAGAAACAATTACCATTGCCACGATACTTTGTTCCTTCAGCTAAATACAATCCGGTTTCGTCACGTAAGAATTGATTGAAAGCATCTGATTTGTCAGTCAACTTACTACAATCAAGCCAAGCTAAGTAAGTCGATTCCGCTGGAATAACTTTAATTTCAGGAATATTATCTTGTACAAACTTTTCCAAATATTCTCGATTGGTTTGGATATATTTTCTTAATTCATGAAGCCACTCATGGCCCTCGGTATATGCTGCAATCGATGCGTCAATCGCCAAAATACCAGGTTCACTCAAACCATCAACTGAAATAGCTTTTTCAGCTAGACCGCGCAGATGTTCATTAGGAATAATCATTGTTGATGCATGCAAAATAGCCACATTAAAAGTCTTACTTGGAGAAACTAACGAAATACTGTTGTCAGTCACATCACTATCTAATGAAGCAAAAGGTACATAATCATGACCTGGCATAGTTAAATCACCATGAATTTCATCGGAAATAATCAAAACATGATGTCTCTTAGCCATCTGACCAATTTTGGTTAATGTAGCTCTATCCCAAATATGACCACTGGGATTATGTGGATTGCAGACAATCATTACCGTTGTTTGCGGATCAAGCATTTTATTTTCCAAATCTTTCCAATTAATGCTGTACTTACCTTGTTTATAAATAAGCTCACTGTTCAAAATATGCCGACCATTATTTTCGATAGCTTTGAAAAATGAATTGTAATTAGGTTCTTGAATTAAAACATTGTCACCAACATCAGTTAAATGACGCAAAATCGAACCAATCGTAGGCATAATTCCCGTACTAAAGATTAGCCAATCCAATTGTAGTTCAAAATTGTGTTCTTCCTTATACCAACTAGCAACCGCCTCATAATAACGTTTAGGAACATATTGATAACCAAAAATACCACGATCAACGTCTTTGTGCATGGCCTCAATAATTGCCGGTGCTGTTTGAATATCCATGTCAGCAACCCACATTGGCAATTCATGTTCTTTAACATTCCACTTCTCAGAATTAGAATTACGACGGTCATTTATTTTATCAAAATTAAATTGCATAACCTTTCCCCCTTTTACTTAATCACTCACAGAGTATCATCAAGTTAACTTGGATTGCCAGTAGGGCCACTTCCGGGAACGAGAAATTTAGGCTGCTGTGGGGACCGACGAAAGCCAAGGTCTTTCGTCTCGATTTTGAACTTCGAGAAAACCGCTCGAATTTCAAAACTCGTCCCGTGGTGTAATGGCTAAAGCCATAACGCCACCTGCACTGCTGCCTAAATTTCTCGTTCCCTCCAGCTAATGTATTTGTTATTTTGTATGGTATTCAATCATTGAGGTTCAAATTTCATTAAAATTCACCATTTTTCTTCCAACAGATTAAAAAAATTCATAAAATACAACAAGTCGGAAGAGCTGAGGTAGGTTAACTCGCCGTGAAAGTGCTGTTAGATCGAGTGCTTTTCTCGGCCTTACAGCACCGGGCGTGTTTTGAAATTCGCGTACCTTGCGAAGTTCAAAACCGAGGACTGAGACCTTGGCTCAGTCCGGTCCGCACAGCGAGTTAACCTGCCTCAGCTCTGGAGACATCCCCCCAAGTTAAAGCTGTAAATTTAATTCTAATCATGTAATAATGTTATGTACATTAAATTAGAAAGTGTGTTAATTATGCCCTCTTTATTTCGAAAAAAAGACATTGCTAATGATCTTTTACACGAAGAAACAAGCCTTAATCGGACTTTAACAGCCAAAGACTTAGTCATCATGGGTGTTGGGGTTATTGTCGGTTCTGGTATTTTTATTACTCCCGGTATCATCGCTGCAAACTATGCCGGACCTGGTGTGATTTTGACATATCTTTTAGCCGCCTTAGTTTGTATCGGTGCTGCTTTTTGTTACTCTGAATTTTCATCAACCATCCCGTTAGCTGGTAGTGCTTATACATATTCCTACTCTGTCTATGGCGAAATTGTCGCTTGGATCGTTGGTTGGTCGTTAATTTCTGAGTATCTCTTTGCTGCATCTTCAACGGCTGTTAGTTGGTCAGCTTATTTTCGTAACTTGCTGGCTGGCTTTGGAATTCACTTGCCTAAAGCATTACAGTCCGCTGCTGGAACGGTTGGAAATCCCGAAGGCCGTTTTGATATCGTGGCTTTTGTGATTGTTTTAATCGCTACAACGCTACTACTTCAAGGTATGACGGAATCGATGAAAGTTAATACTATCATGGTTTACATCAAAATATTCGTTATCCTATTATTCGTTGCCGTTACGGTCTTCTATGTTAAACCTAAAAACTACAATCCTTTCTTGCCCTTTGGTGTCGGCGGAATCGGACGTGGTGCTGCGGTCGCCTTCTATGCTTTCTTAGGTTTTGATACTGTATCTTCAGCTAGTGAAGAGGTTAAAAATCCAAAGCGTAACATGCCGATTGGTATCATCGCTTCCCTATTGATTGTTGCTATTCTTTATAGTCTCGTTTCATTAGTCTTAGTTGGAGCTGTTAACTACAAACAACTCAATGTGGCTGATCCCGTTTCACATGCCTTAAATATTTTAAATCTTAACTGGGTCTCCGGTATCGTTTCGTTAGGTGCCATTATGGGTATGACTACCGTTTTGTTAGTCGTTATTTACGGTGGAACTCGTTTGATTTTTTCCCTCAGTCGCGATGGTTTATTGCCTCGCCAGTTTGAAAATCTCAGTAAACAAGGTGTGCCAATCCGGAGCACTTTCTTAGTTGGATTAGTAGCCGCTACTGTTGCCGCTGTTATTCCAATTGAGAAAATCACTGAACTAGTTAATATTGGTACTTTGCTGGCTTTTGCGGTAACTTCAATTGGAGTTATCTCGCTTCGTCACAGTAAAAATACCAAGAATTTAAAACCGGCTTTCCGTGTACCGTTATATCCAATTTTTCCAATCGTGTCCTTTGCCGCCTGTGTTTACTTAATGACACAGTTACAATCGTTCACTTGGAAAATGTATGCCGCATGGACTGCTGTCGGCTTAATTATTTACTTTAGCTATGGTTTCCGTCACAGTAATGAAAAATAAGAGTACTGGGTAGCTTCAAATCTGCCCAAGACTCTTATTTTTTTACTATTATTTTTGTTTCACATACTGAAACTTTTATCATAATTTTGGTTTTAATTTCAAAACATACTATCTTACTATTTGAGAAAGGAACCGCACATGCCAAATTCAGCATCGACTTTACGCAATGGTTTAAAAATCTTGGAAATTTTAAAAAGTACTAGCGGACTTCGTCTAACAGAAATATCTCAACAATTGGGATTGAATAAAACGACTGTTTTTCGACTCTTAAGTACCTTAGTTGAGTTAAATTATCTCAAAAAAATTGATAATAAATATTCTTTAGTTCATCAGACCGATATCACTAACCAATATAACGATCCGTACTTAAATTGGGTCGCCATTCCAGTTTCCAAAAATATCACTAATAAATTCCAAACAACCGCTTTTATTGGAATTTTACGTGGTAAAGACGTCGTTATCACTCAAGTATTTCCAGCTAATCAGGGTTTCGATGAATTCAAAGTCCTGGGAAATGTGACTCCAGTTAATTTGAGTGCTCTCGGCAAAGGAATTGTTGCCTTCCTACCCCAAGATGAACAGACTAATATTTTAAAACAATTGAATTTTGATATTGCGACTAAATACACCTTATCTGATCAGTTAACTTTCCAACAGAATTTAAAAATCATTGCCCAACAAGGATACGCCCTTGATGATGAAGAAAGCACCATTGGAATTCGTTGCTTAGCTGTGCCAATCTTTCGCAATCAAAGAGTCATTGCTGCCCTCGGAATCTCAGGAACTTTTGATAAAATTCCTCGTGGCAAATTAAAGCAAATGGCTCACGAACTCATTAGTTGTAGTCGGGAAATAACTAACGAGTTTTTCTAGAGGAGAATAATATGAAAACAGTTGTAATTACAGGTGCCGCTTCTGGTATGGGACTTTGCGCAACTAAAAAGTTTTTAAATAATGGCTGGCAAGTTGTGATGGCCGACTACGATATTAAAAATGGTCAAGCTCAAGCTGATTTATTAGCCAAAGAATTCAAGGATGCGGTTCAATTCAGACAAACTAACGTTGCTGATGCTAAGTCGGTCGCTGATTTAGCAACCTTCAGTCATGAAACTTTCGGTAACATTGATGCCCTAATTAATAATGCTGGAGTCTTTGTGAAGGGCGCTTTGCATGAAGTAGGCGAAAACGATTGGGATCGAATTATGGCAATTGACGTTAAATCTGTCTATTTAATGACTAAGAGCTTTGTTCCTGACATGATTCAACAACGTAACGGCGTTATATTAAATACCGCCTCAATTTCCGGCTTGATGGGCGATTTCAACATGGCTGCTTACAGTGCCGCCAAAGGTGCCTTAACCAATCTTGTTAAATCAATGGCCTTAGATTATGGAAAGTATGGTATTCGAGTAAATAATATCGCTCCTGGACCAACTAATACTCCAATGTTCCAACAAAACCCTCAAGCCGTTATTGATGAATTTAAAAATGCTAGTCCGATGAAGAAAATCGTTGAACCAGAAGATATTGCTAATATGATGTTTTTCTTGGCCAGTGATGAAGCTGCTTCTGTTACCGGCCAAAACGTTGGTGTTACAGCTGGTTTCGGCATTTATAGTAGTCAGCCTCAACAATAAATTTACGTAATAAAAAAATAAATAACATTAATTCGAGCAAATGGGTTCCATTTTCGCGCAAAAGAAGGCATACTATATACATTGTATTAGAGTTGGTTAGAGACTTAATTTTTCATTCGAATGGTTACTTTCTGAGATTAGCTTAATAATGCAAAAAAAGTTGCGCAAAAAGCGCTGGAGGTTCTCATTCATGGAACAAGGTACAGTTAAATGGTTTAACGCTGATAAAGGTTTTGGTTTTATTACTCGCGAAGATGGTAGTGACGTATTTGCTCACTTCTCAGCTATCCAAGGTGATGGTTTCAAGACTTTAGACGAAGGTCAACACGTAACATTCGACGTAGAAGACGGCGACCGTGGACCACAAGCTACTAACATCGTTAAAGACTAATTAGTAGTTTAAAATTTTAAAGGGACTTTAGTAATCAAAATTATGATTACTAAAGTCCCTTTTTTTGATGTCCATTATAATTAACTTACAATTAATTGTTCTATCTCCTTAATAGTTTAATATATAAACCAAAATATTATTTGATTATAAAAAAATACCATTTTCGTAAAAGATTCTTACAAAATATGAAGTAAATAATTTTATCCCAATTCTATAATTTGAAAGTGACATATAGTGACAATTTGTACATATTTTCTCACTAAATATATAAACAATCAGGGGGATATTTATGAGATTTCAACAATTAAAACGTGATCCTAACGCAATCATGAGGAAAAAGTTAGTCAAATCCAAGAAGGCGTGGGTCGTAGTAAGTAGCCTTTCCTTTGCTGGTGGACTATTACTTCTAGGAGGCCCAAATACCATTGCTAAAGCCGATGTCACCACAGAATCAGCTAAAGTAGCGACCGTTGTTGCTCAAAGTAATAGCGTAGAAACCCAGGATTCCACGCAAACTACTCAATCGAATAATAAAGAAACCAGCCTAACGGGCTCAGACACAACAGTTAATAGTGATTCTAAAAATCCAATCGACACTTCTGCATCCTCTAACATAGACAGCAATACAGCGGAAAAGGATACGAAAATAGCTACAAATACTGTAACGAAAGATGACAATGCAACTCCATCATCTGAAGAAAATTCCACTGTAGAAAATGATTCCATTTCGACTCCTTCAGGAGCACCTGTTACTTCAGCTGCTAAAATATCTACATTTTCGTCTACCACACCTACCGACGTAGAGGATAAAGTGATCCTTACTGATAGTTCAACCACTAAAACGAGTGACTCAGCAAGCGCTGATTCTAACAATCTTAAAGATAATGAAAAGGTAACTAATGAGTCAGTAGTTATAGATCCGGTATCAACCGACTTAACTGCCGATAAACTAACTAGTGATGCACTTGCAGCCCCCATTTCCGAAGACACCAGCGTCACCACTGATTCTGGTACTGGTTGGACCTATGATTCAACCAGTACAACCTTAAATATCACTGGTCAATTGGATGATTTTAAAGGTGGAGATACAGAGCACTGGGGCGGAAATACAGGCTCAATCACCACAGTTAAAGTGACTGCTCCAGTTAAAGCACCTACCGATTCATCATACATGTTCGCAAATATGACAAGCTTAAAAACCATTGATATCGCGAAACTAGATACTAGCAATACGACTAACATGCAGGGCATGTTTAAAAATGATACTAATATAACAAACATCGATCTTTCTAGTAATAATTTAAGTACAGCCACAGACATTAGTCATATGTTTGAAAATGACACTAGACTTACAAATGTGGATATAGCTTCTGGTAACACAACAACTGACCCTAGACCCGGTAAACCGTTTAAAAAATTAACAGATGCAAGTTACGCTTTTGCAAATGATATAAACCTAACAAATATGGATAGTTTGAAGAGTTGGCAAGGCTGGTATCTTACTGATTTAAGTGGCATGTTCAAGGATGATGCCAAAATAAAAAGTTTAAATCTTAGTAATTTAATGTGGACCATGATGGGAGGAAGACCTAATACAGGTGATTCTTCCATCGGTGAAGGTATGTTTGATGGAACTGATTTACAATCAATTACTTTAAGTTCATCACTATCCTTCAGCCCTAAAACTGCCCTTACCTCATCGTATGGTGGTCAGTGGACATCTAACGTTGGTGAACTATCCGGCAAATCATTCAGTTTTCTAGGTGTACCGTTGATTGATAATTCTGGTACAGCAACTAGTGGTATTGGTAGTTTATACAACGGTAAAGCCGTATCTAATGATATTACACTTACTTATAATGCTAACAAATTATCTGATGGTACTACTGTATCTAATTTGATTACTATTAACACTAATCATGGTCCGATTTCATTTATTGCCCAAGGAACAGTCGGTCAATCTAGCACTATTAACGTTCCAGACACATTTAAATTTGAAGATGGAAATACATATACAAGAACTTCTGCCCCCACCGTTCAAGTAACTTTTAATCAAACACAGTCTACAGCAGCTAATGAAGCTACCTATGTAGGTGCTCTAATCTCAAATGGTACAGCTACTATTTCCACTAATGATGGCAATCAAGTGGTTAACGATATCTCTGGACATATTGGTGATACCGTTGATATCACTGTTCCTACTAAAGAAGGCTATACACCTGATAAATCCACTGTTGCTGGTATCATCCAACCCGATGGTTCTGTCAAAGTAACTGACACTGTTACTTACATCGGTAACGAAATTACTGCTCCTATTACTATTTCTACTAATAAAGGGGAAATCACAGTTAATGACGTTACTGGTAAAGTTGGCGATACTGTTGATGTTACAGTCCCTACTAAAGAAGGTTACACACCCGACAAGTCCACTGTTAAAGCTACTATTAATCCTGACGGATCCATCACTACTTCTGATACTGTTAAGTATAGTGGTAATTCTATTACAGACGGCAAGGCAACCATTTCTTCTAACTTGGGAAATCAAGAGGTCGATAATATTGCTGGTACCGTTGACGATACTGTAACAGTAACAGTACCAATTAAGACAGGTTATACACCTGACAAAACTACTGTTTCTGGTGTCATTCAACCTGATGGGTCCGTTAAAGTTACTGACGCCATTACTTATACTGGTAACTCCATTACAAATGGTTCAGCTTCAATATCCTCTAATGACGGTGAAAAAACTGTTACTGATATCTCTGGTAAAGTTGGTGATACTGTTGATGTCACTGTTCCTACTAAGGAAGGTTACACACCTGACAAAACTACTGTTTCTGACGTCATTCAACCTGATGGGTCTGTTAAAGTAACCGACACTGTTACTTACACTGGTAACTCCATTACAAATGGTTCGGCTTCTATCTCTTCTAATGATGGTGAGAAGACCGTTACTGGTATCTCTGGTAAAGTTGGTGATACTGTTGATGTCACTGTTCCTACTAAGGAAGGTTACACACCTGACAAAACTACTGTTTCTGGTGTCATTCAACCTGATGGGTCTGTTAAAGTAACCGACAACGTTACTTACACTGGTAACTCCATTACAAATGGTTCGGCTTCTATCTCTTCTAATGATGGTGAGAAGACCGTTACTGGTATCTCTGGTAAAGTTGGTGATACTGTTGATGTCACTGTTCCTACTAAGGAAGGTTACACACCTGACAAAACTACTGTTTCTGGTGTCATTCAACCTGATGGGTCTGTTAAAGTAACCGACAACGTTACTTACACTGGTAACCCTATTACAGATGGCTCAGCTTCTATCTCCTCTAACGATGGTAATAAAACCGTTACTGGTATCTCTGGTAAAGTTGGTGATACTGTTGATGTCACTGTTCCTACTAAGGAAGGTTACACACCTGACAAAACTACTGTTTCTGGTGTCATTCAACCTGATGGGTCTGTTAAAGTAACCGACAACGTTACTTACACTGGTAACTCCATTACAGATGGCTCAGCTTCTATCTCCTCTAACGATGGTAATAAAACCGTTACTGGTATCTCTGGTAAAGTTGGTGACACTGTTAATGTCACTGTCCCTACCAAAAAAGGCTATACATCTGACAAAAACACTGTTTCTGGCGTCATCCAACCTGATGGGTCTGTTAAAGTTACTGATACTGTTACTTACATCGGTAACGAAACTACTGCGCCTGTTACTATTTCCACCAATAAGGGAGAAGTTACAATCAAGGACGTCACTGGTAAAGTTGGTGATACTGTTGACGTTACCGTTCCTAATAAAGAAGGTTACACACCTGATAAAAACACCGTTAAAGCTACTATCAATCCTGATGGGTCCATCACTACTATCGACTCCATTACTTATACTGGTAATCCCATTACAAATGGCTCAGCTTCTATCTCCTCTAACAATGGTGTGAAAACAGTTACTGGCATATCTGGCAAAGTTGGCGATACTGTTGACGTTACCGTCCCTACTAAAGATGGTTACACACCCGATAAGTCCATTGTTTCTGGTGTTATCCAACCTGATGGGTCTGTTAAAGTTACTGAAACTGTTACTTATACTGGTGATCCTATTACAAATGGCTCAGCTTCTATCCCCACTAACGATGGTGAGAAAACTGTTACTGGCATATCTGGTAAAGTTGGTGACACTGTTGACGTTACTGTTCCTAATAAAGAAGGTTACACACCTGATAAAAACACTGTTTCTGGTGTCATCCAACCTGATGGGTCTGTTAAAGTAACTGACATTGTTACTTATACTGGTAACTCCATTACAAATGGCTCAGCTTCTATCGCTACTAACAATGGTGAGAAAACTGTCACTGGTATCTCCGGTAAGGTCGGTGACACTGTCGAAATCACTGTTCCTACTAAAGATGGTTACACACCTGATAAAACTACTGTTTCTGGCATCATCCAACCTGATGGGTCTGTTAAAGTAACTGACGCTGTTACTTATACCGGTAACTCTATTACAAGCGGCTCAGCTTCTATCCCCACTAATGATGGTGATAAGACCATTACTGGTATCTCTGGTAAAGTTGGTGATACTGTTGACGTCACTGTACCTACTAAAGAAGGCTACACACCTGATAAAAGTATTGTTTCTGGTGTCATCCAGCCCGATGGTTCTGTCAAAGTAACTGACACTATAACCTATACCGGAGTTGATAATCCATCCCAGACACTAACAGTCAAAAATCCAGATGGTACAATTTCACAATTATTAATTCCTGCTGGTAAATATGGCGATAATCCTGTGTCAGTAACTGCTAAGGAAATGTCTGGATACAAAGCTCCATCAGTAATTGTCACTTACAATGCAGACGGAATACCAACAATTACAGATGCCATTGACACCTCAAAATCCATTTTAGAAACAGATGAACTTTCATATACGAAGAATCCATCTCATGGTTCGGGAACCGTTAAACCTGTAATTCCAAACTCCGACGAAGGAACAATTGAACACAAGGTACAAACAATTTCCACATATTCCGACAAACCAGACGTCGAACTTTACCAACTAGGTGCTGATAACAAGATGGCTCCAATCACAAGTCGCTATCTAGCCACAGCCTCAAACTGGTACAGCGATGCTACAATCACAATTGATGGAATTAGCTACTTCCGTGTTGCTACTAATGAATGGGCTAAAGTTGGAGAAGTCTATCCATATCAAGCTCTCAATTTACACATCAGAACTTACGACGATTCTGAAAAAGATCTCTACAAGGCTGAAAACGTCCTAATTACTAAAGAAACTCTCGCTCCAGACAGCAGTTGGATTACTGATCGTGAAACTTACGTTATCAACAATACTAAATACTATCGTGTTGCTACCAACGAGTTTGTTAATGCTAATGATGTCTATGTTTACTCACCTGTAAATATGATCGTAACAACTCATGCTGACAAATACACACCTCTTTACACTGCTAAGGGCACTGAAGTCACAAATAGAACTCTATCAAATAATACTAGTTGGAAAGTTGATAGTGTCGTATATATCAACGGTGACAAGTATTACCGCGTCGCTACTAACGAATTTGTTAAAGCTAGTGACGTTGATGTCGAGAATTATCGTTAATACAAGTCCAGATAACACAAAAGGTCCTATCGAACTTATTTAAAAGTTCGATAGGACCTTTTTATATAGTCAGCGGCTCTAAAACGAGCTACAACAGGTCAGCTCTCTATTTTAAAACGAGTTCCACAGGCCAATTTCTTCCGCTTTGCCTAACTTCCCAAATCATTCGCAAAACCCAGCGAATAATTCGTGAAGTCATGCAAATGCTCGGAAATTACCGGGCCTGTTCCACTCTCTTATTTTACTGAGTAATTAGGAGCTTCCTTAGTAATAGTAACATCATGTGGATGTGATTCTCTCAAACCAGCATTTGAGATTTGAACGAATTGTGCATCTTGTAGTTCCTTCAAGTTATGAGCACCAACGTAACCCATACCTGAACGCAAGCCACCAAGCAGTTGATAAATTACATCGCCAACGGCACCTTTGGCAGCAACTCTACCTTCGATACCTTCCGGAACTAACTTGTTAGCTTCATTAACACCACTTTGGAAGTAACGATCTGATGAACCATGTGACATGGCAGCTAAACTACCCATTCCACGGTAAGTCTTAAAACGGCGACCTTGATAAATTTCGAATTCACCTGGTGCTTCGTCAGTACCAGCCAACATTGATCCAAGCATAACGGCGTTACCACCACCTGCTAGAGCTTTCACAATGTCACCTGAATACTTGATACCACCATCGGCAATAATTGTCTTACCGTATTCGTGAGCAACACTTGCTGCATCATAAACGGCAGTTAGTTGAGGAACACCAACACCGGCAACGATTCTTGTTGTACAAATTGAACCAGGTCCAATACCAACTTTAACAACATCAACACCAGCATCATAAAGTGCTCTTGTACCTTCAGCAGTAGCAACGTTACCAGCAATTAATGTTGCCTCTGGGAATTGTTCTCTAATTTGAGCAATCTTTCTCAACACACCAGCTGAATGACCGTGAGCTGTATCAATAATAATTGCGTCAGCACCAGCCTTAAGTAATGCTTCAGCACGTTCAAATGTATCACTTGTCACACCAACAGCTGCAGCAACTAATAGGCGACCATATTGGTCTTTAGCAGCGTTAGGGAATTCTTTAACTTTTTCGATATCTTTAATTGTTACTAAACCACCTAAACGACCATTTTTGTCAATCAAAGGTAGTTTTTCAATCTTATGTTCTTGGAGAATTTCTTCAGCTTCTTTAAGTGATGTACCAACTGGAGCTGTGATTAAATCTTCACTTGTCATAACAGAGCCAATTTTAACAGAATAGTCTGTAATGAAACGAAGATCACGGTTAGTAATAATACCAACTAATTTCAAATCTTCTGCATTTGTAACGATAGGAACACCACTGATACGATAAGTACCCATCAATTTTTCTGCTTCACTAACTTTATCATCGGCTGTTAAATAAATTGGATCGATAATAACGCCGTTTTCTGAACGTTTAACTTTTGAAACCTCGTCAGCTTGTTGTTCAACACTCATATTCTTGTGAATAACACCTAATCCACCTTGACGAGCCATCGCAATAGCCATTGGTGCTTCGGTAACTGTATCCATACTTGCACTCAAAATTGGAGTGTTTAGTTTAATATTCTTAGCTAATTGAACTGATAAATCTACTTCATTTGGTAAAACGTGACTCTCTGCTGGTATTAATAAAACATCATCAAATGTGAATCCCTTTTTATCAAATTTTGTATCCCATGCCGACATGATATTCCTCCTAAGATTTTATCTTTACCTATTAGTGGGTAAAATTTATAAACATGGTATCTAATTTTTCTAAGTTAGTCAATTAAAGTTTGTGAAAAAAAAGAACCTATCGTTGATACGACAAGTTCATTAATACATCTTTATAGATATAACTTTATAATTTAACAACTTCTGTTTTTTTAAATAAAAGTCAAAACTACGCTTCTTCAAACATAATTTATATTTGATGATATTGCCCTTTTTGGAAATTAATTCGTCAATGCGATATAGATCATCGTTATAATTCCGTTTTAAATAATCAGCTGTTGCGCTATCAGCTGATATCTCGGCTATAACATCTTCATCTTCTAGGGCCCTTTTACAAGCTTGAATCATTCTTCTACGAATAAAATCATTTATAAACAACGCAATAATTATACCCGATATTATCAGCAAAAGTAGCCCACCATATAATTCCATAGTAACTACACTGGTTAGATTCATAATCATCAACACTTTTTATAATTTTATTTAAATAAATCATATCATTTCAACATTATTGTTATCAAATTGGACGCTTAGTATACATGTTATAATTTGGCACTTTTTTATCTTCATGGTAAGATTTCTCTACAGATGTTTTAGGGGGACTATTTAAATATGAAAAAGTTAGTTCGGGACAAAATACCCGATATTATTCCTGACGAAGCTACTTTTGAAGTTCTCTCCAACGAGGACTATCGACTGTCACTCCGTGACAAAATCACCGAAGAAGCCACCGAAGTCAAAAACGCCGAAACACGGGCTAATCTAGTCGAAGAATTAGGGGACCTCGAGGAGGTTATCCGTGCTATTTTGGAAGACGCATCCATTACTTATGAAGAAATGGATAGTTTGCGTCAGGCAAAAATTAATCAAAAGGGTAAATTTGCTCAAAAATTTGTTATGATAAAACCCGATGAAGAATCGTAATAGTGTTATGGTTCTTCTTTTTGTTTGCTTGATTGCGATTCTTGTATAAACGTTTACGGGACTAGGGTGTGTCTTCAAATTATTTATATTATAGATATGCCGTCTCCAGATTCGGACAGTGGTTACTGGCAGTGCGGAACGGCCCGAGCCACGGTCTCGGACCTCGGTTTAAGCCTTGCAAGTTCGGCAAGTCTTAAACGCGCCCGGTGCTATAAGAACGACAAAAACGGTCGTCCTAACACCACTTTCACTGCCATTAACCACTGTCCAAATCTTCCGACTAGTTCTTTATTAACTCAAGGATAGCTTGATACCACAAATATTTTTCATGGCTTTTATTACCATCTTGATAGGACTATGGAACAACCATACTATATAAAATATTTATCCTTGTCAGAATAGATTCTTATCAGACTAACTTGAAGACAGACCCTAGTTTGAACCAAAGAACAACCTCGAAACTCGCTTTTGAACTTTGCATTTTTTTGGCTTCTGATTCAATTTGTACATCAAAACAAAACGGTTTAATATGGTACTTATACTTTTAATAGAAAGAAGATTACAATGCAAATCTTAACTTTATTTTTGGTGGCATTAGTTGCTCTTGAGCACATTGGCATCGCCGGTTTAGAAATGTTTGCTAAACCTGAAATTCAAGCTAATGCTTTTGATATGCCAGTTAACTTTGTAAAAACCAAAGAAGCACAAACTGCTTTAGCCAATCAAGGCATTTACAATGGTATGCTCGGCCTTTTAATTTTAGTAATGATTTTATTTTTCACTGGTTCAGTTTTAAAAACGATTTTAATTTTATTGATGCTCTATATCATCGTAGTAGCAATTTACGGCGCCGTTACAGCAACAAAGAAAATCCTTTACCTTCAAGGTGCACCAGCACTAATAGCCTTGATTTTTGTTGCCATTTTTTATCATTAAGGTAATTATTTATATGATATAAATAATCAACAACATCAAATTTACTAAAGTTAAAAAATAGTCGGAAGAGCTGAGAAAGATTAACAGGCAGTGAAAGTGGCGTTAGGGCTTTAGCCCTTACACCACCGGGCGTATTTGAAGACTTGCTTGCAAGGCTTCAAATCGAGGTCTGAGACCTTGGCTCAGGCCGGTCCGCACAGCCAGTTAATCTTTCTCAGCTCTGGAGACGGCACAACACAAGTAATTTACAAAGAATGGAAAACAAAATGAAAAAAGATTCATTATTAAAGAGTTCCTTATGGATCTCACTTAGTGGGATTCTTTCCCGTATTCTCTCGGTTGTCTACATCATCCCGTGGAATATTTGGATTGGGCCTGTTGCTGTCGGAGCTGCAAATGCTTTGTATGGTAAAGTCTACAATATCTACAACTTATTTTTGATTATCGCAACCGCGGGTATTCCTTCTGCCATTTCTAAAGAAGTCGCCGCTCATAACGCTTTAGGTCGCTTTGATCAAAGTGAAAAACTTTTTAAAAAATATACGATTTACATGTCCTTAGTCGGAATCGTCTTAGCACTGATTATGTTTTTTGGGGCTAAATACGTTGCTATTGTTTTGGCAGCCGGCGATATGCGCGTTGTAACGCCAATCAAATACTTGAGTATCGCGATGTTGATCATTCCGGCACTTGGTATTTTGCGTGGTTATATTCAAGGATATGCCTTTATTTCTTATTCAGCTTTTTCACAAGTTATCGAACAAATTGCTCGTGTAGCATACATGCTTTACGCTACTTACACAATTATGATTTTACAAAAGGGTAACTATATGTCAGCTGTTAACCAATCAACTCTGGCATCATTCATTGGTGCAACGCTTGCCTACGTATTCTTACTTTGGATTCGAATTAGAGTACGCCGTTCGGTTACCGTTACAGATATTAAAACAACTGCTGATATACCAACCGATGAAAATGTTCCAGAAATCAACTTCAGTTCTATGCTTCGTTCAGCTATTCCATTCTTGCTAGTTGATACGATTATGACCGTTCTACAATTGTTTGACCAAACTACATTTACTTGGATTTATGAACTGATTCTACATGCCAGTCAAAAAACTATCGATGATCTATATGCGATGTTTGGTTTCCAAGCTAACAAGTTGATCATGGTCCTAGTTTCTCTAGCTATTTCAGTTTCTGCATCAGTTATTCCCGCACTTTCAGCAATGGTCAGCCGTCAAGTCGGTGCCGAACAAATTCAAAAATTGATGCGTAATATCGTTCAATTTACCTTGTTCATCATCTTGCCCGCTACTTTCGGTATGATTGCTATCAGTCGTCAGCTTTGGACTGTTTTCGTTTTCTACGACCAGAGTATTCTTGGTTCCAAAGTTTTGATGGTTTCTTGTTTGGAAGCTTTCTTCTACTGTGTCTTCCTAATTTTGGAAAACATTTTGCAAGTCTCTCATCATGTCAAAAAATCACTTGTCTACTTAGTGATTGCATACCTACTTAAAATTGTTCTACAACTACCATTAACCCTCGCTATGGGCGTTTATGGACCTCTAGCAGCCTCAACAATTGCTTTCATGGTTATGGGACATTTTGCTTTCCGTTTGATCAACAAGCAATTTAACGTCGTTGATAAAGAACTTGCCAAAAAATTATTCAAGATTTTCATCGATGGCTTAATCATGCTAGTTGTCGTGGTTATCGCTGATTTCTTGGTTGTGAAAGTTATTTCTGACGCCACTAAGATTGGTGCTACTATCGTTATTATCATCTGTGGTTTGATTGGGGTTGCCGTTTACGGATTCCTCAGTTACAAAGATGGTTCATTGAAGATTTTGAAAGATATTCGTGATACAAAGATTTATTAAAAGTAAAACGAAACATATTCAGCTCTTGAGCATTAAAACAAACGAGACTAGTAACCCGATTTTTGGGTTGCTAGTCTCGTTTGTTTTAAGCGAAAAAAGCTATACTTTACTGAGCGATACGAACTTGACCTGATCCACTCTTGATAATTAATGGATGACTACCATTTTCACGATAACGTTGTCCACTGCCAGCTTTTTTGATGCCATTTAATTTGAACTGACCAGACTTAACTGAAACATCCAAACCATCACTAGTTAACTGATATAAATCAGTCCGTCCATTGTGTTTATCCAATTCACCATGACCTGTAATCGTTAATTTACGAGCAATGGTCGTCCCATTAGAATGTTGTAATTGTAAATCTTTAACAGTTAGATCATTCAATTTCAACGTTCCATTCAACTGTTCAATTTGAAGATGATTTAAAGTTTTAGGAGGTAATGTCAAAATAATTTTGGCACTCTGACCTACTTCCCACTGATGTTTTGAAAAGTTATTCTCTGTGATACTTAATTGACCGTCTATTTGCTTGATTTGACACTGTTTTTGACCTACATTGGTCAACTGTAAATTAGCCTTTTGTCCTGTTCTAACTTGGATAGCAGCCGTGCGTACCGAAATATCAATCGAGTTGATTTTTTCAGCCACATTCATATTTTTAGTTTCCAATTTTGTCATTGTAAACTGATTAACATTCAAACGTTGATTAGTATTCGCTGTCCAACCAATCAAGCCAACAATCACGACAGTAACGATTGCAACTAGTATAAGTAAAGCAATTAATATTTTTTTCATTTTATTCCTCTTAACTATGAATGAATAATTTTTACATTCATTCATTTTCTTTCAAAAAAAATAATTTTAAAATATGCTTATTTTAAAATCACCAATAAAATCCCATCAATTAAGTCATTTAAAACTTGGAAATAATTATCTGTTTGAATCTCACTTTGATGGAAATCTATAACTGTTAAGGCATTGAACAAACTAATAATTCGTTCCTTCGACATGCCCACTTTCAACAGTTTACGTTTCTCCCAGCTATCAATCAAAGTCATTAAAGTCGCATAAACCACACTATCAGTTACTGCGTTTTTATTTGTTTTAGAGATTTGACGATTGAGGGCTGCGTTTACAAACCATTCTTGCAAGATTAAATTGGCTTGCGACTGTTTTAAAATCTCTTGAACTATCTTGCGCACTACTTTTTTAGGATCACCAGTTAAATCCACTTCACTTAAAATGGACTGCTTAACTTGTTCATTTTCAGCGTTATAAATATCAATAAAAATAGCCGATTTAGAAGGATAGAAATTATAAAAGGTGCCGACAGCCACCCCTGCTTTGGAAGCAATGGCCGCAATATTAGTTGCCTTGAAACCTTGCTCTAAAAATAGCTTTCGAGCTGCATCATAAAGCTTTGCTTGTTTTATCTCCATCAGAAATTACCTTTCATCATTTTATGAATGAATAATAATTTAATTCATTCATTTTGTCAAACGATATTTTTATACATCATTTATTTGAACTATAATAATGGTATATATTCCTAGGAGGTGTTTTTGTATGGCGTACGATAAAAAGTATATGGAACTTGCAGCTAATGAAGCTCAAAAAAATGTTGGTACTCATGAGGGTGGTCCCTTTGGAACTGTCATTGTTAAAGATGATTTAGTTATCGCTCAGGGACGTAATCACGTTCTTTCTAGCAATGATCCAACGGCTCATGGTGAAATTTATACAATTCGGAAGGCATGTAAAAAATTAGGCACCTACGATTTATCCGATTGCGAATTATACACCAATGCTTATCCCTGCCCAATGTGTCTTGGAGCAATTATTTGGGCTAACATCAAAACTTGTTATTATGGCAACACGGCAGAAGATGCGGAAGAAATTGGTTTTCGTGATGATAATATTTATAAATTTATGAATGACGGTTGCCAAGATAAGAGTATGTTGAATCTGGAGCAACATGATCATGATTTAACTATTAAGTCATTTGAGAGTTTTGCGGATAACGCTGAAAGTAAGATTTACTAAAAATAATAATCTCTAAAAGAGTATTCACATATGAAATGAACAAATCATATGTGAGTACTCTTTTGTTTTAAATACATATTAGAATTTAACTAAACTGCAAATACAACTTATTTCCGCACACATCCGGAAATAAGTTGTATTTGTTAGCGCTTTCATTAAAAGGTAATCTTATAAACGTAGAGAGGAGGTAGAAATAATGAAAGACAACTACGCTAAGTTATTATTACAACTCGAGAAAAAGACATCTGGAATCTCCGGAAACCAGCTTTCTGAATATTTAGGAGTTTCAACTCGATCAGTTAGAAACTACGTTAAAGATTTAAATAATAACTACTTACAAGGTGCTCAAATAGAAGCCAGTCCAGACCATGGTTATATTTTGAAAGGACAAATTACCAGCATTACTGAAACTGGTCAACTGGAATTCGAACAACGTGCATTCTTTATTTTGCGGTATCTGATGACATCCTCGCAGGTGACGACTTACGAAGATTTAGCAGATCAATTACATTATTCTCCTCAAACAGTTCGCAACGATATATATCGAATTCAAGAATTAATCGCTGAAGAACAGCGGGACGTTAAATTACAAGCAATCATTTTTAAAGGCGTCGTCCTTGAAGGTGATGAACTCGCAATAAGAAGTTTGCTAGATAGTTTCTTTAATCCTAACTCTACAACATTTGAACAATTAGAACGTGAATATAATTTTTACTTTGAACCTTGGATTACCCCATTAACAATCCATTCCCTTTTAGAAATCATCAGACAAGAATTCACTAAGCATAGTCTTAAAGCAACACCATCTTTAGTCAAGCCAATTGCAAGCTACATAATTATTGCCAATCACCGTGATAAATTAGGCTTCAAATTGAACCAGATTTTACCTGAAACTCAACAACTAAAAATGGAAACTTTAAACTATGCATCTAAATTACTAAAAAGAGGATTTGAGATTTTTAACGACATTAATCCAGACAACGTGGAAACTTGGTGCTTTGCTTGGTTACTAGTAAGCCAACAACTACTAACTGACAACGTTGTAATTAACTTTGAAACAGACCCACAACTCAAACATCGCGTTCAAGAAGCATTATTGCAACTTGGTGAAACATATAAACAACCATTTCTACATGATTCTAAGTTACAAACCGATTTATTACTACACGTTTCAAGAGATATGTACCCTCTACAATATCAATTTTATATTGAAAATTCTTACTTACACCACATCAAAACAGACTATATTTTGGCATATCAATACGCTGTAGATTTTGCTAACAGTCTAATTAAATCATTGAATTTAAAAGTGCCTGATAACGAAATTGGTTATTATGCCTTGCACTTTGCATCATTTTTGGAACGAAACCAACAAAGATCAATTGATATTGCGGTAGTTTTTGCTAGACGACCAGTAACAGGTCAAATGCTAGCTCGTCGTATTGAGGAAAAGTTTTCCAATGTTCAGGTGGTTTCAATTGTCGATACTAAACACGTTACCGACATTCCCAAAGTTTCTTTAATTGTTGCTTCCAACGAAGTAAATATTGATTCTAAATATCCCATTATCTATGTCAATGATTGGTTAGATTCAAATGATAATAAGAAATTACAATTACAAATCAGTCGTATAATACTAAATCAAGTTTTAAAAGGTAGCCTTTTGATTCACGGGACATTTAAAGATAAGAAAGAATTAATTAAAACAGTTCTTCACAAAATGGGAAACGACGGATTATATAAAGACATTATTAAACGCGAACAACTTTCATCTACTGAAACTGGAAACTTTGCAGCTATTCCCCATCCAATGAGAATACCAGATGTATCTGAATTTGCACTTGGTATCGTTATTCTAGATGAACCAATGAAATGGGATAAAGAGCAAGTTCGACTAGTTATTGTCGTTATTCCAACCCATGATCAACTATCAAGATACGAAATGATATTTAAAGAGCTACAACGTGTTGTTACTAATAATGAATTGCCAAATTTATTACCAAACATTTCAAGTTTGGATGATTTTATTAACCTGATTGCTAATGCAAATCAGAGTTGAAGTAAGGAGTAAAACCACATGAAAATTTCAGAACTATTAACTGTAGATACGATTAATCTTAATCTACAGGGTAACGGTAAAGATGATGTTATAAAAAGTCTTGCTCATAAGTTATACGATGCCGGAAAAGTGAATGATTTAGATGCTTTTATAAAAGATGTCTGGGCCCGTGAAAATGAAGTTTCTACAGCCGTTGGTAATGGTATCGCAATTCCGCACGCTAAAAGTAGTCACGTAAAAAATGCGGCTATTGCTTTTGGTAGAGCACTTCCTGGCATTAAATATGGCGACGATAATTGTCAATTGTTCTTTCTGATTGCCGCTGGAGAACATGCTTCTAATGAACATTTAAAAGCACTCTCCAAGTTATCTGGATTCCTAATGGATGATATCTTCCGAGCCAACCTAATCTTAGCTCGGACTCCGCAAGATGTCGAAAAATTAATTGCTGACAAGGAAAAGGCTGATGCGACTGACACAGCTCAGCCAAAACCAGATACTACGAATTCAAAGCAATCAATTGTCGGAATAACTGCTTGTACAGCTGGTATTGCTCATACCTATATGGCAGCTCAAGCTTTAACAGATGCCGGTACAAAATTACACATCCCAGTCAAGATTGAAACTCAAGGTTCTTCTGGAACTGAAAATGAACTAACTTCAGAAGAAATTAAAAATGCTTCTGGTATCATAATTGCCGCAGATAGAACTATTGATTTATCCAGATTTGATGGTAAACATGTTCTACAAACATCAACTAAAGAAGGTATAAATGAACCCGAGAAATTAGTTCAGTCGGCCCCTCAATCTGATATTTATCACGGTAATAATAATTCAAGTGCAAAAACCAGTTCATCTGGGAAAAGCCAAGCTAAATCAATTGGATTTGGCATTTACAAACATCTAATGAACGGTGTTTCATTCATGTTACCTTTCGTGGTTGCAGGTGGTATTCTAATGGCTATTTCATTCATGTTTGGTACTCAATCGTCGAATCCTGATAGCTCTCAATATAATTCATTTGCCGCCTTTCTAAATATGGTTGGGTCTAAAGCAGCATTTGGACTGATGGTTCCTATATTCGCCGGATATGTTGCTTACAGTATTGCAGATCGACCTGGATTAGCTCCAGGAGCAATTGGAGGTATGCTTGCTTACACAGGAGGCTCCGGCTTCTTAGGTGGTGTAGTCGCCGGATTTGTCGCTGGTTACATCGTTGTAGGTCTTAAAAAGATTCTCAGCAAGCTACCAAGTTCACTACAGGGATTAAATCCAGTTTTACTATATCCCGTTATTGGTACATTCCTAACTGCTACAGTCATTCATTATTTGATTAATACTCCTGTAGGGTCATTTAACAAAGCACTAACAGCTTGGTTGCAACATATGTCTGGAGCCAATGCAGTTCTAATCGGATTTATTTTAGCTGCATTACTAGTTAGTGATATGGGTGGTCCATTAAACAAAATCACATACGCCTTTGGTATCCAAATGTTAACCGCTGGTGTCTATGCACCAATGGCTGCAATCATGTGTGGTGGTATGATTCCACCGATTGCTTTAGGACTTGCAACAACATTCTTTAAGAATAAATTTACTGCTCAAGAAAGAGAAACTGGTAAAGTTGCATATGTTCTAGGAGCCTGTTTTATCACTGAAGGTGTCATTCCATTTGCTGGTGCTGATCCTTTACGTGTTATTCCAGGAAACATCATCGGCGCCGGAGTTGGTGGGGCATTATCAATGTTATTCGGTATAACTCTTCAAGCTCCACATGGTGGTATATTCGTAATTCCAATTGCCATCAATCATCCCCTACTTTACATTCTATGCATCATAGCAGGTGCCATTGTTGAATGTTTAATCGTCGGCTTAACTAAAAAAACAATCTCAGTTACTGATGAGAAAACCGTTAAACCCGTAGATAAAGAGAATGAAGTTGCTTCAATTTTTTAAACTTATAAATAAAAAAATAATTTAAACAAATAGAGAGGAAGTATTCATTATGGTTCTAGTTTCAGCAAAGTATTTAGTAGATAAGGCTTATGAAAATCATTTCGCAGTTGGTGCATTTAACGTAGGTAACAGTGAGTTTGTTAAAAATATTCTAAGTGTAGCTGAAGAGCTACGTTCACCAGTAATCTTACAAGTACACCCCTTCGAATACGATCTTATGGGAAGCGACATTGTTAGATATATTAGAGAAATGGCTATGACAGCAAATGTTCCCGTAGCCGTTCACCTAGACCATGGTCGTGATATCAACGATGTTATGAGAGCAATTCGTGACCAAATGAATTCAGTTATGATTGACACTTCTGGACTTTCATTTGATGACAATCTGGCAGCAGTAAAACAAACTGTTGACTTGGCTCATAGAGTCGGAGTAGCTGTCGAGGCTGAACTTGGTAGCATTGGTAACCGTAATGCTAGTGCTGCTAATAACATGGGGCGTGTTTATACCGATCCCGACAGTGCTAAAGAATTCGTTGACGCTACTGGTGTAGATGATTTGGCAGTAGCTATTGGTACAGTTCATGGCCCTTACCCAAGTGGAGATAATGATATTAAAATTGATCGTCTAGATGCACTCAATGATAAATTGAAAATGCCACTAGTATTGCATGGCGGTTCAAATAATCCCGAGCAAAAGATTCGCGAAGCAGTTGCTCATGGTATTGCCAAAGTTAATATCTCAACAGATATTAAAATGCCTTTCTATCATGCAATTAAAGATACAGTTATTAATCGTCCTAACGACTATGAGCCTTGGATGATGACACCCGAAGCTGACGAAGCACAAAAGAAAGTTGTTCGTGAAAAGATGTTACTCTTCAGTAGTGATGGTAAAGCTGATTTATACTTTGCTGATTCAGTCAACTTAAAACCACTATATCCATACTCAACAGATATCGTTGACAAAATCATCTATGATCAACAACCTGATGAAACTCTAGTAACACAAAAATAACTCGAAATAGTCCGATAAGTTGAGTTCCTAACCTATCGGACTATTTTTAACGATAAGGAGTAATAACTATGAAATTTGATGGACCCATCCAATGGTTTGTTTACGAAGGCCTTCACAGTAATCTAAAAACCATCTCTACCGATTATTTCAATATAACAAATAAAAGTTTTTATAATCTTCTTTCAGATAATCAAAATATGAATGACCTACCTGATGATTTGTTAAAATTGTTTGCTAAAAAGATTAGATTACTAACTGATGATCATATCATGGACGAATACGACCTAATTGAATCAATTAGAGGGCTACTAACACATTATGATGAAATGTTATTAAATAAGAATTACTTGGATAAAGACAGCAAGGACAAACAGCTAACATACTTCAGTCAACAATCCCAATTATTTGAAAAAATAATTACTGAGATGCGTCCATATATTAAATGTGCCCTTTTTATAAATAAGACAGGTGAACAAATTTATTCACTAGTATTCGATAAGAATATTAGAATAAACTATTTTCCTGCAGGTCAAATAAACCAATTGGGTCATTCTATTATTACAATTGCTCAGGACGAATCGTTTACTTGGACGTTCATAGAAGATGAATTAAACATAACCGACTTACAAAAAAAATTAACTAATTTACAAAGGTCTCTTAATTTAAAACAATCTATTAAGTAGACAACAAAAAGGGATTGCCTCTGCAATCCCTTTTTTATCTCTAATTTTTATGTCTAAAGAAATTCACTTCTCCAAGGATCCATACCTTCGTAAAGACTTGCTTTACCAACTGATTCAAATAAATCATTCTTATGGTGAACAACCTCTTTAGCAGCATCAATACATGTTGGGAACAAATTGTTAGGATCCCAACCATCATCTTCTGCCAGTACCTTTCTAGCCTGAACAAAGAATGCGTGTTTATAGTCTGAGGAAATATTGACTTTAGAAATACCCGTCTTAACTGCTTCCGCAATTTGATCATCGGGATTTGAAGAACCACCATGTAATACTAATGGATTATCAACAACTGCCATAATATCTTTCAAAATATCAATACGAATCTTGGGAGTAACATCTGATGGATAAATTCCGTGAGCCGTACCAATACCCACAGCTAACGTGTCTACACCAGTCTCTTCAACAAACTTCTTAGCATCTTCCGGTTGAGTATAAATACCATTTTGTAAATGTTCTTTAATGTGATTACCAGTTTGTCCAATTGTTCCTAATTCACCTTCAACAGTAACCCCAACTAAATGACACATATCAACTGTCTTTTTAGTTATTGCAACATTATCTTCCCACGAAGCTAAAGAACCATCAATCATAACAGAACTAAATCCATTGTGGATAGCACGGGCAACATTATTAATTGTATCACCATGATCTAAGTGAAGAACAAATGGAACTTTGCTGTTCTTAATACGTTGCAATACGTAGGCGAAGAAATCATCCTTAGCATAAGCCATTTCTGTCGGATGGACCGCAATAATACCAGGTGCATTATCAGCTTCACATTGTTCTACAGCAGCCTTAAGTAATTCAGAATTCGAAACATTATAAGCACCTACTGCAAAATGATTTTCCTTAGCAACTGACAACATTTGATTCATATTCAATAACATAATTAATACTCCCTTTTATTTTAGTATTTTTATTCTGCTTTATTTGTTGAACCTGATAATTCAATGTAATACTTAACCACTTCTTTAGCTGGATCTAATGTCTTATTCATTAAATCTACATATTCCATATCTCGATTACCTTGTTGCGACCTAAAAATCGAATCTGCCTGAGCCTTCATAACATCTGAGCCAACATTTACCTTATTAATGCCACATTTAATTGCTTTTTGGATATTATCCTTGCCACATCCTGATCCACCATGTAACACTAATGGTTTATGTGTCCCAGCCTTAATTTTCTTTATAATATTGAAATCAAAGACAGGTACAAAATCTTTTGGCATAATTCCATGACTAGAACCAAAAGAAATCGCTAGAGCTGTAACATCAGTTCGCTCCATAAACTCAATTGCTTTTTCTGGATCAGTATACATATCTGCTTGTGTAAAATGATCTCCAGCGACAGCACCCATATTACCGATTTCTGCTTCAACACTAGTATTAAATTTAGATGCCAATTTAACTATCTCATTGGTTATTTGAATATTTTCTTCAAAACTATGCTCGGAAGCATCCATCATTACACTTGAAAAGCCATCTAGAATGCTATCTCTAACATACGATTCGGATTTTCCATGATCCAAATTTATTGCTACATCGACACTCGCATCTTTAGCCATTTTGATAACTGGTGGCAACACATATTCTTTAGGAATATGTTTCTGTAAATGCTCCATTAATAAATCAATAATTATCGGGGCATGTAACTCTTCTGCTGCTGTAATTGTTGCATAGGCGCTTTCTAAGTTGAAACAATTGATTGCCATTATCGCATAATTTCCATAATTAGCTTTATTCAGCATTTTTTTCATTGAGACATACATTGTGTTTCACTTCACCTCCCTATGTGATATTAATATCACCGATATCTATATCTTCTTCCTCATCTTCCATACTCTTTTCTAGTCCATCATTTTCAATTGGTTCTTTCTTCCAAACAAATAAAATCAAACCCGTTATTGCTGAACCAACTAATAAAGCGACAAGGAACAGCAATGGATGGTTCATAGCAGGTACTATGAATAATCCTCCTGATGGAACAGGGCTTTTAATTCCCCACATCATTGACAAACCACCACCAATAGCTGCTCCGAAACTACATGAAACAACCAATCTAATCAAGTCAACTGCGGCAATTGGAATAACACCCTCAGTAATCATGACAATTCCCATTGGAAAAGCAATTTTAATGTTATCTTCCTCCTCTTTTGAATAGATTTTATGATGGAATATTTTGGAAAGAGCCCAAGAAATTGTGACTCCAAATGGGGGAACCATCGAGGCTAAAATTTTAACGGCTTCTGGTTCTTGAACCCCCTGCAGTAAAAGTCCATCGGCAAATAATGAAGCAACTTTATTAACTGGACCTCCAAAATCGAAGGCGGCCATACCTCCCATGATCATTCCGAAAACAAATCTGGCCGATCCCTGCATTCCATTCAAGAAAGAGGTCAATCCATTAGTTAGCCATACAATCGGCTGTCCAACAATAAAGAACATTAGAACTCCCATAATCAACGATGACAAAAGTGGAATAATCATCATCGGTTTAAGTCCTTCAGCCCAATTTGGTACCCTAATATATTTAACTAATGCAAGTACTAACCAACCGGTGATAAAACCACCAAGCATACCACCTAAGAAACCAGCTCCAATATTGTATGAAATAATACCACTAAGTAATCCAGGAGCTATACCGGGCCTATCAGCAATTGAATAGGCTATGGCTGCAGATATAACCGGAGCCAATAATCCCATTCCCCACACTCCAAGGGTGGTTAATGCTGATGGAAGAGTATAACCTCCTTTAAAATCTGTTATTACTTTCCCGCCCGTTAGGTTTCCTATCGCAATTAATAAACCAGCTGCAACAACTAAAGGTAACATGTAAGAAATTGCTGTCATCGCATGCTTTTTTAACTGTAATTTCTTTAACATAACTTTTCTCCTTGTTTGTATATTAAGCACGGATCAATAACTATTCTTTGGAACCAAATATTTAATTATGCTGTGGTATGTAATTTTGCAACTACCGCTTCCAATAACTTAGTAGGAGCCTTAATTGCAGTATTTGTTGGTACTTCCACCACTTTCTTATCTTTAAATCTATCTTTACCACCAATCTTGATATCCACAACAAGCAAAACAAAATCTGCTTCTTTAATCTGCTCTGTAGTAAGTTCATTTTCTGTTCCAATAGTTCCTTGTGTTTCCATATGAATTTCATAGCCTAACTTTTGAGCTGCTTTCATGACCTTTTCACGAGCAATATAGGTATGGGCAATTCCCGAAGTACAGGCTGCTACACCAACAATTTTCATTTTTATTCCTCCTCTGGTTGTGCTTCAAATAATTCAATCAGTTTTTCTTTTGTTTTAATATCATGTAAATTTTGAATAAAGGATTCATCCGCTAATAAAATAGCAACTTTTTGAAGCAGTTTGATATGTAATGTATTGGCATCCGTATCTTTTACAGCGAAAAGAATGATGATATTAACTGGTTTGTTATCTAATGATTCCCAAGCAATATCATTTTGACTAATCCCAATTGCTATAGTTGTATTCTTAACGGCTTGGGATTTTCCATGGGGAATAGCAACTCCTTGACCTAATCCTGTCATTCCCTCAGTTTCTCGCTTCAACACATCGTCTATAAATCCTTGCCTATCAATAACATCTCCATGTTTAACTAATAAATCAGTTAGCTCAGCGATTGCGTCTTCTTTACTTCGTGATTGTAAGTTTAATGAAATAAGCTCTTGAGTAAGTACCTGGCTTATATCAAAATTATTTATATCAATTCCCAACTTTCTCCAACTCCTTTAACAATTTTTCAACTCTCGCTTGATCGTTAGGTGTAAACATCGCGTTGACCAAAATCACCGGTTTCTCGTCATTCTTAGATTTGTATCCAATCGTGGTTATAATTAAATCAATCACTTGATTAAACTCTTTTTGATTATTTTCATATTGTCTAAGGGAAACAACATCAATAATATTCAACTGTGGGAAATATTTTTTTACTTTAACTTTCAATAATTCGGATGTTCCAACTCCACTCGCACACATAATCAAGACATTGATTTTTTTTGGATGCTGTTCAATATACTTAGCAAAATAGAGAGTCAAAAATCCAATTTCGTCATCTGAAAGTTTTTGATGATATGATTTTTTAAAAATTTTATTAGTCGCTCTTTTCACATTCTCAAACGTATCTGTATATTCAATTTTTATATCCTGTAATAATTTGTTTCGGATGTTTATGTGATTACTAACTCGATTTAACATTGGTTTTATATGGCCTAATAATTCATTCTCAATATCTGATTCACGAATTGTGATATTCATTTCATTGCCAATCTCTTCAATCAAGTTACGTGTTAAACTCCGAACTTCTTTTGAATATGATGTACTATCATCTGATTCTGAAAAAAGCCTTGATGAAATTAAATATTGAAGAACATAATATTTTTCAATATTTGGAATATAGCGGTGCAAATAAAGTTCTAGATTATTAATTACTTTTTCAGCAATTTCGTATAATCGCGCATTAATGGTAATAATCTTTTTCTCAGAAGTAGTCAGTTCTTCTTTTTCATTCTTAGAATCAATCACACCTTTTCGATAACGATTAATCAAAATGTATATGTGGGAAAAAATATTGATATTGTAAGGATAAGGAATTGTTGAATTTAAATTCAATTCAATAACTTGTAACTGCCTAATAATAAATTCCATATCATATGAACTTAGATCTGGAAACTCTCCTTTAAGGTCTTTTAAATTAATCACGTTCGTTTTATTAATTGTTTCAATAATTGCTTGTCTAATAGAACTTTCTAATCCTGAAATTTTTACCCTGCGATTTTTCCTTATTAATTTCAGATTGTACTTATTAATCTTATCTTTGATACTTAATAAATCCATATTACTAACAGTTTCACTAACAAAATAAGGTTCAAATAACGTATCTGTAGAAGTGAACTTAGGTGAATTAAATAGCATTCGTAATAAAATCTCATTCCGTCTTTCAACCGGAGAGTAGTTGCTCCCCTTACTTACACCTAAACCTGCTTTAAGATAATTATCATAATTTAATGCATATCCTTTTCCCTTTTCGGATATGACTAAACAGCCAACATCACTTTCAACATTTATCTGCTTCACATATCTTGCTATAGTCCTGGTAGATACACCAATTTTTACGGCAATGTCCTTGGAGTTCAAATATCCTGGTTCTTGTGAAAGAATTTCTAAGATGGCTTTTTCCTTTTCTCCAATGGACATTTATGTCACCTTCTTTCTTGATTACAAATATATTATATATGGCATTATTGAAAGCGTTTTACCGGTTATTGTCAGGTGTATATGACAATTTTTAGACTTTAATATTCATTTTATCCAGAAAAGCGCTTACTGAATGATTTATAATAATTAACATAAAGTTCATATATAGGAGGAAATACATTTGTTAGTAGGAAGTATTGAAGCAGGTGGGACAAAATTTGTCTGTGCCGTAGGTGATGAAGATTATCGGATTAAAGATAGCATCCACTTCCCCACAACTACACCTGAGGAAACATTACAAAAAACAATCGATTATTTTAAACAATTCGACATTGAAGCCCTAGGGATTGCCTCCTTTGGTCCCATCGAATTACGTAAAAATTCTCCAAAGTATGGTTACATTACATCAACGCCTAAGCCTGGTTGGAAGAACACTGACTTTATCGGCAAGATGAAAGAAAGCCTTGACGTACCAATGTTTTGGACGACCGATGTTAACGGTTCAGCTTATGGTGAATACGTTATGTCGACGTTATCAAATGAAAAAATCGATTCGTTAGTTTATTACACGATTGGAACTGGTGTCGGTGCTGGTGCCATTTCTGACGGCAAATTTGTCGGTAATATGGGCCATCCTGAAATGGGTCATACATTCTTGAAACGTCACCCTGATGATCTCGATTTCAAAGGAATTTGTCCTTTCCACGGTGACTGTCTTGAAGGTCTAGTGGCTGGACCAACTTTTGATGCTCGTTTAGGCAAGCCTGGTAAAGACGTTCCATTGACTGATCATGTTTGGGATATCATGGCTTACTATGTTGCTCAAGCAGCTATTCAAGCTACCTTGATTCTTCGCCCTGACAAAATTGTCTTTGGTGGTGGCGTTGTCAGCGAAGCTTTCTTAGTTAAAGTACGTGCGCAATTTAAAGAATTACTAAACGATTATGTTGAAGTACCAGAACTCGAAAAATATATCACGATGCCTATTGTTAAGAATAACGGTTCCGCAACGCTAGGTGACTTTGCCTTAGCCATTCGTGAATTACAAGATTAACAAAACTACTATTGGCTTAAATATGCAGCATAAACGCGGAATAAAACATAGCTTTTTCCGCTTAAAACAAAAGACTCCAGTAATCCAAAATCGGATTGCTGGAGTCTTTTGTTTTAATGCTCGAAAGCTAAACATATTTTGTACCACTCTTTTTTTAGTTACTTTCACAAATAAATATGCTAAGTTGAAGCTAGAAATATTTTCTGGGGGGCAACTAATGAAGCTATGGCATAAGGTGTTTTTAATAACACTAGGTATTTTAATATTAATCGGTCTACTATTTTCAATTTGGACCAGTTATCAAGATGCTATTCAAACCTTCTTTGCCTATGCTTTCGACCGCCAAACTCTAATCAATTTATTACGACATCAAGGTAAGCATAACGCCGTTTTATTCATGGCCGTTATTGCGATTGGATCGGCTATTCCTGGTATGCCTATTGCAGCAGTAGCGGTTCTTTCTGGAGTCTGTTTTGGCAGTTGGCTTGGCTTTGGAATCAATATCGTTGGTACAGTCTTAGGAAATTTATTGGCCGTTTACATATTGGGAGAATTTCCTCATACTGCCCGTCCAAGTCGTTTTCGCCCCATTGCTGATAGATTGAAAAACATGAACCACCCTCGCTTAGGATTAAGTATTGGTTACGCTATACCTATGTTACCAACCTTATTGGTGAATTACGCGGCCATCGAAATGAAAATGTCTTTTAAAAATAAAGCTCTGTGTATCTTAATTGGCTCGTTACCTGTCTCATTTCTCTATGCGTTCGGTGGCGATGCCCTACTCCTAGGAAATACCAAAATAGTTATCATCGTCGTAATCTTAGTGCTGTTATTATTTGGCTTATACGAGATTATCCGTCGGGATCAACGAATTATTAAAGCTAGAAATTAATTGTTGAGGTGAATAATATTGTTATTACAAGAGAAAATTGACTCCACTAATTTTTCTGCAAATGAACAAATTGTCGTGAATTTCATTGAACATAAACAAGAAACTATCAACGAATACTCAACCACAAAAATTGCTAAAGAGACGTATACTTCTCCATCCGTATTGGTTCGAATTGCCAAAAAATTGGGGTTTAACGGCTGGATCGAATTAAAAAATGCTTATGTAGACGAATTAACTTATCTACACAAGCATTTTAAAAATATTGATGCTAATATCCCGTTTTCTGGTAATGATTCTGTCCTAAGCATTGCCAATAAATTAGGACAATTAAAAAACGAAAGTATTTTAGACACAATATCTCTAATTGATTCCAAATCATTTTCTCAAGCAATCCAACTACTCAACCATTCCCATAGCACGGGAATCTTTGGACTTTCAAATATATTATTTCAGGCTGAAGAATTCGCTTTTAAAATGAGACATATTGGCTCCAAAGTTCAAACTTTTCCGATTCAAAATACAATGTTCCAAGAAGCTGCCATGATGACTTCCAATGACTGTGCCATCTTTATCTCATACTCCGGCGAATCAGATCCATTGTTCACTGTCATTAAAATACTCAAGAAAAATCACGTCCCCATAATTGCAATCACAAGTATCGGTGACAATAAACTCTCTAAATTAGCCGATATAACGTTACGCATCTCAACTCGTGAGCATTCCTATACCAAAATTGCCGGATTTTCATCACAAGAATCAATCTCATTGATTTTAGATATTTTATATTCCGGTTATTTTGCTCAACACTTTGATGATAACTATAATTACAAAATCAACTTATCTAAGAAGACTGAATTTAGGAATATTGACAATCATATTATTCAGGATAATTAATAATTCCTCGATCAATATAGCTTTGAACTGCCTCTTCAACCGTCTCAAGCGGCGTGTGGTTTGGCGAATAACCAAGTAACTTTTTAGCATTTTCGATGCTATATTGTCCACTTCTAGCAATATGATAATATGTATGCTCAACTTCAGCATCATTCCCGATATATTCCGCCCATTCTTTCCATGGCAAAAATCCAATCTTTGGTGTTTGATTAAAGAACTTATACATTGCCGTTGTATATCCGTATAATGTCCACGAAGTATCAGAAACAGCATGAAATGACTCGCCTAATGCTTGATTACGATGTTGGATAGCCTTAACAAACATCTGCGCTACGTCGTCAGCGTGAACATGGTGAAGTGTTTCCATACCAAAATTTGGTAAGTAAATCTTTTCACCATCAGCAATCCTTTGAAATACATCAGTATTATTATTCCCCAACGGATTAATAATAGTCCAACCTGGTCCAGAAATTTGACCAGGCATAATTATTGTGGCTGGAAAACCATTTTTACGATATTCGTCTTTTAAAAACATCTCTCCAGCGTATTTATTTTTACCATAGTCATCCAAAGGATGCTTGATACCATTCGGATCAGCGGGTAACGTTTCAGCACGACCATGTGCCCAAACTGACGAACAGAATAAATAATGAGTCAAGTTGGTGCCTTTCAAAGCAGCAACTATTTTTTTGGTGTCTTCAATTTTAAAACTAATCAAATCAATTACAATATCTGCATTAACATCCGCAACTTTTTGCGCAAAATTTGGATCTTTAACACGGTCTAAACTTAAATGTTCAACCCGTTTCCATGCACTATCATTTTTTGTATAAGAATCATGCTTACCACGACTTACGGCAATAACCTCATGCCCTAGTTTCACTAATTTAGGAACCAAATATGAACCAATATGACCATATCCACCTAATACAATAATTTTCATAAATGAAATCCTCCTTGAACTTGAAGACATTCTAACATCCAAATTGAATCCAAAATTACCTTTAGAACAGATTAGAAAAGCTTTTACAAAAAGTTTCATATTATCGTTATTTGATGTAAAAAAATAAAACAGGTTTCTGCCCAATTTTAGTTAGTTGATTTTATAACTAACTTTGAGTAGAAACCTGTTTGTAATCATAGACTTATATGTATTAGTTTACGCGTGGTACTTTTAACTATGAATTTAAAATTATTAAACTAGCCATAAAGAGCAAGAAATTCGGGTTGCTGTGCAGGTGGAGTTAGCGCTTTAGTGCTTACTCCACGGGACAACTTTTGAAATTCGCGTTCTTTGCGAAGTTCAAAATCGAGACTCGAGACCGCCTTTCGGCTCGAGTCGGTCCCCATAGCGACCCAAATTTCCTGCTCTTGGAGGCGGCATATTTAACTACCACCAAACGTAATTAGTCTCTTTTTCTAAAAATAATAAACTTACTAAAAATATAGTTAAGTAAAACAACGACTACATTGGCAATCAATTTAACAATAAACCCATTTCCATGTAATAAAATCATTCCGATAAACATTGTTCCTTGATCAATCAACCAAGAACCACCTCTGAATAAGAAAAATGATCCCATTTCTTGAAAAAATGCTTTCCAAGTCGTCGTATGAGAGTCAAAGACCCACAATTTATTGGTAACATAGGCAAAAATAACTGAAATTAGATACGCAATCGCATTAGCTATTTGAGAATTCATGCCCATAGCACGCCACAAAAGCGCAAAGGCCACGTAATTTACTACTGTTGTTAAGACTCCAAAAAATAAATAAGGAATCGCATCTTTATATTTATTCCATAATTCTTTCATCATTTATGATTTTCCTTAATGGTTTAATTTCCAATTTTTATAGCTTAATCCCAAGAAGTAGGCAATAACTTCAAAGCTTGAAATAAAGAAAGTTACGGGCCAATTGGTTACAAAAGCTAAGTACAATCCTAACCAAACACCAGCCAATGACAAACCAACCGACACCATGATCAGCTTAGGAACAGTATGAACAACATATTTAGCTGTAGCACCTGGCAATGTCAACAATACGAAGACTAACAACGAACCCACGATTTGAGCGCCAATACTGACGCTAAGAGCCAATGTTACTAAAAAGGCTATCGAGAGTAATCTGGTCTTCAAACCGGCTGCACGAGCGCCAATATGGTCAAATGAATCAAACGAAAGTGGTTTATAGAAAATAATAAACACAAAAATGACAAATAATGCCAAAATCATCAATTGATGAACTTCTTTAGAACTAATTCCGACAATACTTCCGAATAAGATATTTGTCGCATAACTACTTGATTCTGAAGATAACGACAAGAATAAAATTCCTAGACCAATGAATAACGATGATATGGCGCTAATTGATGCCTCTCGTCGCGACGATTCCGAACTCAAACTACCCACAGCGATGGAACTGATCAATGTAAAAATAATCATCCCTGCCAGTGGTGAAATTCCAACTAAAATACCAAATGAAGCACCCGCAAAACCAATTTCTGACAAGGTATGGGACAGAAATGACATGTTTCGAGAAACAACGAATACCCCAACTAATCCAGCCGTTATAGCGATAAAAGTGCTGGCAATAAAGGCTTCACGCATAAATTCATATCCAAACATAACCTAACCTCCCATATCAAACATATCTTCCGAAACGTCTGCCACATTAACTTCTTCAATCGTTTGATGTTCGAAAAATAATGCCCGACTAGTGTACTTTTTCGTCAACTCATAATCATGAGTAATGAAGATAACCGTTAAATTATATTTGTGATTCAATTCTTCTACCAGATCCATCAGTTGCATCTTAACTTCAACATCAAGACTGGCTGTCGATTCATCCAAGATCAAAATCTTCGGATCATTCAACAATGCTTGTGCTAAATAAGCCTTTTGCTTTTCACCACCAGAAGCTAATCCTAAAGGACGATCCTTCAAAGTTGTTAACTTCGTTTTTTCCAAAATTTGCTTGATAGTCTCGTTATCTTGGCGACGTTTAGCTGGACTCAAAGTAAACTTCAGATTCAATCGCACAAATTGTTCAATATTTAAAGGATAATCAATATCAATATTTCGGAATTGGGGCACATAGCCAATTGTTTGTTTATCAATCTTCAATTCACCACTAGTTTTCTTTTCCAACCCCATCATAATCTTGACTAGAGTGGTTTTACCGGAACCATTAGGCCCAATCAAACTAACAAAGTCACCATTATTAATAGTGAAATTTAAATCCTTAAAAACTAGTTGCTTCCCAAAACTTTTGCTTAAATTCTTTGCCTCAATCACAGCTATTTCTTCACTATCCTTTCAATCTGAATGATGTTTCCATCCATCCAGTCATAATATCCTAAATCGCTTGGCAATGTTTCCGTAAAGTAAACAATTGGAACATGATTTTTCTTAGCTAAACTTGTCATCTTCGTAATAATACCGCTAGTTACTTGTTTATTAACAACTAAGAAACTCACGCGATGATTCCTCAAACCATTTTCCATATCTTTAATATCCTCAATTGAAGGGTCCGTATCATCTTCAATCGATTTGGCGAAATGTGGATTAGCAATCGTGACACCAAGATCTTTTAGTAGATAGTAAGGCAAAGGTTCTGTGACATAAGCTTTCTTGCCATTAGTGTATTGCTTTAAAGCTTGTTCTCTTTGGATTAAACTATCTAACTTTAAATCATATTTCTTAAAATTAGCTTGATAATAAGTTTTATTTTTAGAATCAACTTTTGCCATGTGTTGGTAAACCGCATAACTCAATTTCTGAACATTATGCACACCAAACCAAACATGCTCATTGGCACCATCTTTTTTATCAAGCACACTTCCAGCAAAATCAATTAAATTTTTATCCTGACTATTAGCCGTTACAATCTTATTGACCCAATCATCATATCCCAGACCACTAGAAACAATTAAACGTGAATCAGCAATCAACTTAGCATCATTACTAGAAGGTGAAAAACTGTGCGGATCAACATTAACCGATTTAATGATTGATTCCACTTTGTATTTATCACCGACAACACTTTTGATTGGTTCAATGTAAGTGTTGACCGTGGTTGTAATAATCTTTTGAGACGTAGACCGCTTAGCACATCCCCCGATGACCAGTAGCAGCGAAAACAAAACCACTAAGAAAACTTTTCTCTTTCGCATTTATAATCCTCTATTTTTACTTTTTAAAGTATAGAAATTTGAAATCATATTACCTTTATTAAAAAAAATAAATCTAACATATCTTGCTTAGTAAAAGTAATATAACTTCAATAAAAACACATATATGTATTCTATACCCATTTGATTGTTATGACTTTCAAACTAAATTTCCATGGAATAAATATAAATTTTATAAATCCAAAACTCAGTTAGTTTCAGTTCATTGTCTTCAACGAATACCCTAGCCTGCGGGTGATAGCGAGTTAGTCAGCAGTGAAAGTGGTGTTAGGACGGCCGCTTTTGCCGTTCTTACACCACTGGACGTGTTTTGAAACTTGAGCGATTTTCTCAAGGTTCAAAACCGAGTCTGGAGACCTTGGCTCCAGACGGTCCCACAGCAGACTAACTCGCTATCACCCGCAGGCGGCATACTTATACAACCAAAATAGAGGCCAGAACAAAACCTAAGTTTTGTACCGACCTCTTAAAAATATAACTAATTATTATTGCAAAGGCAAGTTACACCTTATTACCAAATTTGGAAATACTGTCCATTTGCAGGAACTAGATAGCTTCCAACTGGTGAATCAGAATTTTTACTGTAGATATTAATTTGATATCCAGTAACGTTATCCCAGGTAACTTTTCCATTAGCAACATATTGTGTCGTTGTCTTGTCATAGGTTGAACCTAGTTGATTAGCTAAGTACTCAACCGCTTGATCTGAAGTCGTTAAATTGACTTGAGATTGTTGCGTTTGACCTTGTGATGATTGATCACCATTAGTTGTATTATTGTTATTTGTATTATTAGCGTTGTTATTGCCATTTGATTGGCTATCATTATTCGAATCACTTTGATTATTATTAGCCTGAGCATCGTCAGAAGTTTTGTCTGTTGTATCATCTTCTGCACTCTTGGTGCTGGCCTTAGGCGTTGTTGTCTTCTTTTCCTTAGTAGGAGCTTTCTTGGTACTACTACTTGTGTCAGAACTTGAAGCTGACTGTGTACTTGCCGATTGTGATGAGCAACCTGCCAATAAAATACCTGACAAGACAACTGTGAAGATAGATAATTTCTTAAACATGCGCGAAGTACCTCCTTATACACTCAGTATTATATCGGAAGTAGGTTTATTCTCGCAATGTTTCGCATGAAACATTAATAAATCTTAGTAAAATCGATTTTTTCACCACGACGAATCTTTTTGGCAAACTCAATCGATTTGTCGACGATGATTCCTTGACCATCAATAACATTATATGGATGATCAGGCGCTTTTTCTTGAGCAAGCGATAATTCGGTACAGCCCAAAACAATTACATCGCAATCAAATTTATCATGCATTGTTTGCAAAATATCATAATATTTGTTGGCATCGACTTTACCTTTAATTTTGATATCATCGTAAATCAAACTTTCAACTTGGTCTTGGACAGCTTGATCACCCAAACTATATTCAAAACCAGCGTCTTTGATTTCATTCTCATAAATATGATCCGCAATCGTACCCTTTGTTGCAATCAAACCAATTCGCTTAGCCTTTGGGTACTTCTTTTTCATCACACTGATAGCCATGTGTGGCATGTGAATCAAAGGTATATCGGTTGCTGCTTGCAATTCTTTATAGTAATAATGAGCTGTATTGCAAATTAACACCATGAATTCAGGTTTGAGCAAACTTTGTTGCTTAATATCTTCAACTAGTGGAGGCAAAAAGCTGGGTTTGCTGTGATCTAAGATATGAGCTGTTCGATCAGGAACAGTTGAATGATTAACTAAAATATAATCTAAATAATCTTGGTCCTTTTCAGTCGGTGTTCGTTCGTTTAACAAATGAACGTAACTTTCGGTGGCTAAACTGCCCATACCACCCAACACTGTAAAGAATTTCTTCATAACTTTTAACCCTCAATATCCTTTAGAATTTTCTTGGCGACAACGGGATCACTTGGATATGGTACATCTTCACCCTTTGTCTTTTGATAAGCATCGTTTCCTTTAGCGGCCAAAACAACGATATCATCGCCGTGACTTGACTTAATCATTTCACGAATGGCTTCTTGACGGTCAAGAACGGTTTTTACATCAACCTTAGTATGGTCGATTTTTTCATCAATTTGCTTACAAATATCAGCCGGATCTTCAAATCCAGGATCATCTGTAGTCAAAATAGCTTGATCAGCTTGTTCAGTCAAGACTCGAGCAAAGCCTTCACGTCTAGAAACTCCTTTATCACCAGGACTTCCTACAACGACTTTCACCTTTGATTCAGGGTATTCACGTTTTAGAAAGCTTAATAAAGCATTCATACTAGCATAATTGTGGGCATAGTCAACAAAAATTGTTCCGTGAGATTTGGTGTTAATGTGTTCCATTCTCCCCGGGACAAACGCTGATTTTAAACTATCAGCAATCACCTCGTTTTTGACACCCATCTTCTTGGCCGCAATAATTGCCGCCCCAGCATTCAATTCATTGAAATCACCGACTAGACCTAATTGATAAGTATATTCACTGTGGTCTTGTAAATCTTCAGCCTTGTCGCTTTCAGCTGTGAAAGTAAAGACTGAATCATTTAAATTGGATTCCTTATTACGGATACTAAAGTCAGTATCACCAACTTCATTTTTAGCAAAACGGTAAATATCTTTGTCATCACTAGTCTCTTTGGCAGCAGCGTAAACTGTGTCATAGTCATTTGTTTGACGATTAATGATCTTTACTTTGGAGTTGATCATCAATTGCTTCTTGCAGTTGAGATAATCAGCATATGTAGGATGTTCATTAGGTCCAATATGATCTGGAGTAATGTTCAAGAAGCCACCAATATCAAACTTCAAACCGTAAACACGGTTCTTCTTATAAGCTTGAGAAGATACTTCCATAACTAAATATTTGATGCCGTTATCAACGCAAGTTCTCATATCGTGGAACAATTCCATTGATTCAGGAGTTGTTAAATCAGACTTAAATTCGTCTTCAGGCTTTGGACCAACAATACGATCAACGGTTGAAAAGAGTCCGACTTGCTTTGGATAGGCATGTTTCAAAATATCATACAAGAAGTATGAAGTCGTTGTCTTACCTTTGGTACCTGTGAAAGCAACGATAAATAAATCATTTTGCGGATTGCCATAAAACTCTGAACTCAATAATGCCAAAGCTTTGGAAGCATCCTTAACAATTAAACGGTCAATATCTTGACTATATTCTTTCTCTGAAACATAGATTTTAGCATGATTCTTAATGGCTTGATCTAAATACTCGGCTTTAAATCTATTACCTTTGCAGAAGAAGATTCCGTTGGTTTGATCTTCTTTAGAGTTGTAACTAATGTTAGTTACTTCTAGGTTTTCATCAGTTACTGAACTTGAAACCAATAAGTCGTGTTTCTTCAAAATCTCTAAAGCATTCTTAATTTTTAAACTCATTCTCTACACACTCCTAAAATAGATGTTTAAAAAATTCTATGATTTGATCCCACCAAGATTTCTGGTTTGTCTTCTTATGAACTACTTTTTTAACATCTGCCTTTTTAAACGGAAGATAACCACCATCAGTGTTAGCAGCAATTAATTTCACCGTTTGTTTTTTATGAATTGCAGTAAAACCTAAGTCGTTACTGCTTACATTATAACGTAAATTTTCGACATGATAATTTTTTGGTAACCAAGTATAAACAGGTTCATAAGTTTTATACTTTTTATGCTTAATCGTAACTGTAGCATCTTTTTGTAAAATCTCTTTGCGTTCATAGTTATCCACCAAATAATGGACTAATTTTTGGGTACTGCGGAAACGTTTATCACGGTCTTCTTTTTCACCTTGAGCGTTCAGAACGACGGTCACTATGCGAGTATCATTCAATGGCAACGTTCCAACAAAGGACTCTCCTGCCGCATCAGTCGTACCAGTCTTCAAACCATCAAACTCGTAACCTTCCTGATAATCACGATTACCTTTAAGCAATAAATTCAACGAATCATAAGTCTTAACTTCATTATCAACTGGAAAACTAAATTTAGCCTTAGATGTCGTTTGAACGATTTCAGGATATTCATCCAAAACGTGTTTTACAATGACACCAATATCATTGGCTGACAATTTATTTTCGTTTTCTTTAGTACCCAAATACATATCAGGTTCCAAATCTGAGTTATTTAAGCCGGACACATTGAATAATTGAGCATTCTTAATGCCCCAATCTTTGACGGTTTTGCGCATCAACTTAACAAAATCACCTTGATTACCAGCAACCTTGTCAGCCAACATCATGGCAGCTGAATTGGAAGATACAATCCAAGCGGCGTTATATAAATCTCTGACACTATACGACTTATCAGCATCTAAACGGACATTAGTCAATTCGTTTCGTTGCGTCATATCGGCTTGAGCTTTCGTTGGTGTCAGCATATCTTTCTCGGAAAATTTACCTTCTTTGATAGCTTTAGTAACCAAATACAAAGTAATAATTTTCGTAATTGAACCGATAGCCAGTTTTTCGTCAGCGTTTTTAGAATAGACGACTTGCCCAGTATGTTCATCGAAAACCATCCCCGCACTAGCATTTAGTTCCAAAGTTACATTGGCCGTTTCCTCAGCGTGAACCGTTGATGCAAAAATTGGTAACGTCAAGATAACGACTGACATTACCAACATTAATTTCTTAACGAAATTTTTCATTTTTAAACCTCACAAATCAATCTTGAAATTAAGAAATTGGAAAATGGCTGATAAATGATGTTCGTTCATCATCTGAAGTTACAGCGATTGTTCCTCCATGCAACTGCACCATACTTTGGGCAATTGCAAGTCCTAAACCTGTTCCCCCAGTTTTCTTAGAGCGAGAATCTTCCACACGATAAAAGCGATCAAAAACGTGCTTTAAAGAATCTTCGGGAATAGGTTTACCATTATTGGCCACCGTTACGACGACCTCTTTTTCTTTTTGTTCTGCCGTTAACCAGATATGAGTGGCGCCTTTTCCGTATTTCAAGGCATTCATGATCAAATTATTGAAGACACGACCAAGTTTTTCGGTATCACCTTTCATCAAAATCTTGTTTGGTGTTGAGTTGACGATAATTTCCATACCGCGTTTATTAGCTTCCAACTCAAAATCAGCCGACAATTGATCAAGCATTTGAGCCATATCAAACTTAGTCATATTTAACCGACTTGTTGCATGTTGAACATTGGCATATTCGAAGAGCGAATTAACCAAATTTTGCATTTCTTGTGACTTTTTATAAGCGATATGAGTATATTTTAAAATTTGTCCCAAGTCACTATAATTTTTACTCTCAATCAAACCCAAATAACCAATGACTGATGTCAAAGGAGTTCTAATATCATGACTGACATTACTGATCAGCTCATCTTTACTCTTCTCAGACTGCTTTTGTTCCTCAGCCCGACGATTCATATTAGAAATCAACAAATTAAAACTATCAACAATACTTTGTAAATTATGGTTAACTTTGATATTCACTTCTTTAGTGAGATTATCAGCTGCTGTTTTTTGGAGGACTTGCTTAATTTGATTCAATTCCAAATTGTGGTAGGTACTGATCACAATCAAGTACGTCAAAAAAATTTCCAACGCTAAAACAACGACAATTACCCACAATTTATTTGCCATCAAGGTTTGCCAATTGGTTTGTAAATTAGCTATCAAATTATTTTGACCAAGACTACTAATTAAAATTACGTTTATTATCTGAAATAAAAGAAAGGTGCCTATTCCTTCAACAAGGAGGACACCTTTTTCTCCTACACTCAGTTTGATTCTTTTGTTCAAAATCAAACCTCCACTTTGTAGCCGACGCCCCAAACGGTTTCAATAACTTTCTCACCGTTAGTAGCTTCTTCTAGTTTATCTCGTAAATGACTCACGTGTACCATTACTGTTTTAGCCGAGACGACACTCTCTTGTTTCCAAACACGTTCAAAGATTTCATCAGCTGAAAAGACACGATTAGGATGACTTGCAAGTAAATAAAGGACCCCAAATTCCAAAGCCGTCAACTGTACCTTTTGTCCAGAATCAGTCACAACTTCGTGGGAATCTTTGTAAATCGTAATTGGCCCAACTTCTAATTTGTCGGGCACATTTTTGGCTGTTTGTTGGGTACTACGGCGCAAAAGTGAACGAATTCGGGCCATGATCTCCAACGGATTGAATGGCTTAGTAACGTAATCATCTGCACCCGTAATAAGGCCTTGAATTTTGTCCATATCAGTCGTTTTAGCAGATACAATAATAATTGGTATTTGCGATTCTTTCCGAACTCTTTTAACGACTTCGATACCGTCAATACCAGGCATCATAATGTCCAATACCATCAGCGCTATATCGCTATGAGCAGACAATTGGTCTAGTGCTTCTTGACCCGAATTGGCTGACAATGGTTCATAGCCTTCGTTTTTAATATAAATACTGAGTAATTCTACGATTTCTTTATCATCATCGACAACTAAGATTTTCATTTAAATAAACCTCACAAGCGAACATATATTTACAAGTCTACAACTAGTTAGTATTATACAATAAGATGTTACTAGATTACTAATCGGGTCGTTGGATAAGGTCATGCCGCCGGAGGGGGCCAATGATGAAGTCTGCTGTGGGACCGGCCCGAGCCAAGGTCTCGGACCTCGATTTTGAGCTTCGCAAAGTACGCGAATCTCAAAATACGTCCTGTGGTGTAAGAGCTAAAGCTCTAACACCACTGTCACTGCTGACTTCATCATTGGCCCCCTCCAGCTAGGTTATTATTTAATTGAAATGTATTTCCCCTTTTTATAAGATTTAGTAATTACAAAAAGATTTAAAAAATATGCGTGGTACTAGTTAGTCCTTTGACTATTAATTCAAAACAAAGAATAAACTAGCCGGAAAGAGCAATAAATTTTGGTCGCTGTGCAGGTGGAGTTAGCGCTTTAGCGCTTACTCCACGGGACGACTTTTGAAACTCGCGGTTTTTGCGAGGTTCAAAAGCGAGATTCGAGACCGCTCTTTGGCTAGAATCGGTCCCCATAGCGACCAAAATTTCTTGCTCTTGGAGGCGGCCTAGTACTAACCATTAAAAATTTAAACAATGAAAGAGAGCCACCATGGAATTTTTGAAGAAAAGAATGAAATTTATTTTGATTATCGTTTTCTCCATAGCAGTCATTGCTTTTGTACAATATGAAATGCACTTTGACCATAATATTTCGCTGAAAAAAGTCGGTTTTCTGATGACTATTTTGCAAGCTGCGGCTGGTGGCTATGGATTATACGGACTAGTGCAATTTTTTAGAGTTAAATAAATTCTATTCAGGTTGAGGATGAGAGTATGGATGAATATTTGGCAACATTAACTGATTCAGATGATAAAATTTTAGCAAAAAAGATGCACCAGATTATTTCTGAAGTTTTGCCGGATGCAGAAGTTCGTTTATCTTATGGCTTGGTTGGTTATTATCAGCCTAAACAGATTTGTTTCTTTGGTATTAATAAACAACATATCGGTTTTTATCCAACCGATAAACCGATTAAGCATTTTGAAAAGGAAATTTCTCCTTATTTGAGTGGGAAAACTACACTTAGGTTTCCTAAAAGTGAAGCAGCTATTCCGGTGGATTTGATTCAGGAGATTGCTGTTTGGAATTTGAATAATTGATTATTTGGGTATTAAAAAAAGTCTTTCTTCTCAATTTTTTTGAGAAGAAAGACTTTTTGTTTATATATTCAGTGGCTCTAAAACGAGCTACACAGGCCAATTTCTTCCGCTTTTCATAGAACTGTAAACTGCCCGCAAAAACCGGTGTGCAATTTACAGTTCTACGAAAATGCTCGGAAATTCCCGGGCCTGCTCCGCTCTCTGATATTTAAACGAGCTACGGCAGGGCAACTCCTTCCGCTTTGCCTAACTTCCCAAATCATCCGCAAAAAACGCGGATAATTCGTGAAGTCATGCAAATGCTCGGGAGCTGAACGCCCTGCCTTCGCTCTCTTGTTCTTAAACGAGCTGCGGACGACAGATTCCTGTGCATTTCTACGCTTCCCAAATCATCCGCAAAGTTCGCGGATAATTCGTGAAGCTAGGAAATTGCTCGGAATCTAACCGGTCGTCCTCCGCTCTCTTTTTTAAAAGAAAGAACGTTCCTTATATCCTGTCATTGAACGGAACAAGAATCTTCCACCGAAGGCAACTGCTGCTGCTATGAAGTAGCCGATTGCGTTTAGTGGTGGGTTGATTGATGTTGGTACGGCTGTCATGGCTGCTAGGAAGACGAACATGAAGACTAGTCCGACTACTAAATAACCGATGGTTATTCCCCAGCCTGGTCGTTCGGACTTAGGTTTCTTCATTTGGTTATTGAACCATGATAATAATGCACCCCACATTGCTGACAAGACGATCAATGTAATGATACCTGTCTGGCTGTTAGGATCATTCTTAGCAGCGCCTTTGCTTGTTAAAGCAACGATTCCGTATAACAATCCAAACAATGAAAAGAACAATAGTGAAGTATCAAGCCATGAAGCCCAGAATGGTGTCTTCTTTGGCTTTTTCACTGGATGTGTAATATCCTGAGCTCTTTGTGTCACGGGTCCATAAAGTTGGTTAGCTGGAATCCCTTTGATTTGGTTTTCGATAATTTCGGGAAGAAGTTTGTCAATTTCGGTCTTGGCTTCATCTTCTTTAAATCCATCGTCCATCAAATACTTATTAAGTTTAAAAATGTATTCGGCATTTTTATTACTTAATTTTTTGCGTAAATCATCAGCATCTGCACTGTAGATTTCGCTTTTGATTTCTTCTTTTTTTTCATTCTTAGCTGAAGCAACTTTTTGTTTTTCAGCAGCTTGCTTATTCTTTTCTCTTAAATCCTCAGACATATTACTCCCCCTGGTTTAGACGTTGAAGCGGAATTCGATAATGTCACCGTCTTGAACTTCGTAATCCTTACCTTCAACTCGTAATTTACCGGCTTCTTTGACGGCTTTTTCACTACCTAATTCATCTAGATCACTATATGCCATAACTTCAGCACGGATAAATCCACGCTCGAAGTCAGAGTGAATGATACCAGCAACTTGTGGTGCTTTCATGCCTTCGTGGAATGTCCAGGCACGTGTTTCCTTACCACCAGCTGTAAAGAATGTTCTAAGGCCTAATAGTTTGTAACTAGCTTTAATTAATTTATCAAGACCTGATTCAGTTACACCTTCAGCTTCAAGGAATTCTTTTCTTTCATCGTCATCTAATTCAGCAATTTCTTCTTCAGTTTTTGCGGAAACACCGATTACTTGAGCATTTTCTTTCTTAGCGTAATCTTCAATAACTTTGTAATACTTCGAAGCTTCAGGATCAGCCATATCATCTTCAGCGATATTAGCAACATACAAGACTGGTTTTGATGTTAACAAGAACAAACCTTTAACAATTTTTGCTTCATCTTCATCAAAGTCGATTGAACGAACTGAACCGCCTTCTTCAAGGACTGGCTTAATCTTTTCTAGAACTTTGAATTCAGCTTGGGCTTCTTTATCTTTTGCACTCTTAGCAGCTTTTTCAACACGTGTATAACGTTTATTAACACTATCAAGGTCAGCTAGACCAAGTTCCAAATTGATAGTTTCGATATCATCTAATGGATCAACTTTACCGGTCACACTAGTAATATCGTCATCATCAAATGCACGAACAACGTGAACGATGGCATCAACTTGACGAATGTTTTCCAAGAACTTGTTACCAAGTCCTTCACCTTTACTAGCACCTTTAACGATACCAGCAATATCAGTAAATTCGAAAGTTGTGTGGATTAATTTTTTAGCAGGGATCAATGAATCGATTCTTGCAAGACGTGCATCTGGTACTTCAACCATTCCGACGTTAGGATCGATCGTTGCGAAAGGATAGTTGGCCATTTCCGCACCGGCCTTTGTAATAGCATTAAATAAAGTTGACTTACCAACGTTTGGTAGTCCGACGATTCCGGCAGTTAGAGCCATTAGTTATTCCTCATTTCTTTTAATAAAATTTGATGGCATTAATTGATCTTTTTTCAAATAATGTTCTTCATTTTCTGGTTTGACCTGGTCAGCTTGGGTTAAAACTTTTTTGAATTTCTTATTGAAATCAGCACGTGGAATCATCACGATATGTCCACAGCCTAAGCATTTAACCTTAATATCCGCCCCTAAGCGAATAACTTCCCAGCGATTTTCCCCACATGCGTGAGGCTTTTTCATTGTGATAATATCTCCAAGTTTAAACATACAATTCCTCTAATCTAAATGGATTCCTAATATGTCTAAAATACGGTTCAAATCTTCCGTATTTGTAAAATCGATTTCGAGTTTTCCATGACCGCTGCGAGTTTCTTTAACTGAAACTGGCGTATCAAAACGTTCCACCAATTTTTCTTCAGTTGCCCGAATGTAAGGTGACTTTTGAGCAACTTTCTTTTTCTTCTTACTATCATGTTTTGATTCAGTAGCTAACTGCTCGAGTTGACGAACTGTTAAATCTTCACTGACTGCACGCTTAGCAAGTTTATCAATTTGATCTTTATCTTTCAAACTGAGCAAGGTTCTCGCTTGTCCCATTGAAAGTTCACCGTTTTGAACTAATTTCTTAGTTGCATCAGGTAAATTCAATAGTCGCAAGTAGTTAGCAATGTAAGGACGACTCTTGCCTAATCTTTGGGAAACCTGTTCTTGAGTAAGATTCAATTTCGTAATCAAGGTTTGATATGCATCAGCCTCTTCAAGTGGCGTTAAATCTTCACGTTGTAAGTTTTCCAAAACAGCGATTTCCATCATCCCTGATTCACTCAACGGCCGAACAATAGCTGGGATAGTGGTTTTCTTAGCAATCTTACTTGCACGGTAACGTCTTTCACCAGCGATAATTTCAAAACCATTGACACTTTCACGAACAATGATTGGTTGGAAGACACCATTTTGTTCAATGGAATGAGCTAATTCGTTCAAAGCATGCTCATCAAAAGTTTTTCTAGGTTGGTACGGATTAGGACGAATATCATCGATCGATAGGTCAACAACTGTCTCACTATTTTCATCGATGGCTTCGAATTCAGAAAAAATCGCGTCGATTCCTCTGCCTAAACCTTTTTTATTTTTGCTTGATGCCATTACGCTTTAACACCTCCTTAGCAAGATCACGATAAGCTTTAGCCCCCTTTGACTTAGCGTCATAGTCAACAATGGGTTGTCCATAACTAGGTGCTTCAGCTAGACGTGTGTTTCGAGGAACGATTGTTTTATAAACTGAATCGCCGAAATATGATTTAACTTCGTCGACAACTTGAGCGCCCAAATTTGTTCGAACATCAAGCATGGTGATCAAAACTCCTTCGATAGCTAAGTTAGTATTGAAATGTTTTTGAACTAAACGGATAGTGTTCAACAATTGACTCAATCCTTCCAGCGCATAATACTCACTTTGAACTGGAATAATAATTGAATCACTTGCTGTAAAGGCATTAGTTGAAAGTTGTCCCAGTGAAGGTGGGCAGTCGATCAAAATAATATCGTATTCTGAATCGACCTCTTCAATTCCAGCTCGTAAACGAGTTTCACGGGCCATCATGGAAGTAAGTTCCATCTCTGCACCGGCCAATTGAATTGTTGCAGGAACAATATCAAGATTTTTATGTTCAGTATGAATAATCGTCTTCTTGAGCGGATATTCATTTACTAAAACATCGTAAACATCTTTTTCAACATTGGCTTTTTTAATACCTAATCCGCTGGTTGCATTTCCTTGTGGATCAGTATCGATAATCAATACTTTTTGACCCATATCAGTTAAACATGCTCCCAAATTGATGGTGGTTGTGGTTTTTCCGACACCACCTTTTTGATTTGCAACAGATATTTTTCGTGCCATTTTATTCCCCTATCTCTAGAAATTGCCGAACAACTTCACAAAATATTTATCTATGGTAATCACTCTTTGGCGCTTTTGCCATAACTCTATAATCTTATCATTTTTATTCAATTGTTTAATAGGTTTGCCGTTTCCGGAGCCAAGAAAGATTAACTGGCAGTGCGGACCGGTCTGAGCCAAGGTCTCAGACCTCAGTTTGAAGCCTTGCAAGCAAGTCTCCAAACATGCCCGGTGCTGTAAGGCCGAGAAAACCACTCGACCTAACACCACTTTCACTGCCTGTTAATCTTTCTTGGCTCCTCCGACTATGGTATTTGTTATATTAATATTTTTAGATTAGTGACTACTTCACGAGTGGTTTTTTAGCGGGTGTTCCTGGTTTACGAGGGTACTTCTTCGGTGTTTTGTTAATTTTACTTACAAAGATAAAATTACGGATTCCAGCGTCGTTTGGTAACTCGACTGATTCTTGTTGCTTAATTTCTCCACCTAATGTTTGGATAGCAAATTTTGCTGTTTCCAATTCTTCTGGGGCTTTTTCGGATTTCATTGCAACAAATTGACCGCCAATTTTAACTAATGGTAAACAAAATTCTGTTAATACATTCATGGCTGCCACGGCTCTGGCTGTTACTACATCAAATGATTCACGGAATTGGGGATTTTTACCAACTTCTTCTGCACGTCCATGAACTAAATTGACGTTATCCAAATTCAACTTGTTAACTAATGTATCTAAAAACTTGATCCGTTTATTCAACGAGTCAACGATGGTAATTTTTAGTTTTGGATTGATAATTTTTAATGGCAATGATGGAAAACCTGCTCCTGATCCGACATCACATAAGGTTAATTCTTCATTTAATAATTTTTCATCCACAAATCCTAAGACGATTGAATCATAAAAATGTTTCAAATAAACTTGGTCTTCTTCGGTAATTGAAGTTAAATTCATAACCTTGTTGGTCTCGACTAATTCATGAAAATAAGTTGCGAACTGATCTTTCTGTGTTGCACTTAAATCAATGCCCTGTTTAGCTAGAGCTTCAAAAAATTCTTCCGGTTTCATTGACATACCTCCACTCGTGAAACACATGTTTCACACCCTTTTATCCTATATTAATGAGAGCGTTAATTCAATGATGAGTTCAGAAAGTCTTTTTAAATTATTGTTGTACTTGCAACAAAATAGTTTTATTATATTCTTAATTTATTTTAACGGAGGTTACTGATGATTAGCGTTAAAAGTACAAATGAACTCAGTCCTAAAGAATTGATTGATATTTTAAAAGCTCGTGTAGCTGTTTTTGTAGTTGAACAAAACTGTCCTTATCAAGAAGTGGATGATGATGATTACAACGACTTGCATGTTTGTTTAATCGAGAATGGCGATTTGGAGGCCTACACACGTATTATCGACAAAGGTGACCATATTACTTTCGGTCGTGTCTTAGTTGTTGAGAAGTATCGTAAGCATGGTTTAGGTGCAAAAATTGTCGGTGCAACGATTGACGAGATCAAAAAACGTTTCCCTAATATGCCTATTCAAATTCAAGCACAGGCTTACTTACAGGATTTTTATGCGGGATTTGGTTTCAAAGCTATCTCCGAAGTGTACTTAGAAGATAACATCCCTCATTTGGACATGTTAATGAAATAAAAAAGTGTATCGGCAAAATATGTGAATTGGTTCTTTCTCAACTTTGGTCATAGAAGTAAATATAAAAAGGGCTAGATATTTTTTCTTGGTATCCAGAAAAAATATCTAGCCTTTTGATTACGTTAAATCTTAATTTTTCCAATTTATTTAGTAAAAAAGCGTCCAATCATCAAATGATTGAACGCCGTGTCGCCCCTGCCAAGGAACTTAATTTTAACACATCTCAGCGCAACCTTCAGGTAAGCAATCGCATTTAACATGTTCAGGAGCAGTTGCCAATTTCCTATCAAGTGTCTTTTGAAGCATCTTGATATCTGCTTGGCTAATATCCATTGTTTCAATCAATTCATCTAAGACTGAACCAGATTTATGGGCACAAAAATCGGCGAATAAACTATTAGCATATTCATTCATAGTTGCCTGTTCTTCAACCGTTGCAGAATAAATGTAACGTCCTTTTTCCTTTTCACGGCTAAGGAATTCCTTTTTAGTCAAACGAGTGATCAATGTCTTGATGGTGGAATCAGACCATGTTTGTTTCTTTTGCATCAGATTGATTATTTCGGAACTTGTCACATGTTTCAAGGTCCAGACAATTCTCATAATTTGCCATTCAGCTGAAGAAATCTCAACTTTTTTCTGTTCTTTCTTTACGGTATCCATCAAAACCTTCCTCTCATAATGACAACATTATATAACAACTGTCGTCTGCAAACTGGAGAAATGAGATGATTGTCATAAATTAGACCTTTTTAATTAGCCAATTCTTTCTTTTCATCATAAACTTCAACACAATAGTCTTTTTGACCACAGGCTGGACAAACAAGTTTTCTAGCTCTTGCGTTGTGCTTCCCCCAAAAAGCCGCCCAAAACTTTGGTTTAAATTCGGTATTACAGTTCGGACAAATATAATTGGTATTTTGATAATAAAAGCGGCTTAACCAAGCGGCCATTACCAAAACCAATGTCATTCCTAGCGCAAATGGCAACCAATCGCCCTTCATAATTCCCCAAACTAAAGTACCAACTTCAATAATGTCTAGCGGAAAACCCAAAAGCAACATCTTCATATGAACTTTTCTTAAAGCTTTTTTATTTTTCATAATATTTTCGATATCTCCAATGTCTTTAATTTTTACTTGGTCGATTTGTGGCAAACTACGCTTTATTTCTTCAATTTTTTTTATTTGTTCTTTGGAAGTTTGTAATTGTGTTTTTAAACCTATCAATTGTTGATCCAGCAAAAGGTTCATAACTTTCATTGAATTATTACTATCCAGAATTTCACTAATTGATTTTAGCGTTAAACCTAAATTTTTTAATAATAAAATCAATTTCAGTTTATTTAAATCCGCATCGGTATAAATACGTTTGCCATTAGCATAAATTTCACTCGGCTTTAGTAAATTCTTTTTATCATAGTACTGAATTGTTCTGACCGAGACTTGAGTCATTTTGGCTAACTCACCAGTCGTATACTCGGACATAATATTCACCTCCTTGATTCTATTTATAGCTTATTACCTTAGGTCGTCTGCAAGCTTTATTTATGGAAAAAAGCATAACGGCGTTTTATAATGAATTTGCATAAATATATTTGTTAATGTTATTTACAGAATTTGTATATACCATTGATATAAATTCGGAATTATCATAAAATATTCTATTATCAGTCAATATTGAGATAGGGGGAATTAATACGAAATATAGTTTTTTTGTACAGTCACAAGTAAACAAAAGTGACAATTCAGTTTTTGGCTATGAAGTACTCTTGCGTAAGGAAGATAATGGTGCTTGGCACTTGCCACAAGACTTTACGGAGTTATCCATTGAAGATCAAGTGCAATTGGTCGAGCAAACGGCTGCTGTCATTAAGAAGAATGCTGGTAGTAACAAGGTTATATCATTTAATTTAAATAGTGAACAAGCCAATGATCCATATACACTTGGGGAAGTAATTGCCTTAAAAAAACGTATTAACCCCGTTGCCCTAACAATTGAATTGACTGAAGCAATGCCTTTGGAACAAATCAAACAATTTAGCGTCCTACTTCATCAATATGGTATCTCATTAGTTATCGATGATGTCGGTACCGGTTCAAACACCTTTGATAATATCAAACATCTTTTACCTTACGTTGATAAAATCAAACTAGCAATGCAAAACCTTCGTATGTCTGGAAAAGCTAATAAGATTCCTGAATATGTTTCATTCTGGGTTCAACAAGCTGAAAGATACTGTCTAGACATGGTTCTAGAGGGTGTTGAGGATGGCAAAGATCAACTACTTGCTAAGAAATACGGAATTAATATTCAACAAGGTTACCTTTACGGTAAGCCTGTTATGCCTTAGCCATAGATACTGAATTAATTTAAGTACACAAGCAAAAAGCAGTTTAACAATCTTTCATGGTTGTTAAACTGCTTTTATTTTTGTCTGCCGTCTCCGGGAGCAAGGGATTTAGGTTGCTGTGGGGACCACCTGGAGCCAAGGTCTCCAGGTTCGATTTTGAACTTCGAGAAAATCACTCGAATTTCAAAACTCGTCCCGTGGTGTAGGCGCTAAAGCGCCAACGCCACCTTCACTGCTACCTAAATCCCTTGCTCCCTCCGACTAGTTCATTCGCTATTTCTAATAAAATTGCCCAATAGTTTGAAGTTTCGTCGATTTTTTACACTTAACTGAAGATAAAAAATCACCTTCATCAAATTATCTTCTATGCCAAAGCATCCCAAGCTGACAATACAACGGGTTCTTGATTATACTCGGAAAGTTCTTTTTCGGTTAGATACTTTTTATTGATGACAACATCATAGACGTAGTCTTCAAACCACTTTTGGTCCATTGTGTAATAACCTTTTTCGCCGTATTTTTCGCCCCATGAGTTTTCTACTTTCCAGCGATTTGGTTGTCCTTGAATAAGGTTTACACCGGTTAAGGTCATTGCATGGGAAACTTCTCCTTGGCCGTAATCGAGTCTTTGAGCTTTATCCATTTGTGAATCAATCCCGAATAGTTGGTCATATTGATAAATATTTCCTAACAAATACCCATTTTTACGGTCAGAATCTTCTAGCACGTCGTTTCCAAACCAAATTGGATCATTGCCTTTTAGTTGTTCAATGGCCAATTCTTGAAGGCGTTCCATTGGTAGGTTGAGAAACTTTTGCGTCTTACCTCCTACCATGCTGCTTTCGGTATCAATTGAATATACTTGATGATATTTTTTATTTGTCTGTGGTGAGTTTACTAAATCAACAAAATCATCAACATCAATCGTAAAGTAACGTTTTAAAAATTCTTTAGGTGTGATTTTGTCAGCGGCGATTAATTTACCATCGTCTGCTTGTAATGACAATTCAAAATCAGTTGGTGGCATTCCGAATGAGTAAACACATAACTTGTAAACTTCAGCCAACATGTCATCGAGTCGCTTATCTAACTCATCTTTGGTTGCTTTATCATGCACCATTTGTCTCAATTCAATCCCATTTTTACGGAGCAATTTGCCTAGTACATCGTCAAATTCAGTTGTATTATCTGATGCACTCGTTTCAGGCATGACGTAATTTGGCACGACACCATATTTTTTAACTAAATTGGCTGCATTTTGCCATAATCCGCCGTCACCATTAGGATAGGAGAATAAAGAATTGACCTTTCGATCTTCGACTGGCAAATCAGCCGTCTGCAAAATTTCTTGATAAAAATAATTTGATTTTTCTAGACGATCCCAGAATGATAAATAATTTTGAGAAAGCTCAAAGTCTTTCAGATTATGCTTGTTAGCAAAATCAGTTCTCAATGTGTTCAAGGCTGAGAACAACCAGCAACGTCCAGAGTGCTTTTGATCAGATACTTTTCCCGTATCAACAGTCACGTTGAATGACGGATTAAGGATCGTTTTTACTTCCGGATTTTCAGTAGCACTAAATATTCCAACTTGTGCTACTGCATTTTTAAGAACATTATTAATTGCATCTTGATTTAAGTTCTTGTTAAAATCTGCTAAAATCTCTTTATTGATTTCTTTTGTCAATTCAATCACCTCGTTGTTTAACTATATTACAACATTTCTAATTATATTGGAGAAAAATTATGTCTAAAGTTATAAAAATTGCTTATTTGTACGAAGATTTAATGAACACTTATGGAGATAGCGGTGACGTTAAGATTCTTAGCTTTCTTCTTAAAGAACAAGGTTATGATACTCAAGTCGATAACATTAGTTTGGAAATGAAATTCAATGCTTTCGATTATGACTTCCTCTTCTTCGGTGGTGGCCAAGATTTCGAACAATCAGTTGTTGCAACCGATTTACAAAGACATCGCCAAACTATTCAAAACTATATTGAAGCTGACAAACCTATGCTTTGTATCTGTGGTGGCTACCAATTCCTCGGTAAATATTACGAAACCAGTGGTGGTCAAACTATCCAAGGCCTTGATATCCTACCTTTCCATACCGTATACAAAGCTGACAGTCGTATGATTGGTGACACAGAATATAAGACTGAATGGGGAACTGTTCGTGCTTTCGAAAACCATAGTGGTAGAACCTACTTTGACGATAAGAGCAAATTAAAACCTTTCGGTGAAATGATTGAAGGATATGGTAACAATCCTGACGACAAGCAAGAAGGTATGCATTATAAGAACGTTATAGGCAGTTACTCACACGGTCCTATTTTGAAAAACGAAAATGTTGCCCGTGCCATTGCTGATAAAATTATTGCTTCACATAAACAACGTATGGCAGCAATCGTTAAATAAAAAAACATCAAATCCATGACGGATTTGATGTTTTTTTATTGTCTATTGTAACGCCGCTACCTGACGCACCATAGCTAATTCTTCATCAGTTGGAATCAATAGAACTTTAATAGCTGAATCAGGACTACTAATTAAGCCTTCTTTTCCAGCTTCATTTAATTTAGCATCTAATTTAACATTAAAAATTGCCAATTCATCAATAATTTGTTGACGTAATTGAACATTATGTTCGCCGATTCCTCCAGCAAATACCAAAGCATCAGCACCATGTAGTTCAGTTATATAACTACCTGCATATTTAACGATTCGGTTAACAAAAATTTCAATAGCCAACTTAGCTTGAGGATTAGTTGCTTCTTGAGCTTTAATTTCACGCATATCCGGTGAGATACCAGAAACGCCAAGTAGACCAGATTTTTGATTTAACATCATCATGATTTCATTTGGATCTGTAACGTTTAATTCTTTCATCAAATAAGGTACTAAGGCTGGATCAACATCACCAGCACGTGTTCCCATCGTTACACCAGTTAAAGGTGTGAATCCCATTGAAGTATCAAAGGCTTTCCCATCTTTAACTGCCGCTAATGAAGCGCCACTACCTAAATGCATCGTTACAAGATTGATTTTATCTTTAGGCATATCTAATAATTCAGCTGCACGCCCCGTCAAGTAACCATGAGAAATTCCATGTTCACCATAACGGCGAATTTGATATTTCTTCGTCAATTCATAAGGCAAACTATAAATCGCATTCATTTCAGGTAAGTCCGTAAAGAATTGGCTGTCAAAAACAGCATATTGCTTAACATCAGGCAAAGTCTTCGCCATTGTTTCAATCCCTTGAGCTTCCATTGGATTGTGCAGTGGTGCAAAGTTACTGAGTTCTTTAATTTGCTTCAAAACTTCAGGTGTCACTTCAACAGCTGATTTAAAAACTTGTCCACCAGCAACTACACGATGTGCTACCGCTGTGATCTCACTCAAGTTTTGAATAATTTCCAAACGTTGTAATTCGTCGAAAACCATTTGTGCTGCGTGAGCTTGGTCCAAGTTATCAACCGTTGTTTCAAATTTTTGGTGATCACCGTATTTAATTGTAAAAATAGATCCTGGCATACTGATTCTTTCCACTAAACCATTGGCTAAAACAGTCTCAGCGGGCATTTCAAACAATTGCCACTTCAAGGATGAACTACCAGCATTAATAACTAATGTCTTTTGCATCGAAATCACTCTCCCATGTAATAGCATACCGGATTTTCTGAAAATTTGTTGAGATTTATTTAAATATGCCGCCTTCAAGAGCAAGAAATTTAGGTCGCTATGGGGACCGATTGGAGCCGAAAGGCGGTCTCCAATCTCGATTTTGAACCTCGCATAAACCGCGAGTTTCAAAAGTCGTCCCGTGGTGTAGGCGCTAAAGCGCCAACGCCACCTGCACAGCGACCTAAATTTCTTGCTCTTTCCGGCTAGTCCTTTGTAATGAAATAATAATTGATTAGCAATCTTATTCGCTTGTACCATAAAAATAGAACGTTTATATTCCTTGCACTCATTAAATTACTTAATGTATAGGACCTTGCACAACGCGTTATTCCAAAGCAAAGAACACAATTAATTCAGAAGAAATTAATAATTCAGAATATCATCAAAGTATTATTGACGAAAAAATATACTTCAAAAACAGTGCATATAACGTTTCTTGATTTTTACTACAATCTTGAATCATCTTATGCACTTAACCGAGTATTGAAAAAAAAATACGCAAACTCAAATACTCAAAATTATCCAAAACGACAAATACCCTAGCTGGAGGGAGTAAGTAATTTAGGTCGCTGTGAAAGTGGCGTTATGGCTTTAGCCATTACACCACGGGACGACTTTTGAGACTTGCGGTTTTTGCAAGGCTCAAAATCGAGTCTGGAGACCTTGGCTCCAGACGGTCCCCATAGCGACCTAAATTACTTACTCCCGGAAGCGGCACCAACCTAATTATCCAAAAACTTATTAGATTTCAATAGAGCAGTAGAAATAGCCGGTGCAATTATAATTGCGACAATCATTTCAGGAACTCCATTTGTTCCGACAATGACCAATAATAATTTATTCAACAAATCAGTTTGAGTTGCGTATGCTTGTGCCATTGCGCTAGCGTACATTAGTCTCATCAAACCTAAAACTAAAACTGTATTCGTCAGTGAGCCTGCACCTGATGCAAGCGCCATACCTAAAACTTTCTTATTTGTATGATTTTTAAACCATAAATAAATCCAGCCAGCAACTAAACCAACGATCACTCGAGGTAAAATTGCCACGATTGGATTTGTAAAGACTGTTGTATCAATAATTGATGTTGGACTAGTGAAAGCACGAATGACCGTACCAATTCCCCAAACTAGACCAACGATTGCCCCATCTTTTGGACCTAATAAAATTGCGGCTACGATTACAGTAATATGAATAATTGTAATATTTATAAAACCAGTTGGTATGTATCCTAAAAACGGTACCATTGATTGTACAAAAATTATCGCAATCAGCACACCCAAAATTGCTGTCCGATACGCCTTTCTTCTTTGCAAAATACACGTACCCCTCAATATTAATTTCCTTAATTTTAACCGATTGCTCATTAAAGAACAAAAAAAAGTCTATGAAAAATAATTAGAGCTTGTCTTCATTTTGGTTATACATGAAGGGACAAAATCACTTTTGTCTTAAACCATGCGAATAAATGTGAAACAAAACATAACTTTTTCCGCTTAAAACAAACAGCTTCAGCAATCCAAGGTCGGATTACTGGAGCTGTTTGTTTTAAGGCTCGAAAACTGAACATGTTTTGTCCTACTCTCTACCTTACAATTTTCAATACTCAATTATTCATTTTCTGCAGCATCAACTGCTTTAATAACTGCATTTCTAAAGCCATACTCTTCCAAAGCTGCCACACCGCGGATTGTTGAACCACCTGGTGAAGTAACTTCATCCTTCAAAGCAGAAACATTTAAATCTGATTGTTTAGCTAATTTACTTGCACCAATTGCCATCCCAATAGCGGCATCATAGGCTAACTTACGACTCAAACCATGTTTCACGCCAGCATCACTCAAAGCTTCGATGAAGACATCTAAGAAAGCTGGAGAACAACCAGCTACCGTTCCTAAAATACCTAGTTCATTTTCAGGAACTTCAACTAATTGACCTGTATAACCTAAAACAGAACCAATCTTCTTCTTGTCTTCTGGTGTAAAGTCATCTGAATACGTAATTCCAGTAAATCCGGCACCAACTTTAACTGGTGTATTTGGAATTGCATGAGCTACTTTAACATCACCCAAAAGTTGCTTAAGATGCGTTACAGAAGCACTACCTGTGAAAGCCACAATTAATTTACCGGCAGCAATTTCCTTCAATTCTTTCGCAACACTGCTCAATGCGTCAGCACCAACTGCAATGAAAATAATCTCTGTATCTGCTAATTGCTTTACTTTCTTGACCATTTGAAAACCTAATTGATCACACAAAAGTTTTGTTCGATTTGAACGGCCACCTTTGACAATAATATCTTCAGAATTGTAACCATTCTTTACTAGACCCGTTATAACGGCTCCACCAATACTACCTGCGCCAATAAATCCAATCATGATGTAATTCTCCTTTATCAAACTTTGTAATTATTATATAACAAATTAAAAGCAAACATTTTCTTATACGCTTCGTCTCATGTATCCTATAAGAGTACAGAGGGGGTGAACGATATGAAAACATATCGCACACGAGCAGAGTTAAAATACGAAGTTAAAAATTTACTCAAGGGTAATTGGAAAAAGGCTATTTTACTATACCTAATTCCACTGATTATTTTTGTCCTAACAAATGGCTACAATAATTCCAATTCACGCGCGACTTTCAGATACAATACATCTAGTTTTGATATTGGAACTTTCTCCAAAATTGTTACTACTTTTGGAATCATTGGTTTTATTACTAGTTTAATTTTCTTATTAATCAATTTATCAGCTAACTTTCGGGCTTTTGATTGGTTAGGTGACCACGACCTTGATTTCGATCCCATCAAAAGTAATTTCACTTACTTTAGAAGTCCTGATTGGTGGCAATTAATTTTCATTTACGTAATTATTAATATTTTTACCTTTTTATGGACCCTATTATTGATTATTCCTGGAATTGTCAAAGGCATTGGTTACTCACAAACGTATTTTGTTTATAAAGATCTCAATGACCGCGGCTTAACTGATGGTTATTCGTTAACGACTTACATTACAAAGAGTCAACAATTAATGATGGGCAACAAGTGGCGTTACTTTGTTCTCCAACTTAGTTTCATTGGTTGGTGGATTCTTGGCGTTATAACTTTAGGAATCGGATTTATTTGGATCTTCCCATATTACAAACTTACAATGGCCAACTTCTATCGCGATTTGGTTGAAAAAAATTCTACATACTTATAGCGAGAAAGTGGGACAAAACATGGTCAGCTTTCGGGCATTAAAATAATAGCGCTAGCAATCCGATTTTGGATTACTAGCGCTATTTGGTTTAAGCGGAAAAAGCTATGTTTTGTTCCACGTTTAAGGGCACCGATAGTCTTGTTTATTTTAATTTACCATTGCATATAAATTGGCATCATGGAAAGCTCCATTTGAATAAATCTCATCCTTTAACTGACCTTCCAAAACAAAACCAACTTTTTTTGCGACCGCATTACTGGCTTCATTAACTTGTTCAGCTAGCAACTTAATCTTATGTAAATTTAATTCTTCAAAGCCTATTTCCAATAGTTTACTTAAACAATCAGTCATAACGCCGTTACCCTGATATTCACCACCAAGCCAATAACCAACTTCAGCTTTTTCATTATCAGAATCGATGTTATGAAGATCAATCATCCCGACAGCTTTGCCATCAATAATAATACTTGCATTCCAGAGTTTCTGTTCTGCGATTCGTCCTTCACAATATTCCAAAAACACTCGTTCATCTTCCACTGACTTAGTTGAATCACCCCAGGGCATAAACTTAGCTAACTGTGGCCGAGTCTTTTCTATTTGTTCGTACAAACTAGCAGCGTCATCAGGATCAACTAGACGTAATTTCACATTTGGGCGCACCGTCCATTCTTTCATAACATCACCTTCAATTGATTAATTTGTATAACGGTATACCACATCGTGCAACAACTGCACAACTGATTCTTTGGCTTTTTCGTCATAGTAGCGTGCAAATCTATCGTCCGCCAAATACATATCAACTAGACCTCGGTGAGCTTGGGTATTGTAACTAGGCCAAGTGTATTGAAGCCACTGTTTGTGCTCTTGATAAATTTTTTCAGCTAACGGTGATTCCAAATCAGGCTTTTTCGTCAACATTACTAAGTCATCAATTAACTGTTTTTCAATTGTTTGCATAGCTTGAAAGTCCTTTTCAGTTAAATTTGAAAATTTCTGATTGGACTGCTCCACTGTTTTTTCACCATACTTCTGGCGGATTTCTGTTCCAAAGTTAGCCTCATTTTCATGCAATTTTTGTTGTTTAAAGGCTTGAAATTTCTCTGTATCTGTCATTTTTATTTCTCCATGATAATCTTTTATGGTCTGATCAATATTTGTTAGGAGTCGTTCAATTTCTACTTGCTTGTCTTTCAGCATTTTTCGTTGGTCCTCTAAGGCCTGCAGGCGTGAAAAATTAGGATCATCCAAAAGCTGTTTAATTTGATTGAGTGGGAAACTTAACGAGCGATAAAACATGATTTGTTGTAATTTATTTACATTTTTTTCATCATAAATACGATAATTACTTTTATTAACCTCTTCTGGTTTCAATAAACCAATTTGGTCATAATATCTCAATGTACGCGTACTGACACCAGCCAACTCGGCTAATTTTTTAATTGTATATTTCATAAATATCTCTCCCAACAATTTGCATTTTAAAGGTTTACGCTACGTCAAGGTCAAGCAAAACTGCTAAAAATTGCCCACTTTTTTCATAATTCCTGTTAAGATAAGGGTTAATAATTATTAGGTGGGTGACTATATTGAATGAATTTACACAAGTTTTAACTATTGCTGGTTCCGACTCTGACGGTAGTGCCGGAGCACAAGCTGACTTAAAGACATTTATGGCTCGTGGCGTATACGGAATGTCCGTATTGACTGCTGCAGTTGCTGGTAATTCATACGGAATACACGATAGCGTGAATATGCCAGCTAGTTTTATCCAAAACCAAATTAAAGATATCAAAGATGACTTCAAAGTTTCAGCTTTTAAAACTGGTATGTTATCTGATTCAGAAATTATTCATACAGTAGCAGATGCCATTAAGGACGAGCCTTTTGGTACTTTTGTCCTTGATCCTGTTATCATTACTAAACATGGTGCCATGCTTCTAGAAGCTGAAGCTTACCAAACTTTGATCGATGAATTGTTCCCTCTTGCTGATTTGATTACACCTAACTTTTATGAAGCCAAGAAACTTTCTGGTCTAGAATTAGAAAATAGAGAAGAAATTGTTAAGGCTGCTCATAAATTACGCAAATTAGGACCAAAAAATATTATGATAAAGGGTGAACATAGTGACGACTCAATTTCTGAAGTTGAAGACTACGTTCTACTAGAAGATGGCCAATCATTCTGGATCTCTGAACCATATGTCAAAACTGAACATATCAACGGTACTGGTGATACATTGTCATCATGTATCGTAGCCGAAGTTGCTAAGGGTCAAAGTATGGAAGATGCCATCAAGACTGCAAAAACATTTACTTACAATGCTATTAAACATGAAATTGCTGTGGGACATAAATATGGTCCTATTAACCATTTTATAAAGGATGATATACAATAGTATTTGTTAGTAAAATTGGAGGTTTATCTATGGTAAGAATAACAAAAATTTCTGCCGGAATTTTATTACTTATACTGTCAATTATTTTAATGATTAAAGCGGGTTTTGAGGGCTTCATCGCAGCACTAGTTGGTACTGGTGCGATTGGTGGTGCAGCAGGGATATTAATGGCTATTACTTACATTATTTCCGCTGCAATTTATATTTTAACCAATCGGACATACAGTATCGTGCCTGACATCGTAGGATTCGTCATCCTTATCCTCGGTGGTCTGATGGGACTTTTCAACGCCAACATGCCTGGTGCTGGATTTCTTAAAATCTGGGCTTGGGTTGGAATTATTATCGGTGCGATCGACTTGATTATCGTTATTGTCGACATGATTATGAACCCTGCTCCTGCTGAAGAACCTGAGGAACAATTCGACAATAATAATCAGTTCAACAATCAACCAAATAATCAATTCAATCAACAACCACAATTCAACCAACCAAATCAATTTAATCAACAACAAAATTACGGTTATAATCCTTACCAGAACAATAACCAAGGATTCAACCAAAACCAAGGTCAAAATCCTAACCAATTTCAAGCAAATCAAAATGGGCAATTTAATCAGCCTAACCAATTTAATCCGCAACAAAATCAAATGAACCAACAACAACCAATGAACCAAAATGGGAATTTTAACAATGGTAACTTTAACCAGCCACAAATGAATAATAATCAAATGGGTAATGGCTACAATAACCAAGGACAATTTCCAAATCAGAATCAAAATATGAATCAACAATCAATGAATCAAAGACGAGGTAATTTCCAACAACCTCAAAATAATAATCAATTCAATAATCCTAACCAGTACAATGGTCAAGGACAAATCAACCAACCAAATCAAAACTTTGCTCCAAATAATCAATTTAACCAACAACCTAGAAACATGAATAATCAACCTAACCAACAATTTGGTCAGAACAATCAAATGCAACTAGGAGCTCCACAACAAAATCAAAATCTTAATAATATGAATCGGACAAGAAGCCGAAGTCATCATTAGGATTTTCAGAGAGTGTGACAAAACATGGTCAGCTTTCGAGCATTAAGGCAAATAAGACCCGCAATCCGATTTTGGATTGTGGGTTTTATTTGTTTTAAGCGGAAAAAGCTATGTTTTGTTGCACGTTTATGTTGCATGTTTAAGGCGAAAATAGTTATGTCACAGCCCCTTTTTATAGCCGTTTTAAATCCTTGCTACGGGACTTTAACACTCACTATCTCAGACTATTTCATCTAACAATATAAAAACCACAAGCTAGCCGCAGGGTGAGCGAAATTTAGTCCGCCGTGAAGGTGGTGTAATGGCATTAGACATTACACCACGGGACGAATTTTGAAATTCGAGCGGTTTTCTCGAAGTTCAAAATCGAGATTCGAGACCGCCCTTTGGCTCGAATCGGTCCCCACAGCGGACTAAATTTCTCTCTCCCTGCGGCGGCCTATTTCAATAAAAAAAATATTATTAATTATTAGTTTTTCCATAAAATGGCACCCTTTTCATTTTCGTAAAATATCTTTATAAATAATGGTCCGCACTCGTTTTTTAAACGGTTATATTTTATATGTAAGATCAATATACTGATTTATCTTTTTTATTTGACAAGCTCAGCTGATATGAGTCTTTTAATCCCCGTCAAAAGTAGATTTTCATGGGATTGGAAACGATTTTTTCACAAGTATAAATCTTGCCAAATACTTTAATTAATCATATGATAAATCTGTATATATAAGGGTATAAATTAATGTTTTAAGGAGGTTATCGCCATGCTCGGTATTGGTTTAAGCATTGTCTCTTTGGCACGTTTCCAATTTGCGATGACAACTGTTTTCCATTTCTTCTTTGTTCCATTTTCAATTGGAATGGGCTTTCTTGTTGCAATCATGGAAACTCTTTACGCTGTCAAAAAAGACAAAGTTTACTTAGATATGGCAAAGTTCTGGGGTAAGATTTTTCTATTGAGCTTTGCTGTTGGTATTGTTACTGGTATTATTCAAGAATTCCAATTCGGTATGAATTGGTCTGAATACTCACGTTTCATGGGTGATGTGTTCGGTGCTCCATTGGCTATCGAAGCACTGTTGGCATTCTTCATTGAATCTGTCTTTATCGGTATTTGGATGTTTACTTGGGATCGTTTCAAACCAGGTGTTCACGCCTTTATGATTTGGATGACTTCAATTGGTACCATGCTTTCAGCTATTTGGATCTTAGCTGCTAATAGTTTTATGCAACATCCTACAGGTTTCAAAATCAATAACACAACTGGTCGAATTCAATTGACTGATTTCGGCGCTGTCGTTGCTAATCCTCAACTATGGAAGGTCTTTCCACACGTTATTTTAGCTGCTTTCATGACTGCTGCTGTTGTTATTACAGGTATGAGTGCTTATGGACTTTTACGTAAGAAGAAGGATGAAAATCATTTCTTCAAGACATCATTACGTTTTGGTCTTTGGGCAAGTTTAATTTTCGCTATTCTTTCTGCTGGTGCCGGAGATCTTCAAACACAACAAATTATCAAAGATCAACCGATGAAATTTGCTGCTACTGAAGGTATCTACGAAGACACCAAAGACCCTGCACCTTGGACAGTCGTTGAATTAATCAACGCTAAAGACCACAAGGCAAGCGGTCAGATCGAAGTTCCAGGTGTTTTAAGTATCTTGGCTTACCACAAGTTAAGTGGTTCTGTTAAAGGTATGAACACTATCAATAAAGAATTACATGCTAAGTATGACAAACAATTTGGTAAGGACATGGATTACTATGTTCCACCTAAGACTCTTTTCTGGAGTTTTAGAGTTATGACAGGTATCGATGCACTTATCATGTTGGTTTCATTTGTTGGTTTGATCTTCTCACGTAAGAAGAAAGATACTATTGAAAACCACAAGTGGATGCTAGTTGTCTTGGGTCTTTGCATTTGGGTTCCATTTATCGGTAATTCAGCCGGTTGGTTCATTACTGAATTCGGCCGTTACCCATGGATCGTTTATGGACTCTTCACAATCGCTCAAGCTGTTTCACCAACTTCAACTGTTGCTAGTCTCTTGTTTAGTAATATCATTTACTTCTTGCTCTTTACCCTTTTGGGTGGCGTTATGGTTTGGTACAGTAGACAAACGCTTCATCATGGACCTTACTTTGAAGAAGCAGACTCTAAACAAAACGTTGACCCATTTGCAAAGGAGGCCTTTGGAAAATGACACTCAGTACATTATGGTTCATCGTAATCGGACTTCTATTTGCTATCTTCCTCTTCTTAGAGGGATTTGATTTTGGTGTCGGTATGTCCACTCGTTTCTTAGCTAAGGACGAAGCTGAACGTGCCGCAATCATGTCATCTATCGGTCCTCATTGGGACGGTAACGAAACATGGTTAGTTACTGCTGGTGGTGCGATGTTTGCTTCACTACCTATGTGGTATGCATCATTGTTTTCAGCCTATTACATTCTTTTCCTACTCGTTTTAGTTGGTTTGATTCTACGTGGTGTTTCCTTCGAGTTTCACAAACATGCTGAAACAAGCACGGGTCGTAATCTTTGGATGTGGGCCTTTTTCGTTGGTAGTATCATCCCACCATTCTTCTTATGTATGATTCTTTTGAGTATGGTTCAAGGTATTCCAATGAATGCTAACGGCGATGCTTTCCCTAAGTTCTTCGACGTTGTTAACTTATTATCAATCGTCGGTGGCGTTGCCGGAGTATTGCTATCACTCGTTCACGGATTAAACTTCATCAGATTAAGAATGGAAGGTCCATTACGTGATCGCGCTCGTAAATTAAATAAAATTCTTTACCCAATTCTTTTCCTTGGTGAAGTAGTCTTCGCAGTCCTTGTCTTCTTACAAACAGACTTCTTTACTAAGAGATTTACTTCATCTTTAATCATCACAGCCCTAATTGTTTTATTCTCGCTATTGGGCTACTATGGAGTCCTAAAGAATAGAGAAGGTTGGAGCTTTGCTGGTAGTGGATTATCACTAAGTATGGTCATTGTTTTATTATTCAACGGACTATTCCCACGTGTCATGATTGCTACTAATCCAGCACACAGTATTTTGATTAAAAATGCTGCTAACTCACAATATACCTTGACGATTATGACAATTGTCGCCTGCATCTTGGTACCAATTGTGGCTATTTACTTCATCTGGTCATACTCTCTATTCACAAAGAGAATAAATCCAAGAGAGAATACGGTGAAATATTAATGATTGATAAGCGTTTATTTCGCTTACCAGGAACAAAACAACTATTTCTAATGCTTGCAGGATTAACTCTCTTGCAAGCATTTGTTGTTTTATTCCAAGGTAAGTATTTAGCAGAAGCATTAGTAAATTCTTGGGAACAAAAGTCCTTGCAAACGATCATCTATCCGATGGTCTTTTTTGCGATAGCTTTTGTTCTACGACATCTTTTTAATTGGCTCAACACCAAAATAGTTGAAAATTATGCTAGTAAGACGTCGGAGAATATTCGGTCACAATTATTGGAAAAAGTATATGTTGCTGGTCCCGAAATGATTTCTGAAGAAGGAACCGGTAATTTGGTGACCTCTTCTCTGGACGGTATCGATTTAATTGAAAACTACTTCAAATTGATTTTTACCAAGTTAATGAATATGTCGATTATTCCGCCAGTTTTATTAGTCTATATTTATATGCAAAACGTGGCATCAGGAATTACTCTAACAGTGATTGTCCCCTTAGTAATACTCTTTATGATCATCTTAGGACTCGCTGCACAGTCAAAAGCAGATGCCCAGTATAAACAGTACACAATTCTATCAAATCACTTCTTAGACGCTCTTAGAGGCTTACCAACTCTAAAAATGTTAGGGCTAAGTAAACGCTATGCCAAAAATATCTACACTGTCAGTGACGAATATCGCCGTCGGACAATGAATACTTTACGGATTGCGATTTTATCGACTTTTGCTCTCGATTGGTTGACAACCTTAGGAATTGCGATTTTAGCAGTCTTCTTAGGCCTAGGCTTGATCAACAACAGTTTTCCGCTCTTTCCTGCTCTAGTTACTTTAATTTTGGCACCTGAGTACTTCCTACCTTTGCGTGATTTTTCCAATGATTACCACGCAACGTTAAATGGGAAAAATGCTTTGAATGCTATCTTTGAAATTTTAGACCGTCCTAGTGTCGCAAAAGATGACACACTAACAGATTTTTCTTGGAATCAAGATTCAAAAGTAGACGTTAAAAATCTTCAATTCACCTATCAAGGTTCTGGTGAACAAGCTGTCAGTCTAGATATTGATAGCCTCAAACTTGCAGGCTACCAACGTGTCGGCGTTATCGGTAAATCCGGTTCTGGTAAAACAACTTTGATCCGTACTTTAGGCGGTTTTCTGGTGCCTGATAAAGCCGATATCAAAATAAATGACCAGTCGATTCCTAACTTCAAGCAGACTAATTGGCAAAAGAAATTAACCTTCTTACCACAATCACCATATTTGTTTGCTGGCTCAATTGCTGAAAATATTGCCTTCTATCGTCCTAAAGCTTCAATGGATGAGATAAAAAAAGCCGCTCATGCGGCCGGTTTGGATGACTTTTTGAACACTTTAAATTCTGGCTATGACACACAGATTGGTGAAGGTGGCCGTGGCATTTCTGGTGGTCAACAGCAACGAATCATGTTAGCTCGGGCATTTCTAGCTGATGATCGTCATGTTTTAATTTTTGACGAACCAACAGCTCACTTAGATATCGAAACAGAATATGCTTTAAAGAAACCTATGGAACAGCTTTTCCAAAATCATCTCGTTATCTTTGCAACCCATCGGCTCCACTGGATCAAAGAAATGGATTATGTCATCGTTATGGATAATGGACAAATTGCTGAACAAGGTACTCCTGAAGAACTCGGGCGTCATAACGGTGCCTATTCTCAATTAATTAATAATATGCGAGGTGATCAACTATGAATTTCTTCAAGACATTCAAACATGATACTTGGGTCAAACCATATATCAAACAATACAAAGGTTTGTTGATCACTGCTTTAATTTTAGGATTATTAACTTCTTTCTGTGCCGCCGCTTTGATGTTCACATCCGGTTATACAATCGATAAAGCCGCCACTCATCCAGTTAATATCTTATTAATTTATGTGCCAATTTTATTAACCCGTGCTTTCGGTATTGGTCGTCCAGTTTTTAAATATATCGAACGTCTCAAAAGCCATAATTGGGTGCTACGTGTTACTTCCGACTTAAGAACCCGTCTCTACAAAACGCTTGAAAGTGACGCTTCATTCTTTACTGAACACCATAAAACTGGTGACATCATGGGACTGCTATCAGAAGATATCAGCCACTTGCAAAATCTTTATTTAAGAACTATTTTTCCAGCAGTTATTTCATATTTACTAACAATCATTGGTTCATTAGCACTAGGTATTTTTAATCCTTCATTTGGCTTTTTCGTCTTCCTATTGCTCTTTGTTGAAGTATTTATCGTTCCATTATTTTCCGTTGCAATTGAAAGTGCCCGTCGTGCCTATCAAAAGGAAGTCAAAAGTGACCTCTATGTTCAATTGACCGATAATATTTTAGGTGTTGACGATTGGATTATTTCCGGTCGAAAAGATGACTTTAAAAATCTTACTTCCAAAAATATTCACGACTTAGATCAATCAAAAAACAAGTCGAAAGCTTTCCGTCGTAACCGTGACTTTGCTTTACAATTAGTCTTCGCAGCTATGGTAGTTTGTTTCCTAATTTTTACTAATCTGACCATGACTCATAATCAGGAACAAGCTAACTTCGTTGCTGCCGTTGTCTTAGCCGTTTTCCCACTATCTGACGCTATTATTCCTGTCAGTCAAGGCTTCGAAGAATGGCCTGTCTATAAAGATTCAATTTTACGACTCAATACTATCAAGCCCGTTCCCAATACCTTACCTGAACAAGTGGAATTAAAGCCGGCTGACTTCAAAACTTTAAAGCTTGATAACATTACTTTCGAATATAACGATGACTCACCAATTTTAATCAAGAATTTTTCGCAAACAATCAAACGTGGTGAAAAATTGGCGCTCTTAGGGCCAAGTGGTATTGGTAAAACTACTATTCTCCAATTGATTTTAGGTGACTTATCGCCCCAACAAGGTCAAGTCAAAATTAATGATCTTGATATTTCACAAATTCAAGTTCATCGTGAACAAATTTTTTCTGTATTGAATCAGAAGCCATTTCTTTTCAATACAACCTTACTTAACAATGTGCGCTTAGGTAACGAACATAAATCAGATGCGGAAGTAAAGAAAGCTCTGGAGCGCGTCGGTTTAAAAGATTTAGTCGAATCATTGCCTGACAAATACAATACAATTGTTGGTGAAAATGGTTCTCGTTTCTCCGGTGGTGAGCAAGAACGGATTGCTTTGGCACGTATCCTCCTTCAGGATGCACCAATCGTCTTACTAGATGAACCTACCGTTGGACTAGATCCAATCACGGAAAACGACTTGCTGGAGACCTTCTTTGACGTTTTGAAAGATAAAACAATTATCTGGGTCACTCATCATTTACAAGGCATCAATCATGTTGACCATGTGGTCTTTATGAATAGTGATGAAATCGAAATGGAAGGTGCACCTGAGGAACTTTATCAAAGTAACGCACATTTCCAAGAACTTTATAAAATGGACCAAGGATTATAGGCGTTATAACGTTATATCTAAATTTGTTAATATCAAAAAAGGTAGATGAAATCTGAACGGATTTTATCTACCTTTTTTTTCAATATTTAAATTTAAGCTTTTACCTAAAGATTAAATATACTTTAAATGCTTGGCACTACAGAACTATATCCCAATTTACTAACTATTTTAATCCCTTAATGTGGAATAACTGCTCCATTAATTGCACCAATAAAACTGTCTTTCAACGATTTTCGGGACAACGTTCTTAATTCATTTATAACGTCGTTTTGTTCTGAACTAAAGTGATATTTTTTACTCAAGGCCAACCTCTGAAAAGAAACATCCAAATCACTGATTGCATCCTGAACCTGATTAAATTGTTGACTAACTTTTTCGGGGCGATTAATGTCATTATATGCTTTTTGAATCAAACTTTTCACTTGCTCATCATCTTTAGGTGTAGACTTATCCAATCGCTCTAAAAGGTTATCTATCTTTCCAACAAAAGCCTCTTTTTTCTGACTATTCATATATACTCCGAACTAATTATTTTATTCTATTAACTAATCGCTTAACGACAGCCTTTAAGACTTTTTGACTGTTATTTTTTGGTAGTTTATCAAGTTCATCAATAGCTCGTTTGGTATAACTCCGGGCAATATCTTTCGCCTGATTCAAATATCCATTATCAACCACGATATTCGTAGCCATTTTATCATCAGTCGATGTTAGCTCTGCTTTGGATAACACCTCGACCAATTGTTCATTCCCCGCTTCCAATCCCAAAATATATGGCAGCGAGTAAACGCCGTTTTTCAAATCTTCATGTGCTGGTTTACCTGTCTGTGTTGAGTTGCTGAAATCTAAAATATCATCAATGATCTGAAAGGCCATTCCGATATCATGTCCAATGCCCTTACAACGGTCAATCAAATCTTGGTCTCCACCACTGACAACTGCACCCATAGCAGCACTCAAACTGAACAGTTCGGCTGTTTTACCAGAGATTTCATGCAAGTACATCTCGGTCGTTGCCTTAACGTTGAAATTGATCAACATTTGGTCTAGTTCACCAACTAAAATTTTCTTCATGCTAAGTGCATTGCGTAAAATATCAAGATTTGACGTTAAATTGCGAGAAATCAATTCAAAATATAATGTAAACAAATAATCACCCGCATAAATAGCGTTACGACGACCGTATTTAGTATGAATCGTTGGTTGTGAACGGCGTAACGGAGAATCGTCAATCACATCATCATGAATCAACGTTGCAACGTGTAAAATTTCTAGCGACGCCGCCAACGGAATCAGTTCAGCCGTTGTTTTTTTATTTTCCCCAAAGTCACTGAACAGCAAGAAAAAGGCCGGACGCAACATTTTGCCACCAGAAGTTAAATCAATGATCATGGAACTGATATCAAGATTGTTGATTTTCACTGCTTGATGAATATAATCAGTCGTTAAATCTAACTTTTCTCCGAGCTGAGGATAACTTTTCCATATTGTATTCGCCATAAAATATTTCTTACCCCTATAACTTTGTTGTTTTCTAATTACTTAATCAAGATAATTTTATAATAACGCACGATACTAGTAAATTATCTTCTAATGCATACATGACGCTAAGATGTGTCTTCAAATTATTTATATTATGAATATGCCGTCTCCAGATTCGGACAGTGGTCACTGGCGGTGCGGAACGGCCCGAGCCAAGGTCTCGGACCTCGGTTTAAGCCTTGCAAGTTCGGCAAGTCTTAAACACGCCCGGTGGTGTAAGAGCTAAAGCTCTAACGCCACTTTCACTGCCCGTAACCACTGTCCGAATCTTCCGACTAGTTCTTTATAAACTCTAAAATGGCTTGATACCTCAAATACTTTTTCTGGCTTTCATTACCATCTTGATAGGATTCTGGAACAACCATGCTCTTAAAATATTTATCCGTATAAGAATAGATTCTTCTCAAACTAAGAAGAATAAACCAGCCGGCAAGAGCAAGAAATTTTGGTTGCTGTACAGGTGGCGTTAGGGATTTATCCCTTACACCACGGGACGACTTTTGAAACTCGCGGTTTTTGCGAGGTTCAAAATCGAGATTCGAGACCGCCCTTTGGCTCGAATCGGTCCCCATAGCGACCAAAATTTCTTGCTCTTGGAGGCGGCATATTTAACCAGCACCACGAATCCCACTATCAAATTAATTTTCAAAACCAATCAATAACACTCACTCAAATTTCCCAGTAGTTTTATAATAAAACAGACTACAAAAACAAAAGGAATGATTATTTGAAACCATCTGTCTTCTTCGAACTTGTCGAGATTAAAGCTAAAACAGCCAGTGTCTTCCCATTTCTCATGGGAACTTTGTATTCATATTATCACTGGCACTCTATTAACGCTCTCGATTTGATTCTCTTTTTTATTGCCATGTTTTTATTCAATATGGCTGTCGATATTAACGACAATTACTGGGATTATAAAAATGCCACTGGCGTTGAAAGCTTCCGTCGTGACACTAACGTTATCGGCATCAATCATCTGAATATTCATCTAATTGGTTGGCTCGACTTTTCATTTACCGCCATCGCCGCTATTATCGGTTTATTCATTGTTTCTAGAACCGGATTACCATTACTCTATTTAGGACTCTTCTCATTTGCAGTTGGCTTTTGCTATGCTGGTGGTCCTTGGCCTATCAACCGTGGTCCTCTAGGAGAATTTTTCTCCGGTTTCACAATGGGCTATATCATCTACTTAATTGCCATTTACATTAACGTGGTCCACAATCCAGTTGTCATTTTGGACTTCAAGTTTTATGCGGATGCTTTACTATCATCACTACTGACTTTTTTTGCCATTTCCAACTTACTCTTAGCCAACAATATTGCTGACCAAGAAGAAGATGTGAAATTAGGTCGTAAAACACTGGTTTACTATTTGGGCAAAGCTAATACTATTTTTATTCTCAAATCTTTATACGTACTAGGCTATCTAGCACTACTTTGTTCTGTTATTTTAGGATTATTGCCTAAAATGATGCTCTTAACTTTTCTTATTACTCCCATTGTCTACAAAAATGCCAAAGCTTTCAGTAAAAATCCTATCAAAAAGAAAACTTTCCCTTTGATTATCAAGAATCTTTTACTGATCACTTTGGCAGAGACAGTGACATTTATTTTGGGCGTGATCTTTAATTTTTAACGCCATCTAATAATTTAGCAAAACCATATGTATCCTGAGCAATCATCAATTCCTCATTGGTTGGAATGGTGTACGCCGCAATTTTAGAATCATCAGTTGTTATTCTAATTTCTTTACCACGAACTTGGTTATTCTCTTGATCGATCTTCAAGCCCATGAACTCAAATCCACTAAGAATATCTTCACGGACTTCAGCCGAATTTTCACCGACACCAGCGGTAAAGGCAATTACGTCGATACCACCCATTTCAGCAATGTATGAGCCCATAAACTTAATAATGCGATTACGATACATTTCCAAAGCCAATTTAGCTCGTTGGTTAGTATCTTCTGCTGCTTCAATATCACGCATATCGGGTGAAACACCTGAAATGCCTAACAATCCTGACTTATGATTCAAAATATCAATCATGTCGTTGATATCAGTAATATCAAGTTTTCTCATCAAGTATGGCAAAATTGAAAAGTCGATATCACCGCTACGAGAACTCATCATAATTCCGGCTAGTGGTGTGAAGCCCATTGAAATATCAAAGGCTTTACCATGCTTGATTGCACTAATTGAAGCGCCGCTTCCTAAATGAAGTACGATAACATTTTTATCTTGAATTCCACCATCAACAATTTTATCCAAACGTTGAGCGATATAACGATGACTTGTACCATGTGCGCCATAACGACGAACATGGTATTTTTTGTAGTCATCCATATCGATACTGTACATGTAATTTTCTTTTGGAATATCAACGAAAAATGATGTATCAAAGACAGCCACTTGAATAGCCTTAGGTACCAATTTCTTGAAAACGTCAATGTAATATGCTTCGACCTTGTTATGTAACGGTGCATATTCCGATAAATCTTCAATTTTACGTAAGTTTTCTTCTGTAACGATTTCCGACTTCTTAAACTCTTCTCCACCGGCAACAACACGGTGACCAAAAGCGACAATATCTTCAAAACGGTCAATGATCTTCATGTCTTTTAAGGCATCAAGAATTGACAAAACAGCGACATCATTGGATTTGATGGCTTCTTCATGTTCAATTTTTTTACCGTTATACTTCAACTTGAACACAGCTTTAGGACTACCCAGGCGATCAATCATACCTGATGCAATTGTTGTTTTTTCAGGCATTTCAAAAAGTTTCCACTTCAAGGTTGAACTACCTGCGTTTATAGCCATAATCTTCATACAAAAACTCTCCTTTTTTTGGTCTAGGTATTCTCTTTAAATAGCTTTATACCAGACTTTACACCAATATAAAAAAATGCTACTCTTTAGTAACTATTATAAGTCTTTTTATGGGGGAATTCATTCGTGAAATTTTTAGACATGCTACGTAAAATTGATGAGAAGCCAGAGCAGCCCGTAACACCCGCTCCTAATTCTCCTAAAAAGGACCAAAGTCCTGAACAAAGCGCTCCAGAATCAACTTCTGATAGCCAAGTTGCCACGCAACCAGAGAATGAAAAAGAGAATCTACCAATGTCTGTTCATGATAAACGTATCAATATTGAAGAGCAAATGAACGATCTTTCTCATCAATATGCACAATTACGCAACGACCTTAAAACGAACCTTTTCACTGAAAAAGATGATTTCGAAGCTAAGAAAGATACGCTTGATAAGTATCTTAAGACACTTAAGCGTGATGAAAAAGAATCAAACGATAAACTTGCCGATACAAAAGCCCAAAACGATGATGCTGCTAAAGAACATTTAGCTAGTGTCAATGCTGATCGTAAAGAACAAGAAGAGAATCTTGCCAAATTACAATCAGAATTAAACGAATTGAATGCCGAAATCAATACTAAGACTGCCAAGCTAGAATCACTTCAAAGTGATTTGGCTAAAAATGAACAATCCGAAGCAGATATGTCAACTTCTATCAAAGAAGAAAAAGACTTACAAAAGATGCTTACTTTGATGGAAGACCAAAAAAATTCTATCAATACACTTTATGACCAAAGAAAAGATCTTAAGAGTCAAATCAATGATGCTCAAGAAGATATTACTAAACTTAACGGTGAAGCTGACGACTTAAATACCAATATCCGTCAAGTTAACTCCCAAATCAATGATTTCAAACAACAAGCAAATGAAATCGAAGACAAGATGAAGAGCGACCACAACTACCGAATCGAAACAATCGCCGGTCTGGAACGTCATATCCAAAGTCTTGGTGAAGAACATTCTAAAATTGATGGTGAACTCAGTGAAGTTAATGACAACATCGACTACATCAGCAAATATATTAAAGATGTCTTCCATTCAGCTTATCTAGTGCGTGACGTTTATCTTGATAAAGATAAAGAATATTACGTAGCTGCCGATGATTTTGGTTCTGAAGCAGTTCAAAATGACCTCTTCGGTATGATCAACTACCTTGAAACTAAACTTCAAAAGCCCGTTACAGTTGTTTCAACTTTCTATAACAATCATATCCACGAAATCATTGACGCTAAAGCAAAGTCAGAACACTTACCAATTCCAAACGTTGTTAATCTTTTTGATCAACTTCAATCAAGTCCTAATCCTACTGACAAAAAGGTCGCTATTCCGGCCAATGAAAGCTGGGTAACTAGAACTGATGTCGAATCACAAGATACTTTCATCTATGATCAAAAACAAACTTTACTTATGACAGTTGAATACTTCGATAAGAATATTGATCGGATTAACTATTACAAGAACGATCAAATCGTTAAGACAAATATTTATAACGGTGATGGTCAATTATCATCAACCCAAAACTTCAATAAGAACAAGGAACTATCTGAACAAAACTTCTATAGAACTGATGGTTCAATCGTATTAACAGTTATTTTTGAAAAGAACAAACCTGTCAGTTACCAACTATTTGACAAGAATGGTCTTTTGGAACATGACTTCAATGAAAAGTCAGAGCTTATCACATGGTGGCTAAAGAGTATCTCTCCAAATACCGAAAACTCAGTCTTTGTTGGTAACAATTCTGATTTACTATATCAACTAATCATGAGTGTTAATAGTATTTCTAGTGACGATACAATTCGTCTACTCCAAGATGTTGTTAAGAATATCGATGCTGTAATTGATTTGCTTGATAAAAATAACGATATTAAAGATATCTTCGTTCAAACAGATGACGACCTTCACGCAATTGAGAATAAGACAAACCGTGATATTAGTGTTAGTGTTATTAATACATCAAGCAACGGCATGTTATCTCTTCCCGAATCATTAAAAATCTAAATTAAAAACGCTCATTCGTGAGTGTTTTTTTATAATTATTGCGAAAGTGAAAGAAGTTATGAAAACTATATCGATTATCGTTCCTTGTTTTAACGAAGAGGAAACCATTAATATTTATTATGACGCGATGACCAAACTCAAAGAGGAAACTAATAAATTCAAGATTGAATATTGGTTCATTGACGATGGTTCAAAAGACCGCACTTATTCAATTCTCAAAGATCTACAAAAAAACCACAGTGACGAAGTTCACTTCATTTCTTTCTCAAGAAATTTTGGTAAAGAAGCGGCGTTATATGCTGGTCTTAACGCTGTAACTGGTGACTATACTGCCGTTATGGACGTTGATTTACAAGATCCTCCTGAGATGTTACCTGAAATGTTCGATCTTCTTGAAAAGAACGAATATGATTGTGTCGGTACCGCTCGTATGGACCGTGAAGGCGAAAATAAAATTATTTCCTTCTTCTCTGAAGGCTTTTACAAAGTCATCAATAAAATGTCACAAACTAAAATCATCCCCGGTGCTAGAGATTACCGCTTAATGACTAGACAGATGGTCGAAGCAATCAAATCAATGACCGAATACAACCGTTTTTCTAAGGGAATCTTCAGTTGGGTTGGTTTCAAAACCAAATACTTACCTTACAAAAACCGTGAACGCTCAGCTGGTACAACCTCATGGAACTTCTGGAAACTACTCAAGTATGCCATTACCGGTATCGTCGATTTTTCCGAAGGCCCATTAATGTTTGCTACATGGATGGGAACAATTTTCTCCATCACTTCAATAGTTGCAATTATTGGAATAATCATCAGAAAATTCATTAATCCATTAAGTAGCGTTAACGGCTGGGCTTCACTAGTATCAATCGTTTTATTGATCGGTGGAATTCAATTGCTCAGTATTGGTATTTTGGGGGAATATATCGGGAAAATTTTCCTAGAAGTGAAGAAACGTCCAATTTATATCGTTAAAGATAAAAAGTAACAGCAGCATAGAAATGAGAATTATTCACATCATTTCTGCGCTGCTTTTTTTTTATATTTCATCTCTCGAATTGAGAATAATCAACCTGTAATATTCCAAACTACTTACCATTCATCCAAAACAAAGAATAACTTAGCCGGAAGAAGCAAGAAATTTAAGTCGCTGTGCAGGTGGTGTAAGAGCTTTAGCTCTTACACCACGGGACGACTTTTGAAATTCGCGTACTTTGCGAAGTTCAAAAGCGAGCTTGGAGACCTTGGCTCCGAGCGGTCCCCATAGCGACTTAAATTTCTTGATTCTGGAGGCGGCCCCCCACAAAAATAACTATTTAGATATTATCGCATGATAAACGATATACATTACTATATAATAATAGACGAATAGACTAAGGGGATTAAAAAAATGAATGTACGTGATCAGCAAGCTGAAAATACTAAGAAGGCAATTTTGAAAACTGCCGCCGAAATGTTTTTATCTCAAGGCTATCAAGCCACTTCAACGCGTAAAATCGCTCAAGAACTCAACATTACTCAACCAAACATGTATCACTATTATAAAAATAAAAAGGTCCTCTATGTGAAGGCCATTGAATATGCCGTCAGTGGCTTTAGTGACAATCTTTTAGACGCATATAAGAGCCACAAAGACCTACCTTTTGAAGAATTATTACTGTACATGTCTCAATATATGATTGAAAACTTCCGGATTAACTATTTTGTTATGCGAAATGATATTGAGAACTTCTTTACCGATGAAGAACGACGTGACCTCAGTAAAAACTGGGACGGAGGCTATTATAAAGTCCTCTTCAACGTCTTCCAATCTCACAAAAGTGAACTCCGTTCTGACCTTGCCATTCCGGTTCAAGTTGGAACTTTTTTGACAATGTTACTCCCTTACATTGAATACAATGATGCCAAAAGGAAGCGCAATATTGCTAATCTAAAAACGGTTATCAATATTTTTATCAATGGCATTAAGAAAGAATAGGAATTTGCCATGGAATTTATCACCCTTTTAGCATTAATGCTTTTCTTAACTCTCATCATCAGCCACCTGTTCAATCGTCTAAACTTACCTGCAGTTGTCGGCCAATTAATTTTGGGGGTCATCTTAGGTAAAGGCGTTTTGAACATCGTCAAACCCACCCATGAAGTGGAACTCTTTGCCGATATTGGCGTTATTTTATTGATGTTTCTAGCTGGTCTTGAGAGTGACCTAAAATTACTTCGTAAACATCTACTACCTAGTATCAACGTTGCTATTTGCGGCGTTATCTTACCTGTTGCCTTAACACTGGGAACAGCTTTAATATTTGGTATCAACTTAAAAGAAAGTATCTTCATGTCCGTTGTATTTGCCGCTACATCAGTTTCAATTTCGGTCGAAGTTTTGAAAAGTTTAAACTACCTTTCTAGTACGTCCGGAACCGTTATATTAGGAGCTGCGGTGGCCGATGATATTTTAGCTATCTCTATTTTGAGCGTTATGTCAGGAACTTTGACCGGTGACTTTTCACTCAAAAAAATCTTATTATTACTAGCTATGTGGATTTTCTTCGGCGTTTTAATTGTTGTCTTACACAAATGGGTTATCCCACAATTGATGAAATTATCAGATTACGTTGAAGCGACACATGCTCAAACGATCTTTGCCCTAGTAATTTGTTTCATCATGGCTTTTATCGCTGACAAAGTTCAATTGGACTCTGTTTTAGGTGCTTTCGTTGCCGGCATCGCGGTTTCAAATGCCGCTGATTTTGATGAAAAAGTTAGTCGTAATATTGAATTAATTGGTTATTCTGTCTTTATTCCTATTTTCTTTATTAGTATTGGTCTCAATTTAGAATTCAATAGCTTTATCCACGACTTCTGGCTCATCGCCCTCTTTACTATCACTGGAATTATCGGGAAACTCTTTGGTGCTGGCTTTGGCGCTCGTATCTCTGGCTTCGATATGAAGGATTCTTACGTCATCGGATCAGGTATGATTTCCCGTGGTGAAATGGCCTTGATCGTTGCACAAGTTGGATATGGGGTGCATCTATTATCAGAAGAATACTACTCAGCAGTTATTTTCAGTGTCATTTTAATTACAATTATTGCCCCATTCTTTTTAAAACACTCAATTAGTAAAAATCCTTTGTAGCATATGATTTTTAGAATCTACGCGAACGATATATAATAGTAACGTAAACGTTTAATTTCGAAATAGAAGGAGAAGGTAAGTAAATATGGCACACATTTTAGTTTTAGGTGCTGGCTATGGTGGTTTACGAGCTGCTCGTGACTTGGCTAAAGAAACCCCAGCAGGCACACAAATTGATTTAATTGATCAACATGAAAAGCATGTTGAAAAAACAGCTTTACATACTATTGCAGCAGGAACTAACCGCGCCGATGGAATTAGTTTCGACGTTCGTTCAGTTCTTCCTTCAAATGTTAACTTCATCAAAGCAACTGTTTCCAAACTCGATTTGGACAACAAAACGGTTGAATTCTCTGACCATGACGACATCACATACGACTATATCGTTGTAGCTCTAGGTTTCCGTTCTGAAGACTTTGGACTTGAAGGTGCCAGCGAAAATGCTTTGATCCTTCAAGATCTCGAAACAGCTAAAAATATTTACAAAAAGATTAATGAAAATATCGCTAATTACAAAGAGTCACAAGATCCTGCCGACTTATCCATCGTCGTTTGTGGTGCCGGATTTACTGGTGTCGAGATCTTAGGTGAATTAGTTGATACTGTTAAGATTTTAAAAGCTAAATATGACGTTCCTGAAATAAAAGTTACTTGTCTAGAAATGGCCACAAGAATTTTACCAATGTTCGATGAAAACTTAGCCAGCTATGCCGTTGAATATCTTGATAAGAATGGTATCAAGCTCTTAACTGGCGCTAAGATCAAGAAGATCGAACCTAAAGCTGTTGTCTACATGGATGGTGATACTGAAAAGAGTGTTGCTGGTAGTACAATTCTTTGGACTGTCGGTGTTAGTGGTTCAGACGTCATCAAGGATTCTGGTATTGAAGCACGTAGAAACCGTGTTATGACAACCGAATTTCTTAACTTAGAAGCTCATCCTGAAGCTTACTTTATCGGTGACGATTCAGCCATTATCCCTGCTGGCGAAGAACGTCCATACCCAACAACTGGTCAATTGGCTACTGCCGAAGGTGCTGGTGCTGCATTTAACATTGCCGCTGCCTTGAATGGTAAAGATTTGAAACCATTCATCTATCACTCAATGGGTACCGTAGCTTCACTTGGTCAAAATCATGGTATTGCTGAAATTACTGACAAGAACCTCAAATTCAAAGGTCCTATTGCTTCTCTACTTAAACATCTTTCAGCTGACCGTGGAATTATGGAAATTGCTGGTCTTAAGACTGCTATTCGTAAAGGAACAATTTAAAATATTCAAATTATGTAAAAAAACTCCCGTTAGGGAGTTTTTTTTGATTTCATTTTTGAGATTGGAACAAAACACGGTCAGCCTTCGAGCATTAAGGCAAATGACTCTAGTAATCTGATTTTGGATTACTGGAGTCATTTGTTTTAAGCGGAAAAAGCTATGTTTTGTTTCACGTTTATGCTGCATACTCAAAGACAACAATAGTCTTGCACCAAACTCTTTGATTTAATTTTTGCCCAAATCTATACTGGAACTTGTATAAAGTAAGGGGTGTAGACTATGGCAATCAAGAAGAATCAAATTTGTGCAATCTGCGGCAATCGCTTTACCATCATGGAGGGACTCTTTTTAAGAGACCTGAGCGATCTGTTAAAACAGCAAGTTATCAAAACCAATAGTTTTGCAAAAGAATCATCCTTCATCTGCTTAAAAGACCTTCAAACATTGCGTTTAGAACATATGCAGTCAATTATTGATCAAGATCTAAAAATTGATCAGGAAATGAACGATAAACTCAAAAAAGAAATGGCTAAGGATACTTACGTCATTACCAATATCAATGAAACCATGTCGGGCAAGCGAACCACTGGTGAAAAATTGGCCGATGCAGTGGCTAAGTTTGGTGGTAGTTGGGGATTTATTATTACCTTTACGATCATTTTAGTCATATGGATGACAATCAACGTAGTGCACCTCTTTGGCGTTAATTTCGATCCGTATCCATTTATACTACTTAATCTATTTTTAAGCTGTGTGGCCGCCGTACAGGCTCCTATCATCATGATGAGTCAAAACCGACAAGCTGACCGTGATCGGGTAGACTCTGAAAATGATTACAAAACAAATATGAAATCAGAAATGGAAATCCGGATTCTGCATGAAAAACTCGACCAATTGAATGAAGTACAATGGCCCCACATTTTGGATATGCAAAAAATGCAAATTGAAGTTTTAAGTGAAATTGAAAATGAGATTCAATCATTAAAAGCTAGTGATGAAAAAAAGCGCGACCGCAATACTCGACACCCTAGTCGTGACTAAAAGCACGCATATATGCCACCTCCAAGAGCAAGAAATTAGGTCGCTATGGGGACCGACAAAAGCCAAGGTCTTTTGTCTCGTTTTTGAACCTCGCACAAATCGCGAGTTTCAAAAACCGTCCCGTGGTGTAAGCACTAAAGTGCTAACGCCACCTGCACAGCGACCTAATTTCTTGCTCTTTCCGGCTAGTTCATTGTTTGTTTTTGAATCAATATTAAATAACATTAAGTATAATTTTGACATCAATGACTAGAATTAAAGGGTATGGAGTATGTTCTGAATCTTTTGATTTTAAAAACATAAAAATTATTTCAATTCCATAATCAAAAAATCAACTAACACCATGAGTAATACAGCCATTTTTTTGCTTAGGCTAAATAAGATTCGCAATCCAAAATCGGTTTTTTTCTCAATTTTGAATTGCGAATCGAATATAAAAAGGCTAGATATGTTTTCCTGGTATAGAAAATGCATCTAGCCTTTTATCGAATCAATTAGTTATGCAGTATAAAAAATAACAAATATATTAGTCTCTGGGTGCAAGAAATGTTGGCTGCAGTGCAGGTGGCGTTAGGACTTTACTATTACACCACGGGACGAGTTTTGAAATTCGCGTACTTTGCGAAGTTCAAAATCGAGGTTCGAGACCGCCTTTCGGCTCGAACCGGTCCCCACAGCGCCAACATTTCTTGCACCCAGAGACGGCAATTAACCAAATTTAAGAAAGAACTTAAGCTAATTCCAGATTGGGAATGGCAATATCATCTTTAAAGACTTTCTTAAGTCCTTGAGTAATCGCTACTCCAACAATTGAAACAAAGGCAATGGTAAAGATAACGCCGAATAACTGTAGTCCAAATTGTTTCAAACCACCACCATAAAGTAAACCATTCGTTATAACGCTCTTATTAACTGATTTAGTTGCAAAAAGGCCAACGCAAATCGAACCGATTATCCCACTAACACCGTGACATCCAAAGATATCTAGATAGTCATTTAAGTGCCATTGATACTTCAAATAATTCATAAAATAAAAACTACCCAGAGCTGAAACCACTCCAATAATGACTGAACCAAAGACCGTCACATAACCAGTACCGGGAGTAATCCCAACTAGTCCACAAATACTTCCCGTACAAATGCCGCTCAATGTTACTCGTGCTTTGAAAATTTGTTCTAGAATGATCCAAGTAACTAGAGCTGAACAGGCTGCTACTGTGGTTGTTAAAACAGCATTTAAAGTTTGGAAACTAACGTTTAAAGCACTTCCAGCATTGAAGCCATACCAGCCTAGCCACAATAGAACGGTCCCCATTAAAATCCAGAGGTTATTCCCTTTAGCCTGCTCGTTGTTATATTTATAAGGTTCACGTAAAAGAATTGCTAAAATTAAAGCTGTAATTCCGGCATTAATATGAATAACCGTCCCACCGGCAAAATCTAGTACCCCAGCTTGGCTAAGAAACCGGTTGATGACCAAACAATATGTGCCAATGGATAATAAATAAAAATTGACCAGAGTAACACAAAGAAAACGACGAATCTAATTCTAGTACGACTAGCCACGGCGCCTAAAAAAAGAGCTGGCGTCAAAATGGCAAACATCATTTGAAAAAGTAAATAAATTATTGTAGGTAATTTTGTTGTACCATAAGTAGACGATAAGTCTATGCCTGACAAGAATAGATGGTTAAAATTACCAATCACTCCGAAATTATCACCCTCAAATGCGATAGGAAATCCTATGGCTATCCATAACAACCCAGCTAATCCGAACATTAAAAAACTGTCAAACAGGATTCTAGTGACATCCTTATGTGGAACGAAACCACTATAAAAAACAGCGATGCCTGGAACCATTAACCAGACCAATATTGTTGAGAGAATCATAAATACTACATCCATATACATCACACCCTTTTATACAACGTTTCTTATAATTTTAGGTATTGTATTACAAAATTTATTCCATGTATACCAATTAGATTTCTCAACAATCATAAATATTTTGAATTTGAGGTAAAAAAACTATAATAAGCCTTGTATAAATAGCATCTGTATACAAAGGAGTTCGTATGAAAAAGAGAAATTCATCCTTATCTACCTTGGGTATGTTGATCACCCTCGGCATCGTCTATGGCGATATCGGGACCTCGCCTTTATACGTAATGAATTCAATCATCAATAGTGCTGGCACCATGGCAGACGCCAAACCAGAATACATTATTGGGAGTGTCTCGCTCATTTTTTGGACTTTAATGTTAATCACTACAATTAAATATGTCCTGATTGCTATGAAAGCAGATAACAATAAAGAAGGTGGTATTTTCGCCCTCTATGCTCTCGTGCGGTCAAAGGGAAAATGGTTAATTATTCCAGCTCTGATCGGCGGTTCAGCTCTACTGGCTGATGGAACTTTGACTCCAGCTGTAACTGTAACTTCCGCCATTGAAGGTATTAAAGGACAAAAATTTGGGAACTTTGTCTTTTCCAATAGCCAGGCAACCGTTTTAATCATCGTTACAACGATTCTTTTAACGATATTTATTATTCAAAAGTTTGGAACTGATCGAATTGGTAGATCCTTTGGACCGATAATGTTGATTTGGTTCAGCTTCATTGGTATAGCTGGATTACTTAATCTAACTAATGACCTGAGTGTTTTGAAGGCTCTCTCCCCAATTTATGCGATCAAGGTTTTGTTCAGTCCCGTTAACAAGGCTGGTATTTTCATTCTTGGTAGCGTCTTTCTAGCAACAACCGGTGCAGAAGCGTTATACGCCGACATGGGACAAGTAGGCAAACATAATATTTATGCAACTTGGCCATTCGTTTACTTAATGTTGATGCTAAATTACTTTGGTCAGGCAGCTTGGGTTATCTCTAACTATCAAAATAATCACTACAACCAAATAAACGGCATTAATCCGTTTTATCAAATGTTGCCCGAAGAGTTCAAAATTTTCGCAATAGTTATCGCCACGATGGCAGCAATTATCGCGTCACAAGCTTTGATTACGGGTTCATTCACCTTAGTTCAAGAAGCAATTGGTTTAAAAATTTTACCTCGACTCAAAGTTAAATTTCCTGGTCAAGTACAAAGCCAACTTTACATTGGAACAGTCAACTGGATTCTTTGTGCCATCACTGTCAGTATCGTTTGGGGCTTTGGCTCGTCAGACCACATGGAAGCAGCCTATGGACTAGCCATAACTTTGACGATGCTCATGACCACAATCTTGTTAAATCAATTTTTAATTATGAAAAATCACCATATTTTGGCCAATATTTTCCTAGTTGCTTTCTTTGCTCTAGAAAGTTTATTCCTACTATCCAGCCTAATTAAATTTGTTCATGGTGGATACGTAACGGTCATCATAACGCTCGCTATTTTAACAATCATGATAATTTGGTTCTATGGCAACAAGCGTCGTGATGCTTATATGGCTGAAAGTGAAAATGTCTCATTACTAGATTTTATTCCGCAATTGGAGAAATTGAGTACTGATGAAGGCATTCCTACTTATGCAACAAACTTAGTTTATATGCTAAAAATGGGACCAGATTACTCTATCAAACGTTCAATCATCTACTCCATCTTGGACCAAGATCCAAAACGGGCTAAAGTCTATTGGTTCATAACGGTGAATCAAACCAATGCACCTTATGAATGCTACTATTCCGTCGATATGATGCACACAAGAAATGTTGTTAATGTAACGCTGAACTTAGGATTCAAAAAGTCACAACATGTTAATATTTACATACGTGAAATCATCAATAGCCTGTTAGATCAAAATATTATCGACGATCAAACACCAACTTACTCCATGGTTCCAAAGCGCCGCGTTGGTTCCTTCAAATTCGTTATTCAAAATCAACAATTTCAAGACTTAGGTGCCCAAGAATACATGCGGGGCTGGGATCGATTTTTAATTGGTGGACGTTTATTACTCCAAAATATCACTATCCCTCCAACACTCTGGTACGGTTTGGAATTCAGTGATGTTGTCGAAGAAAAAGTTCCCTTATTCCTTGGCAGTCATTACGATCAATATCTAACTGAGAAAAAAGTCAGTAATTCGGTTAAACCTAGCAAAACCTCAAATAGAAATTAAGAAAGAACCACCCCTATCATAACGGTGGGACAAAATTTTAGACATTAAAAAAACCGTCACAAGAAATCAAATGATTTCCTATGGCGGTTATTTTTGTTATTACTTATGCTCCTTCAATCAAATCACGTCTTCTATAACCAATATATCCTGCCACAATCATAACCAAACTAATGACGGTAATTGTAGCAAAGGTTGATCCATCGAACTTATCGATTGGCATTCTTGGTATCCAAGTTTGAATTGACGTCTTGTTAAACCAGTCTGGCAAATCTAGGATTCCACTAAAGTAATTTAACATGAATGAGTAAATCAAATAGATATAAGCTAATTTGGACAATTTAGGCGCCCAGCCTAGAGCTAAACCAGCTAAGCCGATAAAGAATAGCATGGATGGGAAGAAGTTAAAGCCAGCTTTGAGAAAGTCACTGATCTCCATCACTGACTTACTACTCATACTGGATATGGCCGTTTCTCCTAAAGTACCAGCAGATATGAAAATACCTATGGCACCCATAATGATGGCTAAGCTGATGGTCGACCAGTAAAGTTTACCCCGTGTTACTTTAGTCGAGAAAGTTTGACTCATCCGACCATGACTTTCTTCCGTGAATAACTTATTTATCAAAACGATTGGCAAAATAGTTGCTAGTACAATCATGACCATCATAATTGTTGAGGTAAATGACTCTTCAATTGAGTGCCCTGACATCGTAAACATTTGTTTTACCAAAGGACTACTGTTAAGAAACTCCTGCATATCTCCGTAAATAGAACCATAAGCAGCGCCCATAACCGCGAAGCCAACTAGCCAACTGATAATGATTCCGCGGCTAAGTCTCAATAAGAATCCAGGAATCGACAACATTGTAAAGTTCGCATGTGCTTTTCCTTGAAATTCATGAACATAACCGGATCCCATATCACGATTTCCTTCTAAGACGAAAGAAACTAAACCTATTACTATTAAAAAGCTAATACCATACACAATTGGCAACCAATCATTTTTAGTGAATGGATATGTCAGATAGATCCAACTCATCGGATTCCAAACTGAGTAATCCAAGTTAGATACGTCTGTTCCCGCACGAATAATATAAAGTAGACCAATGATTCCAATTGAACTACCCGTAGCGCCTGAAGCATTTGGCATTATTTGTGCCATTAAAATTCCAATCGCAGCACCGACTAGACCAGCCATTGCGATGGCAGTACCAAATAGAAAAATTCCTTCAGTAGATAGTGATTTAAGGCCAAAACTCAACATAACGCCACTAGTAAATAATCCTAAAACGACATTGATGATGATTGTTTCCAAAACAACAGCAACCGAGTTAGCTTGACGACCGACTTTGAATGAACGAACTAATTCAGTTAATCCTAAATCTTCTTCTTTTCTAGTGTGACTAACGACGTGTAACGCCGACATAATCATCGCAAATAGGCCACAGAACAATAACATTTCATTAGAATACATTGCACCAATAGTGTAATTAGCCGCATTTTTGATGGGCGTAGGACCAACCATTGAAATCATGGCTGGGTTTTGCATAGTCTCGTACATTCCACGTAAACCATTACCTTTAGCCAGTTCCTTAAAGGCGGGGACAAAAGCTCCAGAAAATAATCCTAAACCAATTATCCAAATAACGATTTTTCTCCAATCACGTTTCAGATATTGCAGAAAGAGAGTATCCCAACGTGCAAATTTTTCACGCATAATTTATCCCCCTAACCTTCATAGTGACGCATGAATAAGTCTTCCAATGTTGGTGGAACTGATTCAAACTTCTTGACGCCAAATTTTGTTGCCTCAGTTAAGATATCGTTAATATTTTCATTATCGGCTGAAAATGTGACCCGATTACCCTTTTGAATAAAATCGTGGACCCCATTTACAAATTGCATATCGGTCGCATTTGTTTCGGTCACCATATTGATTGTTGAACGAGTTAGATGACGTAATTGATCCAGCGTACCTGATTCAACCACTGTTCCCTGACGAATAATTACCACCTTATCAGCTAGACGTTCAACCTCACTGAGAATATGTGAGGATAGTAGGATTGCCTTACCTTCAGCCTTGATTTTTGCCACTTCTTCCTGAAAAACAGCTTCCATCAAAGGATCCAAACCTGAAGTTGGTTCATCAAAAATGTACAAGTCAGAATTAACTGACAGTGCCGCAATCAAACCGACTTTTTGACGATTTCCTTTTGAATAGTTCTTAGCCTTCTTTTTAGGATCTAATTCAAAACGTTTAATCAAGTAATCGCACTTTCTGTGGCTACCATTACCATGTAATTTCATGAACAAATCAATGATTTCACCACCAGTTAGATTCCCCCATAAAGCGATATCTCCTGGTACATAAGAAATCTTTTGATGAATTTGGTAACTATCTTTCCAAACATCCTTACCAAAAACAGTGACATTCCCTGCATCACGTTTGATTATCCCTAGAATAGTCCGAATAGTCGTCGATTTTCCAGCACCGTTAGGTCCAATAAATCCAACGACTTCACCAGAATCAACCGTAAAATTGATATCGCGTAAGGCGCGGAATTTACCAAATCTTTTTTGTAATCCTTGAACCTTAACAATTTCCGTCATAATAAAATGACTCCCTTCAAAATATTGATAACGTGCTTTCCGGTTCAAAAATAATGTTCTAATATAGTCCCTACGGTTCATAAATACCCTATATGCAAATATTTTTAAACTAAAGTTCATTTATTAGACCCATAATATCCATTGGTAATCGTTTAGTCAATAGATTTATCAAAAAAATATGAACTAACATTAGTTTATTAGTCCATAATATATTACAATGTAGTAGATAAAGAACTAGATGACTTTTTAAAGTTTAAAAGTGAGGAACAACTATGGACGGATTTGAAAAAAGAACTTTAGAAAAAAAACGGCAAGTCATAGACGCAACTTTTGATCTATTAAACACTCCTAAGGGTGCCGAAAGTATTACTATGGACGAAATTGCCAAACAAGCAAACGTTGGTAAAACTACGATTTTTAAATATTTTGATAATAAAGATAACCTCTACAAGGCAGTCTATAAAGACTTCCTGAACAATTTAGCAGCTGGGGCGTATAAAATCACCGAGCAAAATTTACCATTTGAAGATACGATGATTGCCTTGAGCCAAAACAAAATTAATGCTTTGGAAAAAGTTGATAAGCAATTTTATAACGATATGATGAAGTTCTATACAGAGAAAAAAGATGACGGCTTAACATTGTTAATGAAAACTTATCAAGAGAATAGTATTTCGTTGATGCTAGATATATTCCATCGCGGTCGTAAGGAAGGCAAGATAGATTTAAAATATTCCGATGAATTTTTGATGTTGTATTTCCAAGCAATGGTCGAAGGTATATCCAGCCCTGATATCTATAAACGAATCTTGCCATACACCAGTGAATGGACCGAAGTTCTAGTAAGAGGACTAGCTCCCAAACCAAAAAAGGGCCTGTGAGATAACTTTTTCCGCTTAGAAAAATAACTCCAACAATTAGAAGTTGAATATAAAAAAGCTAGATATTTTTTCCCTTGGTATAAATCCAGGAAGAAATATCTAGCTTTTTTGATTATATTCAGTTTCAAATGTCGAATTAGTTAGTTACATCGTATTAAAAATAACAAATGTATTAGTCTCCGGTTGATAATTGGTCTTTTGATTATTGATTCAAAAATAATGAATGAACTAGCCGGAAAGTGCAAGAAATTTTGGTCGCTGTGCAGGTGGTGTAATGGCTAAAGCCATTACACCACGGGACGACTTTTGAAACTCGCGGTTTTTGCGAGGTTCAAAATCGAGATTCGAGACCGCCTTTTGGCTCGAATCGGTCCCCATAGCGACCAAAATTTCTTGCGCTTGGAGGCGGCATATTTAACCAGCACCAAACGCTTTCCTCATATATATTATGAGAGATTTTTAGTATCATTACAAGACTGTTATTTAGCAGTTTAACGTATTACCATTAGATATCTAATATACAGGAGGTATCGTTATGGATAAAACTTTCGCATTGGAACAAAAACATTTAACCATGGTTCACCAGACGCTCCAAGAAACTCTTGCTAAGATTGAAATATTACTGTCCGACAATGCAAATCAGGCAAAAGATTTCAAAAAAACTGCCGGTAAAGAAACGGCCCTAAATTTTGACAGTTATGCTGACAATTTAGATACCTTCGCCGCAATTGAAACCATGAATAAGCAAATTGATTCTTTCAATAACAAGCAATCTCAACTTCAAAATACCAAATCAAGTGTGACCCGTTTGTTACCTGCTCCTTATTTTGCTCGCATTGATTTGAAATACCCTGACGAAACGGAATCAATTCCCTTTTACATTGGCTCCGCGGGATTTTCTCCAACACCTGAAGAACCAATGATAATCGATTGGCGCTCACCAATTGCCGACTTATATTACAACAACAAAATTGGCAAAACACATTACATCGCTAACGAACGAACAATCGATGTGACAGTTGCCACAAGAAGGCAGTTTTTATTACATAACGCCGTTTTAGAGGATGTTTTTGACACCGATGTTGCGATTCAGGATCCGCTGCTAGTTAAGACTTTACAAGCAAATAAAAATAGCCAGATGAGTTCCATTACCGCAACAATTCAGCAAGAACAAAACATCATCATTCGTGATACCAAAAGCCCAGCACTGTTAGTAAATGGAATCGCTGGTAGTGGCAAAACCTCAGTTGTCTTGCAACGAATTGCTTATTTACTTTACCGTTACCGCGATAATCTAGTATCAAGTGACATGTTGCTCCTTACCCCAAACACATTATTTACTAACTACATCAATCAAGTTCTCCCTAGTCTCGGTGAAAAATCGCCGTTACAAATGACCTTTGCTCAACTAATGACTACCTTTATCAATAAATCAATGCCTTTTGAATCGGATACCAGTCATGTCCAAGATTTAGCCAATAAGTTAGATGATTTGGTACTGACAGTGGCTGACTTCAAAAATATCACTTTGAACGATGTCACTATTTTCAGTCAGGCAGATATTAAGCAATTTTTCGAACAAACGTCGAAAACTATGTCTTTGGCTAAGCGTATAACGGCGTTATCTTCCATTTTGACTGCTGAAATCGAATCAAGAATTGAACACGCTTCGAAAGATGGTAAAGTTCAGGCTGAATTATCAGACTTAACCGACTCTCAGCAGGAAAAAATCTTTGGTCGTTTAATTTCACCCAGTTCCGACCTTGCCGTTCAAAAAGCCACTAAAAAAATGTTACTATGGCGCAATCGTCAACTTCTGAATCAGATTGACCAAAAGGCATGGTTGAATATTTCTCAAATTATAAAATCAGTCTTGAATACCCATAAAATTAACGATTTAGATTATACTTTCACCCGTTTAAAACTATTGGATCTAGCACAGAAGAATCTTAGATTTGTGATGATTGACGAAATTCAAGATTATTCTTTAGACCAAATATTATTTTTGCTGACTGCCTTTCCCAAGGCACATTGGACCTTGGTAGGAGATCAATTGCAATCTATTTTAGAGTCCAGCCATCCTTTGACCTTTAATAATCTAATGGGGCTATTTGAGTCACATCATATCGCCGTTACACAAAGAAATTTGTATACCAGCTATCGCTCAAGTGGTGCCATCACTAAGGCTTTCATCAAACACGGATCTCCCGATTTAATTGATAAGGTCAATACGATTCAGATCGGTGGTAAAGAACCTGAACTTATTGAAAATCAAGATTTTGAATCACTACTTATTAATTTAAAGTCTGAAATAAAACAGCTAGATAACGGTGAACTCTCGGCCATCATAACAAGTGACCTTCACCTAGCTCAAGCAATTCATGACCAAATAAAACAGACAGTTCTGGGCACTACTGCCGAGAAACTGCCTGCATCTGGAATCATAGTTTTACCCTTAACTTTAGCCAAGGGACTGCAATTCGACAATGTTATTATTGCCGATGTTAATTCAAAATATTATCTTGATACTCAATTTGGTCAAAATCGTCTTTATACTGCTTTTTCAAGAGCATCACGAACACTTATCATTAATTCCATTGTTGATTAAATAGCGGAGACTATCTCAGCTCCTAAGCTATTTTGAAAGTGATCCAACGCCCAAGCATGACCAGCTTGATTAAATGATGCTACGCCTTGTTCATGAACAACAATGTGATAATTCAAATTATAAGCATCCACCGCTGTATGTAGCACGCAAATATCAGTACAGACACCGACTAAATGTAAGGTGTCTATTTTGCGTTCACGTAAGCGAATATCCAAATCAGTTCCTGCAAAGGCACTGTACCGGGTTTTATCGAACAACTTAACCTTTTCATCATCATTGTTAGCATCAAACCATTCCTTTAAACCACCGTACAATTCACGCCCCCAAGTACCACGAACATTGTGGCTCGGAAAAAGTTTTGTTTCCGGATGATATGGGTCGTTGGGCTTGTGTACATCAGTTGGCAAAAAGACCCAATCACCATTCTTATGCATCTTTTCAGCCAAATAAATGATTTCAGATTCAATCTCCTGACCAGGCTTACCGCAAGTTAAGGCACCCTTTTCAGCAACAAAATCATTCGTATAATCAATAATTAGTAACGCTTGTGAAGACATAGTAATTCCTACTTTCTTCCAGTTATTCAGTTACGCTCACATTATCCAAAATAAATGAGTCTTAGGTCAATTTATCTGCATATGTGCCGCCTCCAAGAGCAAGGAATTTTGGTCGCTATGGGGACCGATTCGAGCCAAGGAACGGTCTCGAATCTCGCTTTTGAACCTCGCAAAAACCGCGAGTTTCAAAAGTCGTCCCGTGGTGTAGGTGCTAAAGCACCAACGCCACCTACACAGCGACCAAAATTCCTTGCTCTTTCCGGCTGGTTCGTTCTTTGATTTGCATCAACAGGGAATAATCTTAAATCTATAATCAAAAAATCAACACACGCATATTAATATTTTTAAAAATGAAGACGATTTGAACATAAGAAAATCAACTCCAGCATCCAAGTCGAAATAATCTTTTATGTTATAATCACCCTAATAATTCACTATTAGGGGTTTATTATTATGCATAAGAAACAACGCGGTTCTTTCAATACAAAATATCTAATTTTTACCATTGTTGGTGTCGTAATCTTTGCCATTTTATTATCCGTTATAACGCTAAAGGGTCCTAAGCCAGCCGGAAATACTGCAACAAGCACTAAGCCTAAAACTGAATACAAGACCGTCAAAAAATCCCTCGACAAACAATTTAATCAAAACGGACGTGTTGTTGTCATTAAGGAAGAGCACAATATCAACGACAGCACTAGTAAACATCCCCATACTGTCATTGTTGTGAAATTAACCGATAATCAAACCCAAAAATACTTGAAAACAACTTATGAAGCAGTCCAAAATATTCAGGCTACAGATGATCAAAAACAGTATATTTATTCAATTCAAAAAATTGTTTCTGACGAAGCCAAAAAGCTACACAACAATTACGACGTTATCCAATTCGTTTATAAGGATGGCAAAAAATACATCCCTGTCGCTAGTTCCCAAAAACATAAATTTTTGATTTCACCTGTCCGACTAAGCAACTAAATCTTTGAACTAGAAGTAACACTTTTTTCCAGAGGCTTAAATCTTTTCGTCAATTTAACTTCACTACGTTTTAATAACGTTTCAGGATTAACATCATACTTACTACTGATCATCAAAACTTGATCTAAAACGTCAGCTAATTCTTCTTCTAAATTATCCATTAATTCTTCATGGGTCTTTTTAGCTTCACCGGGATGGTCACGTCCAATTTCTAGAGTACGCACTGCTCGAGACAATTCTCCAACCTCTTCGGTCACAAAATTTAAATGAATAAATGTTGGATATTGATACCAACCGCGACCTTCGTAGAATTCTTTAAGCCATGCTTGGTGATCTTTTAAATTAGACATAATATCTCCTTATTTTTTTACTTTAACGAGTTTGTGTTATGCGGATGACAACAGCTTTATTGCACACTCTGGCACCTACAATAATACCGATTTTCTTGAGAACTTGTTTAATATCACTAGAACTTTTAAAATTATCATTTTTCTATTTTTAAACACGACAATCCTCTTTAGATCAAGTTATTTTGTAAATTATAGTAACGCAGTTAATTTTATGAGTTATCGGCAAATTTCAATAATGCGTTATGAAATATAATGGGACCGTGACATAACCATTTTTTCATCAAACGTGCATCTAAATAAATAGCTCCAGTAATCCGATTTTGGATTACTGGAGCTATTTATTTAGACCCTTAACTATTTTCAGGTGCTTCTTCATCTTTAACTGTTGTTTCATCAAACTTAATAATCTTTTGGGCGATTTCCTCAGGTTTTTCCATCATAGCCAAGTGACCAGCGCCTTTGATGTCTTCAATCTGCAAGTCCGGTACACGTCCGATAGTTGCTTTAGCATCCTTAACGCCGTTTTCTGTTAGGACTTGATCACCATCACTAAACAAGGCCAAGGTAGGAATCTTAAATGAACGTAGACGCTTGTTTAAGGCTTTCTCTGACAAGTAATCAACTGACATCTTTTGTAGTTTTCTAGCAGTCTTTCTGTCGACACTATTAGCGGCTTCATCAACTACCTTGGGGTTCTTCAAACTATTACGATCAAAGTTCTTCTCAAAGTACATGCTAGCTTTAACTGGTGACTTAGCCAATTTGCCTAGCAATGGAATACTTGCGACAGCCGAATGAGCGTCCATATCAGCGTAGTTATCATTAGCGGGTGTATTTAATAGGATCAACTTATTAATAGTGAATCCACGCATTTCTGCCATATTTACGGCAATCAAACCACCAACACCGTATCCAAAAATAACTAACTTACGAGATATTTTTAAACGCGCCATCGCTTCTAATAAATTCCATGCTTCTGAATCAATTGTATATTGATCATTCTTGGAATTAGATGATTTGCCTTGACCAAGAAGATCAAGCGCAACGATTGTTTGGTACTTACTCTTTAAATAGGGAATCATTTCATTGAAATACTCAATTGAACCATTGATTCCGGGTACCAGGACAATAATACTGTCGCTGTCAACGGGACCGATTAGATTTGTATTTACACTACCCTCAGATGTAGATAATATTTTTTCCAAATTATTCTGCCTCTTTAGTTTTTACTCATACTAAAAATATACCTAACTTATGAAGATTTTGCATGGTTTCTAACGTTTTTTAAAATATTTTTATTTAATAGCCTAATTTTATTGACAATTTTCCCAAAATGCATTAGATTGGACTAGACCAGAAAGATAGAGATGGGAGAGTAATACAATGAAGATAATTAAAGTTAAAGATACACAAATGGGTGGTAAGGAAGCCTTCAAGCTTGTTAAAGCTGATATCGAAAACGGTGCTAAAGTTCTTGGTTTAGCTACTGGTAGTAGCCCAATCACACTTTACAACGAAATGACAAGTAGCGACCTTGACTTCTCAAACATGACTTCAGTTAACTTGGACGAATATGTTGGATTAAAAGCTGACAATGACCAAAGTTACCACTACTTCATGAAAGAACACCTATTCAGTAAGAAACCTTTCAAGAATTCATACGTTCCCGATGGTTCAAATCCTGACGCAGCTGCTGCTACATCAGCTTACGACAAGATTATTGAAGAAAATCCTATCGACCTTCAAATCCTTGGTATCGGTAGAAATGGTCACATTGGTTTTAACGAACCAGGCTCACCTTTCGATGGCAAGACAAGAAAAGTTGGTTTGACAGAATCAACAATCGAAGCTAACACACGTTTCTTCGAAGACGAAAAAGACGTTCCTCGCTTTGCTTATTCAATGGGTATCGGCTCAATTATGAAGGCTAAGAAGATCATCCTTCTAGCTTACGGTGAAAACAAAGCTGATGCTATTGCTGCTACTGTTGACGGTCCTGTTACAGAAGACTGCCCAGCAAGTGCATTGCAAAACCATCCTGATGTAACGCTTATCGTTGATGACGCTGCTGCATCAAAATTAAAATAATTAGAAATTAAAGTGCAAATTAAGTAAAACAGCTCCAGTAATCCAAAGCGGATTACTGGAGCTGTTTGTTTTACGCGAAAAAAATTATATTTTGTATTTACTACTCTACTAAATCTTCCTCAAAGTGATCATAACCATTTTCCGACGTAACTTTTACTTTCGGAAAATCTAAGAAGACAAACAATAAACTCATAATTAACGTTAAGTAGCAGTACCAAACCCAGGGCACAATCGCAACGGGAGAAATTTTGGCCATTCCTCCGGCAACTAATAACTGTCCAGCATAAGGTATCAAGCCTTGAACATGGGTCGCAAACATCGACAACAAAGTTGAAACACGAGCCCGAGATAGTTTAAATTTCCAACCAATTTCTGTAGCCAATGGGCCTACCGTAATAATGGCAATTGTATTATTAGTTGTTGCAACACACAACAATGTCACCAGCGCTCCAATCGAAAATTCAGCACCATGTTTTGACTTAGTCTGCTTGCCCAACGTATCCATCAGCCACTGAATTCCACCGAGATATTTCATCAACTCAACCAAGCCGCCAACGATTACGGAAATGATGGCAATATCTTCCATACTAGCCATCCCACTTTGAACATATTGCATTGAACCAATCAAACTAAAATCACCATGGATCACACCAATCACGATTCCGGACGCCACACCAATAATCATAATTGGCATAACATTTAAACCTACTAACGACAGAACAATGACTAGAATATAAGGTATTAAATCAACCAAATTCCAACTATAAGAACCAGTTAAAACAACCGTTTTGATTGGATATATTGCCAATAAAATAATGTTAATAACAATAGCTGGCAAATATGTAATAATATTCAATTTGAATTTCTCTCGTTGTTCAACACCTTGCGTCTGAACAGAAGCAATCGCCGTCGCAGAAATGAACGATAGATTGTCACCAAACATAGCTCCACCAACAACGATTCCTGCCATCAGCGCTGGGTTAACTCCTGTTTTAGCAGCCACATCAACGGCAACCGGCATCAGTGCAGTGATTGTTCCCATGGAAGTCCCCATCGCAAAACTTAAGATACAACCGATAATGAAAATTCCTGGCAAAATCATATTTGCTGGTAAAATACTCAGCCCTAAATTGGTTACTGACGAGACGGCATGCATTTTTGAAGCTACACCTTGGAAAGCTCCCGCTAGGATAAAAATAACCACCATCATGATTAAGGTTGGTTCTCCACCACCTCTGCAAAAGGTCATAACTTTTTCTGAAAATGATAACTTCTTAGTTCCTTTTGGAGGAGCAATTCCAAAGGCAACCATCGAAGCTAAAATCATCCCTACTAGCAAGGGCATACTATCAAACTTTCCTGAGATAACACCAGTTAAAGCATACAAAATTAAAAATATAATCAGTGGTAGTAATCCCTTGATACTACCCTTTTTTGTTTCTTTCATTGAAAACTCCATTTATTTCAAAAATAATTTTTCATAAACATACCTTAAAAATATTAAGCCACCTCAATTAATTAGACAAGTCATTCCGACAGTCTGATTGAAATGACATAATGACAATATATCTTAGTCCGGAAATAATATTATTAAGCAATATCTAAAAAATCATCCCGAGATAAATATCGAAGCTGAATAATATTCATAAAAAAACTGCTAATTCGTTATGAATTAACAGTTTTTCTAGACCAAATTTTATTTTTTAAATACATTAATATCGCTACCAGAACAATTATTGGCGTTAATTTCAACGGGAAAAATAACATTATGAAAACACCTGCAACAACGGGTGAAATCAATTCACTCATAATGGTTGTGGCAATAATTGCAACAATGAATAATCGGTCAAAATTAGGTAGCATCTGTGCCACCGCAAAACCTTCAATCATAGCTGCAAAGGTGATTGGGAAAATATGTCCTCCACGCCAATTAAACGTGAGACACCAGGCTAAGAAAAATAATTTTAAAAGTCCCATCCCTATCAAAAATATTGCTGTTTTGTTGGCCCAAGCACCAATCAATAAATCTAAACTGTGTTGCCCGGAAAATAATAAATCTGGAGCAAAAAGTGCTATCAGCGCAATAAAAATCGCACCTAATGTCACTTTTAATCCTAAAGATAAATTCATTTTACTTATCCACATGTGGAAAACTTTGTAAAATAATTTACACATTTTTCCAAAAATAATGCCAGCTATCATCAGCAATGGTAGTAGCCAGATATCCACAGGCTGCCAATTTGAAGTTCCAAGTTTTGTTATGAACGACGGCTGATCGGTTTGACGAATCAATAATGCAAACGCAAAAACTCCGTTAATAATAAATACTAGGTATAGAATTCTTTTTTGTTTTATAACTGAGGGGATTTTCGGCGCGTTAGCGCCGACGTATTTTTGCCTAAATTTGAATGGATTTGAAAGTCGTTTTAGAGATTCCAATAGTGGCATTTTTTTTAACTCGTCATATTGGAAATACAAATATCGTAATTTATCAGCCTGCCAGATCGACAATGAAATAATCGCACTCAACAAAGCTGCTTCCGGACCTACCCCGGCGCCAAAACTTAAGATAACCAATGTAATCAACAAATTGAAAAAAACATCATGGTAATCAATTGTTTGATTTAGTTTTAATTCATGCATTGAATCTTGCGAAGTTTTGGGTAAATCAGGCCAACGTTTTAACAAATAATAGAGCACTAAACTACCTAAGAATATCAATCCCATTTCAATAATTTGGTTATGACTCGACCAAACTAATTTTGAAGTAAATCCCTCGACAACTAAAAATGTCGCTGCAATTAGGCCAATAATTGCACTCAAGATAAATCCATAAGCTACTAAAACTACTCGTTTAATCACGCTCACCCTCTCTTATAATTGCAAGCATTATAACATAGTAGATTTTATGGTTTTTAGGAGAGTGTGACAAAAGAGGGTCATTCGAGCATTAAGGCAAAAATAGTTATGTCACTCCCCCATTTTGAAGACAAAAAAAGAGGAGAAATTTGCACATCTGCAAATTTCTCCATGTGGTAAGGTGCGACGATTTTCCAAACGCTTGCGCGCCAACCTTCTACCCTTACCTCGGTTTGGCACCGTTATGTAGTATTGCATGAATACTATCTATAAGTCAATCTTTTAATTATTAACTAATCTTATTCGTATTCGCTTTCACGATTAAAAGTGCTGTAACTCTTGAGGCTACGGCTTTTTTAATTTAATTGTTTCACATGGAACATATGGTACAAAAACGCATGTTCGTCACTATATGTTGTGGTACGTTCCAATTAGCTATTTTTGTAAAGAATTTACAAGATTGAAACATAACTTATGACTCAAAATTGCTGATTCTGGACTAACTGGATTGGCTGTTCCTTCAGAAACGGCCTGTAAAAATGCTCTGATAATTGGATCAAATCCACGCGTAACCAAGGTATTTTCCCAATCAGGTCGTGAGGTCTGAGTAACGCTTCCTGTTTGATAAGTTTGTAATGAGTTGAGATTAGTTACGACTTGACGAGTTTTTAAACCCTGAACAGTTGATAGTTCAAGATTGCTACCACCAACCATATTAGTAATAATTTGTGCCTGACTCTTACTGCCGTTCAAAGTGATATAGCCTTGTTCCAAATTTCCATCTTTAGTAACTAAGAAATTATTAACGGTTTTAACTTTCTCATCCAGCAAATAAACTGCTGTATCAACGGAATGAATCATTAAATCAAAGATTGCAAATGCCGTGGGTTGCACTGCTTCTTCACGTATTTTTTCTGAGACAATTGTTCTTTTATCAGTAATTTGTTTCAATTCATGATTGAACGGTGCGAAACGACGATTAAATCCGCACGTTAAGATAAGATGCTTTTCCTCGGCTAATTTATATAAGGTTTCGACTTCTGATAAATCTTCAGAAATGGGTTTATCAACATAAACGTTAATATCAGCATCCAACAATTGCTTAATAATTTCAAAATGCGTCTGTGTGGGTGTATGAACGAATACTGCCAATGGTTTTTCTGCAATTAATTCATCCAAAGTCTGGTGAAAATGTTTAAAGCCGTACTTCTTTTCCAACATCTCACCTTTTGTGGAATTCCTTGTCGTTAAATGCCATTCAAACTTATCCTGCATCGTTGCCATCACTGGCAAATATGCCTTCTGTGCAATATTTCCTAATCCAATCACACCAATTTTTTCCATAGTCTCACCTCAAGTTAATATTCATTGAACAGTTGCAAATGTTCTTTGAGATACTGTCCGGTTAAGCTGGCAGGATTATCTGCAACCGTTTTCGGAGTACCCGTTGCAACAATTTTACCACCATTCACGCCACCTTCGGGACCTAAATCGTTGATATAATCTGCATTGGCAATAATATCCAAATCATGTTCGATCACAATGATTGTTGCATGCTTTTTCAACAATTTATTGAAAACATCTAACAGCACACCAACATCTTTTGGATGCAAGCCGACACTAGGTTCATCAAAGATAAATAACTGATTTTTTTGACTGTGCTTCATAAATGTAACTAATTTCATTCTTTGAGCTTCACCACCAGATAAGGTAGGTGTACTTTCACCAAGCTTGAGATAACTTAAACCGATACTGATCAAAACATCCAGCGTATTTTTAATATTTGGTACATCTTGGAAAAAGTCAGCCGCTTCCTTAACGGACATATCGAGAATCTCTGCAATATTTTTCCCATGCCAAGTAATATCCAAAATATCCTTCTTATAACGATTACCATGGCAAACAGGACATGTTTGGACCATATCAGGTAAATACTGAATATCTAAGGTAATGACACCTGTACCGCCACAGTTAGGACAAGCACCTTGCTTATTATTGTATGAGAAGTATGTTGGTGTAAATTTCTTAGCCTTTGCTTCTGGAGTTTCAGCAAATAACTTACGTAAGTGATCCAAAATTTTGGTATAAGTCCCAACAGTGGAACGGACGTTTTTCCCAATTGGCACTGAATCAACTTTAACGATATTTTTTATATCAGCGGTTTCGACCGACTTAACAAAATTAGGCAATTTTTCACCTTCAATTTTATCGGTCAACGCTGGCAATAAACTGTCAAAAATCAAGGTTGTTTTACCAGATCCAGACATTCCTGAAACTAAATTGAGTGATTCCTTACTAAATTTTGCTGTCAAATCGTGAATGTTATGTCGATCTTTAATTGACACACTTATCGTGCCATTTTGAAATGGTTTAGTTGCTTTGTGTTTGATAATATCAGCCGTTCCATTCAAATAAGGTTGAATTACTGACTCTTTTTCAGCTTTGATTTGCTCAACCGTACCTTGGCTAATAATTCGGCCGCCATCACTACCTGAGTCAGGACCAATTTCAATCACATAATCAGCTGCCGCAATAATACTTGTATCATGATCAACCACGATTAGTGAATTACCCAAACGAACTAACTCACGCAAAATTTTAATCAAACCGTCAACGTTGGCCGCGTGAAGTCCAACACTAGGTTCGTCAAGGACATACAAAACTCCTGTCATTTGGTTCCGAATTGTTCGTGCTAATTGGATTCGTTGCAATTCACCAGTCGACAATGTATTTCCAGCTCGCGAAATTGACAAGTAATTCAAACCTAAATCTACGATCGGTGCTAACAAATCTAATAATTCAGTCGTCAAATTCTTACCCAAAGCCTGCATATCGGTTGGTAGCCAAGCCATTACTTTTTGACAAAATCCCTGTAATTCAGAAATAGTAAAGTTGGATACTTCAGCAATATTTTTACCAACTAACTGATTGCTAAATAATTTAGGATTGAAGCGACTACCATGACAATCTGGACAAACTTTTTCAGAATAAAACCGTTCCAAACGTGTCAAAGTATTTTCATTTTTGGTACTTTTCAAACTATTTTTAACCGCTGTAACGGCGTTCTCATATAAGGCATTCAATCTAAATGAGCGACCCGTTTTGGTTGGAACTAAAATCTCCTTCTTTTGTTCCGGTCCATTAATAACGATATCTTTCTCTTTATCAGTCAAATCTTTGAATGGCACATCGGTTCTAACGCCAAGTTCTTTAATAATTTCTTTCTGTAACGTCCGACCAGGTAAATTCCACGATCTAATGGCACCCTCATCAATCGTCAAACTTTCATCAGGAATGATTTTATCGATTTCGATTTCTTTCAAAAATCCTGTTTCCTGACAAGTAGGACAAGCCCCATCTGAATTAAAAGCAAAATCTTCTGCTCCAAAATTCATGAACTTAACGCCACAAACAGGACAAGTTATCATCCCCATATTTTCATCAGAAGTAGGTAGATCCATCGCCTCAGAAATTTTCAAAGTTGGATCCAACCGGTGACCATTAGGACATACAACTGAGGCCAACCGAGAAAACATTAATCTCAAGATGTTCAAGCTTTCCGTCATTGTACCAACTGTTGAACGCACACTAGGAACAACTGGACGTTGCCGCAAAGCAATAGTTGAAGGTAGATTTTTGATATCTTTTACATCAGAACGTCCCATTTGGGTAATTCTTCTTCTCGTATAAGTTGATAGTGCATTGAGATATTTCCGGGCTCCTTCAGCATAAATCGTATCCATCGCTAAAGAAGATTTACCCGATCCTGAAACACCAGTAATTGCTACAAATGAATTTAAAGGTATTTCAACATCAATATTTTTGAGGTTATTAGCATTGGCACCAGTAACTTCAATGTTATCCGGAATGTAATTTTTATGTCTTATTGTCATAATTTCCCCCTCACTCAATGGGTTGATTATAACATTGGTGGTGGTTTTTTCGTTTTGGGGACACTTAAGCTTTCGTAGCGGCGTTACACTCGATTTAATTAATCGTTATAACGGTTAATTAAATCCATTCTTTTTTATTTATCGGTCGATAATTAAGCCTAATTAAAATACCACAAAGCCCTTTACTCCAGGATTTTGTGGTATTTTAATTTTTTTTTAAATTCGTATATATATGCAGCGGCTCTTAAACGAGCTACGACCGGGCAACTCCTTCCGCTTCGCCTAACTTCCCAAATCATCCGCAAAAAACGCGGATAATTCGTGAAGTCATGCAAATGCTCGGGAGCTGGGAGCCCGGTCTTCGCTCTCTATTTTTTGGCGATCTTTCCTTGTTCAATATAAACGCTCAAAATTCCAATATCAGCTGGGTTAACTCCACTGATTCGGCTGGCTTGAGCAATTGTTTGTGGATTGATTTTACTTAACTTCTGAACAGCTTCGGTTGCTAAACTGTCAACCTTCGTATAGTCGATACGGTCTGGGATCTTCTTTGATTCCATTTTCTTCAAACGATCGATACGCATTTGTTCTTTCTTGATATAACCATCGTATTTAGTAGCAATTTCAACTTGTTCAGCTACTCGGTTATCAACTGGAAAATCAGCTGCACCGACCATATCAATAATATCTGCGTAATGTACTTCCGGTCTTCTCAAGAAATGATCTGCCAAAACGCCATCTTTCAATGGTTTCAAGTCATGTGCTTTCAAGAATGGCAAAGCTTGTTTTGGTGTAATCATCTTATGAGATAAGCGGTCGAGTTCTTTCTTGATAGTATCACGTTTGATATTGAAGGCGTTATAACGCTTATCGTTAATCAAGCCTAACTTGTAGCCGTAGTCTGTTAGACGTAAATCGGCATTATCGTGACGTAAAATCAAACGATATTCAGCACGACTTGTTAATAGACGATATGGTTCGTTAGTTCCCTTAGTTACTAAATCATCAATCAAAACGCCGATATAGGCTTCATCACGGCGAAGAATAAATGGATCTTTACCCTCAGCGCGTAAAGCGGCATTAATACCAGCCATAATACCTTGACCAGCAGCTTCTTCATAACCGGAAGTTCCGTTCATTTGGCCGGCGGTAAAGAGATTTTTAACAACTTTAGTTTCCAAATTAAGTTTCAATTGCCATGGTTCGATAACATCATATTCAATCGCATAACCAGGACGCATCAACTTAGCATTCTCCAAACCAGCGACTGAATGAAGCATCTTCAATTGAACTTCTTCTGGCATTGAGGTTGAGAAATCACCTACGTAATATTCCTGAGTATCTTTACCTTCTGGCTCTAGGAAAATTTGGTGACGAGGTTTGTCAGCAAAACGGACAATCTTATCTTCGATTGAAGGACAATATCTTGGGCCAACACCTTTGATTACTCCGGAGAACATTGGTGCACGATCAAGGTTTTCACGGATGATCTTGTGTGTTTCGGCATTTGTATAAGTCATCCAACAAGAAATTTGATGTTGAAGATAACTTGAATCTGGGGTTTCAAATGAGAAGTGATTTGGTTCTTTATCACCAGGTTGTTCGATAGTTTCATCAAACTTGATAGTATTTTTATTAACACGTGGTGGTGTACCAGTCTTGAAACGAGTCAATTTAAAACCATGTTTTTCAAGATCTTCTGAAAGCTTAATTGAAGGAATACTGTTATTAGGACCTGATGAATACATCAGTTCACCAATAATAATTTTCCCTCGTGATGAAGTACCGGCTGTCAAAACAACTGACTTAGCGTGATATCTAGCACCAGTAGCTGTAACGATACCCTTGCAGACACCATCTTCAACAATCAGCTTTTCGGCCATCCCTTGACGCAAAGTTAAGTTAGGTTCGTTTTCCAAAACATCCTTCATCATACGGTGATACAAGTTTTTATCAGCTTGGGCACGTAATGCTCGAACAGCGGGACCTTTCCCAGTATTGAGCATTCGCATTTGAATATATGTCTTATCAATATTGCGGCCCATTTCACCACCCAAAGCATCGATTTCACGGACAACGATACCTTTAGCGGGACCACCAACTGAAGGATTACATGGCATAAAAGCTACCATATCCAAGTTGATTGTTACGAGCAAAGTTTTTTCACCCATACGGGCAGCAGCTAATGCAGCTTCAGAACCAGCGTGGCCGGCACCAACAACGATAACGTCATAAGTTTCTGAATCAAATTCCTTAATTTCCATTTCCTACTTCACCTTTATTATCTAGTTTCACGTTTTGTATTAATTAATTGTTAATAAAACATCATTTTAAATTTCATGTTCGGTGCTAGTTACTTTTTAGTATCAATATAAAAAATTAAATTTACTAGTCGGAAGAACCGAGAAACTTAACTGGCAGTGAAAGTAGCGTTAGAGATTTAGCTCTTACACCACCGGGCGTGTTTGGAGGCTCGAGACCTTGGCTCACGCTGGTCCGCACAGCCAGTAACTATTTTCTCTGTTCCGGAGACGGCATACTTAAAACAAACTATTTTCCTAAACAGAATTGTGAGAATAATTGGGTAATCAATTCATCTGGATAGCTTTCACCGGTAATTTCCCCGAGAGTGTCCCAGCAAGCTGTCATATCAATTTGTACAAGATCAATGGGCATTCCTGCTTCAATTCCAGAAATAACGTCATTAAGGCTATTTTTAGCCTTACGGAGCAAACCAGCTTGACGAGCACTTGTAATAATAACGTTGCTACTATTGTTATCTTCAATTCCGGCATTAAATATCTTACTGATCGTTTGTTTGATTGTTTCAATACCGTCATTTTTAATGGCTGATGTTTGCAAAATAATATCGTCTGCCTTTAGTTGCACAACTGAATTAGGCGTAATCACTGGCATCAAATCCATTTTGTTAAAAATAACGATGCGACGCTTATCAGCAGTTGCATTCAATAACTCAATATCGTCTTCTTCTAACTGACGACTAGAATCCAAAACCAGAATAACTAAATCAGCACCCGCTAAGGCTTTCTTAGAACGTTCCACACCAATTTTTTCAACTTTATCTTCCGTATCACGAATCCCGGCTGTATCAATCAATTTCAATGGCACACCATCAATATTGACGTACTGTTCAACCACATCTCGAGTCGTTCCGGCAACATCAGTTACGATAGCTTTATCTTCGTCCAATAAACGATTCAACAGACTAGATTTACCAACATTAGGTTTACCAACAATTGCTGTTGCTAGACCATGTTGTAAAATTTCGCCGCTCTCAGCAGTCTTCAAAAGACTATCGATACTTGAACTAACTGTTCTGGCTTTTTCTAACAACAATTGTGTGGTCATTTGGTCGGTATCATACTCAGGATAATCAATATTAACCTCGACTTGGGCCAATGAATCCAAGATTTCTTGACGTAAGTTACCAATTAAGTGGTGCAAGTTTCCATCCAATTGATTGACGGCGACTTGCATAGCTTTATCAGTCTTTGCACGAATCAGATCCATGACTGATTCGGCTTGTGTTAAATCAATCCGGCCATTTAAAAAGGCTCGTTTGGTAAATTCACCGGGTTCGGCCATTCTAGCGCCATATCCCAACAATAATTGCAGAACTTTGTTGGTTGCAACTATACCCCCGTGGGTATTTATTTCAACCACATCTTCTCGTGTGAATGTCTTTGGGGCACGCATTACTGAGACCATAACTTCGTCAACTAATGAACCATCGGCTGGATCGACAATATGTCCGTAATTAATCGTATGGCTGGCAACTTTTTCTAAGTCACGTCCCTTAAAAATCTTCATAGCAACTTCAACAGCTTGATCTCCGGACAAACGAACGATGGAGATGGCACCTTCCCCAGGAGGAGTTGAAATGGCTGCTATGGTGTCATATTCAGTTACTGAACTAGGCATAATAAGCTCCCTTTCTCTATTTTTGAGCATAAAAAAAGTGCATAATCCGCCATTAAAAGACGGAAAAGCACCTTGACTACTTTTCTATATATAATCTATGAACAATTTCTAAAACATCTTAACGACATTTTTTACGATTGTCAATTATTTACGATTCTTATAAACACGTTTCTTAGCTTTTCTAAGACGACGTTGTTTTTCTTTCTCAGCCTCTTCAGCTTCGCGTTGTTCACGACGATATTTGAATGGGTTTTGGAAAGCCAATGTCTGAAGTACTTGGAACGCATTAGTGATAACCCAATAAATTGTAATAGCTGATGGGAATGTCAATGCTGGAACGAAGATGAAGATTGGCATTACCCAAGTCATGATCTTCGTTGTAGCGTTTTGTGTTGGCTGTGAATAGCTGGAAATGTATGTACTTAAGAAAGTAAATACAGCAGCTAAGATAGCCATGATGTAATATGGATCGGCCTTACCAAGTTGCATCCATAAGAATGTACCATCACGCAATTGGGTGGTCTTATAAATGGCTTGATACAAAGCAAACATAACTGGCAACTGAACGACTAATGGTAAACATCCAGCTACCGGGTTTACTCCGGCTTCACTATATAGTTTCTGTGTCTCTTCACGTAATTTTTGTTGTGTATCGACATCTTTAGCAGAATATTTCTTTTGAAGAGCCTGCATTTGAGGCTGAATCTTCATTTGCTTATTCATACTGCGGATTTGGAACCAGTTAAGTGGCAACAAAATTACTCTAATGATAACTGTGAAGAGAATGATTGCCCAACCATAACTATTGCCAACTAGTGAAGCTAACCAAAGGATAAATTGAGAGAAACTATACAAAATATAGTGATCCCAGAATCCAGTACTGTGACTTGTGATTGGCTCGTTTAGGTTTGAACATCCAGCTAGAACCAAGACAACACTAAGTAACAGTGCGATACCTATGTATTTCTTTAAGCTTTTCTTATTCACGTTTGCACCTATAGTTAATTAATATTTTGTACCCTAATTTAATACTTTACCTAATTTCAATAAATGTACAATATTTTTCTTGGATTCAAACATATCTAAATCTACCGCCGGTTTTCTTGCAATGATCAAGAAATCCAATTCTGCTGGAATCTCAGGTTTCAATTCCAATAGTGATTGGCGGATGTATCTTTTAATTCGATTACGTCCAACTGCAGTATGCGAAACTTTCTTCCCGACGGAAATTCCCACACGGAAATGCTTTTGCCCTTGTTTAGGCATTGTGTACAAAACAAAATTGCGATTTGCGACTGACTTTCCGTTGGAATAGACATATTGAAACTCATTTTCTTTTTTTATTCGATAGCTTTTTCTCATATGTCACCAGACTACTCTCGTTTTGTAATAAAAAAAGACCACCAAATTGTTTAGTGATCCTTCAAAACTAAGCTGATAATACTTTACGACCCTTTTTACGGCGTCTTGCTAAAACTTTGCGACCATTACTTGTACTCATTCTCTTCATGAAACCATGGACGCGTTCACGGTGACGCTTCTTTGGTTGAAATGTTCTCTTTGTAGTCATCAATAAACCTCCTGACTCTTAATTATATTTAAAATATTCACTTCTTCAGACAATTGCTTAACTATAATATCATGTTATGCCAACTTTTTAAATAACTAATTTCCTATAAAAGCAAGTTTTTTTTAGAAAGTTTTTCGCAATTTTCATTGTGGATAATTTGTGGAGCCATTTAACAAGATATTTTTTCCACAAGACTATAAACAAACTTTTCCAACGTAACTTTTTACTGTGTTTAGGTTTTCCACAGGCATTGTTGATTTCTTGTTTTTTGTATGTAACAGCCTATTTAAAGGGTTTATTTGCTCTATTACCTGTGGATAACTATGTGGATAGTTTTTATCAACAGTCTTTTTCCACAAGCCTGTGTATTTAGAAAATACCTGTTGTTATTTACTCTAAATTTAAACGTGTGTTCTGTGGAAAACTATTTAATAGAATGATAAACTATACTCTGTCATTTTAGGGAAAAAATTATCCACAACCACAGATTGGGGGGAAATAATTGCAAAAT